>NZ_SCVH01000087.1 GCF_004296935.1 Reyranella sp.
GGTCGGCCACGTCACCAAGGACGGCGCCATCGCCGGCCCGCGCGTGCTCGAGCACATGGTCGACACGGTGCTCTATTTCGAGGGCGAGCGCGGCCATCAGTTCCGCATCCTGCGCACCGTCAAGAACCGCTTCGGCCCGACCGACGAGATCGGCGTGTTCGAGATGTCCGACCGCGGCCTCTCCGACGTCGCCAACCCGTCGGCGCTGTTCCTGGGCGAACGCCGCGGCAACGTCTCGGGCGCCTGCGTCTTCGCCGGCATCGAGGGCACCCGGCCGCTGCTGGTCGAGATCCAGGCGCTGGTGTCGCCCTCCTCCTTCGGCACGCCGCGCCATGCCGTGGTCGGCTGGGATTCCAACCGGCTCGCCATGGTGCTGGCCGTGCTCGAGGCGCGCTGCGGCGTCGCCATCGGCGCCAACGACGTCTATCTCAACGTCGCCGGCGGCCTCAAGATCGGCGAACCGGCCGCCGACCTCGCCGTCGCCGCCGCCGTCGTCTCCTCGCTGGCCGACGAGCCGGTTCCGCCCGAGATGGTGGTGTTCGGCGAGATTGGCCTGGGCGGCGAGGTCCGCCCAGTCGGACAGCGCGAGGCGCGCCTGCGCGAGGCGGCCAAGCTCGGCTTCCGCAGCGCCCTGGTGCCGCGCGGCCGGCCCGGCTCGGCGCCTGCGGGACGCGCGCCGGAGGCCATCGCCATTGACGAAATCGAGCATCTGACCGACCTTGTGGCTCGCTTCCAACCGGCCGACCGGGCCCCCAAGCGTCCGCGGCGCGAGGGTGCTTCGGACCGGCGGCGGGACTAGGTCACGGGCAGGTAACGGGGCGTACGGGGTCGAATGGAACAGCTTGGAATCACCGTTTTCGACGTCGCCGTCATTGCCGTGGCCGTGTTTGGGGCGGCCATCGGCATGTCGAGCGGGTTCGCCCATGCCATCCTGTTCATCGGCTCGTGGATCGGCGCCGGCTGGCTCGCCTGGCGGTTCTCCAAGGTGATCCAGCCCGAGGTCGAGCAGATCGTCGGCAGCACCGAGCTCGCCTACTTCATCTCCATGCTGGCGGTCTTCGTCGCCGCCCTGATCGTGCTGGTGATGCTGACCAATGCCCTGTCGCGCTCGATCAAGTCGAGCCCGCTGGGCAAGCCCGACCGCATCCTGGGGGCCGGTTTTGGCGTCCTGTGCGCCTGGGTCGCGGTCGGCGTGGCCTTCCTGTTCTATGGCTATCTCGGACCCCGCACCCTGCCGCCGGCGGTCGAGGGGGCGGCGACCTTCCCGATGGTCAGGGAAATGGCCACTTTCGTCGAACCCCACCTGCCGCCGGGCTTCCGGACCCGCCTCCAGCGGCCGGGCATGGACACGGCGGGCGGAACGGCTGCCCCGCCGTCGCCGGCCGCCGCACCGACGACGCCCACGGAAGATACCAAACCGCCGCAGTAAGTTGTGCCCGAAGGGAGTTATCCTTGATGGCGCGGCCGGCAGGTCCCAGATATAACCCCGCCGTGCCAGACACACCGAAGCGCCCCAACCACGACCTCGACAAGTTTCACGAGGAATGTGCGTTGTTCGGCATCTACGGGACATCCGACGCTTCCGCCCATGCCGCGCTCGGCCTGCACGCCCTGCAGCACCGCGGCCAGGAGGCGGCGGGCATCGTCACCTTCGACGGCCGCCACTTCCACGACCACCGCGCCCCCGGCCTGGTCGGCGAAATCTTCGGCGAGCAGTCCGTCATGGCCCGCCTGAAAGGCTATTCGGCGATTGGCCATACCCGCTACGCCACCACTGGCGGCGCGTCGGACCGCAACATCCAGCCGATCTTCGCCGACTTCGACTTCGGCGGCCTGGCACTGGCCCACAACGGCAACCTCACCAACGCCTACCTGCTGCGCAAGGAGTTGGTGCGCATCGGCTGCCTGTTCCAGTCGACCACCGACACCGAGGTCATCAACCACCTGATCGCCCGCTCCGACTATTCGACGGTGCAGGACCGGCTGATCGACGCGCTGGGCAAGGTCAAGGGCGCCTACTCGCTGCTGCTGCTGACCAACGAGGCGCTGATCGGCGTGCGCGATCCCTTGGGCGTGCGGCCGCTCGTCCTGGGCAAGCTCGAGGATTCCTGGATCCTGACCTCGGAGACCTGTGCGCTCGACATCATCGGCGCCCGCTTCGAGCGCGACGTCGAGCCCGGCGAGATCGTCATCATCGACGGCAACGGCCCGCGCTCGATCAAGCCCTTCACCAAGCAGCCCCGGCGCTTCTGCGTCTTCGAGCACATCTACTTCGCCCGCCCCGACTCGCGCCTCGAGGGCGTCGGCGTCTACGAGGCGCGCAAGCGCATCGGCATGGAACTGGCCAGGGAAAGCCCGGTGCCGGCCGACGTCATCGTGCCCGTGCCCGACTCGGGCGTGCCTGCGGCGATCGGCTATGCCCACGGCTCCGGCCTGCCGTTCGAGCTCGGCATCATCCGCAACCACTATGTCGGGCGCACCTTCATCGAGCCGGCCGACCACATCCGCCATCTTGGCGTGCGCCTCAAGCACAACGCCAACCGCGCCCTGATCCAGGGCAAGCGCGTCATCCTGGTCGACGATTCGATCGTGCGCGGCACGACCTCGAAGAAGATCGTCGAGATGGTGAAGCAGGCCGGCGCCCGCGAAGTCCACATGCGCATCGCCGCCCCGCCGACCACCAACCCGTGCTTCTACGGCATCGACACGCCCGAGCGCGACAAGCTGCTCGCCTCGCACTACGACGTCGCCGGCATGGCCAAGTTCATCGGCGTCGATTCGCTGGCCTTCATCTCGATCGACGGTCTCTACCGCGCCATGGGCCTGCCCGGCGGCCGCGATCCCAAGCAGCCCGCCTTCTGCGACGCCTGCTTCACCGGCGACTATCCGATCCCGCTCGACGACCAGGTCGGCATCGAAGACCGCCAGCTCTCCTTCCTCGCCGAAACCGCCTAGGGTCCATGAGGCTCGCCGGCCGTCTTGCGCTGATCACCGGCGCCTCGCGTGGCCTGGGCGCCGCCGCGGCGCTGGCCTTCGCCCGCGAGGGCGCCCACTGCGTCCTCGTCGCCCGCACCGTCGGCGGCCTCGAGGAGATGGACGACAAGATCAAGGCGCTGGGCGGCCAGGCCACGCTGGTGCCACTCGACGTCACCGACAGTCCGGGCCTCGATCGCCTGGGCGCCGCGCTGCACGAGCGCTTCGGCCGGCTCGACGTGCTGCTGGGCAATGCCGCCGTGCTGGGCGCGCTCTCGCCGATCGGCCACATCGATCCCAAGCTCTTCGAACGGGTGATGGCGGTGAACGTCACCGCCAACTGGCGGCTGATCCGCTCGATGGACCCGCTGCTGCGCGCCTCGGACGCCGGCCGCGCCATCTTCGTCACCTCGGGCGTCGCGCGCCGGGTCGTGCCCTACTGGAGCGCCTACGCCGCCAGCAAGGCCGCCCTCGACATGCTGGTCGGAGTCTACGCCGCCGAAGTGGCCCACACCCAGGTGCGGGCCAATCTCTACAATCCCGGCCCGATGCCCACCGCCCTGCGCCGCGAGGCCTTCCCCGGCGAGGACCAGGCGACGCTGCCGCCGCTCGAAGCCCATGCCGAGGGGCTGATCCGCCTCGCCCTGCCCTCTTGCACGCTGAACGGCGAATGGGTGGCCGGCGACGAGGCGCTGCGGCGCTAGCGTGGACCATGCCGCGGCACACGGAATGTGCCGCAAAACTCCGCCAGGTGTGCCGGAGCGTGTGCCGCCAGGCGCGACGCAGCGGCCGACATCAACGACTTGCCGAATCTCGCGGCACGACGCCGATGCCGCTCCGGCGCCGCCCCGAATCGCGGTGCCGTGCCGCCGGCAGGCGATTTTCCGAACACGAGTTGTCCCGAATCCATCCCGCCAGGTGTCCGTAAATTCACCCGGCCGACGCCGGATTCGCATGCGGCGCCAACCGCTTGCCCCGGCATTTCCGGACAGCGCCGCGTGTGATTCGGTCCGAGGTCGAATCGTCGGACCTGTCCAGGAAGCCGCATTCCGACGCCAGATGACGTGACCGTTGCTCTCCAACGGCCGTGAATCGAATAAAATGCAACAGCTATACGCTTTTCGGCAGGTCAGGATCGACGTCGGAGCAGAGAGCGCGCCGCCCTGACGCAAAACGCCCGGCCTTTCGGGGCCGGGCGCGAAGTGCCGCAAACTAGCAAAAATACCCTACCAAAACCTGCTGAACTTGCAACTCGGCCTGCGCCGGCATGTGCCAGCATTTTGCCGGCAGATGCGGACGCGTAGGCCCATTCCTTGCGAGTGAGAGTGGCGGCACGAAGGCGGGCGCTACCTGCTTGCTTGACCCGCATTCCGCTTTTAGCGCCCGCCGTGAGTCTCAACGGCCGCGACCAAGAGGCCGCATCCTGACCCGGCCGGGCTCCAGCACTGAAAAATGGCCCGCCCAATCGGCACGCGCATCGATGGCAGCGGCGATTTCCGTCGAAGACTCGAGCGACGGCCGGGGCTGAACCCGCAGGAGCAGGACGCCACAATCGGGCGGCAGCACCGCCGCGGCCGCCAACTCACCGAAATCCTTGTCGAATGTCAGGCAGATGCGCCGCTCACGAACGGCAAGCCCCAGCACCTCGGCGTCGGTAATGCCAGGCAACGTTTCCCTGATCCAGACCACGTCATGACCGCGCCGGCGAAGTCCCTGAACGAGATTGCGCGGGATGTTCTCGTCGCACAGCCAGCGCATCGTCACGCGGCGCTGGGATAGATGCGTTCGTCCCTCAACCTGTCGCGCGCGTAGGCCAGGCACGCCAACACGTCGTCATGAGCCATGCCAGGATAGTTCTCCACGATCGCGGCCTCGCTCCAACCATCGGCGAGCAGGCCGATGATGAACTCGACCGACAGACGAGTGCCCTTGATTACCGGCTTGCCGGCAAGGATCGCAGGATCGAGAACGATGCGGTCGTGGTTCACGGCATTCATCCCTTCTGACTTCTACTAGAATAGCAGATTCCCCGGATCGGGGCAGCACGACGGCCTACACGACCAGCTACACTTACGACGCGCTCAACCGCCTGACCGGCGCTGTCTGGGACCCGGCACCGGCCGCCATGGCACCCTCGCCCGGCCCACTGGTCACCTTCGGCCACACCTACAACGCCGTGAACCAGCGGATCGGTCAGTCCGTCTCCGACAACACCTGGCTCAGCTACCCGTCGGGTGCGAGCACGACCAACTACACCACCAACGCGCTCAACCAAATATACCGCTGTCGGCGGGATCACGCCCTCCTACAACGCCAACGGCAACCTCACCTCGGACTCGACCTATACCTACGGCTACGACGCCGAGAACCGGCTGGTCTCCGCCAACGCCGCCACCTACGCCTTTGATGCCCAGGGCCGGCGCAAGTCGAAGACGGTGGGCGGCGCCACCACGATCTTCATCACCGACACCGACAATCGCGAGCTGCTGGACTACGACGGCAGCAGTGGCGCCATCCTGCGCTGGTACGCCTACGGGCCCGGCCCCAATGCCGTGCTGGGCCAGATGAACGTCGCCGCGGCGACCCGCGACACCCTGCTGCCCGATCCGCTGGGCTCCGTCATCGCTGCCGTCGACTCCTCGAGCGGATCAATCACGAAAGCCGGCTATCAGCTGTTCGGCGGCACCGCCACGCCGCCCGCTCCCTTCGGCTATACCGGGCAGCGGGTCGACCCGGAATCCGGCCTCTACTACTATCGCGCCCGGCACTACTCGCCCGACTGGGGCAGGTTTACCCAGCCCGATCCCGTCGGCTACCAGGGCGGCGCCAACCTCTACGCCTACGCTTACAACGATCCGCTCAACCTGCTCGATCCGGAGGGCCTCGCGGCACTGAACGCCATACAGGCCGGATTGACGGTCGGGTCTTTCTGCCCGTCGGTCTGCGGTTCGGTCTTCGCCCTGGCGGATGCCGGAGTCTCTGCCGCCCGTGGTGACTATGTCGGGGCGGGGATTTCTCTCGGCGCGGCCGGATTAGGCTTGGTCAGCGATGCCGGGGCGTGGAAGCTCGGCGCCATAGGCGCTATTGGAGCAGCCGACGCGTTGAAGGCTGCAAAAACTGAAACAACATTCGTCAACTTGGCAAATCCTCAACGTACGACACATATCTTGGCGGGAGATGCAACGGGCGGTGGGCATTTGTTCCCGGGCACACCTGGCAAGTCCCCCTTCCCACAGAGCTGGTCCGCTGACCGCATAATGCACGCAATTTCCGACGTTGCGACAAGCCCTACCTCAATCTTTTCACCTGGACGCGGCGGTCGGACGGTTGTTACAGGCAGCCGAGACGGTGTCGAAATCAAAGTGGTCATCGGAAGTCCCAAAGAGGGAAGCGGCATCATCACGGGCTTTCCAACCAACATTCCAAGAAATCCATGACCTTCGACTACAGAAAACTTGAGGAAGACCTGACTCAGCTCCTGGCAGCAATGACAAGTCTCGCTCCGTCTGAGGTTTCCGAGGTTCGGGAGTTTTTGGCTGCCGGTGAATATGGGGTGGCCTTTGAAACTCTCTGCGGAATTATCAAAGAGGAGAGCAAGCCTGTGCCAAAGGATGTTCGCCGGAAAATTCGCGAGTTAGCCGAGCGCATGAAGATCGACCCTACTTGGTGGGCGGGCATTTCCAACGGCGAGTAAGGAGTGGGGACGGTTAACCAAGGATGACCTGAAGCCTACGGGAACGTTCTTCAAGCCGACCTGTCCCACATACTTAGATCGGCAACCGGGAACACTTTTGCCGTGAGGGTGCGGTTGAAACATGCGACTACCTTTACCTGTCCTATCTGCTACCTGTCCTATCTGCGGCTTCCCTGGCCTCCATAACGAACCTCGTCATGCGGACGGAGGCGCGTCACACGAAAGCTGCCCTTCTTGCGGCTTCGAGTTTGGTTACCACGACGACGACAAAGGGATCAGCTTCAAGGAATGGCGGCAAGGATGGATCAACCGCGGAATGCCGTGGGCCGGCATAGGGATTCCGCGCCCACCTGATTGGAATCCAAAGGCTCAACTGGAGAATCTCCGCCAAGATGGCGAGTGAACGAGCCTCCAAGCATTCCTTTATGACGATCACCGCCCACACGTCGTCGTCCACGAAAAGCTGCGCGATCGCAGGATCGAGTGCGTTTAGCCCGCCGGCCACGCCTCGTCAGCGTTGCGGCTTGGCCCGGCTTGCAAACGGATTGTCGGGTTTGCGCATGGTGACGCGGATCGGCACGCCCGGCATGCTGAAATCGTCGCGCAGCCGGTTGATCAGGAAGCGCAGGTAGTCGTCGCCGAGCTCGTCGGGCTGGCTGACCGAGATCATGTAGGTCGGCGGGCGGATCTTGGTCTGGGTCATGAAGCGCAGCCTGATGCGCCGGCCCTTGGCGAGCGGCGGTGGATGCAGCGTTTCCATCTCGCGCAGCCAGCGATTGAGGATCGGTGTCGTCAGGCGCTTGTTCCAGATGTCGTAGGTCTCGAACACCTTGGGCATCAGCCGCTCGACGCCGCGGCCGGTGAGCGCCGAGAAGCCCACGATCGGCACGTCCTTCACCTGGGCGAAGGAGGATTCCAGCCGGTCGCGCAGCTTCTTCCACGCCTTGGTCGACTTGGCCTGGTCGTCGGCCAGCAGATCGGTCTTGTTGACGGCGATCACCAGGGCGCGGCCTTCCTCGATCACGCGGCCGGCGACGGCGAGGTCCTGCTTCTCCAGCATGTCGCCGGCATCGAGGACCACAACCACGACATCGGCGAGGCGAATGGCGTCGAGCGTATCGGCCACGGAGGCCGCCTCCAGGCGCTTGTCGATGCGGCTGCGCCGCCGCATGCCGGCGGTGTCGACCAGGCGTATCTTCCGGCCGCGCCACTCCCATTCGACGCGGATCGAATCGCGGGTGATGCCGGCCTCGGGGCCGGTCAGCACGCGCTCCTCGCCGACCAGCCGGTTGAGCAAGGTCGACTTGCCGACGTTGGGACGGCCGACGATGGTGAGCAGCATCGGCCGCTTGCCGGGATCGACGGCCTCGGCGTCCTCGTCTTCCAGGGCCATCGGCGTCACATGCCGCGCCAGCGCCTCGTGCAGGTCGCTCAGCCCCTCGCCGTGCTCGGCCGAGACCGGGATCGGCTCGCCCAGCCCCAGGCCATGCGCTTCCGCCAGGCCGTTCTGGCCGGCGCGGCCTTCGCACTTGTTGGCGACCAGGATCACCTTGGCGGCGCGCTTGCGCAGCCAGTTGGCAAAGGCCTCGTCGAGCGGCAGGACGCCGGCGCGGGCATCGATCAGGAACAGCACGACGTCGGAGGCTTCCACCGCGCGCTCGGTGAAACGCCGCATGCGCGCCTCCAGCACCTCGCCGCCCGCGGTTTCCCAGCCGGCGGTGTCGAGCAGCGTGAAGGCGAGATCGCCCAACTGCGCCGGCGCCTCGCGGATGTCGCGCGTCACGCCGGGCTGGTCGTCGACCAGCGCATGGCGGCGCCCGACCAGCCGGTTGAACAGGGTCGATTTGCCGACGTTGGGCCGGCCGACGATGGCTACTCGGGCGGGGGCTACTCGGGCGGGGGCCACCCGCGAGAGGGGCTTGTCGTCAGCGGAGGGCAATGAGCCGGCCTGAGTCGGTCAAGACGTAGATGGTGCGATTGGCCACGATCGGCGCCAGCCGGACCGGATCGCGCACATCGAGCTTGCCCAGGATTTCTCCGGTGTAGGGCGAGACGGCGAGCAGCTCACCCAGCGTGCCGGCGACGAGCAGGCGGTCGCCGGCCAGCACCGGCCCGCCCCACAGCACCGGCTTGCGGCGCTTTTCGTCCCGATACTGCGTGAGCGGCGTCACCCACCTGATCTTGCCGTTGTCGCGACCGAGGGCGACGATATCGGCATTGCCGCTGATGACGAACAGGAAGCGGCCGGCCGGCCACGGCGTCTGGCTGCCGCCGATCCCGCGTTCCCAGACCCGCTGGCCGCTGCGCAGTTCGACGGCGGTGAGCTGACCGGCCGAGCCCATGGCCACGACGACGCCGCGGTCGATCACCGGACGACCGCGGATGTCGGCGAGATTGCCGAAGGCGCGGGCCTCGCCGCGCGGGCCGATCAGCGATTCGTTCCAGACCGGCCGGCCGTTGTCGAGCCGCAGGCCGACCAGTTCGCCCGAGCTGAAGGGCGCCACGACGTATTCGCCGGAACCGGCCGGGCTGGTGCCGCCGACAAAGCCCGCGACTTCCTGCAAGGCGGTGTATTGCCAGAGGTCCGAGCCGTCGACGGCGGCCAGGGCCTGGATCTTGTTGTCGATGCTGATGGCGAAGACACGGTCGCCGAACACCAGCGGCGCGCCGCGCACCGGCGCGCTCACCGAGGAGTTCCAGATCTCCTTGCCGTCGGCCGGATCGAGCGAAAAGACGCTGGCAAATCCCGTCGTCACGAACAGCCGCCCGCCATAGTAGGAGAGGCCGCCGCCGAACTCGTCGGTGTCGCGCGCCTTTTCCGGCGCCAGCGTCACCCGCCAGACCAGCTTGCCGGTATCGGCGTCGAATGCCGAGACGGTGCTTTGGGCATCCTTCACGAACACCTTGCCGTCGGCCATGATCGGCGGCGTGGTGAGAATGCGCGACGACGACGAACCGGAGCCCACGTCGGCGGTCCAAATGATCTGCGGCGAGTCGCTGACCGCGAGATGCTGCATGGCATAGTTGGCGAAGCCGCCGGACTGCGGCCAGGAGTCGTTGACGACCGGCGCCGGAAGCACGATCTGGACGCCCGCCATCTCCTTGTCGGGCTCGAGTTCGCTGCGGTTGGCGAACACCGCCACGCGCTCGCCCGGCAGCGGAACCTTGGAGCTGCCGAACATGCTGTCGAAGGCGCCGGCCACCGACTCACATCCGGTCAGCGAGACGGCGAGCATGCCGCCGGCAAGAAGGACACGCCACAAACCACTCATGGGGTCACTCACGCGCGATACGCCCGACATGATCCTGCTTCGCCCCATCCTACTTGGCCCCATCCTACTTGGCCTCTGTGGCGGCGTAGAGATTGAGCATCGCCGACGCGCGCTGCGCGGCGCCCTGGGGCGTGCCGGGATCCTTGGCGATCTCGCCCCACAGTTCGCGGGCCCGCTTGGCGTCGCCCTTGCGGGCGGCGGCCAGCGCCTGGACCTCGCGGACGCTGATCCTGAACGGCCGGTCGGGGCCGGCCAGGGAGTCCAGCCGGGCCGCCATTTCGTCGGCCCTGGGCGTATCGACGCTCTTCAGGGCCGTGATCACCGTGGCAAGGTCGGCGAGTTCGGGGCCCGACAGCCTGGGCCCGACGGCGGCCAGCGCCGTGACCTGCTCGTCCAGGGTGTCGCGCAGCTGCGCGGCGATCAGGGCGGCCAGTGAACGATAGGGCTCGCGCGCCTCCGCCGCCTGCTTCTCGAGCTCGGCGCGGGCCGCCGGCATGTCGGTCGCGATCCTGGCCAGGGCTGTGGAGTAGGCAACGCTGGCCACGGCGCGTTGGCCGGCATCGTACTGGCGCCAGCCCACCATGCCCGCCACCGCGACGACCACGGCGACGGCACCGGCCACCACCCAGGTGCCCCAACGGTCCCACCATTCCCTGAGTTCATCCTTGCGGACGGCCTCGTCAACTTCCTGAAAGGCGGCGGAGTCGGACACACGTGGCTCCCAAGCAAGATTCAAGATTATCGCGAAATATCAACAGCTTCAGCGGCGGTTCATAGCCCCCCACCCTGACTTTGGCAAACCTCGGCCCAGGGTGATTTGGGGGTCCGTTTCAGGCGCTTTACCGGCCCCTGCGCTTCTGTAAGAATTCGGCCCAACGACATGATTCAAGTCGCGACCGCATGAGCAATCTCTACCGTTTGGCCGACCAACGGGCCCGGCGTCGGATTGTCTCATTCGATCGTCGGGAATTGTCCCGCCTGCTCGGCCTCTACAGCATGCGGGTGGCCTCGGGCGAGTGGCGGGACTATGCCATCGACTTCCGGCCCGGCATGGCGATCTTCTCGATCTTCCGCCACACCTCGGAGCAGCCCCTGTTCGCCATTGCCAAGGTGCCCAATGGCGCCCAGGGCGGCTACGTGGTCTACAACGGGCCGCGCAAGCTCGCGCACGGCGATTCGCTCGAAGACGTGCTCGGCGTCTTCGACCGCAAGCTTCGACTGCTGCTGGGTTAGCTAAACGAGGATAGCCAGAGGGGCGTCAGGCGCGCTGCCGGACGCCCTCTGCGCGTGGCCTACTTGCTGCTGCCCTTTTCCGGCGCCGTCGCCGCGCCGATGCCCGCGCCCACCGCGGCGCCCACCAGGGCCGGGCCGACGAGAGGCCAGCCGGCGAGGGCGCCGATCGCGAGGCCGGTGCCGGCGCCGATGCCGCCGCCGGTAAGGGCACGCTCGCCCCACGTCTCGCCGCAGGCGGACAGGGACAGGGCCATGGGAATCAGGAGGATGGACGCGAACTTGGTCTTCATGGTGCGAACCTCTGAGGGGAAATGGGCCGGTTCAGGCCGTTCGAAATAATATTCTTGGTCGCCCGACGGACGTTTGAGCATACCTTCTGACAATTAATTAAAATTGTCAAGAAACTACTTTATTACGTTGTTTTTATTGAACAATTATCCAAAGTATTGAGCATAAACCTCAGGCCTGAAGCCCACGATCAGGCGTCCGCCCACCGCCAGGACCGGACGCTTGATCATCGCGGGCTGGGCGATCATCAGCGCGATCGCCCGGGCCTCGGTGATGCCGGCCTTGTCGGCTTCCGGCAGCTTGCGGAAGGTCGTGCCGGCGCGGTTGAGCAGCGTCTCCCAGCCCGCCGCCTTGGCCCATCCCTGAAGGACGCTCTTCTCGATGCCCCCGGTCTTGTAGTCGTGGAAGGCATAGGCGACGCCATGCCCGTCGAGCCAGGCGCGCGCCTTCTTCATCGTGTCGCAATTCCTGATGCCGTAGATCGTCACGGATTTCGTCATATCGGCCTCGCCGCCTCATTGTCGCGCAAGCCCTGGTCCTCGATCTGGATGGTCGTGTGGGTGAGGCCGAAATCTTCATGCAGCGCCTCGCAGGCGGCAGCCAGCGTCGCCCGCGCGCGCGCCATGTCGTCGATCACGAGATGGCAGCTCATGGCGTCGAGGCCCGACGTGATGGTCCAGACGTGCAGATCGTGGACGGCGGTGACGCCCTCGATCCCGAGCAGCCGCTTTTCCAGCAGCACGAGGTCGACTTCGGGCGGCGTGCCCTCCATCAGGATATGGATCGCCTGCTTCAGCAATATCCAGGTCCGGGGCACGATGAAGAGGCCGATGCCGGCGCCCACCACCGGATCGGCCAGCGTCCAGCCGGTGAACATCACGATCAGCGCGGCGGCGATGACGCCCAGCGACCCCAGCATGTCGCCCAGCGCCTCGAAGTACGCGCCCTTCACGTTCAGGCTCTCCGACGCGCCCGCCATCAGGAGCTTCATGCTGATCAGGTTGACGACGAGGCCCGCCACCGCGACGGCGAGCATCGGGCCGCTCAGGATCTCGGGCGGATCGCGAAAGCGCTGCCAGGCCTCATAGAGGATATAGACCGTGAGCAGCAGCAGGACGACGGCGTTGGCCAGCGCCGACAGCACCTCCATGCGCACGTAGCCGTAGGTCTTGGCAGGCGTCGCCGGCCGCTCGGCGAAGCGGATGGCGAGCAACGCCAGCGCCAGGCCCGCGACATCGGTCAGCATGTGGGCCGCGTCCGCCAGCAGCGCCAGGCTGCCCGTCAGCAGGCCGCCCACGACTTCGACACCCACGAACGATGCCGTCAGTCCCAGCGCCCATTGCAGTCTCGACTTGTGCCGTCCCCCCGCCGTCGTCCCCGCCGGCGGGCCGTGCGAATGTCCCGCGCCCATATCAGTTGGGCGCGGAACGTTGGCGCCAGGCGGAGGGTGGCATGCCGACCGTCTTCTTGAAGGCACGGCTGAAGGCCGCCTCGGAGCCGTAGCCGATCGAGGCGGCGACGGATGCGATGTTGGTGTTGCCGACGCTCAGCAGGCCGGCTGCGATCTGCATCCGCCATTTGGCGAGATAGTGCATCGGCGGCATGCCGACGAGATCGGCGAAACGCTCGGCCAGCACCGAGCGCGACAGCGCCACCTCCCTGGCCAGTTCCTCGATCGACCAGTCGTGCGCCGGCTTGCCGTGCATCAGCGACAGGGCCTTGCCAACGAACGGGTCGCGCAGCCCCGCCAGCCACCCGGCCTGCTCCGGCGGCAGGGCCTCCAGGTACTGGCGAACCACTTCGATGAACATCAGCTCGCTCAGCTTGGCGAGCACGCCTTCGCCGCCGGCGCGCTTGTCCGCCGATTCGCTCTGCGCCAGGCGGATGAACTGGCCAAGCCAGTTGGCATCGCCGCCTTGCGGGTTTCCCGCCTTGATGACCGGCGGCAGGTGGTCGAGCAGCGGATTGAACGGGCGGGCATCGCAGGCGAGGAAGCCGCAGACGAGCTTGACCGAGACCGGCCCCTGGTCGCCGACGTGGCGGAAAAACGGCAAGGCCCCGGCCGTTGCGAAATCGATCTCGTCCTGCGTGACAGGCTGGGCGCGCATGCCGGGATGGCTCGACATGACATGCGCATCGCCCCGCGTGAAGACGACGACTTCGCCGGCATCGACCGCGATCGGCTCCTCGCCGATGATGCCGGCGTAGCAACGGCCCTCCGTCACCACGTGATACGAGATCAGATGCTCGGCGCCGGGCAGGATCTTGGGCAGGACCATCTCCCGGGTCGGCTGCTCGGCCACCCACGGGTTCCTTGCCACGACGTCGAAGAACGTCGCGCCGGTCAGTCGCACGGTTCGAAGCACATCGGATAAGGCGTCGGCTGCCATTGTGTCCCCGCTGTGGCGGGACCCTAGGAATTGCGGACGCCGTGTCAAGCACGGCGGATTCCCGGTCATTCGCAGCCGCCGCAGCAAGGCCTAGATACGGCCCGTCACGCGGCAGACCCGCGAGACGACAACAGACAGCGAGGAACAGTCATGAACGTCCAGACAGCCATTCCCGCCACCATCGACCTCACCACGATCAAGGGCCGCCAGCAGGCCGCCTGGAGTTCCGGCGACTACGCCGTCGTCGGCACCACCTTGCAGATCGTGGGCGAAAGCCTCTGCGAGGCCATCGACCTGCGCAGCAACCAGCGCGTCCTCGACGTCGCCGCCGGCAACGGCAATGCGACGCTGGCCGCCGCGCGGCGCTTCGCCGATGTCGTGTCGACCGACTATGTCGCGGCGCTTCTCGAGCGCGGGCGCGCGCGCGCCAACGCCGATCACCTGGCGGTGACGTTCAAGGAAGCCGACGCCGAGGCCCTGCCCTTCGACGATGGCAGCTTCGACGTCGTGCTCTCGACCTTCGGCGTCATGTTCACGCCCAACCAGGAGCAGGCGGCGAAGGAACTGCTGCGCGTCTGCCGCCCCGGCGGAAAGATCGGCCTCGCCAACTGGACACCGGAGAGCTTCATCGGCCAGCTCTTCAAGACCATCGGCAAGTACGTGCCGCCGGCGCCCGGCGTGAAGTCGCCGGCGCTGTGGGGCACCAGGGCCCACCTCGAGGCGCTGTTCGGCGCCGAGGCGGTCGTCGTCGCGGAAAGCCGGCACTTCGTCTTCCGCTACAAGTCGCCCGACCATTGGCTGGAAATCTTCCGCGGCTACTACGGACCGGTCCTGAAGGCCTTCGCGGCGATCGATCCCGAGGCCCGCGTGGCGCTCGAGAAGGACATCCGGGCGCTGCTCGACAGGTTCAACACCGCCCGGGACGGCACCGTGGTCGTCCCCAGCGAATATCTCGAAGTGATCATCACCAGAAAGGGCTGATGCCGACAGGGTCGGCAGCCCACTGCAACGGGAGTGTGTCGTGGTACTCGGTATGTCGTTGTCGACCTTGACGACCGTGCATGTGGTCGTGAGCCTGATCGGACTCGCGAGCGGTGCGCTTGTCCTCCGGGACATGCTGCGTTCGAAGCAGGCGGCGGGGCTCACCGCCGTCTTTCTCCTCACCACGGCGGGCACGACCGTGACGGGTCTCCTCTTCCCCTCGACACGCCTCGGGGTGGGCCATGTGACCGGCGCCCTGTCGCTGGTCGTCCTGGTGCCGACCCTGATGGCGCTCTACGGCTACCGGCTGGCCGGACCGTGGCGCGGCATCTACGCATCAGGCGCCACGGCCGCACTCTATCTCAACGTCTTCATCGGCGTGAGGCAGGCCTTCGCAAAGAGCGCCACGGTGCAGCTCCTCGCACCGCCGCTTGACGTCACCCAACTGGTGACCCTGGCGATCTTCGTCGGGCTGGGCGTCCTCGCCGTGAAGCGCTTCCGTCCCTGCGCGGCCCCGCTCGTCCGCATCCGGCTGCCGGCGGCGCCCGTCTAGAGGCACCTGTCCAGAGGAAGACAATTCCGGCTCTCCGCACGCCGAAGAGCCAACGATTCCAGGGCGTTGCGCCGGCACAAGGGCCCACCTGAACGGGACAAATGTTGGGCCCGAAGTTGGGCCCGACTCCGGGGTAAGCCTTGTCTGACGGGCTTTTCTCGACGTCGGCTTGTTCTTCAGTGTCACATGCCCCGATGCACCTGTGCCCAGGTGTCGTTCAAGTGTCTGTTCCGGCGGCGTTATCTGGCGCGCGGTTGAGACGGGGTCGTTCTTGGGACTGTCCACGGGTCAGGACCCGCGGCGGCTTCACCGGCGCCCCATCAACAAGGAGAAGCGCGCGAACTCGCGGGCGGCCGCGAGCAGGTCTTGCCGAAATGAAAAAGGCCGGCGCGGTCCACGCGTCAGCCTGACAGAATTCATAGCATAAACCTGCTGAACCTGCGCATCACATTGACGTGACCGGATGCTGGCAGTGCATGCACGCGAGCGCTCATAGGGGGGGCCAACTTTGCTGACGTTCAAAACAAGTCCTCATCCTGAGGAGCGCCCGAAGGGCGCGTCTCGAAGGATGGGGAGCAGACGCGGTGCTCGTTCCCACCCTTCGAGACGGTCGCTACGCGACCTCCTCAGGGTGAGGTGATATAAGCTACGACCCCGGATGCAGCCCCGGCGCCTCCTGGCCGGTGCGGGCCACATATTCCGTGTAGCCGCCGCCGTACTGGTGGACGCCGTCGGGCGTCAGTTCGAGGACCCGGTTCGAGAGCGCGGCCAGGAAGTGGCGGTCGTGGCTCACGAACAGCATGGTGCCCTCGAAATCCTGGAGCGCCGCGACCAGCATTTCCTTGGTGGCCATGTCGAGATGGTTGGTGGGCTCGTCGAGCACCAGGAAGTTGGGCGGATCGAACAGCATCTTGGCCATGACCAGCCGCGCCTTCTCGCCGCCCGATAGCACGCGGCACGGCTTCTCGACATCGTCGCCCGAGAAGCCGAAGCAGCCGGCCAGCGATTTCAGCGCGCCCGTGCCGGCCTGCGGGAACGACTCGTCCAGCGACTCGAAAACCGTATCGTCGCCATCGAGCAGATCCATGGAGTGCTGCGCGAAGTAGCCCATCCGCACGCTGGCGCCCAGCGTCACGGTGCCCTGGTCCGGTTCGGCCTCGCCCGCCACCAGTTTCAGCAGCGTGGACTTCCCCGCACCGTTGACACCCAGCACGCACCAGCGTTCCCGGCGGCGCAGGCGGAAATCGAACCCGGTATAAATCGGCTGGCTGCCATAGCCCTTGTGGACGTCCCTAAAACTCACGACGTCGTCGCCCGAGCGCGGCGGGCTGCGGAACTCGAACTGGACCGACTGGCGGCGCCGCGGCGGTTCCACCTTCTCGATCTTGTCGAGCTTCTTCACCCGGCTCTGGACCTGGGCGGCATGCGACGCGCGCGCCTTGAAGCGCTCGATGAACTTCATCTCCTTGGCGAGCATCGCCTGCTGGCGATCGAACTGCGCCTGGCGCTGCTTCTCGCCGACGCTGCGCTGAACCTCGTAGAAATCGAAGTTGCCCGAATAGGTGATGAGCGTGCCGCCGTCGATCTCGATGACCTTGCCCACGATGCGGTTCATGAACTCGCGATCATGCGAGGTCATCAGCAATGCGCCCTCGTAGTTCTTGAGGAAAGCCTCCAGCCAGATCAGGCTTTCGAGATCGAGATGGTTGCTGGGCTCGTCGAGCAGCATGGCGTCGGGCCGCATCAAGAGGATACGCGCGAGCGCCACGCGCATCTTCCAGCCGCCGCTGAGAAGCCCGACGTCGCCGTCCATGCGTTCCTGGCTGAAGCTGAGGCCGGCGAGCACCTCGCGCGCGCGCGCCTCCAGCGCATAGCCGTCGAGCTCGCCGAAGCGCGCCTGCACCTCGCCATAGCGCTCGACGAGGGCGTCCATCTGGTCGCCCTGCGCCGGATCGGCCATCGCGGCCTCGAGCCCGGCCATCTCGGTGGCGAGCGCGCTCACCGGCCCGACGCCGTCCATCACCGCCGCCACCGCGCTCTGGCCCGACATCTCGCCGACGTCCTGGCTGAAGTAGCCGATGGTCATGCCGGCTTCGATCGTCACATGGCCGTCGTCGGGCTGCTCCTCGCCCGCGATCATGCGGAAAAGCGTCGTCTTGCCGGCGCCATTGGGCCCGACCAGCCCCACCTTCTCGCCCTTCTGGAGGCCCATCGACGCGTCGATGAACAGGATCTGATGGCCGTTCTGCTTGCTGATGTTATCGAGACGAATCATGGGGGCGGTGGTGGCGGGAAAGAGGCGGCGATGCAAGCGGCGGCCAGATCACGGTGTTGCGGCCGATTGTCCTCTCTACTGCCGGTCGATCGTGTTGGGCGACTTGTTCGTGATGACCTCACGCAGTTGGCGACGCGACTAGCGTGAGGATCGGGAGGGCGAACAGTTGAAGCACGAGGCCTCTCAGCCACAATCAGCCATCTCGTCCATGTCGCGGAGCGGGAACGCTCTTGATCGCAATCTGCAAATTCCCCGCTAGCCTCGCGCCCTCACACGGCTCACCGTACGAACATCTTGGGCATTTGCGCGACCAACACTTAAGGCCTGGCGGAATTGCTGGAACACGGGCCTTTGCCCATCGGGATCCTCGAGAGTCAGCAATACTGCGAACGGCACTCCTTCTGCCGGGAAGTAAGACTCGGCCCGAACTAGACTCGTTACTTCGAGACGCCATCGGTCGGATTCGCCGTTCGCCTTGAAATTGGATTCGTACTGCTTCACCGGCCACCATTTGAGGCCGTGATTGATCAACGCCTTTTCCGGTGCCGGGAACTTGGACGAATTTGGCAAATATCTAGCGTCAATCTGATTTGTAAACCGCTCACCACCGTCTTTGGATGGTTCGGTCTGGCGTTGAGTCAAGCTCGCTTCAAGATTGACGCGCACAAACTCCGCGCCAAATGCCGGATCAAGAGGCGGAGCATAGACCAACGTGATCCGTGCTCTCCCACTGCAGGCGCCGTTTTGCACCAAACTCTGCGGCCATTCGAAAGGGAAGCGCAGAATCACAGGTTTCCGCTCGCCGATGGTCAGACGGCTCTGGAATAGAAGCGTAATTTGATGATCATCAGTTTCTAGCATGTTCGTAACGCTGCCGATTTGTCCAAAGCCGGCGAATTGGCGCGCCAAATCCTTCAAGCCCCGCTTCGTCAGTGGCTCTGGCATTGCCGCGTGATGCACCAACATCGCCCTCAAGGCCTCAAGGCTCAGGCCACCCTCGGTAGCTGCGTCAAGCCCAGCAAGCGCTCTTGCAACAAGAGGCGCTGCGTAACTCGTACCGGCAACATCTTGCCGCATGCCAGAGGTCGAAACGGAAGCAAGGCCAGTGCTCGTACCTGCAGAAACACCGGCACCACCGACGGCGCAAACATCGGGCTTAACTCCGACCTGCAGCCCGGGTCCGCGCGTCGTGTATGTGGTCGGCGCAAACGCTACTTGGGGCTGACCGGGAGGGTTAAGTGCGCCCACGGCAACCGAACGAACACTCTCAGCCGGCTTGTAGATGGTATCGGCCGATGTGCGCGCCGCAAAATATCCGATTACTTCTGCTGGCCGCTTCGGCCAGGGCGCGCGCGTTTGTGTCCTTGGTAAGTTGCCCGCGGAATTAACGAAGATTACGCCGTGCGTATCTGCAATTTGATCAAGGCGCGCGGCGTAGATGCTATACCGATAGCGTTCGACATCTGAGATAGCATTGATGGAAAGATTGAAAATCCTAACGCCATGCTTTTCTTTCGCCTCAGTAACCGCTTGTTCTAACTCCTCCAGGAAATCGGAGAACCCCTTCGCGTATGTCGCCAAGAAGGACCCTTTTGGATACAGGGGCGCATCATAAACCATACAGCCGTTCGGCTCAGGCGCTACTGAAGGTGGATTTACAAGCTGAGCAAAGGTGATAAGCCCGGCAACGCCAGTCCCGTGACCGGGATCATATTCACTCGCATCCATATAGTCGAAGCGACCAATGACCCAGTCGTTCAACACAGGCGCTATCCCGGAATCAATCACTCCCACAATCGGATAGCGTGCTTCAGATGCGGGCTTCGGCAGATTGAGAGGGGCTGACTCCACGGAAGCTTGGCTGGCAGCCTCCTGATCGGTGAGCTGCAGCTGCACCGGCGGCCGGATTGCGCGCACCAACGGATGTCGTTGCAGCGCCACCAACGCCGCCTCATGACGCTCGGGGGAACGATCAATTTCTACGGGATCACGTCGCCCGCTGATGTCGCCACGTACAACGCCGACTCTATTGTCGATCAGTGCCCTCTCGCCTCCCCGAGTAAGCTGCATCTCCAATACCGGTGTACGACCAATAATTGCAGAGACGTAGGCTCGCGTCCCATTGCCGAAGGATAGTAACACACGCTCCAGAGATCGCTGCAGTGCCGCTCGGCCACTAGGGTCGTCTGCGATTACGCGATCGCTCGGCGTCTCGAACAGTTCTATCTGATAACCAGATACTGTACGCGGGTCGGCTAGCATGCTTACAGCAGCCGCTGTAGAAAACGTTCGCTTATCTTCGGGTGGCGCAATCTCGATGGCCTCAATCGCCCCCACTTCGGCGCGTGCCGCACTCGGTGCCTTGTATGGCTTGCCATCTTTCTTGCGATACACGATGGCAACCTCGACCTCGGCTTCTTCAACGCGGGCTCGAAGCGCGGGCTCGAAGCGCGGGCATGTAGATGAGCGGAGCGCGGAAATACAGCGTACCTACTGCTTCGGCACCAACGCACGGAAACTGATCTCGCGTGAACACACGACCGACTGGTCGATAAGACTTCGCAAGCGCCTCACCGCGCATTTGTACACGCAAATAAGCTGCGGGCCCGTACGGGCTTTCCTTAATCTGCGCTGTGATTGCGTCGATTGCCTTAAGGAGCGTCGCTTTGTGATCGGCGAACGCCCTATCGCGGCCGTCGAAAAAATCCTTGTTGCGCGGCAGTGATCCCCGGTCGGGCGCTTGGTGGAAATCCCGATCGTTCAAGATGATTTGGACTGGGTTATGAGGCATGAGGAACCTCCGCGACGGCAGCATAGCGCTTCGACTTCTTCAGATCGCTTATGCGCGACTGCCCGTAGCCCGTCGCGTCGCCAATGTCGGTTTGCTTCATCCCGAATTTAGCATCATTAGCAATCAGACTGATGAACGCTTCTCGATCCTCTGCAAGAATACGTGCCGGTGCATGCTCGACATCAGGTGTTCGCGCCAACACAGAAGCCAAAGCGTGAAACAGACCCGGCCCATTGTGAGGCTCTCCGCTTAGTGCGAGCGTTCGCTTTACCGAAGTGCAGGTCCGTTCCAGATCTGCCCCGGACTTCCCAGCCAAACAATATGAAAAAATGCGAACGATGGCCTCGTTTGTCGGCAGAGGCTGCAAGAAACGAGAGATCAACTGCTCCCGCGCGTCCCCTCCAGGCGTGCCAAAATTTACGTGAGTCTCGAAGCGCCGCCACACTGCGGGGTCAAGCAATCGATCGTGATTGGTGATAGCGATCGTCAGCCCCTGCGTACGTCGCAGGTCAAGATTCTGCAACAGCGTGTTCACCACTCTCTTGATCTCTCCGACTTCCTGCGGATCATCTCGAAGCTTCGCGAGTGCGTCGAATTCATCCAGCAGCAGAATGCACGCATAGCGATTAGCGAAATCGAATAAGTTGGCGATGTTTCGGGCCGTTGTTCCCAAGAATGACGAAATGAGGCCGTCGATGCGCGCAGTGACTAACGGAAGACTGAGTTGTTCCGCCACAAAGTGGGCGCTCAGAGTCTTGCCAGAGCCGGGAGGACCATAAATCAGAAGCGATCTTGTCGGCGCAACACCCACAGAGGTCAGCGCATCCGCGTTCAGC
>NZ_SCVH01000088.1 GCF_004296935.1 Reyranella sp.
GCGACAATCCCACGATCAAGCGCATCCTCGGCGTGACGCCGGGCATGGGCAAGGCGCTGGGGGTCGACGAGAAGTGGGTCTACAACATCATCAAGCAGGTCGGTAATTACGGCGAGAGCTACGACCGCAATGTCGGCATGGGCTCGCCGCTCAAGATCGCCCGCGGCCAGAATGAACTGTGGACCAAGGGCGGTCTCCAGTACGCACCGCCGATCCGCTGATCGATGAGTAGCTGAAGCAAGCCCCAGCGCCATACCATACGGAGAAGCCGATGCGCTGGGTGGCTTTGGTGATTGCAGGCGTGGCGCTGGCTTTAGCGCCACGCGCCGAGGCTGGACCGACGCTCGATGCCGTCAAGGCACGCGGGCAGCTTGTCTGCGGCGTTGCAGCCGACGTCCTGGGCTTCACCAGCGCTGACGGTCAGGGGAAGTGGAACGGGCTCGGCGTCGATATCTGCCGCGCCACCGCCGCCGCGATCTTCGGCGACGCCCAGAAGGTGAAATTCATCCCACTCGACGCCGCCAAGCGCTTTCCCGCCCTGCAAAGCGGCGAGGTCGACGTGCTGGCGTCCAATTCGACCTTCACCCTGACGCGCGACACTGCCCTGGGAGTCGATTTTGCCGGCATCTACTACTATGATGGCCAGGGCTTCCTAGTCGCCCGGAAGCTCGGCAAGCGGACCACGAAGGACCTGGCCGGCGTCTCGGTCTGCCTGCAGCCCGGCACCACGGCGGAAGCCAACATCGCCGACTACTTCCAGAAGAACAAGATGACCTTCAAGGTCATCCCCTTCGACAAGGTCGAGGACATGCGGAAAGCGTTCTTCGACGGCAAATGCGACGCGCTGACCGCCGATCTGTCGAACCTCTATGCCACCCGGATTGCTTACGCTCCCAATCCCAACGACTACCTCGTGTTGCCGCAGGCCATTTCCAAGGAGCCACTGGCGCTCGTCGTGCGCCACGGTGACCACCAGTTCGCCGACATCGTGCGCTGGTCTCTGTTCGCCATGATCGAGGCCGAGGAGTACGGCATCACCTCCGCAAACGTCGACCAGGCGATGACGATGGACCATCCGCTGCTCAAGCGGCTGCTCGGCGTGACGCCGGGCATGGGCAAGGCCCTCGGCGTCGACGACAAGTGGTTTTACAACATCATCAAGCAGGTCGGTAACTACGGCCAGGTCTACGAACGCAACGTTGGCCCCAACTCCCTGTTGAAGATTCCGCGCGGTCTCAATTCGCTGTGGACCCAGGGCGGCATGCTGTACGCCCCGCCCATCCGTTGACGCCAATCTTGGAGCAAGCCGCCTGCTCCGCAAGAACCGGGCCATGGTCGGCGACACCTTGTTCGGCGGCTGTACCCGTTTGGCAGGTTGCAAGCCCGGGATTCGCTCTTAAACTGGTGGCAATATCTGGACGATCCGCATGCGGATAAACCGCGGCAGGCAGGGGGACTAGCGTATGGCAGTCGAGGCACTTGGCTCCGCGCCTCGCGTGAGAGTGGCGCCCTGGAACGATCCGATCATCCGCGGCTGGGTTTTTCAGATCGTGGTTGTCGGTCTCGTTGCCGGCCTCGCCTGGTATCTCGTCAGCAACACCATCGACAATCTGAACCGGCAGAAGATCGCCAGCGGTTTCGACTATCTCGGACGCGAGGCCGGCTTCGAGATCGGCGATTCGATGATCGAATATTCTCCGGCGAGCACCTACGCCCGGGCGATCTGGGTCGGCATTCTCAACACGCTGCGCGTCGCCGTCCTCGGCATCATCCTCAGCACCATTCTGGGCACGCTGATCGGTATCGGCCGGCTCTCACCCAACTGGCTGCTCGGCAAGATCTGCGCCTGGTATGTCGAGGCGTTCCGTAACGTGCCGCTGCTGCTCTGGCTGTTCCTGTTCTACAAACTGATCAGCGAGGCGTTTCCTGGCCCACGCCAGGCCATCTCCGCGCTCTGGCAGTCGGTGTTCCTCAGCAACCGCGGCCTCTACTTCCCGGTGCCGATGGCGGACCCGATCCACAAATGGATGGGCGTTGCGCTGCTGGTGGGCATTGCCGGCGCCGTCATGCTGCACCGCTGGGCGAAGAGGCGCCAGGAAGCGACTGGGCAGCCCTTCCCGTCGATCTCGGCTGGCTTCGGCGTCGTGATCGGCCTGCCGTTGCTGGTCTGGCTGGCGGCCGGCGCGCCGAGCGCCATAAGCTGGCCTGAACTCAAGGGCTTCAATTTCGAAGGCGGCACGGTGATCCAGCCGGAGTTCACCGCACTGCTGGTCGGACTGGTGCTCTATACCTCGGCGTTCGTGGCCGAGATCGTGCGCTCGGGCATCCTGGCGCTGCACAAGGGCCAGAGCGAGGCGGCGGCGGCGCTCGGCCTGTCGCGCGCCCAGTCGATGCGGCTGGTGATGCTGCCACAGGCGCTGCGTGTGATCGTGCCGCCGATGACCAGCCAGTATCTCAACATCACCAAGAACAGCTCGCTCGCGATCGCCATCGGCTATCCCGACCTGGTGGCCTCGATCAACGTCACCATCAACCAGACCGGTCAGGCGATCGAGAACATCCTGCTCATCATGGCCGCCTACCTGTCGGTCAGCCTGTCGATCTCGGCGTTCATGAACTGGTACAACAAACGCATCGCCCTGACGGAGCGCTGAGCATGTCCGACGATGCCCTGCCGTCCGGCGAACGCCGGCAACTCGCCCCCCCCATCGACGACACCGGCGCGCTCGGCTGGATGCGCCGCAACCTGTTCAGCAGCTGGGCCAACGGCATCACCACCGTGGTGCTGGTTGTCGCCGCCGGCTGGATCCTGTCCGGGTTCCTCGAGTGGGCCCTCTTCACCGCGACCTTCACGGCTGCGACCGGCACCGAATGCCGCGGCGGTGGCGCCTGCTGGGCACTGATCCGGGAAAAGTGGCGCTACATCTTCTTCGGATCCTTCCCCTATGAGCAGCATTGGCGACCGTTCTTCGCGGTCATCGCCATGCTGGCGATGCTGGTCACGAGCGCCGACCGGCGGATGTGGAACTGGCGGCTGCTCGTCATCTGGGGCGTGGGATCGTTCATCACCTTCCTGCTGATGTTCGGCCAGATCCACATCCCGCTCAGCCTCTTCCTTACGATCGCCCTTGTGGTCGGCGGCTTCGGCATGAGCCTGCGCAAGGCCATTGCCGAAGCCGGCGAGATGAATGCCTATCGCGTGCTGGCCGCCATCGGCCTCGTTGGCCTGGTGCTGCGCATCGCCGGCGTCCTGCCGGCCTGGAGCCTTGCCATCGCGCCGCTCAGCTACGTCGAGACCAGCCTGTGGGGCGGCATTCCGGTCACCATTATCCTCGCCACCTACGGCCTCGCCTTCGCCTTCCCCTACGGCGTCCTGCTGGCGCTCGGCCGCCGCTCCAACCTGCCGCTGATCAAGGGCCTGTGCGTGGGCTTCATCGAACTGATCCGCGGCGTGCCGCTGATCAGCCTGCTGATCATGGCCTCGGTCATGCTGCCCCTGTTCCTGCCCTCCGGCACGACCATCGACAAGTTCCTGCGCGCCCAGGTGGCCGTCATCCTGTTTGCCGGCGCCTACATCGCCGAGGTCATCCGCGGCGGCCTGCAATCGCTGCCCAAGGGCCAGTTCGAGGCCGCCGACGCGATGGGCCTCAGCTATCCGCAGAAGACGCTGCTGATCATCCTGCCGCAGGCGCTGCGGGTCGTGATCCCGCCGCTGATCAACACCTTCATCGGTTTCTTCAAGGACACTTCGCTGGTGCTGATCATCGGCATCTTCGACTTCCTCAACACCGCCAACCAGGCGCTCGTCGACCCCAACTGGGCGGGCTTCCCCGCCGAGGTCTACCTGTTCGCCGCCTTCGTCTACTTCATCTTCTGTTACTCGATGTCGCGGTACAGCAAGTATCTCGAGGTCGAGCTCAACAAGGGGACGCGCCGCTAGGCGCCGTCAGGGAGCACACAACCATGGCCGCAAAAGCCGCCCGCGATCTCTCCAACGTCGCCTCGGTGATCGAGCTGAAGAGCGTCAACAAGTGGTTCGGACAGTTCCATGTCCTGTCCGACATCAACCTCGACGTGAAGGAAGGCGAGAAGATCGTGATCTGCGGGCCGTCGGGCTCCGGCAAGTCGACGCTGATCCGCTGCATCAACCGTCTCGAGGAGCATCAGGCCGGCGATATCATCGTCGACGGCGTGACGCTCAGCAACGACGTCAAGAACATCGAGGCGATCCGCCGCGAAGTCGGCATGGTGTTCCAGTCCTTCAACCTGTTCCCGCACCTCACCATCCTGGACAACCTGACTCTGGCGCCGATCTGGGTGAAGAAGATGCCCAAGAAGGAGGCCGAGGAAGTCGCCATGAGCCTGCTCAACCGGGTGCGCATTCCCGAGCAGGCGCTGAAGTATCCCGGCCAGCTTTCGGGCGGCCAGCAGCAGCGCGTGGCGATCGCCCGCGCCCTGTGCATGCGCCCCAAGATCATGCTGTTCGACGAGCCGACGTCCGCCCTCGACCCGGAAATGGTCAAGGAAGTGCTCGACGTCATGGTCGAGCTGGCCGGCGAAGGCATGACGATGATGGTGGTGACGCACGAAATGGGCTTTGCCCGCGCCGTCGCCGACCGCGTGATCTTCATGGATCGCGGCGAGATCGTCGAACAGAACGAGCCGGAAGCGTTCTTCGCCAACCCGCAGAACGAGCGCACCAAGCTCTTCCTCGGCCAGATCCTGCATCACTGAGGGCGGCAGAACGCCCGACATGAAGATTCTCGTCACCGGCGGCGCGGGATTCATCGGCTCGGCCGTCGTCCGCCACATCGTCCGCGACACCGACTGGTCGGTGGCCAACGTCGACAAGCTGACCTACGCCGGCAATCTCGAGTCGCTTGCCGAGGCGCGCACCAGCAATCGGCACCGCCATTTCAAGGTCGATATCTGCGACCGTGCCGCCCTCGATGCGGTCTTCCAGGAGGTGCGGCCAGATGCCGTGCTGCATCTCGCGGCGGAAAGCCACGTCGATCGCTCGATCGACGGCGCCGCCCCTTTCATCGAGACCAACATCGCCGGCACCTACGCGCTCCTGGAAGCGACGCTGGCGCACTGGCGCACGCTCGACGAGGCGGCACGCATGCGCTTCCGCTTCCAGCACATCTCGACCGACGAGGTGTTCGGCTCGCTGGGCGCCACCGGCCGCTTCACCGAGACCACGCCCTATCAGCCCAACTCGCCCTACTCGGCCAGCAAGGCCGCCTCCGATCACCTGGTACGCGCCTGGCACCACACCTACGGCCTGCCGACGCTCGCCACCAACTGCTCGAACAACTACGGGCCCTATCATTTTCCCGAGAAGCTGATCCCTCTCGTCATCCTGCGCGCGCTGGGCGGCGAGAGCCTGCCGGTCTACGGCAAGGGCGAGAACGTCCGCGACTGGCTGCATGTCGAGGACCACGCCGAGGCGCTGACCCTGGTGCTGCGCAAGGGCCGACCGGGCGAGACCTACAACGTCGGCGGCGACAGCGAGCGGCGGAACATCGATGTCGTGCGCGCCATCTGCACCCTGCTCGACGAAATGCTGCCCGGAAGCCCCAACCGGCCGCACGAAAAGCTGATCAAGTTCGTCACCGACCGGCCCGGCCACGACGCGCGCTATGCGATCGACGCCACCAAGATCAAGGCCGAACTCGGCTGGCAACCGCGCCACAGCTTCGACAGCGGTCTCCGCGACACCGTGCGCTGGTTCCTCGACAACCGGCCCTGGTGGGAGCGCGTCATGAGCGGCGCCTATCGCGGCGAACGGCTGGGCCTTTCTGGCTAGACTGGCGCGCCGCCATCCAATCGGACTGTGGCCAAAAGGTGGAACCCGCCTGTCGGCAGGCAACCGGACCGCGGGCAGCTGAGTTCACTCCTTCGACAGGAAAGGAGGCCCACCCATGAGACCTGTCACTGGTATCTTGGCGGTTTCGGCATTTGCCGCGGTCGCCGCAGGATGCGCGTCGGACCCCTATTACGCGCGCGGCAACGCCTATCAAGCGCCGAGCTACGCCTACTCGCCTGGATACAGCTACTACCCGCCCGGCTATTACCGGACGACGGCATACGACTACGCCTATCCTGCACAGCCAGCGTCCTCGGCGAGAAGCTACGACGGTTACTGGGACTATCAGCGCAACTATCGCGGCATCCACGCCAGCCCAGAATTCAGCCGGATGTAGCGTAACGCTAGCTTAGTGCCGCGCGGACTGTGGCGGCGACCTCGTCCACCGCTTCCGCCTTCATATGAGGTCCCATCGGCAGGCTGAGCACTGTCTCGGCCAGCGTCTCGGCCAGCGGATAGCTGCCCTTGCCCCGCTTCAGATCGGCGTAGGCCTCCTGCAGGTGCGGCGGGATCGGATAGTGGATCAGCGAGCCGATGCCCGCTTTGTCGAGCGCCTCCACGAGTTCGGCGCGGCGGTCCTTGCCGTCGAGGACGCGCACAACATAGAGGTGCCAGACCGGCTCGGCCCATTGCGGCGCCCGCGGCAGGCCGAGCCCCGGAATGCCCGCGAGCTTGTCGGTGTAACGGGCCGCGATGGCGCGGCGGCGCTCGTTCCAGGCGTCGAGCCTGGGCAGCTTGGCGCGCAGGAAGGCGGCCTGCAACTCGTCGAGCCGCGAATTGTAGCCGCGCTCCAGGTTCACATACTTCACCCGGCTGCCGTAGTTGCGCAAGGTCCGCAGCCGCTCGGCCAGCCTGGCATCGTCGGTGGTGACCGCGCCGCCGTCGCCATAGGCGCCGATGTTCTTGGTCGGGAAGAAACTATGGGCGCCGGCATGGCCGATGGCGCCGGCGCGCCGGCCGCGGACCTTCGAGCCCTGCGCCTGCGCCACGTCCTCGATCACCTTGATCCCGTGGCGGTCGGCCAGCGCCATGATGGCATCCATGTCGGCCGGCTCGCCGTAGAGATGGACCGGCATGATTGCCTTGGTGCGCGGCGTGATCGCGGCGGCGATGCGGTCAGGATCTATGTTTGGGCCGGCCGGCGTCGGCTCGACTGGTACGACCGTGGCGCCGACCGCCGTCACGGCGAGCCAGGTCGCGATGTAGGTGTTGGACGGAACGATCACCTCGTCGCCCGGGCCGAGATCCCAGGCGCGCAGCACCAACTCCAGCGCCTCCAACCCGTTGGCGAGCCCGACGCAGTGCCTGGTGCCGCAGAACGCCGCGTACTCCGCCTCGAAGGCCTCGACCTCCTTGCCGAGCACGTACCAGCCGGACTCCATCACGCGGGCATAGGCGGCATCGAGCTCGGGCTTCAGCTCGGCGTAGACCGACTTCATGTCGAGAAAAGGAATCATGTCGTCCTCGATGCCGCTTCGCGCTTGAAGGTCTCGTAGTCGCGCAGGTACTCGGCTTCGTCGTAGAGCGTCGAGGCGATGACCAGCACCACGGTCTGCGGCGCAAAATCCGTGAGTTCGTGCCAGACGAAGGGCCCGATGTGCAGCGCCTTGGCGGGATCGTCCAGCGCCACCGTCTCCTTCACCCGGCCGTCGTCCAGATGAACCTTGCAGGCGCCGTTCAGGATCAGGGTGACGAGGTGCGACTCGCGATGACCGTGGCGGCCGCGCCACTGGCCGGGCGCGATGTGATGCAGCCAGAACAGGCGCCGCGGCGCAAAGCCAAGCTTGTGATCGAACGCCAGGAAATTCACCTGACCGCGTTCGTCGGCAGCGCCGGGGATCGAGATCCAGCGGCAGCCGCGGGTCGTGAGAGTGGGATCGGTCATTGTCGGGAAGTCTATCTCAGCGGTGTGTCGTCTGCAGCTTTCGCCATTGCATGTAGACCACGCCGCTCAACGCCACGAGGCCGCCCACGATCTGATAGGCATTGGGCATAAAGCCATAGGCCATTGACCACAATATGGCGAAGAACGGCACGAGATTGACCCAGAGCGAGGCCACCGCGACCCCGAGGCGGCTTGCGCCTACGTTCCAGAAGTAGCCGCCCAAGGCGCTCGCAAACACCGCGACGGCCAGCAGCTGCGTCCACACCCAGGGATCGGTCACGGTGAACGGCGACCGTGTCCAACCCAGCGCGATCAGCACCGGGCTGAGCAGCACCGTCCAGCCCATGGCCGACAGCGAGGCCACGTAAGTGCGGTGGAGCTGGCTCGCCCGGCCGAACCACGCCTGCGCCTTGAGACTGTAGAGCGTCCACAGCGCGTTGGAGGCCAGCACGATGAACTCGCCGCCACCCAGGGTGACGGAGCCGGCGCCCAACAGGCTTCCCGAGACCAGGATCGCGCCGCCCAGCAGGGTCAGGCCCAGCGCCGTGGCGAATCCGGGATCGAAGCGGGCGCCGGTCACCACGCGCACCGTCGCGGCGGCGACCAGCGGGCCCGCGACCTGAACCGCCGCCGCCGAGATCGGATTGCTGAACTGGATGCCCAGCGTATAGAGCATGAAGAACCCGGCCATCATCAGGCCGAGCAGGACGAAGCGGCGGATGCCGACATCGATCCTGAGACCGCGGACACCCTCGACCATCGCCACCAGCAACGCCAGGATGAGGGCGCCCGAGGCCGTGCGGATCGCCGACATCGGGATCAGGTCGAAATGCTCCAGCATCACCTTCGACACCGGCACGTTGGCACCCCAGCTCGCGCCCACGAACACCATGGCCGCGAAGGCACCCAGCAGATGTCGATGCTCGCGGGCGATCATCCCGTCCTCCGGGCGGCCCGGGCCATCCGCATCTGGCGGATCTGAAGTTGCGCGATGCCGCCCATCACCACGGCGCCGCCCGCGAGCTGCAGCCAACTCGGCTCGAAGCCCATCAAGGCGGCGAGACCGATGGCGAAGACCGGTGCCGAATTGGAAAACAACGAGGCCACCGGCACGCCGACCAGCGACACGCCGGTGTTCCACAACAGCACCGCCACGGCGACGCCCAGCACCCCGATCCAGACGATCATGCCGCCTTCGAGCAGGGTGGGCGCCCGTGTCGGCAGGTCGAGGCCGAGGCTCGCCCAGACGACGAGGCAGACCACCGCGAGCAGGACGCTCGCCACGCTGGACGTCAGCGCCGAGAGCGCCATCTGGCCGCGATCGGCCAGCCATTGCTGGGCCCGGATCGAGTACCAGCTCCAGCAGAGCTGGGCGATCACCAGCAGGATCTCGCCGCCCTCCACGCCGAGGCCGCCCGCGGTTCGTCCGGGCGTGCCCAGCACGACGAGGATGCCGCCGCAAACCACCAGCACGAGGGTGACGTAGAAGCCCGGTGGCGGCACCGCCCGCAGCAGCAGGCGCGACAGGATGGTGGCCCAGATCGGCCCGCACATCAGGACGATGGCCGCCGTGGCGGGATGGGCGTTGGCGACACCAAAAGTATAGAGCACCGAAAAGGCCGTCATCGCCGCGCCGAGGCGAAGCAGCCGGCCCGGCTGCAACGGTCGCGGAGTCGCTGCCGGCGGCGTGCTCAACAGGACGGCGAGCCACAGCACCGGCAGGCCCAGCACATAGCGCGACCAGGACAGCAGCCACTTGTCGTAGTGTTCCGCCAATGCCGCCAGCACCGGGATCATCGATCCCCAGATCAGCGCCGCCAGAAGCAGCACCAGGGTCGCGCGCCTGAGCGCACGGGTGGACGGGTCGGCCACGCGGATCGCCGGCTCAGCCGGCGGCGCGGCGGCGCACCGCTTCGTAGCCGACGCGGCAATCCTTGTAGACGTCGGGCTTCTCGGTCGAGACACGCGCCTCGATCACGCCCGGCTGTGCCAGGCAAAGGTCGAGGATCGCCTCGACCAGCGTTTCCTGCAGATTGAAGTGGCGGCTCTTCGCCAGCGCCACGACCCCGTCATGCACGACATCGTAGTTGAGCACGTTGGCGATCCTGTCGCCGTGCGCCGCCTCGGCGGCACCCAGCAGGAGATCGACGTTCACGACGACGGTCTGCGGCCCATCCTTCTCGAAATCGTGGATGCCGATCGAGACCTGCAGTCGAAAGTCGCGGATGAAGATGCGGCGTTCCATTTCGGGGGCCATCTCGGGGGTCATGTCACTTTTTCTTCTTGTCGAAGGCGATGTCGCGCGGCCGCCCGGTCAGGTGCTCGCCGCTGTCGACGATCAGCGTATCGCCGGTGTAGCTGGGCGTCGCCACGATGAAGCGGAGCGCGCGGACCAGATCGTCGGTGGTGACGCCGACGCCCAGCGGATTGGAGGCATGCTGGGCTTCGAAGCGGGCGTCGGTCTGGCTGCCGCTGCGCAGGGTGAGGCCGGGGGCAATGCCCGCCACCCTGAGGCGCGGCGCGAACGACTGGGCGAGAAGCGTGGTGAGACCGTGCAGGCCGATCTTGGAGAGGGTGTAGCTCAGGAAATCCGGATTGAGATTGAACAGCTTCTGGTCGAGCACGTTCACGATCAATCCGGTCTCCCTGTCCGGGAGCTGCCGCGCCAGCGCCTGTGACAGCAGCAGCGGCGCGCGAAGGTTGACCGCCATGTGCAGGTCGAAATCGGCGGCCTTGGCGGTGGGCGCGCGGTCGAGCTTGAACAGCGAAGCGTTGTTCACCAGGCAGGTGAGCCGGACGCCACGCGCCCGGCATTTGCCAATCAGCGCCTCGGCCTGACGGGCCGACGACAGGTCGGCGCGCACGGCCTTGGCGCGGCCACCGGCGGCCGAAATGGCCGCTACCGTCGCGCGGGCGCCTGCAGCCGAGCGATTGTAGTGCGCGAAGACGAAGAAGCCGTCGGCCGCCAGCGCTTCCGCCAGCGCGCGGCCGATCCGCAATCCCGCCCCGGTGACCAACGCGCCCTTCATGCTGCGAAACCTGCCTCTTCGTGACTAAAAGAACGGCGGGTTCTAGCATGGGCGCATGAGTTCGTCCCCGTTCGAAACCCCACCCGAATCCGTAGACTGCGTTGTGATCGGTGCAGGCGTCGTGGGCCTTGCCGTCGCCCGAGCCCTTGCCCTTGCCGGCCGTGAGGTCATCGTGGTGGAGGCCGCCGAAGGCATCGGCACCGAGACCAGTTCACGCAATTCCGAGGTCATCCACGCTGGCATCTATTATCCCAAGGGCAGCCTGATGGCGCGGACCTGCGTAGAAGGCCGACACCTGCTCTATGCCTATTGCGCCGAACATGGCGTGCCGCACCTGAACTGCGGCAAGCTGATCGTCGCCACCAACGAGGCCGAAAGCGAAAAGCTCACGGAGATCAAGGGCCGCGCCGAAGCCAACGGCGTCGAGGGCATGCGGTTGCTGGGAGCGGCCGAAGCGATGGCCATGGAGCCCAACCTCCACTGCACGGCCGCCCTCCTCTCGCCCCGCACCGGCATCGTCGACAGCCACTCCTACATGCTCGCGCTGCAAGGCGATGCCGAAGGCCGCGGTGCGATGTTCGCCTTTCACAGTCCCGTGAAGCGGGGTCGCGTCGTCGAAGGTGGCGTCGAAATCGAGGTTGGCGGCGCCGAGCCGATGAAGCTCCGTTGCCGTCTGGTCGTGAACTCGGCTGGCCTGCATGCGCCGGGGCTCGCACAAAAAATTGCCGGCCTGCCATCCGATCGGATTCCCCCTGCGTATTACGCCAAAGGAAACTATTTCACCTTGGCTGGACGCTCCCCCTTTTCGCGCCTGATCTACCCCGTCCCCGTGCCGGGCGGCCTTGGCGTGCACATCACCGTCGATCTCGGCGGCCAGGCCAAGTTCGGCCCCGACGTCGAATGGATTCCGAACATCGACTACACCGTCGATCCGCATCGCGCCGACAAATTCTATGCCGCCGTCCGCCGCTACTGGCCCGACCTGAAGGATGGCGCGTTGCAGCCGGGCTACGCCGGCATCCGGCCCAAGATCGTGCCGCAGGGCGCGCCAGCCCAGGATTTCACCATCCAGGGACCGGCCGACCATGGCGTGACGGGCCTCATCAACCTTTTCGGCATCGAGTCGCCCGGCCTCACTGCCTCCCTCGCCCTGGCCGAACGGGTGCGCGACATCGCCGCTGCATGATCTTGGCGCGGCGCGGCATCATCGGGGGCCTGCTGGGGACGCTGGCCGGCTGCTCGCCGGCGGCGCTGCTCAACACGACCGTCCCGCGCAAGGGCTATACGCTCGAGGCCGATATTCCCTATGGCCCCGATTCCCGCCAGAAACTCGACCTCTATCGGCCTGAGACCCCACACGCCGACGGTAAGGCCGTGATCTTCTTCTACGGCGGCTCGTGGGATTCGGGCACCAAGTCCGACTACCTGTTCGTTGCCCAGGCGCTCGCCGCCAACGGGTTGACGGTGGTGATCCCCGACTACCGGATCTATCCCGAGGTCCGCTTCCCCGCTTTCATCGAGGATGCTGCCGTCGCCACGCGCTGGACCACCGAACGCGTGGGCACTGAAAAGCTCTTCGTGATGGGCCACTCGGCCGGCGCCCACAGCGCCCTGATGCTGGCCGCCAATACGGGCTACCTGACCGATGCCGGCGTCGACCGGATGAAGCTCGCCGGCGCCATCGGCCTGGCCGGGCCCTACGATTTCCTGCCGCTCACGTCGCGCCGCCTGCAGGACATCTTCGGCGGCGCCAATAATCCCGCGGCGCAGCCGATCACCTTTGCCCAGGCGCCGTTGCCGCCCGTGCTGCTGCTCCACGGCGAGGCCGACCGCACCGTCTATCCGCGCAACACCGTCCGGTTGGCGGCGGCCTGGAAGGCGGCCGGCGGCAGCGCCGAGGTGAAGCTCTATCCCGAGGTCGATCACATCGACATCGTGGCGGCCATGTCGTCCTTCCTGCGCGCCCGCGCGCCCACGCTCGCCGACACCATGGTCTTCATCGAGAGCCGCTGATCCGCGCTGCGGAAGGAAATTCCGGCACTGGCCCCTGCCGCCTCGGTTCGCTAATGCTGGACGGCAAATCCAGGCGGGGGAAATCGGCAGATGATCAAGACGCGCTTCACCGAGATGTTCGGCATCAAGCACCCGATCGTGCAGGGCGGCATGCAATGGGTCGGCCGCGCCGAACTTGCCTCAGCGGTTTCGAATGCCGGAGCGCTCGGCATTCTCACCGGCCTCACCCAGCCCACGCCCGACGACCTGCGCAAGGAGATCAAGCGCTGCCGCGAGATGACGGACAAGCCGTTCGGCGTGAACCTCACCATCCTGCCGACGCTGGTGCCGCGGCCCTACGGCGAATATATCGACGCCATCATCGATTCGGGCATCAAGATCGTCGAGACGGCGGGCAACAACCCCAAGCCCTTCCTGCCCAAGCTCAAGGCGGCCGGCATCAAGGTCATCCACAAATGCACCTCGGTGCGCCATGGCGTATCGGCCGAGAAGGTCGGCGTCGATGCGATCTCGATGGACGGCTTCGAGTGCGCCGGCCATCCGGGCGAGGACGACGTGCCGAACCTGGTGTTGCTGCCGGCGGCGGCCGACGTCATCAAGATCCCGATGCTGGCCTCGGGCGGCTTCGGTGATGCGCGCGGCCTGGTGGCGGCGCTGGCGCTGGGCTGCGACGGCATCAACATGGGCACGCGCTTCATGGCGACCAAGGAGGCGCCGATCCACGACAACGTGAAGAAGGCACTGGTCGAGAGCGACGAGCGCTCCACCGCGCTGATCTTCCGGACCTTGCGCAACACCAGCCGCGTCTACGGCAACTCCGTTGCCAAGAAGGCGATCGAGATGGAGCACGAGGGCAAGACCATCAACGAGATCGGCCCGATCGTGGCCGGCGCCAAGGGCCGCGTGGTCTACGAAACCGGCGACATGGAGCACGGCGTCTGGTCGGCCGGCACGGTGATGGGAATCATCAACGATGTTCCGTCCTGCAAGGAACTGGTCGAACGGATCGTGGCCGAAGCCGAAGAGATGATCCGCGGCCGGCTGGCCAAGGCGATCGCAGCCTAGGCGGCCGGAGCCCTCCGCCGTTTCCACCAGCGCCACAGAAGGCCGCCGAACGGCGGCAGGAGACAAAGTCCGGCGGTGAGGATCGCCATCGCCGCCGCGAGGCAGTCCCAGCCACGGCGCGCGCCCACAACGCATTCCCAATCGGCGGCCATGAAACCGAGCGCCGCCAGCATCACCGGATTGGCGAACACAGCGACCGGCCACAGCTTCCAGGCCACGGCCTCGACGCCGGGCCGCCACTGGCAGACGACGCAGCTGACGAGGGCGCCGGCAAACAAGGCCACCGCTCCTATGAAGGCCGCCTGCGGATTGATGAACGCTCCCGCGACGGCGCCCGTCATGACGGCGCCGATCAGGTGGCCCATGACGAAGGGATGAATGCGCAGCATGGCCTCATGTCGCGATCAGCCTGGCGACCGCTTCCGGATGAGTATCCAGCATACCGTGATTGGCGCCGGCCAGTCCCTCCATCCGTGCATTGGGCAGCAGCGTCAGCAGGGCGCGGGCGATCGAGCGCACGACCTCGTGGCTGGTCTCGCCGTCGACGATCGTGACCGGATGGTGCAATGCGGCCAGATCCGCCGCCGTGCTGGTACCGAGGAAACTGCTGCGTACGTCGATCGCATTCCGCCCCGCCGAGGCGCTGAGATAGCCGCGCACCGGATCGGGCATGCGAGCGAAGGCGCCTTCGCCGAACCAGTAGTCGATCATCAGCCGCACGACCTCGGGCTCGCCCGCCGCGGCGCGCCGCGCGTAATCCTCGAAATGGACAACAGCCGGCTCGAGTGCGGCATTGTCGCCGGTGAGCTGCAGCGCCCGGAAATAGACCGGCTCGAACAGCACGATCCGTTCGACAGCCTCTGGCCGCGCCTGCAGCGCCGCCTGCAACGAGATGTTGCCGCCGTAGGAATGGCCGACCAGGCGCACCGGCGCGCCCAACTGCTCAACCAGGCGCGCAACGGCAGCACCCATGGCGGTCATCCGGCCGGCCGGCTCGTCGACTTCCAGGCGATCCGACCCGCCGTAGCCCGGCAGATCCGGACAGATCGTGCGAAAGCGTTCCCTGAGATGCGGCACGACACGGCCCCAGGAACGGCCCTCGCCGGGCGAGCCATGGACCAGGACCAGCGGCGGACCGCTGCCCTCCTCGCGGTAGGCGAGCTTGCGGCCGTCGGGCAGGTCGAGCGTGGGCATCAGTGTTTTCCATTCATGGTGAGACCTGTCTGGTTGCCGCGCACCGGCAGCCTCCGTCGATGATCAGTCCGCCTATTTTCTTGATCATCCTACCGGAAATGACTCCCGGGGTATTTCCATGTACATACATGCACTGTATAGAGATGCGCAATGTCGAGGAAGGTACAATCCCCCAAGACGCTGCGTGCCGACGCGCGCGCGGCCCTGGAAGCCTGCGCCGGCTGGAACGCCCGGCTGGCGGCGCGGCGCATCACCCAGTTCCTCGAGCAACGCATGGCGGGCTCCGGGCTCTCCTTCGCCCAGTTCGGGCTGATCGCCGAGATCGCCTCGGCGGCCGACGACACCATCACGGCACTGGCGGTGCGCATGGGGCTCGATCAATCGACCCTGTCACGTACCTTGCGCACGCTCGAGGCCGATGGTCTGGTCGAGATCGCCATCGTCGAAAGCGATCAGCGCAAGCGCATGGTCTGGCTCACGGAAAAGGGCGCGCGCCGGCTCGAAGCGTCCCTCGCCTCGTGGCGGCGGGCCCACGCTGAACTGGACAAATGTCTCTCGACCGATCTCGTGCGGCGACTGGCCTTGGAGTCCGAAAAGCTATGACGACGAACGCCGCCCTGCTCGACAGCCGCACCGCCTGGATCACCGCGACCGCGGCGCTGGCCATCCTGACACTCTGCTACGGTGCACCGCTGGTCTCCGTCGTCGCCATGAAGCCGATCGCGGCCGAGCTCGGGACGTCGCGCTCCGGTCCGGCTGGCGCCGGCTCGATCGTCTATATCGGCGCGGCGTTCGGGGGCATCGTCGCGGGCTGGCTGGCAGGCAAGCTCGGCGTGCGCCGGGTGGTGATATTCGGCGGCACGATGGTGGCCGCAGGCCTCGCGCTCTCGGCGTCGGGCGGTATGCTGGAGCTTTACGCCGGTCACGGCGTGCTGATGGGCCTGTTCGGCACGGCGTGCATGTTCTCGCCACTCATCACCTATGTCAGCCGCTGGTTCGAGCGCCGCCGCGGCGCCGCGGTGGCGCTGATCTCCTCAGGCCAAGCCGTCGCCGGCGCGATCTGGCCGCCGCTGCTGCAATTCGGCGTCGATGCCGTCGGCTGGCGCTGGACGATGGTTCTGTTCGCCGGTCTGGTCGTCGTCGCGGTAGCGGCGCTCACCGTCGTCTTCCTCCATCCGCCGCCCGAGGAGTCGGCGGCGGCGGTGGCTGCGGCCGACCGGCCGCAAACGAGCGGCGATGTGCTCGGCATGTCCCGCAACACGCTCATGATCCTGCTCATGGCCGCGGTGTTCTGCTGCTGCGTGCCCATGGCGGTGCCGATGCACCATGTGCCGGCCTTCTGCAACGACCTCGGCATGACGCCGCAATATGGCGCCGCCATGCTGTCGGTGCTGCTGGGCAGCGCCTTCGTGGCACGGCAGTTCTGGGGCTGGGTCGCCGATCGCATCGGCGGCCTGCAGACCCTGCTGTGGGCCTCGCTCGTGCAGGCAACGGCGCTGACGGGCTTCCTGTTGACCAAGGATCAGGCCGCTCTGTTCGCGATTTCAGCGGCCTTCGGCGTCGGGCTGTCGGGGTTGCTGCCGGCCTACGTGATCGCGGTTCGCGAATATTATCCGGTCGAGGAGGCCAACTGGCGCATCCCCACGGTGCTGTTCGCGGGCCTCCTGGGCATGGCGACGGGCGGCTGGGGCGCGGGCTTTCTCTATGACGCGTTCGGCGACTACCTCTCGGCCTTCGCCGTCGGCATGGCGTTCAACCTCGTCAATCTCGCAGTTCTCCTATTCCTCGTTGCACGGAAACAGCGGCCCACCCGTCAACTCGCCCCCGTATAATGCGGCATGACAAACAGCAGCGGTGAGCTGGACGGCCGCGCCGCTTGGACCGTGGCCGTGGCGGCGGTCGCCATCCTGACCATCGCCTACGGCGCACCGCTGATCGCCGTGCTGGCCATGAAGCCGATCGCGGCCGAGCTGCAGACGCAGCGCTCCGGGGCGGCGGCCGTCGGCGCCTTCGTCTATGTCGGCGCCTCCATCGGCGGCATCCTTGCCGGTTGGCTGGCGGGACGCCTCGGGGTCCGCCGCGTCGTGATGTTCGGCGCGGTCATGATGGCCACCGGCCTCGTCCTCTCCGGATCAGGCGGCCTGCTCGAGCTCTATGCCGGCCACGGCGTCCTGATGGGGCTGTTCGGCAGCGCCTGCATGTTCTCGCCCCTCCTCACCTACGTCAGCCGCTGGTTCGAACGCCGGCGCGGCTCCGCCGTAGCGCTGATCTCGTCGGGCCAGGCGGTCGCCGGCGCGATCTGGCCGCCGTTCCTGCAACTCGGCATCGACGAGATCGGCTGGCGCCGCACCATGATGCTGTTCGGGTTGTTCCTGGTCCTGGCGGTGATTGCGCTGGCGCTCGCCTTCCTGCGTCCACCGCCCGACGTGCCGGCGCCCGCCGTCGCCGCGACACGCGGCGTGCATGCCCCGGCGAGCGTCGTCGGCCTGTCGCCCAACCTGGCGATGGCGCTCCTGATGCTGGCGATCTTCTGCTGCTGCGTGCCCATGGCGATGCCGATGCAGCATGTCGTCGCCTATTGCGGCGACCTCGGGTTCGCCTCGCAGTACGGCGCGGCAATGCTGTCGGTGCTGCTGGGCAGCGCGTTTCTGGCGCGGCAGTTCTGGGGCTGGCTCTGCGATCGCATTGGCGGCCTGCAAACTCTGGTGTTGAGCTCGATGGCGCAGATCACGGCGTTGACCGGCTTTCTGCTGACTCAGGATGGCCTTGTCCTGTTCTTCGTCTCCGCGGCCTTTGGCTTCGGACTGGCAGGACTGGTGCCGGCCTATGTGATCGTCGTCCGCGAATACTATCCCCTCGCGGAGGCCAATTGGCGCATTCCGACGGTGCTCTTCGGCGGCACGATGGGCATGGCGGTCGGCGGTTGGGGCGCCGGCCTGCTGTTCGACCGGTTCAGCAGCTACCTGCCGGCGTTCGGCACCGGTGTGGCCTTCAACATGCTGAACTTCATCATCCTGATGTTTCTCTTCACGCGCTCGCGTGGGCTTCACACCAGGTTGATGCGGCAGCCGCAGACCTCGACCTGAGACGGCCCCCGCTTCTTGCCGCGCTTCTCCGCCGCGGCGAGGATCTTGTCCTTGTTGACCGCTTTGACGTCGTAGGCCGACACGCCCTGGCCGCGGCCGTCGCGATCGGCCACGAAGCGGATCTCCGAACCATCGAGCTTGATGCGGTTGCCTCCACCCGAAGTGTCGAGCGGCCGGCCGAGGATCTTCGCCCAGCTCGCGGCGGCGGCCGCGGAATCGGGATGCTGGATCTCGACGCCCGCCAGGCCGTTGGTCACGTCCGAGCGCGCATGCTTCAGCCAGCCCTTCTCGGCCGGCGGCCACCACAGCGCCGGATCGACACCCTTGGGCGCGAAGGTCGTGTCGAGCGACAGCAGCACCCCCGCCGTGTCGGAGGGATGGAAGTGCGTGTACTGGTATTCGGGCAAGTCCTTCTGCGCCACCGCGCGAATGCCGAGGTCGGTCACGCGCTTGCGCTCAGCCGCAGCGTCGGCAACCTGGAGGATGACCATGTAGCCGCCGTCGCCCTTGCGCCGCTCGATGTAGCGGCCGGCCGACGTGCCCTGCTGGAACGGCGTCACGATTTCGAGGAAGTCATGGCCGGTCGGGCAGACGACATTGACCAGGCCCCATTTGGCGACGCCGGGATCGCGGTACGCGACGTCGATGCCCAGGATATCGCACAGTTCCTCGCGCGAGCTTTCGAGATCGCCGCAGACGAAAACGCATTGCCTGAGCTTCATCGGACCCCTCCCTTTCGTCTTCTTCGTCGCCTATGGTAGCGCCATGCGGACCGTGTGGACCATGGGCTTCGTGGCGGCGGCCGCGCTTTCGTTTTGCTTCCCGGATTTCATCGTCTTCCGATTCACCCAGGCCGTGATCTGGGCGATCGCGCTGGTGGGCCTGGTCATCCTGTGCGGCACGAGCGGTCAATTCTCCTTCGCCCAGGCCGGCTTCTTCGGCATCGGCGGCTACACCGCCGCGATCCTGGGCGCCCATACGCCGCTCTCGCTCTACTGGGCGCTCGTGCTGGCCCCGCTCGTGGGCTATGCCGCTGGCTACGGCCTCGGCCGGGTCGCCGGCGGTCACAGCCTGTGGACCCAGGCCCTGGTGAGCTACGCCTTCGCCATCGCCTTTCCGCAACTCCTGCGCTGGCGTGTGATCGAACAGTGGACCGGTGGCGTGCAGGGCCTCTACCTCGATTTCCCGACGCCGCCCGGCGGCCTCCTGAGCAATGATCGCTGGGGCTTCCTGATGGCGCTGGCGCTGCTCGCGGCGGGGCTGTGGTTCGCCGCCAACCTCATCCAGAGCCGCTCCGGCCGGGCGATGATGGCGGCGCGCGATCACGATCTTGCGGCGGCGGCGCAGGGCATCCGTGTCGTGCAGGTGCGAGCTGCGGCCTCGGGCGTGGCCGGCGCCTACATAGCCCTGGCCGGATGTCTGTCGGCCTTCCAGTTCGGCTTCGTCGGCCCCACCGGCTACAACTTCGCGCTCTCGGTCCAGATGCTGTTCGGCTTGGTGATCGGCGGCATGAATTCGCTCACCGGCGCGATCCTGGGCGGCCTGTTCCTGCAGTTCTTCCCCGACGTCGTGGCCGGCTTCGGCAAGGGCCTGTCGGCGCTGCTCTATGCCGTACTGCTGATCGCCGCCATAGTGGCGATGCCCAACGGCGTGGCCGGCGCGCTCGGCCGGCTCGCCGCCCGGCTGCGCCGTCAGTGACCTCTGAAGACCGGCGCGCGCTTCTCGACGAAGGCACGAGCCGCTTCCTTGTGATCCTCGGTCTCGCCGGTGCGGATCATGCGCGCAGCCTCGCTGTCGAGCGCCTCGGAGAGCGTGCCCTCCTCCGCCACCTTCATGTTCTTCTTCACATGCCACCAAGCGACGCGCGGGCCAGCCGCCAACTTCTTGGCGAAGGTCATGGTCTCGCTTTCGAGATTGGCGTCGTCGACGACGCGGTTGGCAAGGCCGAGCTTCTCGATCTGCTCGGCGTTCAGGATCTCGGCCGTGAAGTAGAGCTCGCGTGCCTTCGACGTGCCGACCAGCTTGTGCAGGAAATAATGCGAGCCGAAATCACCGGAGAAGCCCACCTTGGCGAAGGCCGTCGTCATGCGCGCGCTCTTGCCGACGAAGCGCATGTCGGCGGCCAGCGCCAGCGACAGGCCGGCGCCCGCGGCCACGCCGTTCACCATCGCAATGGTCGGCTTGCCCATCTCGTGCAGCAGTTCGGAGACACGCATGCGGTTGCGGATGTCGTGAACCTTGTCCTCGTAGGTCTTGTCCTGGTCGCGACCCGCCGCCATCGACTTCACGTCGCCGCCGGCACAGAACGCCTTGTCGCCGGCGCCGCGCACCACGACGCAGCCGATATCGCGATTACCCGCCGCTTCCTCGAGCGCATCGTTGAGGCCGCTCATCATGTCGCGGTTGAGCGCATTCATCGCGTCGGGACGGTTGAGCACGATCTTCATCACGCCGTCTTCGACAGTCTTGAGCACAAACGACATAGGCTTCCTCCGGGATTGCAGTCCGTCACAGTTGCGGCGATGGTTTCGTAAACCAAGCATTCGCGCAACGACATTCCGCCTCGCATTGCGGAACCACCGGGAGGCCCGTCGACGCCATGGAATACGAGACCCTGCTGACCGAACTGACCGAGGGCGTCATGACCGTGACGCTCAACCGCCCCGACAAGCTCAACGCCTTCAACACGGTGATGAGCCGGGAACTGATCGACTTCTTCCAGCGCGTCAATGCCATGGACGAGGTTCGCGCCATTGTCGTCACCGGCGCCGGCCGCGCCTTCTGCGCTGGCGCCGACATCTCCGGCGGCAGCGGTGCCTTCCAGGTCTGGAACGACGGAACCGCGCCGCAGAAGCGCGAGGCGAGCGACTCGATCACGCTCGCCATTTTCAATTGCCTGAAGCCGATCGTGGCCGCAATCAACGGCGCCGCCGTGGGCGTCGGCATCACCATGTGCCTGCCGATGGACATCCGGATGATCTCCAGCGCCGGCCGCGTCGGCTTCGTCTTCAACAAGCGCGGCATGGCGATGGAGGCCGGCTCCTGCTGGTTCCTGCCGCGGCTGGTTGGCATGCAGCAGGCCCAGGAATGGGTGATGACGGCCGAGCTGTTCGGCGCCGACGAGTCGCTAAAGGGCGGCCTCGTGCGCTCCGTCCACGCCCCCGAGGAACTCCTGCCGACCGCCCAGGCGCTGGCGAAAAAGTTCGCCTCCAGTACCTCCTCCGCCGTCGCCGCCGCCGTCAACCGCCGGCTGATGTGGAGTATGTGGGGCGCTCAGGATCCGCTCGATGCCGTCACGCTCGACCTGCAGTGCGTCGGCTATCTCGCGGCCGGCGCCGACGCCCAGGAGGGCATAAAATCCTTCTTCGAGAAGCGGGCGCCGAGTTTCCCCCTGAAACCCAGCAAGGACATGCCGCCCTTCGGACCTTGGATGAAATAGCTTCTTGGAAGGCGGGCTCACCGGGCGTCTAATGTCGGCCTCGTCGGAGGTCGACCATGCCGCCTGACTCTGCATCCGCTGCGAGTACGCGTTCCGACCCAATGTACGCCGCGCTCGAGGAGCGCATCCTGGCACGCGACCAGCAGGGCGCGAGCGAGGTCTACTACCGGCTGGTGAAGGCCGGCCGGCCATTGCCCGAGATGCTGCGCGAGGCCGTGCGCATCCACGCCCCCTACACCCACGTGCCCTATCACGAACGCATCGACGACGGCTTCGTGAACTTCGTGAACAACGACCATTGCCTCCTGAGCGCGCGGGCTACGCTGCATCTCTCGCGCATGCTGCCGGGTGCTGCGTCAGGCCTGCCGATGGCCCAGACCATCTGGTACATCCCGACCGGCCTCGACATCTGGAACCAGAAGATCGCCAAGGCGCCCGGCCACTATACGCGCGGCTTCCAGATGGCCGATGGGCCGCCGCCGGCGCCGGTGGTGCACTGGCCCGACCAGCCGCCACTAAAACTCGACGGCCCTTTGAATGACCGCCTCGGCCAGTGGATGACGCTGGTCCATCGCGGCCAGGTGGTCGACGCCTACCGTGCCTTCCTCGGCCTCATGGCCAATTCCTCGGAGCGGCGCGCAGCGCTGGCCGAGCTTGTCTTTGCCGGCCTGATCGACGTGCAGGACCGCTCCTTCCAGAACCGCTCCTACACCACCGGCCACAAATCGTTCCGCGCCCGTGCCACGGTCGAGCTGGGCAACGCCATCGGCTGGGATCTTGCGCACGACGTGCTCTATGCCGGCGCGCTCGACATCGCCGTCGGCCCGCGCTGGTACTCGCTCTACGAAGTGGCGTGCAACGCCATCACCGTCTATCTCGAGGGCCACGAACTGCACGCCGTGCCCTACAGCGGCACGACCGAGCAGGAGCGCGCCATCCTCGCCGGCAACAGGATCCCGCTCACACAGGCCGAGGCCGACGCCTTCGTCGAGGTCGTGCTGCGCCAACACGAACCCGCCTACATCGAACACCTGACCGAGCTGCTGAAGGCTGGCAAGGACCCGCGCTCGATCCTGGACGCCATCCAGCTCGGCGCCGCGCAGGTCGTGATGGAGACCCACGCCGACATCAACTTCTCGCTGCCCCAGCACTGCTACGAGTACTGCAACACGCTGGGCTGGTTCTGGGACAATTTCGAGCATCCTCAGCGACTGAAACTGCTCTATCTCGCGGCGGCCTACCTCAACCAGAACGCCTGGCACCAGAAGCTGAGCGGCGATCTTCTGCCGCCCAGGATCGAGATGCCGTCGGGCAGCGCGGGTCTCGACGCCGGCCAAATGGCCGCGCGAGTCGATGCCGCGACCATCGCCCTCGACGCCCCCAAGGCACTGGGATGGACAAAAGCCTATCTCACGAGTGGCCACGACACCGCGCCGCTGGTGCGTGCCCTTGCCATGGCGGCGAGCCGGCTGGGCAATGATCCGCACAATCAGGAAATCGCGCAATGCATGCTGGAGGATTTCGGCAAGAACCGCTTGCCCGACCGCGGCCGGCTGTTGCTCGCCGCCGCTCAGCACACGGCACGGCACCGCAAGTACGGCGATCCGCTGGACTGCAGCCGCCGCTTCGGCAAAGCGCTGGGCGTTGCGGCGCTTGCCTAGAGCCTGAGCACGTACATGGAGAACGTCTCGGCCGGCGCGCTGCGGGATTCGTAGAGATACTTGGCCGGAACATTGCCCGGCTCCGTACCCACCCAGGCTTCCTGGCAGCCCAGCTCCTTGCCGAATGCCAGCATGGCGTCGAGCAGGCGCCGTGCGATGCCCTGGCGCTGAAGCGCCGGCGCCACCGCCACTTCGTCGATGTAGAGCTCGGTCGGCCGGCCATCGGGATGCCGGTGCACGACCGCCGCGACTTGGCCCACGATCTCGCCATTGGCGAGCGCCACCATGAGGTGATGTCCCGGCGAGGCGAGATAGTGGGTGAGCTGACGACGCTCGACCGGATGGTCGAACACATCGGGGGCGACCCGATCGAACAGGCCCTCGTCCCCAGGCCCGACATAGCGGATTTCGACGGTCATCGGCTTTCTATAGCCCACTAGCGCAGCGCCGCCACCAGGGCGTGCGCGATGGCCGCCGGCGACTTGCCGCCCGGCCGGTACCAGGTCGGCGTCCAGTTGAGGGCGCCGAGCAGCTGCAGGCGCCACAAGGTGCGGTCGGTGGCGGCGGGAAGTGGCAGCGCCGCCACCAGCTCGGCGAACCGTTTCTCGTAGCCGTCACGCATCACGACCAGCCGGCGGCGCAGGCGCGCATCGAGGCGGCTGAGATCGGCCGTCATGACGGCGGCATGGGCCTTGTCGGAGAGCAGCGAGTCGAGGTGGGCGACGCAGGCTGCTTCCAGTCGGCTCCACGGCGTGCGCACCCGGGCGACCGCGGCATCGACTGCCGCCCCGATCTCGGCCACGCCCGATTGGTAGACCGCGGCGATCAACTCGTTCTTTGACGGGAAGTGATAATACATCGAACCGGCGAGCATCCCCGCCTCGCCCGCTATGTCGCGCATCGATGTGGCCTCAAAGCCGCCCCTGGCAAAGCGGCGTGCCGATATGGCCAGGAGTCTTTCGCGGGACATGGCGCATTGTAACAACCAAACACTTGTTTGGTAAGTTGCCGGGCGCTAGCCTCGGCCATGGCCTATGTTTTCGACCTCGGCAATCCGGCGACCAACGCCAACCCCTTCCCTGAATTCGCCCGGCTGCGCGCAGAAGATCCGGTGCACTGGTCGCCGGCCATGAAGGCGTGGATCGTGACGCGCTATGCCGATGTGAAACAGGTGGCACTGAACAATCGGCAAATCTCCGCCGACCGGCTCACACCGTTCTTCAGGACCAACCCGGAGTATCAGAAGGGCTCGATCGAGAGCCTGGTGCGCTATCTCAACCACTGGATGGTGTTCCGCGATCCGCCGGATCACACCCGCCTGCGGCGCCTGTTCAACAAGGCCTTTACGCCGACCTCGGTCGAAAACCTGCGGCCCAACATCGAGGATATCGTTTCTCACCTGATCGACGGCATGCAAGCCAAGGCAAAACGCGGCGAGACGGTCGACTATATCGCCGATTTCGCCTACCCGCTGCCCGCCTCGGTGATCATGGACCTGCTGGGCGTGCCGCGCGCCGACCTCGAACGCGTCAAGGTGTGGTCCGACGACATCGCGCTCTTCATCGGCACCGCCCAGGTCGCCGGCAACAAGTACCTGCGCGCCGAATCCGGCGCCAAGGCGATGTCCGACTATTTCCGCGTCCTGGTCGAGGACCGCACCGCGCGGCCGCGCGACGACATGATCAGCCAGCTCGTGCTGGCACGCGATGACCGCGATGCGCTCAGCACCGACGAGATCATCGGCACCGCGATCCTGCTGCTGTTCGCCGGCCACGAGACCACCACCAACCTGATCGGCAACGGGTTCCTCTACTCGATGAAACACCGCGGCGAATGGGAGCGGCTGATCGCCGATCCATCGCTCGCCGCCACCGCGGTCGAGGAGTTCCTGCGCTACGACGGCCCGTCGGGCGCCTTCGCCCGCGTCGCCGCCGCCGACCTCGAAATGGGCGGCAAGACCATCCGCGAGGGCCAGCGGCTATTTGCCTTCATGAACTCGGCAAACCGCGATCCCGAGGCCTTCGACGACGCCGAGCGTTTCGACATCGGCCGGGTGCAGAACCCGCACCTCACCTTCGGCCACGGCATCCATTTCTGTCTCGGCGCGCCGCTGGCCCGGCTGGAAGCGCAGATCGCGGCGACCCGGCTCGCGGAACGGCTGCCTCACATCCACCTTTCCGGCGGCGATCCGGAATGGCACGATTCCCTAATATTGCGTGGCGTGAAGAGCCTGCCGGTGACGCTATGAAAGCCATGATCTGCCACCAGTGGGGCGGGCCTGAGGACTTGCGGCTGGAAACGACGGAGTCCGCGCCGCTCAAGCCCGGACAGGTCCGGATCAAAGTGCACGCGGCGGGCGTGAGCTTCGCCACCACCCTGGTGATCGCCGGGAAGTACCAGCGCCGCCCGCCCTTCCCCTTCGCGCCAGGCACTGAAGTGTCGGGAACGGTGACGGAGGTCGACCCGGCCTGCCGGCGCCTGAAAGTCGGCGATGAGGTGGTGGCCGTGCTCGACTGGGGCGGTCTCGCCGAGGAGGCGGTGGCGCACGAGGTCAACGTCTTCCTCAAGCCCAGGAACGTAGGCTTTGTCGAAGCGATCCAACTCGCCATTTCATATCCGACGTCGGCTGGCGCACTCACCTGGCCGATGGCGCTCGACGTCCAGAAGGGCCAGACGCTTCTGGTCCATGCCGCGGCGGGCGGCGTCGGCATGGCCGCGGTCGAGATCGGCAAGATCCTGGGCGCAACGGTGATCGCGACGGCAGGCGGCGCACGCAAGACCGCGTTCGCCAAGGCGCATGGGGCCGATCACGTGATCGACTACACCGCCACCGATTTCCGCGAAGAAGTGCTGAAGCTGACGAACGACCGCGGCGTCGACCGAGTCTATGATCCGGTCGGCGGCGACGTTTTCGCCCAGTCGCTGCGCTGCATGGCGGTCGAGAGCCGGATCTGTCCGATTGGCTTCGCCGGCGGCACGATTCCGTCGATCCCGGCCAACATCCTGCTGGTCAAGACCATCGCCGTGACCGGCTTCAACTATGGCTACTATGTCGGCTGGAGCCCGCACGACGCGCGCTTCGAGGAGGCCGGCCGCACCTTCGCCCTGATGGAACGCATCCGCGGCTGGTGCGAGGCGGGCCACTGCCGCCCGCACGTAGATCGAACCTTCCGCCTCGATCAGGCAGCCGACGCCATGCGCGCCCTGCTGGAGCGCAGCGTCACCGGCCGCGTGGCGATCGTGATGGAATGACCGTCACGCGACCGGTGTTTGCTACTTCTTGGTGAGCTTGCCTTCGAACAGGCAGTAGCCATCGAGCATGATCGTCGAGGCGCCCTCCTTAAGCGAGCCGACGACGTCCATCTTGTTGCCGCCGCCGACGATGGCCGTGGTCTTGAACTTCATGTCGGCGCCCATCGTCGCCTTGAAATTCCGCTCCGGGCGGCCTTCCTGCTGGAAGCGGCCCTGCACATCGGTGCCGACGACGGTAACGTCGATCACCATCTTGTAGGTCGGGCACTTGCCGCTTCCCGGCACATTCAGGCCGTAGCCTGTCCAGTTGTAGATGGCGGGCTCAGCCTGTGCCGCACCGGCAAACATCAGGACAGCCAAGGCACCCGCTGCAACGAACCTCTTCATCGAATGTCTCCCTGTCAGAAATCTCGTTACGTCCACAGACCGGCTCTCTTTGCCGACCGCGATCTTACAAAATCTGGGCCGCGAAATCGCCTTTTTCAGGGCACCCTTGGGGATTGTCG
>NZ_SCVH01000089.1 GCF_004296935.1 Reyranella sp.
CCCGTCCCGGCGGGCCCACCTGAAACGTGGGAGTGTTGGGCCCGAAGTTGGGCCCGGAGTCCGACCCCCTCCGCCCCGAAAGACGGGGCACCTCCCCCGCAGACGGGGGAGGAGAAGAAGGGGTGACACAAACTCCTCCCCCGTCTGCGGGGGAGGTGCCCGCGTAGCGGGCGGAGGGGGTCAGAGGTTGTTGGACCCGCGAGTAAGGACATCGCGGCGGCTGCACCAAGCCCTTAGGCGAACCCGCGGGCGGCCGCGGGCAGGTCTTGCCGGAACAAACGAAAGAGGCCGGCGCAATCCCCACCAGCCTGACAGAAATATAGGCCAAAACCTGCTGAAATGTCAACTTTTCTTTTTACACCTGACGGCGCTGACGGCGGGGTGAATTGGCGCCCCTTGACCGGGATCAAGGCAGGCTGCGCGGCCCGCCGGCATGTTGGCTGCAATACGACGGTCAAAAGGGATCGGCTCATGGCGGCAGCAGAACCCCTCCACAATATCGCCCATCTGGGCGGCGTCGAACTCTTCACACCGCTGCCCGACCGCAGCCTGTGGTATTTCCACGACCTGCTCGGCATGGAGGTGGCCCATACGGCCGGCCCCAGCGTCTACCTGCGTGGCTATGGCGACCATGCCGCCAGCACGCTCAAGCTGACGGCGGCGGCCAAACCCGGCGTCGGCTGCGTCTCGTGGCGCGCCATGAGCCCGGCGGCGCTGGAGCGCCGCGCCCGGGCCATCGAGGCGACGGGCCTCGGCGTCGGCTGGACCAACGGCGATTTCGGCCGCGGCCGCAGCTACCGCTTCCACGATCCCGACGGCCATTTGATGGAAATCTACTACGAGGAGCAGAAATTCGCGGCACCGCCGGAGCTGCGCTCGACCTTGAAGAACCAGCCACAGAAATACACCGGCCGCGGCGTCGGCGTGCGCCGCACCGATCACCTCGCCCTGCTGGCCGGCGACGTCGGCCGCAACCGACAATTCGCCCAGGAGCTGCTGGGTTTCCAGTTGCGCGAGCAGGTGATCTTCGAGGGGGGCAAGAACGAGATCGGCTCGTGGATGAGCCCGACCGCGGTGCACCACCAGCTCGCCTACGTCGTCGATGTGAAGGGCGGCCACGGCCGCCTGCACCATTTCTCGCTGTGGGTCGACAATCGCGAGGACGTGCTGCGGGCCGCCGACATCCTGGCCGAGAACGGCATCTTCATCGAAGCGGGCCCGTCCAAGCACAACAACTCGCAGGGCTTCTACCTCTATTCCTACGAACCCGGCGGCAACCGCGTCGAAATCTATTCCGGCAGCTACCTGGTGTTTGCGCCGGATTGGGAGCCGGTGACGTGGAACGAGCAGGAGCGCGGCACCGGCACCTACTGGGGTGCGGCGCTGCCTGACAGCTTCATCCAGTACGCCACGCCCGACATCGAGGGCAAAGAGACGACAGTCGCGCCGAAACTGCCGGTGTTCTTCTGACTCAGGCGCCGAGCTTCTTCTCGTAGAACACCGACCACGTCACGTCGGGATAATCGAGCACCGGTCCGCAGCGCGTGAAGCCCGCGTTCTCGTAGACCTTCCAGGCGGCGTGATGCCGGTCGCCGGTCTCCAGCACCAGCCGATTCAACCCTTCGGACCGCGCCAGCGCCTCGATGCGCGCCACGATCTGCTCGCCGATCTTGCGGCCGCGGTGCGAGGGCCGCGTGTACATGCGCTTCACCTCGCCGATCCCATCGCCATGCCGCTTCAGCGCCCCGCAGGCGATGGCCGCACAGCCATCGCGGGCGATGAAGACGGTGGTGCTGTCATCGGCCATCTGCTCGACCGTCAGATGGTGGCAGTGCTCGGGCGGCGTCAATTCCAGCAGGACGGCATTCAGCTCGGAAACGAGCGTGCGGACCTCGTCCTGCAATGGCGTCTCGACCGCGACCGTCAGACTCATCCGTGCGGCACCAGGATCTGCCGCACCGTCGCCACGTCCTGCAGCCGGTCGAAGCCCAGGTTCAGCTCGTCGAAGCCGATGCGCTGGCTCACCATGCGGTCGACCGGCAGCTTGCCCTGCTGGTAGAGCGCGATGAAGCGCGGGATGTCGCGCACCGGCACGCAGCTTCCCATGTAGGAGCCCTTGATGGTCTTCTCCTCGCTGACGAGCCCGCTCTGCTTGAAGGAGAAATCGGCGGCGATCGGCGAGAGGCCGGCCGTCACCGTCGTGCCACCCCAGCGCGTCACCAGATAGGCCGTCTCCATCGCCTTGATGGTGCCAGCGAGGTCGAAGGCATAGTCGACGCCGCCATTGGTGAGGTCGCGCACCTGCTTTACGTGGTCGGCGTCCCGGGCATTCACCGTGTCGGTGGCGCCGAGCTGGCGGGCGAGGCCGAGCTTGTCGTCCGAAAGATCGATGGCGACGATGCGGCCGGCACCCGCCAGCACCGCCCCCATCAGGCCGCTCAAGCCGACGCCGCCGAGACCCACGACGGCCACCGAGCTGCCGGGCTGGATCTGGGCGGTGTTGACCACCGCGCCCACACCGGTCACCACGGCGCAGCCGAACAGGGCCGCCACATCGAGCGGCAGGGTCTTGTCGATCACCACGATCGAGCCGCGGTCGACCACGGCATACTCGGCATAGCAGGAGACGCCGGACTGATGGTTCACCGGCTTGCCGTCCATGTGGAGACGATGATGGCCCGACAGCAGTTGGCCCGCGGCGCGTGGTGTCACCGAACGTTCGCAGATATAGGGCCGGCCTTCGAGGCAGCGCCGGCAGCGGCCGCAGCTCACGTTGAAGGTGAAGCAGACATGGTCGCCCACCTTCACGTCATGCACACCCTTGCCCAGTTCGACGATCTCGCCCGAGCCCTCATGGCCCAGCACGATCGGCACCGGCCGCGGCCGATCGCCATTGATGAGAGACAGGTCGGAGTGGCAGAGCCCGGCGCCACCCACCTTCACGAGGACTTCGCCCTCGCCGGGCGGATCGAGATCGACTTCCACGACATGGATGGGCTTCGACTTGGCGAAGGGTCGCGGCGCGCCGCAGACCGTGAGAACGCCGGCTTTCATTTTCATGCGATTCCTCCGTCGACCCGGACCAGCGACCCGGTGGTGAAGCTTGATTTGCTCGAAGCGAGATAGAGTGCGGCCGTCACGATCTCCTCCGGCTGGCCGCTGCGCCTGAGCGCCGCCGTCGGATTGGCCTTGTGCTCCTCGGGCCACGCCTTGGAAACATCGGTCAGGAAGCGGCCGGGCGAAATCGTGTTCACGCGCACCTTGGGGCCGTACTCGAAGGCGAAGGCCTCGGTGAGGGCGTTGAGCGCCGCTTTGGCGCCGGCATAGGGCGCGATCTGCGGCCGGGGGCGCAACGCACCGGCGCTGGAAATGTTGATGATCGAGCCGCCGTCGCCTTTTGCCATGCGGCTGCCGACCAGCGACATCAGCCGGAACGGCGCCTTGAAGTTCAGCGACACGATGCGATCGAAGAGCTGCTCGGAGGTTTCGAGCGACGAAGGTGCCAGCGGCGAGGAACCGGCGTTGTTCACCAGGATGTCGACCTTGCCGAAGGCCGCGTAGGCCGCCTCGACCAGGCCGTCCAGTTCCTGCCAGTTGGCGACATTGCAGGCGTAAGTCGCGGCCTTGCGCCCCAGCGCCCGCACCTCGGCGGCGGCCTTGTCGCAGGCCTCGAGCTTGCGGCTGGTGATGAACACGTCGGCGCCGTGGGCGGCGAAGGCCTTCACCATCTGGTAGCCCAGGCCGCGGCTGCCGCCGGTGACGAGGGCGACTTTGCCGGTGAGGTCGAAATAACTGCTCATCGAACGTCCTTGCCGTTTCTTCTTTCTGTCTTCCCCTTTCATGTTCCTCTCCCCCGCTAGGGGGAGAGGCTAGGTGAGGGGGAATCGACGTGCGTAGCCCCCTCACCCGCCCTCTCCCCCTAGCGGGGGAGAGGAGAATGAGGGAAGACAAATAGAACCCAAGAGAAGCATAGCGCCGCTTTCTTGGACACTGGCATGTCACTTGCTTAAGGTATTGTGGAGCGAAACAAGACGGTCGTTATGAGCATCCACGTCGCGCTGCATCATCGAACGACCTACCGCTACGACCGGCCCGTGGCGCTGGGCCCGCAGGTCGTGCGGCTGCGTCCGGCGCCGCATTCGCGCACGCCCGTCCTGTCCTATTCGCTGAAAGTCACGCCCGCCGGGCATTTCATCAACTGGCAGCAGGATCCGCAGGGCAACCACCTGGCGCGGCTGGTGTTCCCGGAGAGGACCGACAGGTTCGAGATCGTGGTCGATCTCGTGGCCGACATGTCGGTCAACAACCCGTTCGACTTCTTCCTCGAGCCCGAGGCCGAGCAGTGGCCGTTCGCCTACGATCCTGGTCTCGCCGAGGAGATCGCGCCCTTTCGCAAGCTGGAGCCGCCGGGGCCGCTGCTCAAGGCGTGGCTCGCCAAGGTCGACCACAAGACAGTTCGCACAGTGGATTTCATCGTCGGGCTCAATGCACGGCTGCAAAAGGAGATCGGCTACATCGTGCGGCTGGAACCCGGCGTGCAGACCTGCGAGGAGACATTGTCGCTCGCCAAGGGCTCGTGCCGCGACACCGGCTGGCTTCTGGTCACCATCATGCGCCACCTGGGCTTCGCCGCGCGCTTCGCCTCGGGCTACCTGATCCAGCTGAAACCCGACGAGAAGCCACTCGATGGACCCGAAGGCCCGACCGACGACTTCACCGACCTCCATGCCTGGTGCGAAGTCTATCTGCCGGGCGCGGGGTGGATCGGACTCGATCCGACCTCGGGCCTGCTGACGGGCGAAGGCCACATTCCGCTCGCCTGCACGCCCGAGCCATCGAGCGCGGCGCCGATCGAGGGCGCGGTCGAGAAATCCGAGGTCGAGTTCGCCCACGAGATGACCGTGCGGCGCGTGCGCGAGACGCCGCGCACGACCAAGCCCTACACCGACGCGCAATGGGCGACGCTTCTGAAAGTCGGCGAGGCGATCGAAGGCGATATCGCCAAGGGCGACGTGCGGCTCACCATGGGCGGCGAGCCGACGTTCGTCTCCGTCGACGACATGGACGGCGCAGAGTGGAACACGCTGGCGCTGGGGCCGGAGAAGCGCCGGCTGGCGGGCGTGCTGTTCCGCAAGCTCGCGGATCGCTTCGCCAGGAAACCGCTGCTGCATTTCGGCCAGGGCAAATGGTACCCCGGCGAACAGCTGCCGCGCTGGGCGCTGGGCTGCTTCTGGCGCAAGGACGGCCAGCCGATCTGGCGTGATCCGCACCTCACCGCCGTCGAATCCAAGCCCGTCGGCGCCACGCCGGCAGCGGCCGAGCGCTTTGCGCTCGCCATCGCCGAGCGGCTGCAGCTCAATCCCGGCTATCTCTTCCCGGCGTTCGAGGACACCTGGTACTACCTCTGGCGCGAGCGGCGCCTGCCGAGCAATGTCTCGGTCGATGCGACCAAGGTGAAGGACCCGCTGGAGCGCGAACGGCTGGCGCGAATCTTCGAGAAGGGCCTGGAGAGTGCCGCGGGTTACGTGCTGCCGATCACGCGCGAACACGGCGGACGGACGAACGGCAACGGACACGGGAATGGGCACGGGGGCCGCTGGCGGAGCGGACCGTGGTTCCTGCGCTCGGAGAAGTGCTACCTGATCCCCGGCGACTCGGCGCTCGGCTACCGCCTGCCGCTCGATTCGCTGCCCTGGGCGGCGCCGGCCGACACCGACTTCATCGCCGATCCCGACCCGATGGTCGCGTACCCCGACCTGCCGCCACTCGACACCTTCCGCCGCGCCCCGGTGCTGCGCCGCCAGGAACGCGGCATCGCTCCCGACACCACCGGCGACGGCGACGCCCGCCGCGAAGCCTGGCGCCGCGCACTGGCGCCTGACCTCGCCGGCCGGCCTGGCGTCGGCGCCTCGGCCGGCGCCATCGTGCGCACGGCGATGTCGTTCGAGCCGCGCGACGGACACCTCTACGTCTTCATGCCGCCGGTCGAGCGCACCGAGGACTATCTCGACCTGGTGGCGGCGGTGGAGGACACCGCCGAGGAACTCGGCCAGCCGGTCTTCATCGAAGGCTATCCGCCGCCGGGCGGCGATTCGCGACTGTTGAATTTCAGCGTCACGCCCGATCCCGGCGTGATCGAGGTCAACATCCATCCTTCCGCAAGCTGGCCAGAGCTCGTCGAGCGCACCGAGATCGTCTACGAGGAAGCGCGCACGACGCGGCTGGGCGCGCAGAAATTCATGATCGACGGGCGGCACACCGGCACCGGCGGCGGCAATCACTTCGTGCTGGGCGGCCCCTCGGCACCGGACTCGCCGCTCTTGCGCCGGCCCGACCTGCTGAAGAGCCTTCTAGGCTACTGGATCAACCATCCGTCGCTCTCGTACCTGTTCTCGGGCCTGTTCATCGGTCCGACCAGCCAGCACCCGCGCGTCGACGAGGCGCGCAACGATTCGCTGCACGAGCTGGAGATTGCCTTCCGCCAGATTGCGCCCGGCAAACAGACGCCACCGTGGCTGGTCGATCGCGTGTTCCGCAACCTGCTGGTCGACGCGACGGGCAACGCGCATCGCACCGAGTTCTGCATCGACAAGCTCTTCACCCCGGACAGCGCCGCCGGCCGGCGCGGGCTGCTCGAGCTGCGCGCCTTCGAGATGCCGCCGCACTGGCGCATGAGCGTGGCCCAGCAGGCGCTGCTGCGCGGCCTGGTCGCGAAATTCTGGGACCGGCCCTACGACCGGCCGCTCAGCCGCTGGGGCACGCGGCTGCACGACGATTTCATGCTGCCGCACTTCGTCTGGCAGGATTTCAGCGACGTGCTCGCCGATCTCGCCGAGGCCGGCTACCGCTTCGAGCCGGAATGGTTCGCACCGCATTTCGAGTTTCGCTTCCCGCGCCTGGGCGAAATCGCCCAACGCGGCATCGGGCTGGAACTGCGCCATGCGCTGGAACCCTGGCACGTGCTGGGCGAGGAGCCGGGCGGCGGCGGCGCGGTGCGCTACGTGGATTCCTCGGTCGAACGCCTGCAGGTCAAGGTCGAGGGTCTGAACGATGCCCGCCATGTGATCGCCTGCAACGGCTGGCGCCTGCCGCTGCGCGCCACCGGCACCGCCGGTGAATATGTGGCCGGCGTCCGCTACCGCGCCTGGCAGCCGGCCAATGCGCTGCACCCGACCATCGGCGTTCATGCCCCGCTCACCTTCGATATTCACGACACGTGGAGCGGACGGTCGCTGGGCGGCTGCAGCTACCACGTCTCCCATCCCGGCGGCCGCAGCTACGACCGCGTGCCGGTCAACGCCAACGAGGCCGAGGCGCGCCGGCGGGTCCGTTTCTTCCCGATCGGCCACACCCCAGGCGAAGCGCCCGAGCCCCGGGCGATGGACAATCCCGAGCATCCCCTGACGCTGGATCTGAGGCGGGCGTGATGACCCCCTCCGCCCCTACGGGGCACCTCCCCCGCAAGCGGGGGAGGAGAAGAAATCAGACTCCTCCCCCGTCTCGGGGGAGGTGGCCGAAGGCCGGAGGGGGTCGGTAGACCTCGCCCCCTCACCATGCGATTCTAATCCTTCCTATTTCCTTCCTTCAGCGGGCCCATGGAGTCGTTGCGCGGCCTCCTCTCTTCGCCGGCAAGCGCCTACGACGAACTGGTCACCGGCCAGAAGTCGATCCGCTATCACTGGCAGGGCATCCTGAGCGTCATCCGCGCGCTGCCGGGCGGGCTGGGCGAGCGCGTGGAAAGCGCGCGCCGGCAGCTCGAAGAATCGGGCGCCACCGTCAACCTGCTCGACGACCGCGCCGCACCGCGCTGGACCTTCGATCCCCTGCCCTTCGTCGTGGCACCCGACGAATGGGCGGCGCTCGAGACCGGCCTGATCCAGCGCGCCCGCCTGCTCGACGCCATCCTGGCCGATGTCTACGGCCCCCAAACCCTCCTCAAGGAACGACTGCTGCCGCCAATGCTGGTCCACGCCAACCGGCATTTCCACCGGCCCTGCCAGGTCACCGACGGCGCAGTGCCGACCCGCCACCTCGCCCACTACGCGGTCGACCTGGTGCGACTGGGCGACGGCCGCTGGCATGTGCTGGCCGACCATACCGAGGTGCCGGCCGGCATCGGCTATGCACTGGAGATGCGCCGGGTCCTGGCGCGCAGCCTGCCCGAGGCGTTCCGCTCCATCCCGGTGCGGCATCTCCGGCCCTTCGTCGACCGCTGGCACGACTCGCTGCTGGCGCTGGCGCCGGCCGATGTCGCCCATCCCAACATGGCGGTGCTGACGCCCGGCTCGCTGTCGGCGACCTATTTCGAGCATGTCTATCTTGCGCGCGCGCTGGGCGTGCCGCTGGTCGAGGGCGGCGACCTGGTGGCGCGCGACGGCCAGGTGTCGCTGAAGACGCTGGCGGGGCTGCGGCCGGTGCACATGCTGCTGCGCCGCCTCGACAGCGCCTTCGTCGACCCCCTCGAACTGCGCGCCGACTCGGCGCTGGGCGTCACCGGCCTGGTCGAGACGACACGCAGCGGCCGGATCGAGCTGGCCAATGCGCTGGGCTCCGGCGTGGTCGAAACGCCGGCCCTCATGCCCTTCCTGGAACGGCTCTGCGAGCGCCTGCTCGACCAACCGCTCGGCCTGCCGTCGCTCGACGTGTGGTGGCTGGGCGAGCCCTCGGCCGCGGCCTTCGTGATGGCCAACCTCGACGCCATGATCGTGCGGCCCTGCCTCGGCAACGACCGCGAGCCGATCGTGGTCGGCATGCTGGAACCGGCCGAGCGCAAGGCATTGGAAGAACGGCTGCGGGCGCAGCCCGGCCAGTTCGTGGCCCAGCATCCCTTCACGCCGTCGCTCAGTCCCAAGTGGGACGGCAAGGGGCTGGCGCCGGCGACCGTCGTGATGCGCGTCTTCGTGAGCGCCGACGGCGATGGCTATCGCGTGCTGCCGGGCGGGCTTGCGCGCGAGCCCATGGGCGACACCGCGCTGCGCTCGCTCAGCCGGCTCAACGGCTCGCTGAAGGACGTCTGGGTGCTGGCCGAGGACGCCGCCGACGTCGAGCTGCCGGCGACCCGGCGGTTCCACCAGCTCGCCGTCGAACGCGGCGGCGCCGACCTGCAGAGCCGCGTTGCCGACAACCTGTTCTGGCTCGGCCGCTATATCGAACGGCTGGACAACGACTCCCGCTTGTTGCGCACCACCGCGAACAGGGTCGCGCAAGGCGCCATGGGGCCACGCGATTCGATCGAGCTGCGCCTGCTCGGGCGGATGCTGAGCGAAGCGAACCTGATGGAGTCGGCCTCGGCGCTGGCGGCGCCGGAGAGTGCGGCCTTCCAGCAGGGCCTTGATGCCATCGCCTCCGACGAGCGCGGGCTTGCCACGGTACTCGACGCCATCCAGCGGCTTGCCGGCACGCTGCGCGACCGTTTCTCCGCCGACATGACGATCGCGGCCGGGCCGCTGATGGCCGAGGTGCGCCAGCGCCTGATGTCGGCCCGCGGCAACCTCGACCCGCTGCTGGCGGCGCTCGACGAAATCGTGCGCTTTGTGGCCACGCTCTCGGGTCTGGCCCAGGAAAACATGACCCGCGGCACAGGTTGGCGCTTCCTCGATCTCGGACGGCGCCTCGAACGCGCGCAGTTCATCCTGACCGGCGCGCTCAACCCCTTCACCCAGTCACCGATCGACTGGGATGCCGCGATGCGCCTGGCCCTGGAACTTTGCGACAGCACGATCACCTATCGCACCCGCTATCTCGGCCAGCTCCAGCCGGCGCCGGTGCTCGACCTGGTCATCCTCGACGACAGCAACCCGCGCGCGCTGGCCTTCCAGCTCCGCACCATCGGTGTCCATCTCGACTATCTCGCGCACGCCTCGGGTGTGCAGGTGCCGGCGCTCCCCGACTCGCTCGACAAGGACCTCGCCGCGGTCGTCCGCCAGTTCGGCGGCGACGAGCAGGCTTGGCGGCACGAGGGCCTGGCGCTTGCCATGCTGCGCGACGTCGCGGCCGATGCCGACGAAAGGCTCGAGGCGCTCTCTGAGGCGATCACGCGCGCCTACTTCAGCCATGTGCCGGCGTCGCAGGCCGTCGGCACATCCGGTGGTTGAGGCGGGCGGCTGAGGGAGACGCGATCATGAAATATATGCTCTCGCACCGCACCTCGTACAGCTACGCCAGCAGCGTCGACTCGGCGCATCACATTGCCCATCTCAGGGCCCGCGAGTTCCCCGGCCAGAAGGTGACCTCGATCGGCATCGACACCGATCCGGCGCCGGCGCTCGCGGTCCAGCACATCGACCATTTCGGCAACCACATCGACATCTATCGCATCGACAAGCCGCACACGCGCTTCGACATCGAAGTCCACGCCGCGATCGACGTCTGCTTCCCCGACCCGCCGCCCGCCGCCTCGACGCCGCGCTGGGAGGAGATCCGTGCGGCGCTCAGCGGCGACGGTTTTCCGGTGCCGGTCGAGGCGAGCGAATTCGTCTACGAATCGCCGCTTGTCCCCGCCGTCGATGCGCTGCGGGCCTACGGCGCCCCGTCGTTCGCGGCCGGCCGGCCGATCCTCGAGGCTGCCCGCGAGCTCACTTCGCGCATCAAGGCCGACTTCGCCTACGAACCAGGCGCCACCGACATCAGCACGCCGCTGGCCGAGGTCTTCGCCGGCAAAAGCGGCGTCTGCCAGGACTTCGCCCATGTCGAGATTGCGGCGTTGCGTGCCCACGGTCTCGCCGCCGGCTACGTCTCGGGCTACATCCGCACGGTTCATTCGCGAAGCGAGCTCGCCTTGCGCGGCGCCGACGCCAGCCATGCCTGGGTGGCGGTGTGGTGCGGCGAGGCCGCGGGCTGGGTCCATCTCGATCCGACCAACGACCTGGTGGCCCGGGAGGACCACGTCGCCGTCGCCTGGGGCCGCGACTTCGCCGACGTGAGCCCGCTGCGCGGCGTGATCCTGGGCGGCGACTCGCACACCTACAGCGTCGGCGTCACCCTGGTGCCGACAGGCTGAACCTCAACCGCCGAGGAATTCCTTGGTCCAGTTGCCGTAGTCGGCTTCGCGGGTGACGCGCTTCATCAGCTCGGCGTCGGCCACACCCTGGAGCTTGGACGGCGCCGTCCCGTCACGGAGCGCCTTCAGCGTGTCGTGGACAGCTTTCACGCCCGCCGCGAAGGGCTGGTGGCCCTGCAAGGCGATGCGCACGCGGCGCGAAGCGAGATAGTCGCGGTCGGCGAGATCGCCCGACACGCCGCCCAGGATCAGCGGCAATCTGGTGGCGGCGGAGATTGCGTCGAGTTCGGACCGCGTCTTGATGCCGACGAAGAACAGCGCATCGACGCCCGCCGCCTCATAGGCCCGGCCGCGGGCGATGGCGTCATCGAGGCCGGTGATGATGATGGCGCTGGTGCGGCCGGCGATGCAGAGCAACGGATCCTGGCGGCCGGCGAGTGCGGCCTTCATCTTGCCGACCCCCTCGGCGATGGAGATGAGCCGCGGCTTGGTCGTGCCGTGGGGTGTGGGGAGCTCGGTATCCTCGATGCTCATGCCGCACACCCCGGCCGTCTCCAGCTCCTCGACCGTGCGCTTGACGTTGAGTGCGTTGCCGTAGCCGTGGTCGGCGTCGACCATCAGCGGCAGATTGCCGGCGCGGTTGATGCGATAGGCCTGGGCCGCGAACTCGGAGAGCGTGAGCACGATCAGGTCGGGCGCGCCCAGCACCGTCAGCGACGCAGTGGACCCCGCAAACATGCCGATCTCGAAGCCGAGATCCTCGGCGATGCGTGCCGAGATCGGATCGAACACCGACCCGGGGTGAAAACAGCGGTCCCCGGCGAGAAGCGCGCGAAAGCGGCGGCGGCGGTCGGTCCAATGCATGGCGGTCAATCCCCTCTCGATCCGACCCCTGCATAGCAAAACCACGAGGCAAAACCACGGGCCTCCCGCCCTTGTTTTGACCGGGGCTGCGGGCGTAGCGTTACCATGGGAGGCTGCCTTGGATACCGCGATTCCGACATCCAGCACACTGGCCGGAGACCGTGCGGTCGTTGCGCGCGCCGAGGCCTTGCGTCCGGCCGTCGAGGCTGCTTCCAACGACATCGAGGACAAGCGCCGGCTGCCGGCGGCCCTGCTCGACAAGCTCCATGAGGCACGGCTGTTTCGCCTCCTGCTGCCGCGCTCGTCGAACGGGATCGAGACCGACCCCGTCACCTTCTTCCATGTGATCGAGACCCTCGCCCGCGGCGATGCCTCGACCGCCTGGTGCGTGAGCCAGGGCGGCGGCTGTTCCATGTCGGCGGCCTACCTCGACCCGCGCGTGGCCAACGAGATCTTCGGCAAGGACCCGCGCGCCGTGCTGGCGTGGGGGCCAGGCCCCAGGGTCAAGGCCATCGAGACGGATGGTGGCTATCGCGTCACCGGCGTTTGGGCCTTCGCCTCGGGTGGCCGGCACGCCACCTGGCTGGGCGCCCACTGCCCGATCTTCAGGACCGACGGGTCGGCCGTGATCGGGCCGGACGGCACCCAGGTCGAACGCACCATGCTTGTGCCGGCGGCCGAGGTCACCTGGACCGACATCTGGGACACTGTCGGCCTGCGCGGCACGGCGAGCGACCAGTTCGCCCTCAACGACCATTTTGTGGCGGCCGACCATTCGATGACGCGCGACTTCGAGAAGGAATGCCGCGAGTCCGGCCCGCTTTACCGCATGTCGGCGATGACCTGCTACGAGGTGGGCTTTGCCGGCGTGGCGCTCGGCATCGCGCGGGCCTCGCTCGACGCCTTCGTCGACGTCGCGCGCAACAAGGTGCCGCGGGGGCACAAGAGCCCGCTGCGCGACAGTGCCGTCGTGCAATCCAACGCAGCGCAAGCCGAGGTGAACGTCCGCGCCGCCCGTGCCTTCCTGCTGCAGGCGGTGGCCGACGTCTGGCACACCGTGGCCCAGCCCGGCGGCAAGCTCACCGTCGACCAGCGCATCACCATCCGCATGGCCTCGACCCACGCGATTCACAAGGCGCGCGAGGCGGTCGACTTCGCCTACAACGCCGCCGGCGCCAGCGCGATCTTCGGCAGCCATCCGCTGGAGCGGCGCTTCCGCGACGTCCATACCGTCACCCAGCAACTGCAGGGACGGCTCTCCCATTTCGAAACCGTCGGCGCCTGGATGCTGGGCGCCGACGCCGATCTCACCTTCGTCTAGGAGAACGACCATGCCGCTCGGCGTCCTGCAGCACTATACGATCGAACCTTCCAACCTGAAGAAGACCGTAAAATTCTACTGCGACGTGCTGGGCCTCGAGGACGGCGACCGTCCGCCGCTCGGCTTCCCCGGCAACTGGCTCTATTCCGGCGGCGTCGCCACCGTCCATCTTCTGGGACCACGCAAGCCGCGCGAAGGCATCGTCGTGCGCGGCACCAAGAAGAAGTTCAAGGACACCGGCCGCTTCGACCATATCGCCTTCTCCGGCACCGACATCGACGGCGTGCGCAAGAAGCTGAAGGCCAAGAAGGTGAAGTTCCGCGAGCAAACCATCCCGCGCACCGGCGGACAGCAGATCTTCCTCTACGATCCCGACGGTGTCGGCGTGGAGATCAACTTCCCGCCGCCGGACGCCAAGTAGACGGCGTGCTGGTTTCGGTCGATATCCAGAAAGTCGAACCCCTGGCCGATGGCGCATCGTTCGGCGAGGTCGGCGCCTATGAGCGCGTGATCGGCACGGCGCGCGGCGAGGTCGATCCGAAGGACCCCGCCAATACCGGTATCGCCCTGATCGACAAGGCGCCGCGCAATGCCCGCGGGATGGTCGAATACACCACGGACATCTTCCTCCTGCGGCCCAAGGATCCGGCGCGCGGCAACGGCCGCATCCTCTACGAGGTCAACAATCGCGGCCGCAAGATGCTGTTCGGCAACATCGCCGATGGCCCGCAGGGCGTGAACGATCCGAAGACCATGGCCGACTGCGGCAACGGCTTCCCGATGCGCATGGGATGGACGATCGTCTGGTCCGGCTGGGACCCCGATGCGCCGCGCGCCAATCTGGGTCTTGCGCTTACCGCGCCGGTGGCCACCGAAAATGGCCAGCCCATCGTACAATGGGTACGGGATGAATTCGTCTCGGGCACGCGGGGCGGGGCCCTCGAAGCTTTCAAGCTTTCGTACGAGATGGCCTCGCGGGACGGCACGAAACTCACCGTGCGCGAGCGTCAGGCGGATCCACCGCAGGACGTCGCGTGGACGTCGATTGACGCCAAGTCGGTCAAACTCGCCGATGGCAAACCGAAGCCCGGATATATCTACGAATTCGCCTACCGGGGCACCAAACCGAAGGTGCAGGGACTGGGCTTCGCCGCGACCCGCGACTTCGTGAGCTGGCTGAAGCACGACCCGCAGGCCGGCAAGGTGACCGGCCGGCCGATCACGCATGCGCTCGCCATCGGTTTCTCGCAGGCCGGCCGCTATCTGCGGCACCACGTCTCGTATGGATTCAATCGCGACGAGCAGGGCCGCACGGTGTTCGACGGCATCCATAGCCACATCGCAGGCGTCGGCCGTCTCTACTTCAACACGCCGTTTGGCCAACCAGCGCGCACCAACACCCAACACGAGGACCACGACGCTCCTGAAGCCTGGTTTCCCTTCTCCACCGCCATGCTCGAGGACCCGGTCTCCCGATCGAAGGGCTCGGTGCTGCGCGGCGACGGCAGCGACCCGCTGCTGATCGAGACCAACACCTCGACCGAGTATTGGCAGAAGGGCGCCTCGCTGCTCACCACCGATCCGCTCGGCACGAAGGACGTGGCACTGCCGGCCAACAGCCGCGCCTACATGATCGCCGGCACCCAGCATGGCGGCCGCGCTGGAGCGACCATCGACCCCGGTCCCAATGTCAATCCACGCAACCCGCACAATCCGATGCCGGCAGTGCGCGCGCTGCTGGTGGCGCTCGACGAATGGGTTGTCTCGGGCCAGTTGCCGCCGCCCAGCCGTGTGCCGGCACTCTCGGACGGTACGCTGGTCGAGCCGGACAAGATCGGCTTCCCGGCCATCGAGGGCGCCGCCGTCGTGAAGCGGACGAATGTGGTCGGCCACCCCGCAGCCGGACCTGAGCGGGTGTACCGTACGCTGGTCAGCCGCGTCGATCCGGACGGCAACGAAGTGGCGGGCATCCGCCTGCCGGACATCGCCGTGCCGCTCGCCGCCTATACCGGCTGGAACGAATACAAGGCACCGTACCCGGTGGGCGAAATCGCCGACCGCGACGGCAGCTACTTCGCCTTCTCCGCCACCAGGATCGCCCAGCGCTACAGGAACCGCGCCGACTACGTCGCCAAGATCCAGGATGCGGTGGACGTGCTGAAGAAGGACCGCCTGCTGCTGCAGGAAGATGCCGACAAGTATCTCGAGAAGGCACGCAACGAGAGTCGCGTGAACCCCTGATGGCCAAGCTCGACCACAACGGCGTTTCGATCCACTACGAGGTCCATGGCAGCGGACCGACCGTCCTGTTGAGCCATGGCTACAGTTCGACGGCGCGCATGTGGGACGGCCAGATCGCCGCCCTCAAGGATCGCTACCAGGTCGTCGTCTGGGACTTCCGCGGACACGGCGAAAGCGACTATCCGGCCGACGCGAGCCTCTATTCCGAGGCGCTGACGGTAGGCGACATGGTCGCCCTACTCGACGTCGTGGGCGCCAAGAAGGCGATCGTGGCCGGCCTGTCGCTGGGCGGCTACATGTCGCTCGCCTTCAACGCCAGTCACCCCGACCGGGTGCGTGCCCTGATGCTGTTCGACACCGGCCCCGGCTTCAAGAAGGACGAGGCGCGGCTCAAGTGGAACGAGACTGCTCACAAGCGCGCCGACGATTTTGACGCCCGAGGCCTCGCGGCCCTGAACACCAGCGACGAGGTCAGGTTGACGCGCCACCGCGACGCCACGGGCCTTGCCGGCGCGGCGCGCGGCATGCTTGCGCAGCAGAACGATCGCGTGATCCAATCGCTCGACCGGATCGCCGTGCCGACCCTGGTGCTGGTCGGCGCCAACGACACCAATTTCCTCGCTGCCACCGACTACATGGCGGCCAAGATCAAGGGTGCGACCAAGGCAGTCGTTCCCGACGCGGGACATGCGGCCAACCTGCATCAGCCTGCGCATTTCAATCGGGCAGTCGAGGCATTCCTCGCCAAGCTGCCGGCAGTTTAGGGAGCAGGACCATGGGCAAGCGAATCGCAGTCGTCGGCGTCGGTGCATTGGGCGGATATGTCGGCGGCTATCTCGCCAAGGCCGGCGAGGACGTGACCCTGATCGATTTCTGGCCCGAGAACATCGAGACCATCCGCAAGCGCGGCCTGGAGCTCGACGGCGTGACGCCGGAGGAGAAATTCACCGTCACCGAAGCCAAGACCATGCATCTGACGGAGATCCAGGATCTCTCGCGCCAGAAGCCGATCGACATCGCCTTCGTGTCGATGAAATCCTACGACACCGAATGGGCGACGGCGCTGATCAAGCAGTATCTGGCACCCGATGGTTACATCGTGTCGCTGCAGAATTGCCTCAACGAAGAGCGCATCGCCGGAATCGTCGGCTGGGGAAAAACGGTGGGCATGGTGGCCTCGCTGATCTCGGTCGACATGTACGAGCCTGCCCGCATCCGGCGCACCGTCGCCAAGGGCGGCGACAAGCACACGGTATTCCGCGTCGGCGAGGTCCATGGCCGCATCACCAAGCGTGTCGAGGAACTGCGCGACATGGTGGGCCGCATCGACAGCGCCAAGACCACGACCAACCTGTGGGGCGAGCGCTGGTCGAAGCTCTGCCAGAACGGCATGAAGAACGGCGTCTCGGCCGCCACCGGCCTCACCGGCTCCGACTGCGACCGCAACGACGCCATCCGCCGCTTCTCCATCAAGCTCGGCGGCGAGGCCGTGCGCGTGGGCCAGGCGCTGGGCTACCATATCGAGAAGATCGGCAAGTTCGAGCCCGAGACGCTTGCCCGGGCGGCGGAGGGCGACAAGGCTGCCCTCGACGAGGTGGAGACCATCCTGCGGCCCGGCTCCAACACCAATCCCAATCCACGCGCCGACATCCAGCGCCCGTCGATGGCCCAGGATATCCGCAAGGGCCGCCGCACCGAGATCGAGTTCATGAACGGCTATATCGCCGAGCGCGGCAACTACATCGGCGTCGCTGCCCCAACCCACACCAAACTGACCGAGATCGTGAAGAAGGTGGAACGACAGGAGATCAAGGCCGCGCCGAGCTTGCTGGGTGGCTGAACGGCTTTTGCAGGCTCACGCGGCATCACCGCGATGACCACCGTATCGTCGATCAAGCGTCTCGGTTTCTTTACCCGTCTGCTCGACCAGACGGATGCAGCGGAACGCTATCGCCTGGCCACCGCGCAGATCGTTCAGGCCGAGCGGTGCGGCTTCGATTCGGCATGGATCGCCCAGCACCATTTCCACGAGGGCGAAGGCGGCCTGCCCGCACCCTTCGTGTTCCTGGCCCATGCTGCGGCCCACACTTCCCGCATTCGCCTGGGGACGGGCATCGTCACGCTGCCACTGGAACTGCCGATCCGGGTTGCCGAGGACGCTGTCGTCACCGACCTGCTGAGCGACGGTCGCCTTGAAGTGGGCGTCGGTCCGGGCGGCAATCTCACCGCCTTCACGGCCTTCGATCTCGACAGCAACGACCGCCATGGCCTGTTCGACCGCCACCTCGACATGCTGAAGACGGCATGGTCCGGCGGCACTCTTCCCGGCGGTGACAAGCTCTACCCATCCAGCCCCACCCTGGTCGACCGCGTCTGGCAGGCGACCTTCACCGTGCAAGGCGCGCGCCGTGCCGGGGCTGCGGGCGACGGCCTGATGCTGTCACGCACCCAGCCGCGCACCGCCGATGCACCCAAGGCGTCCCTGGCCGACATCCAGAACCCGATGCTCGACGCCTATTTCGAGGCACTGCCCAAGGGTCGTGAGCCGCGGATTCTCGCTTCGCGCACCGTATTCGTGGCCGACGATCACAGGGAGGCGATGAAGCTGGCCGAGGTCGGCCTGTCGCGCATGCGCCACCGGCTGGCTGCCACGGGCAACCTCTCTTCCGGCAACCTGGTCGGCGACCTGATTGCCGCCATGGACGTCCATATCGGAACGCCCGACGAGGTCATCGCCTCGCTGCAGGCAGATACCATCCTGCAACGTGCGACCGATCTCACCATGCAGGTCCACTCGATTGATCCGCCGCACCCGTATATCCTGCGGTCGATCGAACTGTTCGCGGCCGAGGTGGCGCCGGCGCTGGGCTGGACGCCCGAAATCAAAGCGGGAGCAAGACAAGTCGCATGAGTGACGTAATCGACACGCTGGTGGGCATCGCACCGGGATCTAAGCTGGCCGCGATCCGCGCCCAGCGGTCGGAAGCGCGCAAGCACGCCCAGGCAAGCTACACGTCGCTGTTCGAACCCCGCGAGGTGGGCGGTGTCGCGGCCTACGAGCGCCATGCCATCGCCGCCTTCGTCGCGGGCCTGCACGGCGAGCCCAAGACGGATGCCTTTTATGCCGCCAAGCTGCCGTCTGGCCTGCGCGCCGCGGTTGCAGCGGAAGTCGCGGCCGCAAAAACAAAAGGCCCCTACGGTCACTTCCCCAAGGGACCGCTCAGCACCGAGGATGCGCCCGGCCCGACCTGGAAGGTGAGCGAGGCAGGCCGCAAGGCGCTGGACGCGCGGCTGGCGGCGGCGTTCGAGCACACCCACATGCTGGTGTTCCATCCGCGCGACGCGGCGTCGCCGGCGCTGCAGGCGTTGCTGGATGCCGGCTGGTCGACGACCGACATCGTCACGATCTCGCAGCTCGTCTCCTTCCTGTCCTACCAGATCCGGGTCGTTTCCGGCCTCAGCACGCTTGCGAGCACCCTATGATCCAGAAGACACCGACCGTGAAGACCCTGACCCCGCCGCCGCACACCGAGCCGGTGGTATTCACCCGCGACATGCTCGACTGGCTGCCCTGGATCGAGCCGATGGCCGAGCAGGACATGACCGAGCGGCACCTCGCCAGCCTGGTCGACGCGTCCCGCGTGAAATCACCCTACTTCAGGCTGCTGGCGCGCGATCCCGACGTGCTGGAAGCCCGCACCCGGACCGACAAGGACATCTTCTACAATCCCGAGGCCGGCCTGCCGCGGGCGGAGCGCGAACTGGCTGCCGCCGCAACCTCGCGGCTGAACGGCTGCATCTACTGCGCCTCGGTCCATGCGCGGTTCGCCGCCACCTATTCCAAGCGAGTCGACGACGTCCAGCGGCTGCTCGACGAAGGCGTCGGCGCCAAGCTCGACGCGCGCTGGGAGGCCATCGTGGCGGCTTCGGTGGCACTGACGGCGCTGCCGATCACCTTCGGACCGCAGCATATCGAGCGCCTGCGCACCGTCGGCCTCGACGACGCGGCGATCGCCGACCTGATCGGCGCCGCCTCGTTCTTCAACTGGGCCAACCGGCTGATGCTGTCGCTGGGCGAGCCCGCGACGCAGGGCTAGGACACCGCCCTACCAGTCGCTGTAAAGACCGTAGGCTTGGGGATCGTTGGCCCAGTCGTAGTCCATCTCTTCGACGGAAGCGGTCGGGCTGTACGGGTTGTCGGAATCGTTGGCCCTGACCGCGGCGGAAATCATCTTCGCGGAAGCCTTCTTGATGTAGGCATTGTAGGCTGTCTGGCTGCCGATATAAAGGCAGGCGCAGATATTCTGGTCGGGATAGACCCAGACGCTCTTGCCCTTGTAGGTCTTCCGCGAGAGTTCGTGCGCCGGCAGCCGCTTGAACGCCGCGACCTTCTCCGGCGTGTTCAGCGAGATCGTCTTGAAGCCGGAGGACGACAGCAGGTCTTCCTTGCTGACGGTGGGCGGCGGCGCGGGCATGCAGGCAGCCACGGCAAAGCAGGTCCCCAGAACGGCAAGTGTCGACCCAAACGGCTTCATTGCTTCCTCCCCGGGGGCGCCCGCCCCAAGACAAGCCACCTCAGGCGGCGGCCTTCAGCCCCATCTTGGCATCTTCCTTGATCATGTCCGCACCTTTTTCTGCGATCATGATGGTGGGCGCATTGGTGTTGCCCGATGTGACCGTCGGCATGATCGAGGCGTCGATCACCCGCAGGCCGGCGATGCCGTGTACCCGCAGCCGGTCGTCGACCACGGCCATGGGATCGTGGCCCATCTTGCAGGTGCCGATGACATGGTAGGTCGTCTGGCCGGTGCGGCGGGCGAAGTCGAGCCATTCGTCGTAGCTCTGCACCTTGTCACCGGGATTGTTCTCGAAGGCGATGTACCGGGCGATCCTGGGATTCTGCACGATCTTGCGGGCGATCTGCATGCCCGCCACCGTGGCGTCGCGGTCGGTCTGCGCCGACAGGAAATTCGGCCGGATCGCGGGCTCGGTGCCCGGCGTCGCCGACTTGATATGGATCGAGCCGCGGGAGTCCGGCCGGCACTGGCCTATCACCACCGTCATGCCGGGATCCTTCTCCAGCAGGCGTTTCTGAGCCGTATCGTAGCTCGCATGCGCCATGTGGAACTGCATGTCGGGCGACTCGAGACCGGGCCGCGTGCGCACGAAGCCATAGACGACGCCGGCGGTGAGGCTGAGCGCGCCCTTCCCGGTGGCATAATACTTGAGGACTTCCTTGACCAGGCTGAGGCCGCGTGTCTGCTCGTTCAACGTCTTCATATCCTTGACGCGCCAGTTCATGCGCGGCGCGAAGTGGTCGCCGTAATTCTCGCCCACGCCCTTCAGCGCGTGCTTCACCTCGATGCCGTATTTGGCGAGCAGCTCGGGCTGGCCGATGCCGGAATGCTCGAGGACGCCCGGCGACTGGACCGATCCGCACGACACGATGACCTCGCGGTTGACCCGCGCCTCGCGCTTCTGGCCGTGCACCGAGTAGGCGACACCGACGCAACGCTTGCCTTCGAGGATCACCTTGTCCACCAGCGCATCGGTCTCGATCCTGAGATTGGGCCGGGACCGTGCCGGATCGAGGAAGGCGCGCGCCGTCGACCAGCGCTTGCCGTCCTTCATCGTCACCTGATAGTAGCCGAAGCCCTCCTGGTTGCCGTTGTTGTAGTCCTTGTTCTTTGGATAGCCGCTGGCCTCGGCGGCATCGATGAAGGCGTCGCAAAGCGCGTGCGTCTCCCGCATCTCGGCCACGTTCAACAGGCCGCCCTTGCCGCGACTGTCGTCGCCGCCCAGCTCGAAATGCTCCGACTTCTTGAAGTAGGGCAGCACCTGCTCGTAGGACCAGCCGCGATTGCCGAGCTGGCCCCAGGTGTCGTAGTCGAGCGGCTGGCCGCGCACATAGAGCATGCCGTTGATCGAGCTCGAGCCGCCGAGCGCGCGACCGCGCGGACAGGGGATACGGCGGTTGGCCATGCCCGCCTCCGCTTCCATCTCGAAGTTCCAGTTGAACTTCTGGTGGTTCAAGAGCTTGGTGAAGCCGGCCGGGATGTCGATCCACATCGACTTGTCGCGCGGACCGGCTTCAAGCAGCAGCACCTTGACGGCCGAATCCTCGCTCAGCCGGTTGGCCAGAACGCAGCCCGCCGAGCCGCCGCCCACGATGATGTAATCCCAATCGGCCATGACGCTTCCTGCTCCCGCTCTCTAGACCTGGCTGGAAGCTACTCTAGCGCAGATGGCAGGAAACGTGATGTCCCGGTGCGATTTCGCGCAGCGGAGGCGACTCGATCCGGCAACGCGCCACGGCGTAGGGGCAGCGGGTGTGGAAGTGGCAGCCGGGCGGAGGGTTCACCGGACTCGGCACGTCGCCCTGCAGGACCCGCTTCTGCCGCTTGATGGCCGGGTCGGGAACCGGCACCGCCGACAGCAGGGCCTCCGTATAGGGGTGCTGGGCGCGGGTGAAGATCGAGCGCGTGTCTGCATATTCGACGATGCGGCCGAGATACATCACCGCGATCTGGTGGCTGATGTGTTCTACCACTGCGAGATTGTGCGAAATGAACAGGTACGAAAGCTGCCGCTCGCGCTGCAGGTCCTTCAGGAGGTTGATCACCTGGGCCTGGATCGACACGTCGAGCGCCGACACCGGCTCGTCACCCACGATCAGTTTCGGCCCCAGCGCCAGCGCGCGGGCGATACCGATGCGCTGACGCTGCCCCCCGGAGAACTGGTGCGGGTAGTTGCTCATCTGCGCCGGCCTGAGGCCAACGCGCGCAAACAAGGCGGCGACCTGATCCTGGCGCTCCTTGCGGCTCGATACGCCATGAACCAGCAGCGGCTCGCCCACGATATCACCCGCGTACATGCGCGGATTGAGCGAGGAAAACGGGTCCTGGAAGATGATCTGCATCTGCCGCCGGTAGGGCCGCAACTCAGCCTTGGACAGGCCGGTGATCTCGGTGCCGCCAACCTCGATCGAGCCCGACGTCGGTTCGGTCAGGCGAAGCACGGTGCGGCCGGCGGTGGTCTTGCCGCAACCGCTCTCGCCGACCAGGCCCAGCGTCTCGCCGACGCCGATTGTGAAGCTGATGCCGTCGACGGCGTAGACCTGGCCAACGGTGCGGCGCAGCAGGCCCTTCTTCACCGGAAAATGCTTCTTGAGATCCCTGACCTCGAGGACGGGAACGTTGGACTCAGCCATCGCTGTGCCAGCAGGCCGCCCAGTGGCCTGTCCGCTTCTGTTCATAGGCCGGCCGTTCGCGCCGGCAGAGATCGTCGGCCTTCTCGCAACGCGGGGCGAAGGCGCAACCCTGCGGCAGGTCGAACAATGGCGGCACGATACCGGGAATTTCCTGCAGGCGTTCGGTCCGACGTTCGATCTCACCGCGCATCAGATCGAGCCGCGGGATCGAGGCCAGCAGGCCCGCTGTATAGGGATGCAGCGGCCGGGCGAACAACTCGCCGACCCCGGCTTCCTCGACCTTGCGGCCGGCATACATGACGATCACCCGTTTGGCGGTCTCGGCGATCACGCCGAGATCGTGGGTGATCAGGATCACCGCCGCGCCGAACTCACGCTGCAGCTCGACGATCAGCTCGAGGATCTGGGCCTGGATGGTGACGTCGAGCGCCGTCGTCGGTTCGTCGGCGATCAACAGCTTGGGATTGCACGCCAGCGCCATGGCGATCATGGCACGCTGCCGCATGCCGCCCGAAAGCTGGTGCGGGTACTCCTTGGAGCGCTGTCCCGGCTCGGGAATGCGCACCAGATCCAGCATCTCGATCGCGCGCTTCAGCGCCGCCCTGCGATCCAGGTTGCGGTGCAGGATCAGCGCCTCGGCGATCTGCTTGCCGATCGTCATCACCGGGTTGAGCGACGTCATCGGCTCCTGGAAGATCATCGAGATCTCGTTGCCGCGCACGCTGCGCATCTCCTCTTCGCTGATCATGAGGAGATCGCGGCCGGCCAGCCTCACCGACCCCGACACGATACGACCCGGCGGATCGGGGATGAGGCGCATCAGCGACAGTGCCGTCATGCTCTTGCCGCAACCCGATTCGCCGACGATTCCCAGGGTCTCGCCCGAGGCAACGTGGAAATCGACGCCATCGACGGCTTTCACGATGCCCTGTCGCGTGTAGAACCAGGTACCGAGGCCCTCGACCTCCAGGAGCGCGCTCATGTCCGCGGGCTCATATACGCTCACTCATGTACGCTCGCGGGGGTCGAGAATGTCGCGCAACGCGTCGCCCAGCAGGTTGGTGCCGAATACCGTGAGGCTGATGGCGACGCCGGGGAAGATCACCAGCCACGGCGCGGTGCGCACATACTCGGCCGCCGACTCCGAAAGCATACGGCCCCACGACGGATAAGGCTCGGGAATGCCGAGGCCGAGGAAGGACAGCGAGGCCTCAGTCAGGATAGCCGAGCCGAGCTGCGCCGTGCCGAGGACGATGAGCGGCGCCAGGGTGTTGGGCAGGACATGGCGCACGGCGATGCGCACTTCGCCCATGCCGACGGCACGCGCCGCCTCGACGAAGGGTTGTTCGCGCAAGGACAGCGTGCTGGAGCGCACGACACGGGCCACGGTCGGCACCAGCGGGATGGCAATGGCGATGATGGTGTTCTCGAGCGACGGCCCGAGCGAGGCGGCCATCACCAGCGCCATCACCAGGAGCGGCAGCGACTGCATGACATCCATCACGCGTTGGGTGGCGAGATCGAACCAGCCGCCGAGATAGCCCGACATCAGGCCGATCGTCACGCCGAGGATGCCGCCCAGCAGGGTGGCGCCGAGGCCGACGGTGAGCGAGATGCGCGCACCGAAGACGATGCGGCTGAACATGTCGCGACCCATGAAGTCGGCGCCGAGAAAGTAGTCCATCCCGGGCTTCGCGAGGGAGGCCCGGGCGTTGGTGGACGTCGGATCGTACGGCGCGATGAAGTTGGCGAAGACTGCCGTCGCCACGAACAGCAGCACGATCAGCGCGCCGACCGCCCCCAGCGGATAGCGGCGCGTGAAAAAGAGTATGCGGCTCCACCAGCCGGTGACGTTGGCACCGGCGCGGGAGAGTTCGGCTTCGTGGTTGATGATGGCCATCGCTGCCTCAGTCCGCGTACTTGATGCGGGGATCGAGAGCCATGTAGGCCATATCGACCAGGAAGTTGACGACGATCACCACGAAGGCGATCAACATCACCAGGTTCTGCACGATCGGATAGTCGCGCCACAGGATCGCCTCGACGAGAAAACGCGCAACACCGGGAATGTTGAACACCGTTTCGGTGACGATCAGGCCACCCACCAGAAACGCCGCCTCGATGCCGATGATGGTGACCACCGGCAGGAGCGCGTTGCGCAACGCATGGTCGTAGTTCACCGAGGTCTGCGAGGCGCCCTTGGACCGGGCGGTGCGGATGTAGTCCTGGCGCATCACCTCGAGCATGGAGGATCGCGTCAGCCGCATGATCAGCGCTGAACTTCGGAAGCCCACCGCGGCGGCCGGAATGCTGAGCAGCAGGAGTTCATCGATCATACTTCGCGGTTCGTTGGTGTAGATCGGGATCATCCCGAACCACTGGACCGACGCCATCAGGATCAGCAATCCGAGCCAGAAGGAAGGTAGCGACAGGCCGCTTAGACTGAGCACGCGCAGGAAGTAGTCGAACCCGGTATTCTGGCGCACCGCGCTGATGACGCCGAGCGGCACGCCCAGGATCACCGAGAAGAACAGCGCCAGGCCGGCGAGCTTGGCGCTGATCGGAATGCGCGGGGCGATCTCCTCGATTGCCGGCCGTTCCGACACATAGGCAAAGCCGAGATCGCCCTGCGCCAGCCCGCCGATCCAGTGGATGTACTGGTCGAAGATCGGCCGGTCGATACCGAGCTCACGGGCGATCTTGGCCTTTTCCTTGGGATCAGCGATGCCCGCCGAGTCGACCAGGATGTCGGCGACATTGCCGGGCACCAGGCGCAGCATCACGAAGATGAGCACCGACATTCCGAAGAGCGTCAGTGCCATCAACAGGAAGCGGCGGGTCAGATAGGCGCCCATCGTTGTCCCCTAGCGGCGGCTGGGCGGCTCGACTAGCGATCGAGCCAAATGTCTTCGAAGCGCCAGCCGTTGTAGATGCTGTTGTGCTGCAGGAGCACACCCTTGAGTTGCGGCGTCCAGCAGGTGTTGGCGGCGTTCTGGTTGATCACCGGACGGGCGCCGTCCTCGATCAGCTTCTGCTCGACTCCCCAGACCAGCTTCTTGCGCTTCTCGCGGTCCAATTCGGCCGACTGCTGCTCGATCAACTTGTCGACCTCGGGGTTCTTGTAGGCGGTGTAGTTGCGGTCCGAGGTCGAGTGGAAATTCTCGTAGAAGTTGGTGTCGGGATCGTCGACGCCCAGGCCAGTCAGGTTCAGGCCGATCGAGTACTTCTTGCCCTGGATCTTGGTGTACCAGACTGTCGTATCGATCGGCTCGAGCTCGCCCTCGATATGGATCTGCTTGAGCTGGTCGATCAGGATGACCGCCGGATCGCGATAGATCGCGATGTTGCGGGTCGAGACCTTGATCTTGAGCGGCTTGTCCTTGGTGTAGCCGAGCTTCTCCATGATCGCTCGGGCTTCGGCGAGGTTCTTGTCCCGGTTGGGAGAAAAGCCAGGCATGGATTCCAGCATCTCCTTGGACATGCCCCATACGCCGGCTGGCGGCGGCAGCATCGACGCGCCGTTCAGTGCGTGGCCCTGGAACAGGATGTCGTTGAACGCCTTCCGATCGAGCGACAGCGACAGGGCGCGCCGCAGTTCGGGGTTGTCGAAGGGGGGTGCGTCGCGGTTGACGAGCAGGTTGGTGTTGACGTTGCTCGGCCGCGCCTCGCAGACGGCGTCGGCCTTCTGCGCCTTGACGTCAGCCAGCATCGGGAAGGTGACGTCGGAATCGAACGTCATGTCGAATTCGCCGGCCACGAAACCCAGCATGCGCGTGCTGCGGTTGGGCACGATCTTCCAGTCGATGGCATCGAGGTAAGGACGGCCCTTCTTCCAGTAATCGGGATTACGCACCAGCTTGATCGCCTCGTTGCGCTTGAACTCGACGACTTTGAACGGCCCGGTGCCGATCGGCTTGGAGCGCATGTCGCGGCCGTTGGCGTGGCAGGCATAGACCGGCGAATAGCCGGCGGCCAGCATCGACAGGAACGAGGGCTGCGGCCGGCCGAGCTCGAAGGTGACTTCGGTGTCGGAGCCAACTTTCACGTCCTTGAGGTTGCTGTACCAGACCTTGCGCGGGTTCTTGCGAATCAGGTCCGACTTCTCGTCGGCCTTGCCGATCAGCGCGTCCCAGGTGCACTTCACGTCCTTGGCGGAGAACGGCTTGCCGTCGTGCCACTTCACGCCGGAACGCAGCTTGAAGGTGAGCTTGGTCTGGTCCGGGTTCCACGACCAGCTCTCGGCCAGATCGGGGACGATCTTGTCGGGACTGTTGACCTTCTCCTTGGGGTCGAACACCACCAGATTGTTGAACACCGCCATGAACGGCTGCACGACGGAAATCGTGGCCTCCTCGTGGATCGAGGCGCTGGGCGGGTTGTCGCGATGGGAAATGCGGAGCGTTCCGCCCTGCTTCTGGGCAAAGGCCGGTGCCGACACTGCAACGAACGCAGCCAAGCTGCCGGCAACGAATGCCAAGCGAGTACGCATAGAAAGTCCTCCCAGACTCACGCGATAGCGGGCGTGTTGTTATTCCCCGTTGCCGCGAAGCTAGCACATCGTATGAAGCGGCCAAGCGCTAAAGCGCCGATCTAGCTCGAAGGGCCCTTAAGTTCGATCTGGTTGCCTTCCGGGTCGTGGAAATAGACCGACGGTCCATTGCCCTCCGCGCCGTAACGCTCGACCGTTTCGCCGACCGATATGCCGTACGGCGCGAGCTGCCTGACGATGGCGTCACGATCGAACGGTTCTACACGGAAACAGAGGTGATCCATGTTGGGGGCGCCTTCCGCGCGCGCGCCGGCAACCAGGTCCAGCATCGAAGCGCCAGCCCGCATCTGTACGAGGCTGATCCTTTCCAGCCGGCGCTCGACGTTGAACCCCAGTGCCCGCTCGTAGAAGCGCACCATGGCCGCGAGATCGCGCACCCGGAGCACGACATGGTCGATTCGTTCGACACGGAAAGTCATGGCGACTAGCTTATCCCATCCAGAAAGGCGAAAGCCACGGGAGGGAACATGGCCATCGCGATCAACGCCGCCAAGGCGCGGCTGAAGAAAAACCAGCTGGCGATCGGCATTGGTGTCCGCCTGGTGCGCAATGTCGACATCATCAAGGTCATGAAGGCGGCGGGTTTCGACTGGCTGTTCCTCGACCTCGAGCATGGTTCGATGTCGATCGAGACGGCCTGCG
>NZ_SCVH01000090.1 GCF_004296935.1 Reyranella sp.
AAGTCTTCCATCATGTCCGTCGCCGCCCCGCCGGCCGCTTCCACGGCCAAGAGCTCCGCATCTCGCGACACGCAGCGCATCTATAGCATCGCCGAACTCGCGCGCGAGTTCGCAGTGACGGCGCGCACCATCCGCTTCTACGAGGACGAGGGGCTGATCAAGCCGCGCCGCCAGGGCACGCAGCGGCTCTACAGCGTCGGCGACCGCGCGCGGCTGGGCTGGATTCTCCGCGGCAAGCGGCTCGGCTTCACCCTGGCCGAGATCAAGGAACTGCTCGACCTCTATCATGTCGATCGCACCGGCCTGCAGCAGATGCGCGAGTTGCTGCGCCGCAGCCGGCTGCATATTGAGGAACTCGAGCGCCGCCGGGCCGATCTCGACGCCCAGATCGGCGAATTCAAGGATGTCGAGGCGCAGGTGTCCGCCGAACTCGTGCGGCGCGGTGCCGATCCGGCAAGCGACTGACAAGAAACTCACGGAGGAAACGATGGCCGTCTACAAGGCGCCGCTGAAGGACATCCAGTTCGTGCTGAACGAGGTGCTCGACGTCTCGCAGCTCGCCAGGCTGCCGGGCTACGAGGACGCCACGCCCGACACCATCCACGCCATCATCGAGGAAGCGGCCAAGCTCTGCGAGAACGTGCTGTTCCCGCTCAACCGCACCGGCGATGAGGAAGGCTGCACCTACGAGAACGGCGTCGTACGCACGCCCAAGGGTTTCAAGCACGCCTACGACATGTTCCGCGACGGCGGCTGGACTGCCGTCACCTGCGATCCCGAGTACGGCGGCCAGGGCCTGCCCGCCACCGTGGGCTTCGCGCTGCAGGAGATGTTCACCGCCTCGAACCAGGCCTTCGCCATGTACCCGGGCCTCAGCCACGGCGCCTACGAGGCGCTGTCGCGCCACGGCTCCGATGAACTGAAGAAGAAGTACCTGCCCAAGCTTACCGACGGCACCTGGTCGGGCACCATGTGCCTGACCGAGCCCCAGTGCGGCACCGATCTCGGCCTGATCCGCACCAAGGCCGAGCTGCAGGCCGACGGCAGCTATGCCATCACCGGCACCAAGATCTTCATCTCCGCCGGCGAGCATGACCTCACCGAGAATATTCTCCATCTCGTGCTGGCGCGCTTGCCGGATGCACCGGGCGGTACCAAGGGCATCTCGCTGTTCCTTGTCCCGAAGTTCATTCCCAAGGCCGACGGCAGCGTGGGCGAGCGCAACGGCATTCGCTGCGGCGCCATCGAGCACAAGATGGGCATCAAGGCCAACGCCACCTGCGTCATGAACCTCGACGGCGCCAAGGGCTGGCTGGTGGGCGAACTCAACCGCGGCATGCCGGCCATGTTCGTGATGATGAACGCCGCCCGCCTCGGAGTCGGCATGCAGGGCCTCGGCATCGCCGAAACCTCCTACCAAAGCGCCGTCGCCTACGCGCGCGATCGCCTGCAGGGCCGCTCGCTCACAGGCCCGAAGAACGCCAAGGGCCCGGCCGACTCGATCATCGTCCATCCTGACGTGCGGCGCATGCTGATGATCCAGAAGTCCTTCACCGAGGCCGCGCGCGCTCTCTCGCTCTGGGTCGGCCTCTTGATCGACGAGGCGCATTCCCATCCCGACACCGACAAGCGCGCTGCCGCCGACGATCTCGTGCAGATGCTGACGCCGATCATCAAGGCGCACTTCACCGACATGGGCAGCGAGTGCGCCAACCTCGCGGTCCAGACCTACGGCGGCCACGGCTACATCCGCGAGAACGGCGTCGAACAGTTCGTGCGCGACGCCCGTATCACCCAGCTCTATGAGGGCACCAACGGCATCCAGGCGCTCGACCTGGTCGGCCGCAAGCTGCCGATGAAGGGCGGGGCGGCCGCACAGCGCCTCTTGGGTGAGATCGCGGGCTTCGTCGCCAAGCACAAGGCCGACGACAAGATGAAGGAGTTCGTCGAGCCGCTGGAGAAGGCGCTGGGCCGAGTCCAGGACGCCGCCCTCTACCTGATGCAGAACGCCATGAAGAACCCCGACGAGGCGGGTGCTGCCGCGTCCGACCTGTTGCGCCTGATGGCGCTCACGGCCATGGCCTTCATGTGGAACCGCATTGTCGTGGCCGCCCACAAGGGACTCGCGGCCGGCAACGACAACGCCTTCTACGAGGCCAAGCTCACCACCGCGCGCTTCTACATGGCGCGCGTGCTGCCGCAGACCACGTCGCTCAACCATCAGATCAAGGCGGGCGCGGCGACGGTGATGGCACTCCCGGCCGAGGCGTTCTGACGACGGACCTCCTGAAGAACGACGACGCCGCCGAAGACCTGACGGCGCGGGCACTGCTCGCGCTACAAGCCTTCGAGCTCGCGGCGCGCTTGGGCTCGTTCAAGGCGGCGGCCGAGGCGCTGCACATCACCTCCTCGGCGGTGAGCCACCGCATCGCCGGCCTCGAGCGTCTGCTCGGCGAAAAACTCTTCGAACGCGGCCCACGCGGCGTCGTGCTGTCGCCGGCCGGCCGGCTGCTCGCCGCCACCACCGGCCGCGCCTTCGGCGATCTTGCCCGTGCGCTTGCCCGCCAGTCCTCGGGCAGCCGGCGGCTGCGCGTCTCGGCCGTGCCGATCTTCGCCTCGCACTGGTTGCTGCCGCGGCTGGGACAATTCCTCGGCGCCCATCCCGAGATCGAGCTGCAGGTCGAGGCGAGTCCGCGCATGGCCGACATGGAGACGGGCCTGGTCGACGTGGCGCTGCGCTACGGCGATGGCGGCTGGCCCGACGTCGCGGCCGAACGCGTGATGGATCTTCTCGCCGTGCCGGTCGCCGCCCCGGCGCTTGCGCGCCGCCTTAAACTGCGCGCGCCGGCCGACCTGCTGCGCGCGCCGCTGCTCCGCGTCTCGCCCTTCGGCCTCTCCTGGACCGACTGGGCCGACGGTGTGGGACTCGATCCCGCGCCGTTCGCCCGCGGGCCCTCGCAGCAGAAGGCGCTGCAGGTCGACGGCATGGGCGCCTCGCTGCGCGCCGCCACGCACGGGCTGGGCGTGGCGCTCGCCTTCGATCCGCTGGTCGAGAGCGAGATCGCGGCGGGCACGCTGGTGCGGGTCGGCCCCGGCGTGCCAACGCGCGGGCAGATCTGGTTTTGCTGCCGCCCGCGTGAGCGCGGCCTGCCGGCCATCCGCGCGCTTCGCCGCTGGCTGAAAGCGGAGCTGGCGCCGGGCTGAATGCCATTCACGGCAAGCGCCCTTCAATCCGTTTGTCGCGCGGCCGTTGCCGGCCGTTAGATCGCCGGCATGGACCTCGCTCTGACTGCCCGCGATGGCGTGACGATCGCCGCGACGTTGTTCGAACCTGCCGCACCGAATGGCGGCGCCATCCTGATCAACAGCGGCACCGGAATCGCGCGCCAGTTCTACGGCGCCTTCGCGGGCCACCTCGCTTCGCGCGGCTTCGCCGTGCTGACCTACGACTATCGCGGCATCGGCCAGTCGGAGGCGCCGCGCGCGGCCACCATGGAAGACTGGGGCGGTGTCGATCAGGCTTCCATGATCGAGCATCTCGCGCGGCTCGCGCCCGGCGCACAGCGCGCCGTGATCGGCCATTCCTTCGGCGGCCAGGTGCTGGGGCTGGCCGACAACATCGGCGAGCTGTCGGCGGCCGTGCTGATCTGCAGCCAGAGCGGCCACTGGCGGCACTGGCCGCCCGGCCGGCGGCGGCTGCGCATGCTGGCGCTGTGGTGGCTGCTGATCCCCGGCCTTACGGCCGCGACGGGCCGTTTTCCCGGCTCATGGATCGGCACCGCCAATCTGCCGGCGGGCATTGCGCGGAGCTGGGCACGCTGGGGCCGCTCGCGCCACTATGTCTGCGACCCGCGCGGCCGGCCGCTCCGCCCGCACAACCACGCGGTGACGTTCCCGCTGCGCTGGATAAGTTTCAGCGACGATCCGATCGCGCCCTTGAGCGCGGTCGAGGCGCTGCGGCCCTACTATCCCAACGCCGCCGTCGAGCGCCTCCATCTGTCGCCAAGAGATCTCAGTGCCGACGCAGTCGGCCACTTCGGCTTCTTCCGCAAGTCGATGCCGCGCAAGCCGTGGGATGACGTTGCCGATTGGCTCGGCGAACAGATGCGGCTTACTTCGGCAGACGTCCCCTTATCGCATGCGCGCGTGCACCGTAGGTGATCCGTCCGTCGGGGCTTGCAGGTAGGCGCGCCCGCACGCGGCTCTTGAGCGTATCGACATCTCCGGCTGCCATGGCGGCGACTGTGGAACCAAGCGCGGAGGACTTCAGCGTGGTCATCCAGAAGTCGTCGAAATCCGCGAAGGTCCGCTGCACGGCGATCTCTCGCGTCTCCAGCCCCTCGAGTCCGGCCCCTCTCCACAACTCCTGCAGCGCTTCCATCCGAGACGCGGCCACCTGCGGTGGGCGTGGGGGCGCAAGACCCATGGCGCGCATTTCGATGAGGACTGGATCCAGGGGAAAGCCGCCTCCCAACATGTCCCACATGTAGGTCGCCACAATGCCGCCTGGCTTCACCACCCGAACCATTTCCGCGACGCCCTTGGCAGGATCGGGAACGAAGATAAGAACCAAGGCCATGACGGCGGCGTCGAACCTGTCGGCTGGAAAGGGAAGGGCCATCGCGTCGCCCTGGCGAAACTCCGCCACACGTGCCGCGGGGCGTGTGCGTGCGAAAGCGAGCTGCCCTTCGGACGGATCAATGCCCTGAAGTTCCAGGGGGGCGCATCGCTCGACCAACAGCTCGGTGAAAGCGCCGCTACCGCAGCCGACGTCGATCCAGTGCAACCCCCGAGGCGGTGCGAACCAATCGAGGAAGATCTCGCCGGCGAACCGGCTCCAAATCCCCATCATCTGCTCGTAAGCGGCACCATCGTCGAAGTTAATTTTTTGTTCGACCATTGACGACTTCCTCCCATAGCCGCTGGATTCACCCGCCGAGCGTACCGCCGTGCTCGTGTTTCCAGAAGCCGAAAACCACGACCCCACCCAAATCCGCTCGACACTCGATGATGGCCGTGCAGACTTCCGCCAACAGGAGCTAGAGGAGCTGTCCGCATGTCCGCACCGCACGTTCTCGCCGAGGTCAAGGACGGCATCGGCTGGCTGACGCTCAACCGCCCGGACCAGCTCAATGCGCTTTCCATGGAGATGCGCGAGTTGCTGATCGAGCACACCGCGAAGTTCGAGAAGGACCCTGCGGTGCGCTGCGTGGTGATCCGCGGCTCGGGCACGCATTTCATGGCGGGCGGCGACATCAAGGGCTTCCACGAGTCGCTGACCACCGGGCGCGAGGCGCACCTCGCGGCCTTCGAGATGAGGGTGGTCAAGGTCCATCAGGCGATTTACCAGATCCGCCGCATGCAGAAGCCGGTGCTGGCCTCGGTGCAGGGCGCCGCCGCGGGCTTCGGCCTGTCGCTGATCCTGAACTGCGACCTCGCCATCGCCTCCGACGATTCCTTCTTCACCCTGGCCTACCGCCACATCGGCTTGAGCGCCGACGGCGGCGCCACCTACTTCCTGCCGCGCATCGTGGGTGAGCGGAAGGCGTTGGAGATCGCTCTGCTGGGCGAGCGCTTCACCGCCCAGGAAGCCAAGGCCAACAACATCCTGAACTGGGTGGTGCCCAAGGATCAGCTCGTGGCCGAGACCGCGAAGATGGCCCGCAAGCTCGCTGACGGTCCGACCTTTGCGCTCGGCGTCGCCAAGAGCCTGATCCGCAACTCCTTCGACAACAGCTGGGACGAGCATTCGCATCGCGAGGCCGAGGGACTTGCGGCGTGCGCCGCGACCGAGGACCATTTCGAGGGCCTCAACGCCTTCCTCGAGAAGCGCAAACCGGCGTTCAAGGGGAGATAGGCCGGGAGGATTCCCATGACGACCAGAACGGCGATCTGCGCCCTGTTGGCTCTCGCGCTCGTGGCGCCCGCCCAGGCGCAGCCCTCGCGCTACGACAGCCTGTCGACTCTGCCTTACGACACCGGCTACCTGTCGAAGGAGGACACGCGGCTCCTGCTCGACGAACTCGCCTTCCAGCGTGCGACCCAGACCTATCTGTGGGCGCAGCCCGCGCTCAACATGTACGGCATGAAGGAGGGCTCGGAGAAGGTCTTCGGCAAGGGCTACAACATCCTGCCGATCTTCAAGCAGCGGCTTAATGCGAAGACCCTGATCGCTACGCCCAACTCGGACGTCATCTACGCGCTGGGCTACCTCGACCTCAAGGAAGACGGCCCAATGGTGATCGAGGTGCCGCCCGGGCTGCAGGGCATCCTCGACGATTTCTGGCAGCGGCCGATCGAATCGGTCGGGCCGATCAACGGCCGGAGCTGGAGCGGCGACGTCGGCCTGCCCGGCCCCGACGGCGGCAAGGGCGGCAAGTACCTGGTTTTGCCGCCCGACTACAAGGGACAGATCCCGCCCGGCTACTTCACCTATCGCTCGCGCACCTACGGCGTGTTCGTGTTCTGGCGCGGGTTCTTCACCGATCCGAGGAAGCTCGAGGAGCCGGTGCGCGTCATGGAGCAGACGCGCATCTATCCGCTGGGCAAGATGGACACGGCGAAGAAGATGCAGTTTCCCGACGCCTCGGCAGTGCCGGCCAACATGCTCTATCCCCAGGACGGCACGGCCTTCGACATGCTGGCCCGCTTCATCGACCACGAATATGTCGATCCGGTCGACCTCGAGATGCGCGGCGTGGCCGCGGCGCTCGGCATCGTGAAGGGCCAGCCATTCAAGCCGGACGAGAAACAGCGCGCCCTGTTCGACAAGGCGGCGCGCACGGCTTCGCGCATCGGCCATGTCCTCGCCTACACGCAGTCGCCGCTGGTGAAGAGCGGCCTGTGGTATCCCGACCGGCACTGGATCAACGCCTTCCCGGGCAACGCCAATTTCGCCGGGCCCTCGTTCAACTATCTCGACGCGCGCACCGGCTTCTTCACCTACGCCTATTCGACCAGCCCTGGCATGGCCGTCAGCATGGAGAATGTCGGCGCCAAGTATCTCTCGACCTTCTTCGATGCCGGCGGCGAGTTCCTGAACGGGGCCAAGAGCTACAAGCTCACCCTGCCAGCCAAGGTCCCGGCGGCGATCTTCTGGTCGGTCACGGTCTACGATCCGCTGAACGGATCGGGCCTCGACAACGGCCAGCCGTTCCCCTCGCTCAACACCATGGACAAGCCGGCGCAGAATGCCGACGGTTCGACCGACATCTATTTCGGGCCCGAGTCTCCGGGTGCGGGCAGGAACTGGCTGCGCACCGTTCCGGACAAGGGTTTTTTTGTCATCTTCCGGCTCTACGGCCCGACCAAGGCGTTTTACGACAAGGACTGGAAACCCGGCGACATCGAGAAGGCGAAATGACCATGCAAGACCGTCACATCGGCGACGTTCGCGTCACCCGCATCGAGGGACTCAACGCTTTCCTCGAAAAGCGGAAGGCGAACTTCGAGGGGAGGTGACGAAGATGCGCTTTGGCGCTCTCCTCGGCGTTGCGCTGTGGGCGCTCTGGTCGGTTGCTTTCGTCGCGCCGGCCAACGCACTTCTCCCGCCCAGTCACATCGTATTCCTTTCAACTGGTAGTGCTGAGATCAGGCAAGCTGGCGACAATGTCCTCAGGGAGGTTGCGTCGACCTTTCACAAGATCGGTATCAAAGCCCGTGTCTTCATCGGGGCTCATACCGATTCTGCCGAAGCGCAATCGTTGAGTGCGACCTTGTCGTCGGAGCGTGGCACTGCCGCGAAGCAGCGCCTCATAGAGTTGGGCATCCCTGCGGATCGCATCTGGATCTCGGTGTATGGCGACTCGCGGCCGTGGGTGATAACTCCGGCGGGTTCCCCCCAACCGCAGAACCGCCGCGCCGAGATCGTCGTTGCCCTGCCCGAATGAACTGCTGATGGGGAAGCCGCTCAGGCCGCCACAGGCACTTCAACCAGCCCGAGGTGGCGGGCCATGGGGCGGAAGTCGTTGTCGTTGTGCAGGAGGGGCATGCGGTTCTCGATGCACCATGTGCCGATCAAAAGGTCGATGGTCGTGCGGACAGTGATGCCCTTTCGGCGCAGAGTACGGAAATTTCGCGCCGCGGAGACGGCGATCTCTGCGCCGCCCATCGCAACGACATCGAAGCGTCGCAGGAGCGCCTCGACGCTTCGGGCCGCACGCTCGTCCTTCAGGCCTTGCAGGATCTCGCAAAGCATCAAGTCGCCCATGATAACCTCCTCGATGCCGAGGATCGCGCGCAGGCGGTTTACGTGAGGCGCCTCGCGGCCGTTCAGGAAGTCGATCCAGACGCTGCTGTCGACGACGATCAAGCGGTCCCTCGGCCAGCGCGGCTACGCGCAAGGTTGCCGCGCCACGGGTACTTGCCGAAGGCCGTGGCCACCTCCTGCTGACGCCGCAACTTCACCATCAGGCGAAGCGCCTGTTCGACGGTCTGCTTCTTAGTCGAAAGCCCGGACGCCTTCTGGGCTTCGGCCATCAACCTGTCATCGATTTCGATGTTGGTGCGCATGTGTTGCTCTGCCCAATGTGTATACATTGATTATGTCGTACACACTTGCGGTTGGCAAGGCAGCAAGGGCACACGGCTGGCGTTGGTCTCGGCCGGCAGGCACACTGGGCAAAAGCGAAGGGGAAACAATGCAAGACCGTCACATCGGCGACGTTCGCGTCACCCGCATCGAGGAAATTTCGGGGCCGGGCTTTCCGGCCAAGGATTTCTTTCCCGAGTTCGAGCCCGAGACCTTCAAGAGCCACGAGCACTGGATGGCGCCCGGCTACTACCAGCCCGAAAGCGGCCGGCTCATCCGGTCGATCCATTCCTGGCTGATCCGCACCGGCAAGCACACGATCCTGGTCGATGCCTGCTCGGGCAATCACAAGAATCGGCCCGGCATGCCGGGCTTCCACATGCTGGACACGAAGTATCTCGACCGGCTGCGCGAGGCGGGCGTCGCGCCGGAGGAGGTCGACTTCGTCATGTGCACGCATCTGCACGTCGATCATGTCGGCTGGAACACAAGGCTTGAGAACGGCAAGTGGGTGCCGACCTTCCCGAACGCCAGGTACGTGATGTCCAGGGTCGATCACGACCATTGGGCCAAGGTGGCCAAGACATCCGGTTCGCCGGAGTACGAGGTCAACACCTACAACGACTCGGTGCTGCCGATCGTCGAGGCGAAGATGGCGGAGTTCGTTGCCGGCGGCGAACACGCCATGTGCGGCTGCCTGAAGCTCAAGCCCGCGCCTGGCCATACGCCGGGACAGATCCGTATCGATCTCGAATCGAAGGGCAAGCGCGCGATGTTTCCCGGCGACGCGCTGCATAGTCCGCTGCAGGTGCCGGTGTGGAGATGGAACAGCCGCTTCTGCGACGACCGCGATCTCGCAGCCAAGACCCGTGGCGCCTTGCTGGCCGACTGCGCCGAGCAGGGGGCGCTGCTGATGCCGGCGCACTTCGGGTCGCCGCACGCCGCCTACATCAAGGCCAAGGGCGACCGCTTCGAGCTCGACTGGGACCACGACAACGCGCGCGGGCGTTGAGTCCGCGCAGGGCTACCGCGTCCTGGCGTTGGACGAATACACCACCCACCGTTCTGCAAGGTCGAGCGAAAGCAGGCCTAGCCTCTCCCAGCCAGCTACTTGGGCATTAACAAGTCCTGGATGCTGCTTAGGTAGTCTGCCTGATAGGCGCGAACTCTTGTGCGTATCGTAGGTCCCAAATCAGTCAACGCGGCGCGGTTGATCGAAACTTTGGTAGAGTTCGCTTTGAAGCTAGCCGCTGACTGTCGGAATTTGAAGAACAGGATTTGCGTGATGTCGTTTTTTGCCTCGACCAGACAAGAGAGCAGCGAAACGAAGACATCGCTATCACTTGTCTTTTCGACCAGTCCTATCTGAAAACGCGCAATCTTCGCTTGCTGGGATTCTCGGTTGAAGATCGTTATCCAAGAGCTGTCGGATTTCATTCCCTTTAGGGCGGTGATAGTGGCGGTGACGATAGCGAGGGCGGCCGGCGCCGGACCGAGCACCACTGTGAGAACCTCCACAATCTTCTCGTTCACTTCGGCTGCAGTGCCTTGGGTGCCGTAGTCGGCCCAGCCGCCGTCCTGCACTACCCAGCCGACATTCTGAAGCACCTTCGAATACTCGGAAAACCAGGCGATCGGGTCAGCTTCCGCAGATGCGCGCTTGTTGGCGACAAGCTGCGCAAGGAGTGCCGACTCTGAGATCGCTTCTCGAACCTTCTCATCGACGCCCTGAGCAAACGAGAAGACAGCCGAACCAACGACCTGTGCCTGTGTTTTTGCCTTGTCGAAAACTTGGCCTGCTTCTTCTGCGGCGGCCTGCGAGACTATGCCTCGCGGCGTCCCGGAGAGGTCGACAGTCCTGATGAATTCCCTCGCCTTATCGAACGTGTTTGCCATGTTCCCCCCAATTTTTGCCGCACTCGAAATCTTGGTGCGGTAGCGCTCGAATGCTAGTCTACTACTTATGCGATTGCGAGTCGTTAAGTAGTGCCTGCGGTGAGACCACCGATGGTTGGAGGAAGCAGATGGCAAACGGAAAGCGCATGGTCGCGCTTGCGATTGGCGTAAGCGACGCCAAAAGACTTCGTTATCTGCGAGGCGCGCTCAACAGCGCGACCGAATTTGCCAAATGGGCAACGGCTTTCGGGTACGAGGCGAAACTACTCACGGATGAAACGGAACCGGTCACAATTCCGCGGCTGCGCGCGGAACTTGATGGACTACTTCAACCCGCAGCTAAGCCAATTCATCGGCTGCTGCTCTATTTCGCCGGCCATGGCCTGATTCGGGAAGCCGAGGAAGGGTTATGGCTGTTGTCAGATTGGTACGATGAATTCCGCGCGGTTGCGGTCGAGGGACTTCGCCGTAAGCTTTACCTACATGGCATCAATCAGATAGCCATTTTCGCTGACGCCTGCCGCTCGCTGCCGGCATCGATTGAGGTCAGTGACCTGATTCCGGACCATGTGCTAGGGCGCGGTCCGGTCGGTAGAATGGAACCCGCAATCGACAAGTTCATCGCAGCCCAGGATGGTGCAGAAGCGTTCGCGATCCCAGGCCCGAATCCAGAAGACGACAGATGTCTGTTCTCCGGGGTGTTGCTCGAAGGATTGTGGGGGACCAAGCCGAATGCCTTTTCGAAGCTTTTGAAGGACAAGGTCACAAGCCGTAGCCTGGCGGAATACCTCAAGGCGGAAGTACCGCCGCTTGCCAAGCGTTACCGTCTTACGTTGGTACCCAGCGTTAGCCCTACCTTTCCTGAAGGCGATGACGTCTATTTCGGTGATGGTGCAACACCTATGCCACCGGCTTTCCCCGCGTGGCCGGCTGACGGTCCAATATCTCGAATGAATACCGACGAGGAGGTCGAGCGACCGGAGCTCGTTAGCCACGGCTATCTTACATCAGTTTCACCGAAGATGAATTCAAGACTCATGCGGGAAATTCTGAGGTCCGAATTTTCGCTTGAGGCGCATAAGCGGTCAGTTCAGAGCATTCTTCGCGATCAGCCTCGGCCGCCGAGTTTCGAGACCGGCGCAGGTTTCGCTGTTGCAGGTCGGTCGGTTCGTGCTGTCTGGACACCTGCCGACGTGTTCGCTGAAAGCCATGGCCAAGCAAATTGGTGGCGCCTTGGTCAGCTAGCCGGTTATCAGCTTGCTAGGCCTGTCCCTTTCCTGATTGAGTTCGACGATGGACTTTTTTTAGCGACGACCGCGATACCTCGCTTCATCTCGACAGTTCTGCGCGATCAGCGTGGCGTGTCGGCACTGATTTATCGCGAAATCGGCACCTCACCGGAAATCGCGACATCTACTGAGAATGCGATCGCCACGATGGAGAGTGGTGTATTGCTCGCCGATACTTTAACTGATCTCGCTGTCGAGCTCCGGCAGGGCAAGCATGCCGATCCCGTACGCGGCGTCATCAGCGCCTATCTCTACGAATCCATAGGCGACATCGATAATATCCGCCGTATGGCCTTCTACTACATCCAGCACAATCAACCGATCCCCTACGATATCGCTCTCCTGGCACATCTTCAGTGCGACCGGCGCAACGATGGGCTCCTCTGGGCCGAGGTTCCTGCCGTGCCTAAGCGCAAACCACGCACTGGTGAGGAAAGCAAGTATGACTGGACCTACGAGGCAACATCTTTTGCAAAAGGCGTGGTCGGCGGCTTTTGGCCGTGGATGCGGCAAGGCTGGACGTTTTGCGATGATGCCGCCGATGGACGATCCGCGCTGGTAACACCCGGACTGACCGACTTGATACGGGATCTCACCTCTGGACGCTTTGCGACACTGAACGCTCTAGGCGGGCAACGGCTCGCCAAACTATTCAATTTGGTTCGCCGGACCGGCCGTTAATCAGACGGCACATATGACCGCACCGCCGCGCGCGGCGAATATCAAGTCCAAGAGCGACCGCTTCGAGTTCGACTGAGAGGCCCGATTTGAAGGCCTCTTGCCATTTAGATGATTAGCGTCCTATCTTTATGCCCATGACCCATCCCAGGCAGATCGATTTCGGTTTCAACGTCGCGCGACTGGCCCGCCGGCTGCGCCAGGCCGTCGATGCCGAGTTGCAGGCCTTCGGCCTCACCGACGCGACGTGGCGGCCGCTTGCCTATGTCGGCCGCCTGGGCGGCGGTGTGCGGCAGAAGGAACTTGCCACCGCGCTCGCCATCGAAGGTCCCTCGCTGGTTCGCCAGCTCGATAATCTCGAACGCCGCGGCTTGATCGAGCGACGCGAGGACGAGAGCGACCGCCGGGCGCGCGGCATCTATCTCACCCGCGCCGGCCGCGACCTCGCGGTGCGCGTCGCCAAGGTGGGAACCGAGATCCAGGAGCGTCTGCTGGCCAAGGTGCCGGTCGCCGACCTGGAGATTTGCCAGCGCGTGCTGGCCAGCATCGAACGTGGACTGGACGAACGGCTTGAAGCGGTCGAGGAACCCGCAACCAAAAGGAGGAAGCCATGAACCAGATCGAGATCAACGCGCCCAATCTCTGGCGCCTCGACACGCCCGGCGCCGCCGGCTGGTCGCGCAGTGCGCGTCCTCACGCGGCGAAGAAGTATTTCATGGTCTCGGCCGACGGCCATGCCAACGAACCGGCAACGCTCTGGTTCGACCGCATGGACAAGAAATATCACGAGCGCCTGCCGCGCGTGGTCACCGACAAGGACGGCGTGCAGTGGCGCTACTGCGAAGGCTATCGCCCCGACCGGCTGCGGCTGTCGACCCTCGAAGGCGAGGACATGGCGCGCAACAAGGCCGGCGCCGATCCGCTCGGCCGGCTTGCCGATCACGACCAGGACGGCATCGACGTCGAGCTGATCTTCCCCAACAAGGGCCTCGCCATGTGGGCCACGCCCGATCCGCTGTTCGCCATGGCGCAGTGCCGGGTGTGGAACGACTGGGCGTGGGAGCAGTTCGGCGCGCACCAGGACCGCATGATCCCGGCCGGCTCCATCGCCACCGGCGACCTCGACGGCTCGATCGCCGAGGTCCAGCGCCTGGCGAAGCTCGGCTTCAAGTGCCTGACCTTGCCGTGCAAGCCGGTGTGGGGCGGCCACGATTCCAATCACGTGAACTACAATCTGCCGCACTTCGATCCGCTGTGGGCCGCGATCCAGGACGCCAATCTCCCGATCACCTTCCACGTCTCGACCGGCCGCGATCCGCGCGCCGCGCGCGGCAACGGCGGCGCCGTCGTGAACTACGTCTCGCACTCGCTGTCGCCCACCATCGAACCGGTCGCCAATCTCTGCGCCTCGGGCGTGCTCGAGCGCTTCCCCAAGATCCGCTTCGCCACCATCGAGGCCGGCATCGGCTGGGTGCCGTGGCTGCTGGACGCCATGGACGAGGCCTACAAGAAGCATCACTTCTGGGTGCGGCCCAAGCTGCAGGGCCTGCCGAGCGACTATTACCGCGCCCACGGCTTCTCCTCGTTCCAGGAAGACAAGGCCGGTCTCGACCTCGCCGAAAGCCATGGCCTCGACGGCAATTTCATGTGGGCGAACGACTATCCGCATCATGAAGGGACCTGGCCGCATTCGGCCGAGGCGATCGAGCGCACGATGGGCCAGCTTTCCGACGGCGCGCGCGCCAAGGTGCTCGGCCTCAACTGCGCCCGCTTCCTCGGCATCGACGTGCCGGCGAAGTACAAGCAATGACCCGCACCTTGCGCGGCAAGGTGGCCGTCGCCGGGGTGGGCGAGACCACCTATTACAAGCATGGCCAGTCGCCGCATTCGGAGTTCATGTTGGCCTTGCAGGCGATCATGGCCGCCTGCGAGGATTCCGGCATCGATCCGCGCCGGATCGACGGCTTCGCCTCCTACTCCAACGACCGCAACGATCCGTCGCGCCTCGCCGCGGCCCTCGGCCTGCCGGCGCTGCGCTTCTCCAACATGAACTGGGGCGGCGGTGGAGGCGGTGGTTCGGCCGCGGTGGGCAACGCCGCGGCGGCGGTGGCCTGCGGCATGGCGAACTGCGTCGTCGTGTTCCGCGCCCTGGCCCAGGGCCAGTTCCAGCGCTTTGGCGCGGCTCCTCCCGGCGGCACCGCCTCGGGCGAGGCGGCGCTCAACGCCCCCTACGGTGTGATGTCGCCGGCGCAGCGCTATGCCATGCGCGCCATGCGCTTCCTGCACGAGAACAGGATCGCCGACTCCGCCCAGCGCGCCATCGCGCTCGCCTCGTATCATCACGCCCAGTCCAATCCGCGCGCCGTGATGCATGGCCGGCCGTTGACGGCCGAGGCGTATGACAACTCGCGCTGGATCGTCGAGCCGTGGCGGCTGTTCGATTGCTGCCAGGAGAATGACGGCGCCGCGGCGCTGATCATCGTGCCGGCGGAGCAAGCGAAGGATTTCAAGCAGACGCCGGCCTACCTGCTGGGATCGACGCAGGGTTCGGAGTATCGCAACGGCGCGCGCAGCCACAATGCGCCGCTCTACGCCACTTCGAGCTTCACTACGGTGGCGCCGCAGCTCTACGACATGGCGGGCGTGAAGCCCGGGGACGTCGACGTGGTGCAATCCTACGAGAACTTCACCGGCGGCGTGCTGATGAGCCTGGTCGAGCATGGCTTCTTCACCGCCGAAGAGGCGAACGACTTCCTCACCAAGGAGAATCTGCTCGCACCCTCGGGCAAGCTGCCGCTCAACACCTCGGGCGGTAACCTCGCGGAATGTTACATGCACGGCCTCGAACTGCAGGTCGAAGCGGTCCGCCAGCTGCGCGGCCAGTCGACCGCGCAGGTGCCCGGCGCCGAGATATCTATGGTGATCTCCGGCCCGATGGTGACGCCGGTCTCGAGCATGATCCTGGGCACGGAGGCGACGTTATGAGTTACCTCCCGAGCGGCCTGCCCATCCCGGTGCCGGAGAACGACGCCCTCGACACGCCGTACTGGGAGGCGACGCGGCGCGGCGAGCTGCTGGTCCAGCGCTGCAAGAAGTGCGGCACGTTCCAGTGGGGACCGGAATGGATCTGCCACAAGTGCCTGTCGTTCGACATCGGCTGGCACAAGGTGTCGGGCAGGGGACGCATCTACAGCTGGGAGCGTCCCTGGCATCCGGTGCATCCGGCGCTGAAGGGACACGGCCCTTACATCGTCGTGCTGGTCGAGCTGCCCGACGCCGGCAACGTCCGCATGCTCGGCAATCTTTTAGGCGACCCCAAGCAGGATGTGCGGATCGGCGCCGAGGTTCAGGCGGTGTTCGAACCGCACGACGACGCCAAGCCGCCCTTCACCCTGGTGCAGTGGAAACTGGCTTAGGGCGTGTAGCGGAAGAAAGCCCGGTATTGCGGGCGCTTCACCCGCGCTTGCGCAGGAACTCGCCGCCGATCTCGAACAGGAACTCATCCGATCCCCAGGCGCCGACGAGTTGCAAGCCGATAGGCAGTCCATCGTCGGACGGAGACACAGGAAGCGAAAGGGCCGGACAACCGCTTACGTTGGCAAAGGCAGTGAACACCGCATGCCCCCGCGGCCCGACGGCGATGCCGGCGATTTCCTCGGGGTGCGATTTCCGGGCAGGCCAGGGCAGCGCCGCCGCGGCCGGCGTCAGGATCGCGTCGTAGCGCTCGAACAGATCGCCGAGCTGGCGCTTGAGCCGGGCGGCGTCGGCCAGCGCGCCGGCATAGTCGGCAGCCCGCAGACTCTCGCCATGGTGCGCAATCGCCTGGACGTCCGCGCCGCAGTGTTCGACGGCGCCTTTGCCGAGACCGCGCAGCAGCCAGGCGAGGCCCGCGGCGCTGATCGTTCGGAAGGCCTCGGCTGTTCGCTCGAGATCGAAAGGACAGGCGATCGTATCGACCCCGTGACCAAGCTCCTCCATCATCTGCGCGGCAGAGGATACGCTCGATTCGATTTGCGGATCGACCGGCGCGTCTCCGAACCGCGGCACATAGGCAATGCGCGCGCGCCGCGACGGCTGCTCTGTCACTGGCCGCCAAGGTCGATCGCCGTCCGCGAGGATGGCCATCATCGCCGAAGCATCGGTGATCGTCCGGGCGATCGGGCCGACGACCTCGAAGTCGTGCAGGATGACCGGAAAGCCGTCGGCGCGCGTGATGCGGCCCGTGGTGGGCTTGTGGCCGATCAAACCGGTGTGGGAAGCCGGGCGGCGGATCGACCCGCCGCCATCGGTCGCCAAGGCCAATGGCGCCATGCCGGAGGCAACCGAAGCGACAGCGCCGCCGCTCGAGCCGCCCGGTGTCAGCGCGGGTTGCCAGGGATTGCGCGTGCAGCCGAACAGCTTGTTGTCGGTGTAGCCCTGGAGCGTGAATTCCGGGACGTTGGTCTTGCCGAGGAACACGAGTCCCGCCGCCCGAAGGCGGGCGACCGGCAGCTCGTCGCGATCCGGCACGAAGTGCTCGTAGAGCGCACTGCCCCAGGTGGCGCGCAGTCCGCGGACCAGCAGATTGTCCTTGATGGTGATGGGCACCCCGTCGAGCGGGCTGAGCGGCCTGCCATCACGCCATCGCCTGGCGCTTTCCATCGCCGCTTTCTGTGCTCCCTCACGATCCGGCGTGACGATGGCGTTCAGCGCGGGATTGACAGCGTCCACGCGCTCCAGACACTCCCTCAACGCCTCGACGGGACTCGCTTCGCCGGAGGCGAAGGCGCCGGCGAGAGCAATGGCCGTGGGCGGCAGGGCACTGCCGCTCATGCTCCGGCCATTCGACCCGGCAACCACAGTGCCAGCTCGGGCAGGAACCAAAGCAGGAAAGTGAAGCCCAGCATGATGAAGACGTAAGGCACGACGCCACGGATGACGTCGGCGATCGAGCCGCCGTCCTGGCGGATGCTCTGCACGACATAGAGGTTCATGCCGACCGGCGGGGTGATCATGGCGAGCTCGCTCATCAGCACGATGTAGATGCCGAGCCAGATCGGGTCGATGCCGACTGCGGTGGCGATGGGATAGACGATGGGGATGGTCGTCACCTGCATGGACAGCACTTCGAGGAAGCAACCGAGAACCAGGTAGAAGACCGTCAGGATCAGGAACAGCTCGAACGGGTTGATCGACAGCGCGGCGATGAGCTGGGTCAGCTTTTGCGGGATGCCGACCAGGCTCAGCGTCACGTTGAGGATGAAGGCACCGCAGATGATCAGGATGATGGTGCCGGTGAGCGTCGCCGTCTGGCGAAAGCAATGCGTCAGCATGGCGCCATCGAGCCGGCCGGACACACGCGCCAGCGCCAGCGCCATGACGACGCCGAGCGAGGCGGACTCGGTGGGCGTTGCCAGCCCGAGATAGAGGCTGCCCATGACCACGCCGAAGATCAGGAAAGGCGCGATCAGGTCCTTCGAGCGCCTGATCTTCTCCCCGAGACTGACGCGCTCCTCGACGATGCGCTTTCCGCCGAACAGGTCGGAGAGGGCGATGTAGGCCATAAAGCAGCCCGTCAGCAGCACGCCCGGGATGATGCCGGCGATGAACAGCTTGCCGACCGAGTTGTTGGTGAGCGAGCCATAGATCAGCATCGCCACACTGGGCGGAATCAGGATGCCGAGCGTGCCGCCTGCGGCCAGCGAACCGAGCGAGCGAGCGCGATCATAGCGGCGCTGCTCGAGTGCGGGCAGCGCCACGGTGCCGATGGTGGCGGCGGTCGCGACCGAGGAGCCGCAGGTTGCGGCGAACAGCGCGCAGCCGCCGATATTGGCGTGCAAGAGGCCGCCCGGCAGCTGGCCGAGCCACGCGGCGAGCGACCCGTACATGCGGTCGGCAAGCCCGCTGCGCAGCAGAATCTCGCCCAACAGGATGAAGAGCGGGATGGCGGTCAGCAGGTTCTCGTTCTGCACGCCCCAGATGACGCTGCCCAGGGACAGCACCATGTGCGGGCCGAGTGTGGTGACACCGCCAGCGACGCCGAGCCAGGCGAGCACGGCGGCGACCGGCAGACCGATCAGGAGGATGGCCAGGCCGAGAACGAAGGCCGTCGACAGACCGAACACGGACATTTTCGTTGAACCTATCGTTTGCGCAGGTCAGCCAGTTCCTCGTCCATCTCCTCCTCGACGGCCTTGGGGCCGTAGCGGCGCGCGAGCTCGCGGTTGCGGCCGGAGAAGAAGAGACGCGTTGCATCGAGCAGCGCGACGAGCGACGCGACCGCGAACAGCAGCAAGCCGAGGAACCAGACGGACTGCGGCCAAACCAGGGGCGTCGCCCACGGCGTGGGTGCGGTGCTGCGGAACTCGATCGTTTCCTCGAGCGCCAGCCAGCCGGTCCAGGCGAGCAGCAGCGCGAAAGCCGCCAGCACCGTGATCGACAGCCAGTTCAACAGGCGCTGCAGAAAACCCGGCAGCAAGTTGTGCAAGAGGTCGATGCGAATATGGGCACGATCGATCAGGGCGAGGGTGAAGGCGAGTGACGAGGTGACCGCCAGCGCGTAGCCACCCAGCTCGTCGACGCCTTGCAGCGACAGGCTGAAGAACTTGCGCGCCACCGTCTCGATCGTCACCAGGATTGCCAGCGCCACCATCACCACGCCGAACAGGCGGGCGATGGCGTTGGCCAGGCGGTCGGCCAACTACTTGATCCCGGTGACCGGCCCCAGGAGGCGCTTCCATTCCGCAGAGCAGCCGGCGAAGGACTTGTCGCAGACTTCGGCGAAAGCCGGCAGCGACACACTGGCGATCGCCTCCTTGACCAGGGCGAGGTCGGCGGCCGACACCGGCACCTGCTTCATAGAGTACTTCTTCACCGTGGTGCAGGGATCCTTGCCGACGTTGCAGCGCACGGCGTCATCGAACAGCTCCTGCGAATAGGCCCAGATGTCGTCCTCGAGCTTCTTGAAAGCGGCCATGAGCTTGGCCTGCTGCTGGGCGTCGAACTTGGCCCAGCTCTTGAGGTTGATGGCGTAGGCGTTGAAGGCGATCTGGAAGCCGATCGGCATGAAGTACTCTGAGACCTCCGGCCAGCCTGCCGAATTGGCCGAGCTGGGGCCGGTGATGGCGCAATCGACGACTCCCAGGCTCAGCGCCTGCTGCGTCTCGCCGAAGGAGATAGTGACGGGTATGCCGCCGATCCTCTCGATGAACTTGGCGAGCGACTGGTCATAGACGCGCACCTTCTTGCCCTTGAGATCCTTCAGCCCGCCGATCTGCGGCTTGCAGAAGATGACCTGCGGGCCGAATGGCCACAGACCGAGCAGCTTGGCGTTGTAACGTTCCTTCAGCCGCTGGTCGACGGCAGCGCGATAGGCGTCGGTCACCTTGCGTGCCGTGGCGTAGTCGGGATTGAGGCCGACGAGGTCGAGGCCGAGCAGGAACGGCTCGTCGCGCGACACCTGGGCGATGCGCAGCGTGACAATGTCGAACAGACCGTTGCGCAACACGCGCAGCCCCTCGATGTCCTTGATGCCCGTCGTGTCCATCGGCTTGTAGTCGACCTCGATCGGCAGACCGGTGCTCTTGGCGAGCTGCTCGAAGAACGGTTGCTCCTTGTTCTTCTGAATCAGGCCGGTGGCCAGCAGATTGCCGGCGACTTGGAGCTTGATCGGCTGTTGCGCGGCGGCCGGCCCCGTGAGCAGGGCCAGGCCGAGCGCCAGAGAGGATGCAACGGCGATCGATCGTGGGAACAACATGCGCACGGCCTCCGACATGGTTTGCCTTTGGCCGAAACCTAGGCAAGCACGCAAGACCGCGGCAACGCGATTTTCACTGCATGAAAAGCCGGATCAGGGGCGCGCGCCGCCGATGCCGAGCATGATGCGTTCGGCGGCGGCGATCAGCTCGCGCCCGCAAGGTACGATGTCGTCGCTGCGCAGGCGGCCGGCAGTGGAGGCCATGGAGATCGCTGCCACCGGCCGGTGATAATGATTGAAGATCGGCACGGCAACGCAGCGGAGGCCCTGCATATTCTCCTCGTCGTCGAGCGCGTAGCGGGCGCGCCGCACCTCTCGAATATCGGCCAGCAGCGAGGTCCGCTCGCCCAGTGACTTGCCGGTGAGGCGCGCCAGGCGACCGCCACCCAGCAGCGTTCCGACTTCGAGCAGCGGCAGTCCCGACAAGATCGCCTTGCCGATCGCCGAGCAGTTGACCGGCAGCGGCTGCTGCTGCGGCGCCGTCGTGGCCGCGCCGTTGGGTGTTGCCCGATAGAGGAAAGTCACCGACCTGCCTTCGAGGATGCCGATATTCACCGGCAGCCCGCGCGCGGCGCTGAGCTGTCGCGCCACCGGATCGGCGATGCTCATGATCTTGCGCGTGGCCCCGACGTTGGCGCCAACATGCAGCGCCGCCCCGCCCACCATCCAGCCGCCGCTCGCGCCGTCGAAGCGTACGAAGCCACGCTCCTGCATGGTGGTGAGCAGGCGCAGGCAGGTTGCCGCTGAAAGTCTCTCGGCCTTGGCGAGCTCGCCGAGCCGCATTCCGCCCGACGTCCCTGCGAGCCGCTCCAGCAGGCGCAGCGCCCGCTCGACCGCGCGCACCTTGCCTTGTACGGCTGCGTCCTGGATGGCATTCACCGGCGCTTCGGTCATCAGATCGGCCTATCCTGCCCTGTTCAGGGAGCTTAGCTCCCCGGCGTCACATGCGCATCCCACACATGCTGCAGCAAAGCGCATGCCAGCGCGCACACTGCCCGCTGCCAGCGAGACGCCCGGCTTGTTCTTCCAACTGCCTCAGAAAATTGGTGCAACGACGCAGCCGAACGGCTTGACAGGAATCCTATCTGGCCGTATCTTCCGGCCATGAATCCTATTGTCGTCCGCACCAACGGAGCCCACCCGATCGGGCAATCATTTGAGCGCGATGGACGACTTTAAACGAGCCATTCCGTGTCCCATGTCCCGACCCGGAGCAGCCGGAATTCGCAAGCCCGGGCAAGGCTTTGGCGGCCGGATAGGATGCCCGGCCCGACGTGAGAGGGTGTCCCACTGACTCGGGCGATTACTCTCAGCGGCCCTTCCAGTTGGGCTTGCGCTTCTCGGCGAAGGCCTTGGGTCCCTCGACCGTGTCCTCGCTCTGCGCCATGGCGACGAAGGCGGGGTAGCTCTGGTTGCGCATCGCCATCTCGAGCGCCGGCACGTCGAGCGAACGCATCACCACCTGCTTGGTGGCGCGTACCGACATCGGCGAGCAGGCGAGGATCTCGGCCGCCCAGCGCCTGGCCGCTGTCATCAGCTCGGCGTGCGGCACCACCTCGGTGACGAAGCCGAGCTCATAGCCTTCCTTGGCGGGCACATGGCGGCCGGTCAGCATCATGCCCATGGCCTTCTTGAGCGGGATCATGCGGCTGAGACGCTGCATGCCGCCGGCGCCGGCGGCGAGGCCGACGCGCGGCTCGGGCAGGGCGAACTTGGCCTGATCGGAGGCCACGATGATGTCGGCCGCGAGCGCGATCTCGAAGCCGCCGCCCATGGCGAGGCCGTTCACCGCGGCGATGACGGGCTTGTCGAGGTCGAAGCGGTTGGCCAGCCCACCGAAGCCCTTGGCCGGATGGATCGGGCGCTTGCCGGTCCTGGCCTGGATCTCGGCGTGGTACTTGAGGTCGTTGCCGGCGCAGAAGGCCTTGTCGCCGGCACCGGTGATGATGGCGACCCATAGTTCGGGGTTGGTCTGGAACTCGTCGAAGGCGTCGACCAGCTCCTGGTTCGCCATGGGATGGCAGGCGTTGTAGACCTCCGGCCGGTTGATGGTGACGATCATCAGGCGACCGTCGATCTCGACCTTGCTGTATTGACCCATGGCGCTTTCCTCCCCCGGATTCGATAGCGGCATCTTCAGTGAGTGAACGGCGGTTTACCGCATGTTCAGGGTCGACGGCGATTCAAAATCCTGGGGCGGGGTCGCAAATCGGCCAAGTCGGTTTCTTTACGAAACCTGCAGCGCGCGGAATGTGGGTAACTCGCCGGTTGCGGGACCCTGTTATGCCCACCCCAGATTTAGTGGGCCGGAGAGGTGAGACAGGGCAGAGGAATCGTGGCCTGATATGCATGGAATGGGGCACTGTTGCCTGTCGGCCACAGGTGGGGCACGAGTCGTCCACGGAAAAGCCGCATGCCTTGCACCGTACTAGTTGTGGTGTGTATATTCAGCGCGGAGTTGGTGATTACCCAGCCCCACCAACGCTCGTAAGATTTCAATATCGAGGGGAAGATCTCATGAAGAAGGCTTTGATGGCCGCAGTGTTTGTTGCGCTGCCGGCAATTGCCCAGGCACAGACCCCGATGCCGGGCTTTTATATCGGCGCCGAAGGCGGCCTGAACTGGATGCTGAACTTCAATGCCAACACCCCGGTCGCCGCGGCGCCGGTCGTCGGCGTGACGCCGGGTACCGGCTGGATGGCTGGCGGCGTGATCGGCTACGACTTCGTCGGCCCGCGCGTCGAACTCGAAGGCATCTATCGCTGGAACCCGACCAACGTCGGCATCCCGGGCACGGCGATCAACAACCAGATCGGCCAGCTCGGCATCATGGCCAACCTGCTGTACGACTTCATGCCCGCTTCGGTGATCACGCCGTACATCGGTGCTGGTGCCGGCGTCGGCTTCGTCGACAGCCAGTCGTCGCTGGGCAGCACGGTGTTCGCCTATCAGGGCATCGTCGGTCTCGCCTGGAACGCGGACACCAACTTCCGCGTCAGCCTCGACGGCCGCTACTACGGCACGTCGAATCCGTCGATCAACGGCAATCCTTGGACCAACAACAACTTCAGCGTCATGCTCGGCCTGCAGTTGAAGTTCGGTGAGGTTGCTGCTGCGCCGCCGCCGCCGCCGCCGGCCGTTGCGCCGCCGTCGTTCATGGTGTTCTTCGATTGGGACCGCTCGAACCTCTCGGCCCAGGCCCTGAACACGATCAAGCAGGCGGCCCAGGCCTACAAGACCAAGGGCAACGCCCGCGTGACGGCGACCGGCCACACCGACACGTCGGGCCCGGAAGCCTACAACATGGCGCTGTCGCTGCGCCGCGCCAACACGGTCAAGGATGCCCTGGTGCG
>NZ_SCVH01000091.1 GCF_004296935.1 Reyranella sp.
GGACCCGCGGCGGCTGCACCAAGCGCCCCATCAACAAGGAGGAGCGCGCGAACCCGCGGGCGGCCGCGGGCAGGTCTTGCCGGAACAAACGAAAGAGGCCGGCGCAATCCCCGCCAGCCTACCAGAAATATAGCCCAAAACCTGCTGAAATGTCAACTCTTTCTTGCGGCCTTCGCTGGAAAGGCTCTAGACCACCGAGAAGCCGAGCGCGAAGGGGTCGCGCTCGTCGACGAAGATCGTGTTGATGCCGTGCTGGCGCGCCCAGCCGGAAATCGAGGGCACGATGGCATCGTGGTTGCCGACGCGGGCCGTCGCCTCGACCCGGCCGTCGAACAGCGAGCCGATGATGCTTTCGTGCACGAACTCCTGGCCGACCTTGAGCTTGCCGCGGGCAGCAAGCTGGGCCATGCGCGCCGACGTCCCCGTGCCGCAGGGAGAGCGGTCGATCGCCCTTTCGCCGTAGAACACGGCATTGCGCCCGTGCGCCCGGGGATCCCGCGGTTGGCCCGTCCACATGAGGTGCCTGATGCCCTTGATGGTGGGATTCTCCGGATGCACGGGCTGGATCTTGTCGTTGAGGAGCCTCCGGACGATCGGCGAATAGCGCAGCACGTCATCCGCTGCCATCGCTTCGAGGCCGGCGAAATTCTTCTGCGGCTCGAAGATGGCGTAGAAATTCCCGCCATAGGAAATGTCGCACGTGAGTTCGCCGAGGCCCGGCACATCGATCATGACGTCGCTCATGGCCAGATACGAGGCGACATTGGTAATGCGCACACTCTCGACGAACCGGCCGTTCTGTTCGTAGCGCGCGACCACGCGGCCGGCCGGCGCATCGAGGTTGAGCACGCCGGGCGTCGCCGGCGAGACCAGCCCGTTCTCGATCGCCATGGTCACCGTGCCGATTGTGCCGTGGCCGCACATCGGCAGGCAGCCGCTGGTCTCGATGAACAAAATGCCGATGTCGCAATCGGCGCGCGTCGGCGGATAGAGCATCGAACCCGACATCACGTCATGGCCGCGCGGCTCGAACATCAGGGCGCGACGGATCCAGTCGTGGTTCGCCATGAAGTCCTGGCGGCGTTCGCTCATGGTCGCGCCCCTGAGCAGCGGCGCACCGCCCGTCACCAGCCGCACCGGGTTGCCGCAAGTGTGGCCATCCAGGCACGAGAAAGTATGGACCGACATGGGCCCTGCTTACGCCACCGACACGAAGCGCTCAACTTCGCGGGCGCTCTTGAGGCGCACGACCTGCTTCTCACTGGCGAGGAACTCGCATTCGAGCGCGTATTTCTTGCGATTGCGGCCGTGGGTCTTGAGCGCCCACAGCAGGATCGAATCGCGGCTGAAGAAGGCGTTGCGCAACGATTCACGGTTGCCGGTACCCCACAGCTCCTCCTGCGTCGCGATCCGGCGGATCGTGCGGCGCAGCAAGCGCCACATGACCAGCGGCAGCGGCAGGTCGAGCCAGATCAACGTGTCGGCCGGCTGCCAGACGAGATCGCGGACCTGGCCGTAGTTGCCGACCACGATCCAGCCCTCATCGTCCGGAGTCGTGCCGCCGACCTCGCGCTCGACGCGATGGCGGAACAGTTCGACGGGCGCGGGCTGCCAGTCGCGCCCCCAGAACAGGGCGTCGAGTTCAATGACGCGCAGGCCGGTCTGCTCGGCCAGCCTCATGGCGACCGTGCTCTTCCCCGACCCCGTCGTTCCGAAGACGACGACCCGACGCATCCCGCAGCAATACCCCTCCAACCTTCCTCGACATTACCGCCGGGCAGCGCGCCCTCGCAGGGCCGCTTTTCGTCACACCCGCGCGGCCGCGTCCGCCCGCCTGTAGCGTCGGGCTTGCCGCCATCGTAGGGTCACGGGCCAGTAATGGGGCGAGGGGAGCCGTTGATGCCGCAGATCCTGTTCAAGAACCTCGCGCTGCTCGATCCGCGCTGGACTGAGGCACGCGGCGGCTATGAGGTTCTTGTCGAGGGCGATCTGATCAAGGAAGTGTCGGCTAAGCCGATCAAGGCCGCAAAGGCCCAGGTCGTGGACTGCGGCAAGCGCACCCTGATGCCGGGCCTGATCGACTGCCACGTCCATGTCTTCCTGAGCGAGGTGAACATCCGCAACCTCGAATCGGTGCCGTTGACGCTGCTCACCGCGCGCGCCGCCGACCTGATGAAGGGCATGATCAACCGCGGCTTCACCACGGTCCGCGACACCGGCGGTGCCGATTGGGGCATCAAGACCGCCGTCGAGGCGGGCCTGATCCCCGGGCCGCGCCTGTTCATTTCCGGCCGCGCCATCGGCCCGACCGGCGGCCACAGCGATTCGCGGCGCCGCACCGACCAGGGCATGCCCTCCTGCGGTTGCTGCAACGCCATGGTCTACAGCATGGCCATCGCCGACGGGGCCGACGGGGTGCGCAAGGCCGTGCGCGAGCAGATGCGCCAGGGCGCCGACCAGGTGAAGATCATGTGCTCGGGCGGCGTCGCCTCGCCCTACGATCCGCTGGATTCCCTGCAGTTCTCCGAGGCCGAGATTGCCGCGGCCACCGACGAGGCCAAGAACTTCGGCCGCTACGTGCTGGCCCATGCCTATACGCCCGAGGCCATCACCCGCGCCGTCAGCAACGGCGTGCGCACCATCGAGCACGGCAACCTGATCGATGCCAAGTCGGCCAAGCTGCTGGCATCGAAGGGCGGCTACATGGTCGCCAACCTCGTCACCTACTTCGTCATGAAGGAGAAGGCCGCGAGCTTCGGCATGACCGCCGACATGCTGGCAAAGAACGACATCGTGCTCGACGGCGCCTTGCGCTCGCTCGAAATTTGCAAGAAGGCCGGCGTGAAGGTGGGCTACGGCAGCGATCTGCTGGGCCCGCTGCAGGTCGAGCAGAGTCGCGAGTTCATGTTCCGCGCCGAGGTCTTGAAGCCACTGGAGATCATCCGCCAGGCAACGGTCGTGGGCGCCGAGATCCTGCGCCAGGAGGGCAAACTCGGCATCGTCGAGCCGGGCGCCTTCGCCGACCTGATCGTGGTCGACGGCAACCCGCTGAAGAAGCTCGAGCTCTTCCTCGACCAGGGCGCCCATCTGCCGGTGATCATGAAGGCGGGCAAATTTCACAAGAATGCGTTGAGATAATCGTCGACCCCCTCCGCCCCCGTAAGACGGGGGCACCTCCCCCGAGACGGGGGAGGCAAGGCTCTCTTTCCTCCCCCGTCTCGGGGGAGGTGGCCCGAAGGGCCGGAGGGGGAAGGCAACAAGAAAGGTCTATGATGTCTTTCCTCTTCAAGAATCTCAGCCTGCTCGACCCGCGCTGGAAAGAGGCGCGCGGCGGCTACGAAGTGCTGGTCGAGGGCGACCTCATCAAGGAAGTGTCATCCAAGCCGATCAAGGCGGCGAAGGCTGAGGTCGTGAATTGCGGCAAACGGACCCTTATGCCGGGCCTGATCGACTGCCACGTCCACACGCACCACAGCGAAGTCTACATCAACCGCATGGAAGCGGTGCCCCTCACGCTCATGATGGCGCGCTCGGCCGGGCGCCTGAGGCGCATGCTCGATCGCGGCTTCACCACGGTGCGCGACGCCGGCGGCGCCGACTGGGGCACCAAGACCGCCGTCGAATCGGGCCTGATCCCGGGACCGCGCCTGTTCATCTCCTGCCGGTCGATCGGACCGACCGGCGGCCACAACGACCGCAACCGCCGCACCGACATCGGCCCGCCCTGCCTCTGCTGCAACGGCATGGTGTTCATCCGCTGCATCGCCGACGGCCCCGACGAGGTGCGCAAGGCGGCTCGCGAACAGATGCGCCAGGGCGCCGACCAGGTGAAGCTGATGGTCTCGGGCGGCGTCGCCTCGCCCTACGATCCGCTGGAATCGCTGCAGTTCACGGTCGAGGAGATCACCGCCGCCGTCGAGGAGGCGCATGCCTTCGGCCGCTACGTGCTGACCCACGCCTATACGCCCGAGGCGATCACCCGCGCCGTCAATTGCGGCGTGCGCACCATCGAGCACGGCAATCTGGTGGACGCCCCCACGGCCAGGCTGATGGCCAAGAAGGGCGTCTACATGATTCCCAATCTCGTGACCTATGACGCCATGAAGCGCCGCGCGAAGGAACTCGGCATGCCGGCCGAGATGCTGGAGAAGAACGACGAGGTGCTGAAGTACGGCTTCGCCGAGCTCGAGCATTGCCGCAAGGCCGGCGTGAAGATGGCCTATGGTTCCGATCTTCTGGGGGCGCTCGAGGACGAGCAGACCGGCGAGTTCCAGATCCGTGGCGAGGTGATGCCCGCCATCGACGTCATCCGCTCGGCGACCCTGATCGGCGCCGAGGTCGTTCGCCAGGAAGGCAAGCTCGGTGTCATCGAACCCGGCGCCTATGCCGATCTCCTGGTCGTCGATGGCGATCCGCTGAAGAATCTCGGCCTGTTCAAGGACGGTGGCCCGCATCTTTCGGCCATCGTGAAGGGCGGCCGCTTCCACAAGAACGCCCTCTGATGGCAGCCCTCGCCGTCATCCGCCGCCGCGCCGGGCGTTGGGCGCTGAACGGCGCAGCCGGCGTTGCGCTGGCCTACATCTTGCTGCCCCTGATCTTCGTGGTGTGGCTCGCCTTCTTCCGCCAGGAAATCCCCTCGTTCCCGCCCGAGGGATATTCGCTGCGCTGGTTTGCGGCGATCCTCGACCAGAGGAAGTTCGTCGATGGATTCTCGCTCTCGTTCCAGGTCGGCGTGTTGGCGACGGGGGTGGGCCTGCTGCTGGGTGTTCCGGCGGCGCTCTGCCTGGCGCGCCGCAACTTCACGCTACGCGGGCCGCTCGCCAATCTGCTGCTGATGCCGATCGTGGTGCCGGGCGTCGTCCTCGGCACGGCCATGTACGTCTTCCAGGTCGAGGTCGAGAACGGCCTCGACGTCGACGTGCTGGGCACGTTCTACGCTCTGGTCGCAGGCCACATCGTGATCGTCATTCCCTGGGTGGTACGGCTGGTCACAGCGAGCCTCAGCGGCGTCGATCGCGCCACCGAGGAAGCGGCACAAAACCTCGGCGCCAATCCCTGGGTCACTTTCTGGCGCATCACGCTCCCCGCAATCCGGCCCGGCATCGTGGCCGGGGCGCTGTTCGGCTTCGTGACCTCGTTCGGCAATCTCGAGATGAGCCTGTTCCTGGTCGGGCCCGGCCGCACCACCCTGCCGATCGTGATCCTGCAGTACCTCGAATGGAAGATCGATCCAACCATCGCCGCGGTCTCGGTGGTGCAGATCGTGCTGATCGGAACGGCGATGCTGATCACCGACCGCTACGTCAAGCTCGCGCGGGTGGTCTGAGATGGCGCGGCTCGACCTTCATGGCCTGTCGAAGCGCTACGGCGACTTTCACGCCGTGCGCGAGGTGACTCTCGAGATCGACGATGGCGAGTTCCTCGTCCTGCTGGGTCCCTCGGGCTGCGGCAAGACCACCACGCTGCGCATGGTCGCGGGCTTCATCGAGCCTTCGGCCGGCAACGTCAGGCTGGCCGGCCAGGACGTCACCCAGCTGCCGCCATGGAAGCGCAACGCCGGCATGGTGTTTCAGAGCTATGCGCTGTTCCCGCACCTGACGGTGGCCCAGAACGTCGCCTTTGGCCTCGAAATGCGCAAGCTGCCGCGCGCCGACATCAACAAACGAGTCGACGAGGCGCTCGCACTGGTCCGCCTCGGCGGCTACGGCGGCCGCCTGCCGCGCCAGCTTTCGGGCGGCCAGCAGCAGCGCGTGGCGCTGGCCCGGGCGCTCGCCATCCGGCCCGACGTGCTGCTGCTCGACGAGCCGCTTTCCAACCTCGACGCCAAGCTGCGCCAGGAAGTGCGGGTGGAGATCCACGAGCTGCAGCACCAGCTCGGCCTCACCACCGTCATGGTCACGCACGACCAGGAAGAGGCACTCACCATGGCCGACCGCCTCGTGGTCATGAACGAGGGCTCGGTGCGCCAGGTCGGCACCCAACGCGACCTCTACGAGCGACCGGCCGACCGCTTTGTCGCGGGCTTCGTGGGCCGCAGCACATTCCTGGAAGGCGCCGTCGAGGCGCCGGGCCGCTTTCGCACCGATGGCGGGCTGGCGTTGGCCTGTAGCGGTTCCGGCAGCGGCGCCAAGAGCGGCCGGGGCGTGCTGGCGTTACGCCCCGAGCGCCTGCAGGTCGCCCCTGCACCCATAACCGGACTCGACAACGGCCTCCCGGGTACGGTGGAATTCGTGTCCTACCTCGGCGCGCTGATCGACATCCATGTGCGCCTGTCGCCGGCCGACCGGCTGGTGGTGCAGATCGCCAATCGCGAGGGCGGCTTCGCGCCGGAAGTCGGCCAATCCGTTCATGTCAGCTGGCCTGCATCGGCCGGCCTGGTGTTCACCGAGTAGAAGCAAGCAGATCAGCAGGAGGCTTTCATGTCCGACCGTTTCACACTCAAACGCCGCGCCGTATTGGGCGGCACCGCCGCTCTCGCGATCGGCGCGCCTTCGATCGTGCGCGCGCAGGATAACAAGCGCATCGTCGTTGGCACCTGGGGCGGCGACTATTCGCGCCTGCTCGCCAAAAACATCGAGACGCCGCTGCTCGCGCCCAAGGGCTGGGACGTCGTGAAGGACGAGGCGCAAGTAGATCCGCGCAAGGCCAAGATGATGGCCGAGAAGGTCTTGCGCCGCGGCACCTCAGACATTCAGGGCCTGTCGGCCAACGACATGTTCGAAATGAACGTGCAGGGCCTGCTCGAACAGATCGACTACTCCAAGCTGGCGAATGCCAGGAACCTGATGCCGGCGATGAAATACGCTTACGGCGTCGGCCACATCTATTCGGGCAAGGTGGTGCTGTTCAATCCCAAGCTCATGAAGGCGCCCGACGGCTTTGCCGACACGCTCGACCCCAAGCGCGGCGACAAGCTCGGCATCATCGACATCCAGCGGCCGTACAACATGCTCGCGGCCGCGCTCGCCTCGGGCGGCTCGGTGAGCAACTTCGAGCCGGGCAAGGAGCGGCTGCTGGCCTGCAAGAAGGCTGGTGCGCGCATCTATCCTACCAACGAGGCGCTCGCCCAGGCGCTCAAGACCGAGGAAATCGCCTGCTGCATCATGTGGAAAGCGCGCGCCGTGCAATGGCAAAACGCCGGCATCAACGTCGAGACGGTGGCGCCCAAGGAAGGTGTGCCGATGTACGTCTCGGGCTTCGGCATGCCGAAGAACGCGCCCAACAAGGCCGGGGCCTACGCCTATCTCGACGCCATGCTGGCGGCCTCCGCGCAGGAGGGTTTCGCCGTCGACATGGGCTACAACCCCACCGTCACCGACGCCAAGGTGCCGGCCGACGTACAGAAGCGCATCGGCTTTACCGACGAGGAGAAGAAGCGCCTGGTCGACCTCGACTATGCCTACATGGGCAAGAACGATTCAGCGTTCCAGGACTGGTGGAACAAGTCGTTCAAGGCGTGACCGACACGGCCCTCGCGCATGGCCCCGTCGTCGAACGACGACGGGGCGAAAGTCTCACGGCGACGGCGCTGCTGGCGCCGGCGACGATCTTTGTCGCGCTCTGCCTGCTGGCGCCGCTGGTCATCCTGTTCCGTTACAGCCTGAACGAATTCGTGCCGACCAAGAAGATGATGGTCGAAGCGGTGACGGTGGCGAACTACGTCAAGTTCTTCACCGATCCCTACTACACCGCGATCCTGGCGACGACCGTGCGCATTGCCGTGATGGTGACGCTGGCCTGCCTGATCCTGGGCTTTCCGCTGGCCTACGTCATGGCGCGCACGCAAAGCCGGTTCAAGAACCTCCTGATCATTCTCACCGTTCTGCCGCTGTTCGTCGGCAATGCCGTGCGTGCCGCCGGCTGGATGACCATTTTCGGCAGCAAGGGTTTCTTCAACACCACGCTGCAGTGGCTCGGCCTGATCGACAAGCCACTCGAGATCATGTTCACCGAAAAAGCGGTGATCATCGGCATCATCGCCGTCAACCTGCCCTTCATGGTGCTGACCCTGCAGAGCGTGATCGAGAGCATCGACCGCGCCGTCGAGGAGGCGGCCTTCAGCCTCGGCGCCCCGCCTGCCACGATGTTCCGCCGCGTGCTGTGGCCGCTGGCGCTACCCGGCATCCTGGCCGGCACCATCCTCACCTTCATCCTGGCGATGAACGCCTATGCGACACCCTTCCTGCTGGGCGGGCCGCTGTTCAAGATGATGGCGCCGCTGGTCTACAACCAGTTCACCCAGCAGACCAACTGGCCATTCGGCGGCGCCATCGCCTTCATCCTGATGACGGTGACGCTCGGCCTCACGCTGGCCGCCAACCTGCTCATCCAGCGGAGGCGAGCGAGCTGACATGCATATCGGACTCATCGGCGGAATCGGCCCGGCCGCGACCGACTTCTACTACCGCGGCCTGATCGACCGTCATGTCGCCGCCGGCATCCCGCTCGACGTCACGATCTGCCATGCCGACGTGCGCGAGATGAGCCGCAACCTCATGGGCAAGAACCCCGGCCGGCAGGCCGAAATTTTCGTCAAGCTGGTCGAGCGCATGAAGGCGGCCGGCGCGAAGGCCGCGGCCATCACCTCCATGGGCGGGCATTTCTGCGTCAAGGAGCTCATGGCGATCTCGCCGCTGCCCATCCTCAACGCCATTCCCGAGGTCGACGCCGCGCTTGCACGCCGGAAGCTGAAGAAGGTCGGCATCATCGGCACGCGCACCGTGATGGAGAGCAGGCTCTACGGCGGCATTCCCTCGGTCGAGGTCGTGCCTACCGAAGGCGAGGATCTTGACCGGGTCCACAGCAACTACGTCGAGATGGCCACGGTCGGCCACGTCAATGACGCGCAGCGCCAGGTCTTTTTCGAAGCCGGCCGCCGGCTGACGGCGCGCGGCGCCGAGGTCGTCATGCTGGGCGGCACCGACCTGTTCCTGGCGTTCACTGGACACGACCCGGGATTCGCCGTGATCGACTGCGCCGACATTCATGTCGATGCGATCTACGCCAAATCGGCGGCCTGACCTCCGGGGGAGCCAAGCACATGGCCGAAGACAACCGCTTGCGCCGCTTCGCCGTCCTGATCGACGCCGACAACACCTCGCCCCGCATCGCCGCCGGACTGTTCGAGGAGATCGCCAAGTTCGGCGAGGCCAGCGTGCGACGGATCTACGGCGATTTCTCGAGCCCGCGCCTCAAATCGTGGGCCGACATCCTGCAGAAGTACGCGATCGATCCCTACCAGCAGTTCGCCTACACCTCCGGCAAGAACGCCTCCGATATCGCCCTGGTGATCGACGCCATGGACCTCCTGCACAGCCGTCGCTTCGACGGCTTTTGCCTGGTCTCATCGGACAGCGACTTCACGCGTCTGGCGTCGCGCCTGCGCGAGGAGGGTGCCGATGTCTATGGATTCGGCGCGCAGAAGACGCCGGAGAGCTTCCGGCAGGCATGCCGGCGATTCATTTATACCGAGAACCTGCTGCCCGAGGCCGAGGTTTCGACGCCGGAAGAAGGACCTTCGCTAAAAGGCCGCCAGCCGGCCAGTGCTGCCGTGCCCATCCTGGCCAAGGCGATTGCCCAGATGGAAACCGAGGACGGCTGGGTGGGGTTGGGTGTGGTGGGCCAACGTCTGGCCAACATCGCCTCCGATTTCGACCCCCGCACCTACGGCTTTCGCAAGCTGAGCGACCTCGTCCGTCAAACCGGCGCCTTCGACATGGATCAGCCCGAAGGCCGGGCGGTACGGATCAGGGTAAAGCCGACACCGCCGGCCAGGAGCCGCGGCAAGGCGCCGGAGGGGGCGGCCACACGGCGGTCGCACTCGGGCTGAAGGTGTCATATTCGGCGCGCTGGGCCACTTCGCTCGTTGCTTTTGTCCCTGCCGCCGCCTAAGTCCGAAGGGACGGCGCGTGCCGACGCCGACGCCGACGCCGTCACCACTGGCAGGAAAGTTCGCACGATTGGGAAACAGCCAAGAGCCTGCAGGTGTTGCAGCGACTGATGCCCGCGCCTGGACACAGGTTCTCGCACGCTACCGGCAACCCAGCACCGGTCGCAGCATCGTCGAGATCGCCATTACCGTCCTGCCGCTGGCCGCGCTCTGGGCGCTGGCCTGGGCGACACTCGACATCGGCTATTGGCTGGCCCTGCCGCTCGCCCTCGCCGCGGCCGGATTCCTGGTGCGGCTCTTCGCCATCCAGCACGATTGCAGCCATGGCGCCTTCTTCCGCCAGCGCCTCGCCAACGACTGGATCGGACGGGTCGTCAGCGTGGCCACGCTCACGCCGCACGATGTGTGGCGGCGCACGCATGCCACGCATCATGCCTCGACGGGCAACCTCGACCGCCGCGGCCTGGGCGACGTCGATACGCTCACGGTAGAGGAATATCGCGCCCGGGGATTCTGGGGGCGGCTGCGCTATCGCGTGTACCGCCATCCATTGTTCATGTTTGGCGTGGCACCCGCCTATCTTTTCATTCTGCAGCATCGCCTGCCGGTCGGGCTGATGCGCGACGGCTGGCGACCCTGGATCAGCACCATGGCGACCAATCTGGCAATCGCATCGATTGCGGCCCTGCTGATCTGGCTCGTCGGCATCAAGGCGTTCCTTCTCATCCACCTGCCGATCCTGCTGTTGTCGGCCTCGGTCGGCGTGTGGCTGTTCTACGTGCAGCACCAGTTCGAAGACACGATCTGGGCGAACGACGGCGAGTGGAACCTGCATGACGCCGCCCTGCACGGCAGCTCGCACTACGACCTGCCGGCTTTCCTGCGCTGGTTCACCTGCAATATCGGCGTGCACCACGTGCACCATCTCTGCAGCCGCATTCCCTACTACCGGCTGCCGCGCGTACTGCGCGACCATCCCGAGCTGCGCAATGTCGGCCGGCTGACGCTCCTGCAGAGCTTTCGCTGCGTAAACCTCGTGCTGTGGGACGAGACGGAACGCCGCCTCGTCTCGTTCCGCGAGGCCCGCGCGTCGCGCTGAAGCGCGGCTAGCCGTTCTGCCAGAGACGCGTGGTGTAGGCGCCCTCGACACTGGCGTCGATCTGGGCCGCAACGTCGTCGCCCGCACCGACGCGGAGCGCGATGATCTTGCCGAACGACACGCGGCCCGGCGCCGGCCAGGCCTTGGGCTCCCAAAGCTTGGCCCGGACGATCGAGCGGGCGCAGTGGAAGTAGCAGTGCTGGATGCGCACGCGCGTGGCCAGAAGCGCCGGCTTGCCGAGCGAGGACAGCGACGCCACCAGATCGGCATCGTCGTAGATCTCCGCCGTGCCGGAGATGCGCAGCGTCTCGCCGGTCGCCGGTACCAGGCAGATCATGCCGATCTTGCCGTTGGTGATCATGTTGGAGAGGCCGAAGGCGAGATTGTTGCCGATGCGCTCGGGGATCAGCAGCGTCCTGGGATCCTCGACGCGAATGAAGCCCGGCTCGTCACCCTTGGGCGAGACCTCGAGCGTGCCGTCGGCCGAGACCGTGCCGACCAGGGCGAACGGACAGCGCTTGAGGAACTCGATCGACTGCTCGTCGAGCGCGTCGAGAATCTTCGACTTGGTCGTCGCCCGCGGCTCGGCAATGACGCGGCGCAGGTCGTCGAGCGATTTCAGCTGGGCCATCGGAACGCCTCCTAGCTCTTTCGCAAGCCATCCATATTGTCGAAGAGCCGGCGCAATGCTGTCTTCAACACCGTGGCTTCAGCCTCGCTGAAACCCTTGAGCGCCACTTTTTCGTAGCGCGCGGCAATCGGCAAGATTATTCGCGTCATCCGCCGGCCGGCCGGCGTGGCATGGAGGGTGACGGCGCGGGCGTCGGCGGCGTCGCGGCGGCGGGCGACCAGTCCCTTCTTCTCCATGCCGTCGACCAGACGCGTGAGCGTCGAAACCTCGATCGAGGTGGTCTCCCGCAAGTCGCCCATGCGGCGGCCGTCGCGTTCGTGAAGGGCGGCCAGCACCCGCCAGATCTGCAGGGTGGCGCCGAGCGGGCGCACCTCCTCGCTGAAGGCCGCCGCGATACGCGCGCCGGCTCGGTTCAGCAGGTAAGGCAGGTAGCCGTCGAGCGGGCCCATGACGTCAATCCGCGAAGTGCGGCGCAACCTCGCGCATGAAGCGCTCCATCTGCTCCTTCACCAGCGCATGCGGCTTTTGCCCATAGTTGAAATAGAGGATGACCTCGGCGATGCCGGCTGCCTCGACCTGCTTCAATGTGTCGACGATGTGCTGCGGGCTGCCGCACAGGATCGACTTGTCGGTGAGTTTCTCCGGCCGCATGTCACGCAGGATGTTCACGATCTCGACGAAGTACTTGTAGGTCGGCGGCACGTTCTCGCCCGACGAGGATGGGAAAGCCGCGATCAGCGCGTCCTGGAAGTAGCGCACCAGCGCCTGCTTGCCGTACTGTTCTTCCTCCGGTGTCGAGGCGATGTGCACGAAGTAGGAGCACATGGCGCGCCGCATCGGCCGCTTGAACGTGGTCTCGCAGGTTTCGCGATAGACGCGCACGGCATCGGCCAGAGAGCCATAGACCATGGCGGCGGCAAACGGCGCGTAGATCACGTTCCAGTCGTTCCTGGCCGCGAGTTCCATCGACGGCCGGGAAAAGCAGGCGACGTAGGGCCGGAGCGGCTTCTGGGCCGGTCGTGGCCGCACCTCGACGTCGTCGAACTGGTAGAACTTGCCCTTGTGCGACCACCTCCCGGGTTCGGTCCAGGCGCGCCACACGATCTCCAGCCCCTCGGCGAACAGCTCGGCCGATTCGCCGAACGGCGCCTGGAACGGCTCGTACTCCTTGCGGTCGTAGCCGCGGCCGGCGGCGAAGTCGACGCGCCCGCCGGACAGCAGATCGAGCGTCGCCCACTCCTCGGCGACATGCAGCGGATGATGTACCGGCAGCAGCGTGACGGCCGGCGCCAGCCGCAGCTTCGTCGTTGCGCCCGCAAGCTGCGCCAGGATGGCGAGCGGCGAGGCGTTGACGCCGAGAAGATTGAAATGATGCTCGCCGATCCAGGCCGAGTTCAACCCGACCTTCTCGGCCCACAGCGCCTCGGCGAAGATATCCTTGATGAACTGCTCGGGTGCGCGCGGATTGTCGGGGTAGCGGTTGTCGCTCAGCGTGAAGTAACCGAATTGCATGGCGTCCCTCCGGAGTCGAAGGATCACTCGGTCTGAGTTATTTGTAAATGCAAATAATGAGGCCATGCCTTGTGATCCACGGGAGCCGGGCGTACGTAGCCCGCCTAGAACAAGAAGCGATCCGGGATGGAGACAGGCATGAAACGTCTATTCATCATCGCCGCCCTCGCGGCACTGCCACTGCCGGCACTGGCCCAGGCGAATGCCCCGCTGATCGAAAAGGGCCGCGCCCTGTTCAACGACACCAGCCTGTCGGCCAGCGGGCAGGTGTCCTGCGCCACCTGTCACCCGATGAACGGCCACACCGACAACAAGACCTATGTCGGGTTGGACGTCGTGCCCGACGGCGATCCCAAGGGGCGCAGCACGCCCACCCTGTGGGGCGCCGGCATCCGGCAGGCCGAATGGTCGTGGGCGGGCAACATCCCGTCGATCGAAGCCAACATCCGCGGCATCATCGTCAACCGCATGAAGGGAGCCGAGCCTGCCAAGGAGACGCTGGAGGCGCTGGCGGCCTACGTGAAGTCGCTGCCCAACGGCCCGGCACCGTTCCTCAACGCCGACGGCATGCCGCGCGACACCGCCCCCGCCGACGTGCGGCGCGGCTATGCCCTGTTCTCGGGCAAGGCAGGCTGCATGACCTGTCATGTGCCGGCGTCCTACGACAAGAAGGGCCCCGAGGATGTGGGCAGCGGTGGGCCGTTCAAGGTGCCGTCGCTGCGCAACGTGTCGAAGACCGGACCCTACTTCCACGACGGCCGCTTCAAGAACCTCGACGAGGCCGTCAGCTTCATGTGGGACTTCTACAAGAAGAAGAACGACAGCAAGGACACGCTGAGCGACGCCGAAAAACGCGATCTGGTGGCGTTCCTCAGGGCACTCTAGGCGCCACGCGGCCCGAGGTCGGCCAGCGGCATCAGCCAGTCGCGGAACGCCTTGATCTTGCGCCGGCGGATCGCTTCCTGCGGATAGACGAGGTAGTAGGCGAACTCGCTCGACATCTTGAAGTCGAAGGGCACGACCAGCCGGCCGGCTTTCAGGTCGGGCGCGACCAGCGGGTGGCGGCCGAGCGCCACGCCCAGCCCGTCGATCGCCGCCTGATAGGCCGCCACCGCGAAGTCGAACGACACGCCGCGCGAGGCATCGACGCCCTTCACGCCGGCCGCGGTCAGCCAGACCTGCCAGTCGTCGGGAAAGTTGCCGATATGGATCAGGGTGAAGCGCTTGATGTCGGCCGGCTTCTTGAGCGGATTGGGACCCTTGAGGAGCGACGGCGCGCAGACCGGCATGACGTCCTCGCTGACCAGCCGCTCGGCCGTCAGACCGGGCCAGTGGCCGCGGCCGTAGCGGATGCCGATATCGACATCCTCGCGCGCGAAATCGATCAGCCCGGTGCCGGTGCTGATGCGCACGTCGATCTCGGGATTGGCGCGCTGGAAACCGCCCAGACGCGGCACCAGCCATTTCATGGCGAACGACGCGGTGGTGGTGACGGTGAGGTGGCCGCCACGATCCTTCTGCAGCAGTTTCTCCGTCGCCTCGTTCAGCTGATCGAATGCCCCGCGCACCGCCGGCAGATAGGCCTGCCCGGCCTCGGAGAGCAGCAGCGAGCGGTTGCGGCGCACGAACAATTTTAATCCGAGGCGTTGCTCGAGGCCGCGCACCTGATGGCTGATCGCGGCCTGGGTGACGCTCAGTTCCTCGGCGGCGTCGGTAAAGCTCATATGGCGCGCTGCGGCCTCGAAGGCGCGCAAGCCGTTGAGCGGCGGCAGGGTTCGCTTCATGGCCAATCCTTCACATGAGTTAATCTTATCAAAACAGGACAAACCGTCATTTGTAAAGACCCCACCCGGGGCACACATGCAGGTCACACAAGACGCAACCCTTCAGGAGAAGTCCGATGGCCGACATCTCGCTCCACTACGGTTCCAAGGCGCCGCTGGCCGGCACGCTCACCGCGTTCCACCAGATTCTCGGCCGGACTTTCGCTACCTGGCGCCGGCGCACGCAGGAGCGCCGCGAGCTGGCCAACCTCGACCATCGCACGATCCGCGACCTCGGCCTCAGCCCGAGCGAGATCCAGTTCGAGGCCAACAAGCCCTTCTGGCGCGTCTGATCTTCGAATCCGGAGCCGGGCCCGTTTCCCTTACCCTGCGCGGGCCCTTCCCTCTCCGGACCCTGGCCGGCGGTCGACCCTCAGCCTCCCTGTCGACCGCCGGCTTTTTCTTTGCCACCTTCCTCTTTGATGGGGCCGGCTGCTCTGCTAGAGCCCGCGCGTGGCACTCTCCGACCAGAAAATCCAGGCGCTCGGCCGCGACGGCCTGCAGCTGGCGGCGCGTGGCGATTTCGCCGGCGCCGAAGCCTTGTTCGCGCAGGCGGCCGAAGCACGCCCCAATTCCGGGCAGCTCCTTCACCTCCTCGGTCAGGTCCGCCTGAAGCTTGGCCGCTTCGCCGAGGCCCGCGAGCCGCTGGAACGCGCCGCCTCGTTCCTGCCGCGGGATGCCGCGGCACAAATCAATCTCGCGGGATGCCTCGGCCAACTCGGCCAGCATGATGCCGCCCTCGCGACCCTCGAACGAGCAGCAGAGCTCAAGCCCGGCGATGCCGCCATCGCCTTCAACAGGGGCCGCGCCCTCGAGATACTTGGCCGGACCGACGAGGCCGAGCATGCCTACGACGAGGCGTTGTCGATCGACCATCGCCTGATGCCGGCGCTGAGCGCACGGGCCGGCCTGCTGGCGGCGCGCGGCGATTGGGTCGGCGCCCTCGGCGATCTCGACAGGGCGCTTGCCACCCGGCCCGACGAGCACGCCCTGAAGCTGCGGCGCGGCGAGCTGTTGCTGCGGCAGGGCGACTGGTCGCGCGGTCTGATCGACCACGAGGCACGCCTCGACATCGCGGGGGATCGCTACACCCCCGCGCTGCCGCGCTGGCAGGGCGAACCGCTCGGCGGTCCGCTGCTGATCTACCCCGAGCAAAGCGACATCGACAGTGACGAAGCGGCGCGCGATACGCTGATGCTGGCGCGCGGCGTCGATGCCGTGGTGCAGTGTGCTGCCTGGGTCGCGGAGCTGGTCGAGACGCCGACCATTCGGCGCGCCGCGCCGCTAGAAGGCTTCGCCGCGGCGGCCCCGCTGCGCAGCCTGCCGCATCTGCTGGGCTGGACGCTCGAATCCCTGCCCCCGCCCGGCACGCTCCGGCCGAAGGCGCAGCCATCGGCCCGCATCGGCTGGTTCGCCCGCACCGCACCGCCCAGCGGTACCGTTGTCGAGAGCGACCCCGCCCAAGTGGCGACCTGCCGCTTCGTCGTCGGCAACGATACCGCCGTAACGCATATCGCGGCTTTGCTGGGCATTCCCACGCTTATGCTGGTGCCTTCTTCCGCAGACTGGCTGTGGGGACCGCGCCGCGGACCTTCGCCCTGGTATCCGAGCCTGGAAGTCGCGGGCGAGGACGACTCAGAGAAACTTGCGGCGTGGCTTGGAAGGCGCTGATATCTACTGACGCCGCAAGCACGACGTCGTTACGTAGTAAGGTGCGTTCGAGTCTTTTCCACTGAGGGCTTTTGCCCAATCCTGGCCCAACTTGGTGCGCGCCTCTCCGCACAGTTGCTCCGTTGCAAAATCAACCTGGTGCACGAGAACGGGCGCCAAGGGCGCATTGTTCGCCGTCAGGCCGATGTAGGCGAAGAGCAAAAGTGTCCAGTCCATACGGCCGCTCCCCGATGATTGCCGACATCGTTGCCCGGTACGATGGCAGGCCGGCAAGCGGCGCGCTATGCTTTGGGCTGAACAAAATCAACGTGGTTGTGCGGTGCTGATATCCGCCTCCGCGGAGGAACGCCAAATGGGCAAGACGCTTTTCGACAAGATCTGGGATAGCCACGTCATCACCGATCTCGGCAACGGCTTCGTGCTGCTGCACATCGACCGGCTGCTGCTGCACGACATGTCGGGCGGCAAGGCGCTGAAGGAAGCCATCGAGAAGGGCTATCCGCCTGCGCAGCCGCGCCTGACTTACGGCACGCCCGACCACACCATGTCGACCCTGCCGGGCCGGACCGAGAAGACCCATCCGCCCGGCGAGCCGCTGATCCTGTCGATGCGCGAGACGACGCGCGCCTACGGCATAAAACTGTTCGACCTCGGCCAGGACGGACAGGGCATCGTGCACGTCATGGGTCCCGAGCAGGGGCTCACCCTCCCCGGCACCACTCTCGTCTGCGGCGACAGTCACACGTCCACTCACGGAGGCATGGGCGCGCTCGCCTTCGGCATCGGCTCGTCCGAACTGGTGCATGTGATCGCGACGCAAACCATGGTGCAGCGCAAGCCCAAGCGCCTGCGTGCCAGCTTCGAGGGCGCGCTGATGCCCGGCGTCACCGCCAAGGACATGATCCTTCACCTGATCGGCGAGCTCGGCACTGCCGCCGGCACGGGCTTCTCGGTCGAGTACGCGGGCTCGGGCGTGCGCGCGCTCCCGGTCGAGGCGCGCCTCACACTCTGCAACCTCACGATCGAGATGGGCGCGCGCACCGGCATGGTGGCGCCCGACGACACGACCTACGACTATCTCGCCGGCCGCGACTACGCACCCAAGGGCGCGATGTGGGATCGCGCCGTCGCCCACTGGCGCACGCTGCCCAGCGATCCCGACGCCGAGTTCGATCGCGAGCACACGGTCGACATGAAGAACGTCGCACCGCAGATCACCTGGGGCACCAGTCCCGAGCATGTCATCGCCGTCGACCGCGCCATCCCCGACCCAAGGACGGGGCCCGAGGAGAAACGCGGCGCCTGGGAAGCCGCCTTGAAATACCAGGGCCTCGAGCCCGGCAAGCCGATCGAGGGTACCAAGGTCGACTGGGTGTTCATCGGCTCCTGCACCAATTCCCGCATCTCCGACCTCCGCGCCGCCGCCTCCATCGTGAAGGGCCGGCACAAGGCCGACCATGTCACCGCTTGGGTCGTGCCCGGTTCGGTGCGCATAAAACAGGAGGCCGAGGCCGAGGGCCTGGATCGCGTGTTCCTCGCGGCGGGCTTCGAATGGCGCGAGCCCGGCTGCTCGATGTGCCTCGCTTCCAACGGCGAGCGCGTGCCGCCCGGCATGCGCAGCGTCTCGACCTCCAAC
>NZ_SCVH01000092.1 GCF_004296935.1 Reyranella sp.
GCCGCGTTCGCGCACGGCGTGTCGATCATCCAGGCGAGCGGCCGCACCGGATCGACCGAGCCGAGACCGCCCTTCTGGTCGACGATGGTCTCGCCATCGACCACGAGCTTCACCTGAAGCCCGGCCCAGTCGAGGCCTTTCCAATTCTTGATCGATCCGCCCACGACCAAGGCATGGTTCATCTGGTTGTCGGCCAGCAGCCACTCGGGATCGACGTGCTGGAAATCAGCCAGCCGCGTGTCGACGATTTCCATGCCGACGAAGGCATCGCCCACGGCGCCAAGCGCCTCGTCGCGGCCGACCGGCGCGCTGCGAGCTGCGATGTCGGCCGCGATGTGAAAGGAGATTTCCACCTCCACGCCGATCATGTGCATCGCCTTGCCGTCGAACCTGGCCGGCGATGGAACCAGTGCACCAGCCAGAAGTGGCGCCGGATTGGGTTCGGCCGTCGCCGTGCGCGCGCCCACCTTCCAGCCGGCGACCGGACCGGTCGCACGAGCCACTTCGTCCTGGACGGCGTAGACCGCAGAGCGGTCTGGCAAGGCGAAAGGCGGCGCCACCTGGATGCGCTTACGGCGGGCTTCCAGGAGCGTCCGCGCCGCGTATGAAATATCGATGGTCATGCTAAGCTCGCGCAAAAGAAGTCGGACCGGAGAGGACAATGCCTTACGCCAGCGGTCGCGTCATTCACGACGCCGACGCCCACATCATGGAAGTACCGGGCTTCCTCGAAGAACATCTCGAGGCGAAGCATCGCGCCGCCGTGACCGACACGGTGCTGTTCCCGCGTCATGAAGGCTTCCACAGCACGCGGCTCAAGGCGAGCCCGTCGACCGACTTCGACGACCAGCAGATCATGCTGCGGAAGAACTGGGATGCCCTGGGCTCGACCGTCAAGCAGGATCGCCCCCGCTCCGTCGACCTGCTGGGCTTCGCCAGCCAGCTCATGTTCACCACGGCGCTGCTCAACTATTCCTCGGTGCTGGAAGGCGGCCGCGATGCCGACCTCACCTACGCCGTGGCCCGCGCACATACGCGCCATATGGTGGACTTCTGCTCGGTCGACAAGCGCCTGCTGCCGACCGGCTACGTCCCCCTGGTCGATTTCGAGCGCACCGTGAGGGCCGCGCGCGAGGCGATCGAGATGGGCGCCAAGGCGCTGATGATTCCATCGCGTTGCCCGGACGATCATTCGCCCAGTCACATCGGCTTCGACCCGCTGTGGGCAATCGCCCAGGAGGCCGGCCTGCCGATCGTGTTCCATGTCGGCGGCGGCGGGAAACTGCTCGAGGACGCCTATTTCAACAACGGCCTGCCGCCAGTACCGGACTTCCATGGCGGCGACGACAATTTCAAGTCGATCGACTACATGGCAATCGCCTATCCGCCGATGAAGGCACTGACGGCGTTGGTGGTCGATCGCGTGCTCGACCGCTTCCCGCGGTTGAAGTTCGGCGTCATCGAACAAGGCGCCTCGTGGGTGCCGGGCTGGATGCGCAACATGGACAGCGCCCACAACGCCTTCTACAAGAACGAGGAACGGCTGCAGAAGATGTCGCTGAAGCCCAGCGAGTTCGTGCAGCGCCAGGTTCGCGTGACGCCCTACCCGCACGAGGACGCGGGCTGGATCATCGCCAATTCGGGCGACGGTGTGTGTCTCTTCTCGTCCGACTATCCGCACATCGAGGGCGGCCGCAATCCGATCAAGCGCTTCGAGGCCTCGATGGAAGTTGCTGGCACCAGCGAGAACCAGAAGCAGCGTTTCTACTGCGACAACTTCGTCGACCTGATGGGCGCGGGCCTCGCGCCCGAACTGAGGGCTGCGGCATGACCGGCTATTCGACCCTGCTTACCGAGCGCACCGGCGCTGTGCTGAAGATCACCGCCAACCGGCCCGACGTGCTGAACGCGCAAAGTCGCATCCTGCTCGAGGAACTCGACGACGCCTTCGTCCGCGCGACCAAGGACGATGCCGTGCGCGTCATCATCCTGGCCGGCGCCGGCAAGCATTTCTCGGCCGGCCACGATCTCGGCAGCCCGCAGGAGATGGCCGACCAGAAAAAGAACCCGGTCGAGGGATTCAAGGACGAATACCGGCGCCTGTCGGAGCGGTTCTTCGAGAACACCATGCGCTGGCGGGATATCCCCAAGCCCACCATCGCCCAGGTCCAGGGATACTGCATCATGGGCGGCATGATGATCGCCTCGGCCTGCGATATCATCATCGCCAGCGACGATGCCCAGTTCGCCGACCGCGCCGTGAAGTGGGGCGGCAGCCACGTCCAGTATTTCTCGATGCCTTGGGATTTCGGCCCACGCAAGACCAAGGAGTATCTCTTCACCGGCGCCTTCATCAGCGCCGCCGATGCCGAGAAGGCCGGTCTGGTGAATCGCGTCGTGCCGCGGGCGAAACTCGAAGAGGAGACGATGGCGCTGGCGCAAAACATCGCCGAGCGCGATCCGTTCGCGCTCAAGCTCGCCAAGGCCTCGGTCAACGAGATGCAGGATGCCCAGGGCTGGCGCCAGGCCATGGAAGGCGCTTTCAAGAACTACATGATGACCATTCCGCACCGCATCGAGATGGGCACCTACGGGCCCAAGGCGCGCGAAAAGGCCCCGAAGGACCGCTTCGGTATCCTCAACAAGAAGACGGGCTGATCAACGCTTCGGCGTCGTCACAGCCGGGCGCGGCGGCGCGTCCAGCCCGGCCGGCACCTTGAAAGTCAGCGTCGTGACGAAGCGCATCGTGTCGTAGGCATCGTTGCCGTGGACGCCCGGCGTACCGTCCAGCAGCGCTACCTCGATCATGTAGGTGCCCTTCCAGGGCAGCGCGAGTTCGATCGTGCCGCTGTCGTCGGTCGTGAGCTCGCGCTTCCAACCGAATTCCGTCGCCACTTCGGCCTTGGCCTTGGGCAGCGGCTTGCCGTCGTAGAAGACTTTGAAGGCGCCGGGCTTGCCGCCCGGCACGATGTCGAGCGCAATTACCGGATTGCGCTCTGCAAGGTCGGTCACGTAGCGTGCCGCGAGGCGGCCGAGCGACCGCGTGACCTTGTCGCCCTGCTTGCGCTCCGTGACACGTGCCTGCTCGGCCACGATGCTGTTCACACTCGTGGGAGCGCCCATGATCTGAAACGACGTCGCTCCCTTTTCGACCTTCAGGGCCTGATCGCCGGAGGCGGCGTACGCCCTGGCGGCGGGCGGTGGATCGATCCGATCGAGCAGGCCGGGCGAGCTTTCGCGCAGGTTCTCGCCGAACTCGCCGTATTGGAGCTGGAAGCCCGTCGCCTCCAACTCGAGCCAGAGCGCATGAGCCGACGCCGCAGTGGCGAAAGAGAGCCACGCGAGGGCGGCCGCAAGGGCGGCAATGGCGATACGCATGTCGGTGTCCTCCGGGGAAGACATCTACCATAGAAGCGAACGCTTACTAGACGCAATCTAATAAAAGAGAGATGAAGCAGGCGACCCAAGGCCGCCTGCTTCCCCTTTTGTCAGGCCGCGCGCCGCTTGCGCTCGGCCATCTCGACGCCCATCGCCTGGGCGACCGACGGCCGTTGCAGGTGGCGCTGATGGTAGGCTTGGAGGGTCGGCCATTTCGCGAGGTCGGCCTTCAGGAAGACACTCCAGTTGAGCAGCGTCACGAGATAGGCATCGGCCACCGTAAACCTGGTCCCGACCAGGGTCTCACGATCGCCCAGCCGCTTGGCAATCGCGGCAAGCGTCGGCTCAAGTTGGGCCATGGCCGCGGCCTTTGCCGCATCCGGGCTCGACGGCGCGAAGATCTGGGCGAAAAGGCGCTTGTGCACCTCGGTCGACAGATAGTTCAGCGTATCGATGAGCTGGTAGCGTTCGATCGTGCCCCAGGCCGGTGCCAGACCGGAATCGGGCTTGCGATCGGCCAGGTATTGCAGGACCGAGGGGCCCTCGTTCAGGACCTGGCCATCGTCCAGGCGCAACGCCGGCACGTAGCCGTTGACCGAGATCTTGTAGTAGTCCCCGCCATCGTCGGTCTTCTTGTTCTCGACGAAGCGGACTTTTACCGGCAGACCGGCTTCGATCACCGCGATATGTGAAGCGAGCGAGCAGGCCATTGGTGAAGCGAAGAGTTCCATCGCGTCCTCCTGTTTTTTGTGCGATACGGTACACAAATACGGATGGGCGACGGCGTCAAGGATAATTATGCGAACCGGTACAGAAATAACCAAGCGGTCACGTGGCCGTCCGCGCGCCTTCATTACCGCCGAGGTACTTGACCGTGTGCGCACCGTTTTCCTGGAAAAGGGCTTTGCCGCCGCCTCGGTCGACGAACTGGCGGCCGCCGCCGGCCTCAACCGACCGAGCCTCTACGCCGCCTTCGGCGACAAGGAGCAGCTCTATATCCACACGCTGCGCTTCTACGGGCAGAAGAGCGTCGAAGGCCTCGATGCCGTTCTTGCCGGCCCCGGCACGATCGAGCAGCGGCTGTCCAAGGTTTATAAGCTGGCAATCGATCTCTACACCGCACCGCCGCATCGGCCGGGCTGCATGATCGTGGGCACTGCGGCCGTCGAATCGCCTACCCACCCGAAGATCGCCGCCGTGGCGAGCGAGCTGCTGGCGGCGATCGAAAAGAGCCTGGAGCGCGCCTTCGCCGCCAGCGATCTGGCGCACGATCCCTCCCCTGTCGCGCGCGCGCGCATGGCCGGCGCCATCATGCACTCCATCGCCATTCGCGCGCGGCTGGGCACCAAGGCCACTGATCTCAGGGCCTTCGCTGCCTCGATGGTTCCGACAATCTG
>NZ_SCVH01000093.1 GCF_004296935.1 Reyranella sp.
GGAAGAGACGGTTACCGAGGATAGTCCAATCGGCCCGGGAGACGTCATCAGCGTCCCCGAGCGTTGGTTTTAGTAGCGTAGCGTAAGTGTACTTTGGGAACGCGGTGTGGGGCCGCGTGTTGAGTAAGGCAGCATGCGTCGACCGGCTTTGGGATGGGCCGGCGAGTAGCGTTGGGTGTCCTCCGGAGCACGTCATGTGCGGAGTGTGGTTGGATGGGATCGATGTCTAGGGCCAACGAGATCGCCGAAGAACCCGCGATCACCCGTAGTCAGCCACTGACGGCTTTGCCGCGTCAGGGCGCCGCCATGCCGGAAGACGCGTCGAGCGAGCTCTGGGGTTGGCTGAGGCTCGTCAATCGCCACAAGATCATGATCATCGGCTGCGGGCTCGTCGCGGTCGTGATGATGGCTCTGGTCATCGCGCAGCAGACACCCATGTACAAGGCGTCCTCACGTCTCATTCTCGACACCCGCACGTTCAAGGTCCTGAGCACCGAAGGCGCACTGTCTGGCGTCGACACGCTCAATTACGGTGCCATCCAGAGCGAGCTCGAGGTCATTTCGTCGGAATTCGTCATCGGCCGCGTCGTCGACAAGCTTGGCCTGGCGAACAATCCCGACTTCAACGGCACCAAGCCGCCGGGGGTGCTCGACGCGGCGCTCGACCCGGTTCGCGAGCTCTGGAGTTCCGGAATCTCGTCGTTGCTAGCGCCGGCGCCGCCCCCGGCGCCCGCGCAGGCGCCAAAGCCGGCGGCGGGACCTCGCGCAGACCGGTCGGCGGAAGCCAGCGATCCGCGTCGCCAGGCCGCCATCGGCTACGTGTCCGGCCATCTCAGCGTCAATCTGGTGGGCCGCACGTTCGTCATCCTCATCACAGCGGAAAGTCCCGACGGCACCATGTCGTCGCGGATCGCCAATGCCGTCGCCGAGGCCTATCTCGCCGACCAGATCGACACCAAGAACGAGGCCAACCGGCGGGCGACTGAGTGGCTCGAGCAGCGCCTCGCGGAGTTGCGCCGGAACCTCCAGGTCGCCGAAGAAGCCGTCGCCACCTACCGCCGTGACAAGGGGCTTGCCGGCAGCCCCGAAGGTGCGATCTCGACCCAGACGCTCTCGGAACTCAACACCCGATACACCGCCGCGCGCGGCCGTCGCATCGAGAAAGAGGGGCGCCTGGTCGCGCTCAGCAAGGCGAGCCTCAATCCCGGCGAACTCGCCAATATTCCCGAGGTCGCGGGCAACACGACGCTCGCCGCGCTCAGGATCCAGGACGTGGAACTCAGCCGCAAGTCGGCGGAACTCGCGTCGCAGCTGGGCGACAGCCATCCCAAGCTGATCCAGGTCCGCAACGAACTCAACGCCGTCCGCGCCCGCTTCATCATCGAAACGCAACGCATCACCCTGGCTGTTCGCGCCGAACTCGACGCCGCAACCTCCGAGGAAGAAGAGCTCAAGGAACTGGTCGACAAGGCCTCGGTGGTTTCCGGGACCGCAAGCCAGTACGAGGCCGAGCAGAAGCAGCTCGAGCGCGAAGCCCAGTCGAATCGGACGCTCTACGAGAGCTTCCTCGGCCGCTTCAAGGAACTGCGCGAGCAGCAGGACATCCAGCGTGCCGACGCTCGCATCCTGGCCTATGCCCGTCCGTCCGGCTCGCCGTCGTCGCCCAATTTCAGGTCGGGCCTGATGGGTGCCTTCGTGATCGGCTGCCTGCTGGGCATGGCCGGCGCGGTCGCCGCCGAGAAGCTGGACCGTGTCTTCCGCTCCGCGCCCCAGGTCGAGGAAGCGACGGGTGTCAGCGTCCTGGCGATGGTCCCCGAGGTCAAGAGCAGCGCCGCGAGCCGCTCCAACGTGGTGACCGGCATCCTCGAGAACACGACCTCGCCGGCAGCCGAGGCCATCCGAGCCGTGTTCACCGCCATCAGCCTCGCCAGCCTCGATCGTCTGCCGCGGGTCATTGCGGTCACGTCCTCGACGCCGAGCGAAGGAAAGACCACCTTCGTCGCCGCGTTGGGCGGGCTCCTGACCAAGATGAACACCTCGCGCCGGGTGCTGATCGTCGACCTCGATCTGCGTCAGGCCAAGCTGTCGGTAGCACTCGGCATCGGCGAGCGGGGCGGTACGATCGACGAATACCTAATGGGGACCAAGACGCTGGCGGAATGCACGCGGCGTCACGAGCAGTCCGGCGTCTATTACATCTGCGCCCGGCCCAATACGCCGAACGCCCCGGAAATTCTCGAGTCGCATGCCATGAAGGCGGCGGTCGACGTGTTCTCCGACAACTATGACCTCGTGATCCTCGACGCGCCGCCGGTGCTGGCGGTCTCCGACGCCCGCATCATCGCGCGCCTGTCCGACTACACGGTCTTCATCCTCCAGTGGGCGAAGACCCACCGCGAAGTGGTCAAGACGGCGGTCTCCTCCCTGCTCGAGGTGACCAACCATATCGGCATCGTCATCAACCGGGTCAATCTCTTCAAGCACGGCCGCTATGGCTACGGCGACCATGGCGACTATTACTCGCGCTATCGTGGCTACTACAGCCAGAACGACAAGGGGCCGGCAAAAGCCGACCCGGCGCGCCCGGCCTTGAAGCTGGCGTCGAAGAAGTAGGCTCGCCCGCGGGGAGGGCCCGCTGTTGGCTCAGATGCCCGACAGGAACACCATTCGAGATGTCGTCGGGCAGGTGATCGTGCTCGCCTACAAGGAGGACGTGCAGCCTCTCCTGACCGCGCTCGCGGAAGAGCGTCTCCCGGCGTCTCTGCAGCGCATCACCTATACTCCCGAGGAGATGGCCTATGCCCTCAATTCGCGGACATTGCTCAATCACCGCCTTGCCTGGGAAAAGGCAGCACGGCTTCCCGGCTATACCCTGATCTGCGAGTCTGATTTCGTGCCGTGCCGGGGCCTGGGAGATTTTCCTGTCTTCTGGCCGCAAACCAACGCGCGCGCCTGGGGTTATCTCTATCAGGGCAGTCCGCGGCTGCTCGCGCTGTCGCAAGGGCAGCCGGCATATCTTCGTGTCCACGCATCGCCGCTGGTCGCCTACGTCGTCAATGCGACCGTGGCGAGGATCCTGCTCGACTATTTCGAGTACGCCTCGGCAACGTACGACTTCACCAAATACTTCGTGTTCGACGTATTCATTCAGTGGTTCGTCATGGGCAAGGGGGGCGCCGCGTACATGCCGTGGCGGCACTACGGCGAGCACGGCGGGCTCCCGAACAAGGAACACGCGGCCATCGGCAAGCTCCGCCAGGGCGGCGAGCATCATGCCGACAACCTCATGGCGGACCTGCGCTTCCTGCCGCAATACACCCGGGGAAGCCGGCTCAGGTTTCTCTTCGTGCGGACGAAGTGGCGGCTCCTGGGAATCGGCCGACTGCTTTCCGGTCGCTGGATTCTGAACACCGGCGTTTACGACCTGTCGTTCCGGGACAAATGCCGCATGTTCCTCGCCGGTGCGGCGAGGCTGGCGCCGCGGCTGCCGGGCATCGGTCGCTGACGAGAATGTGGATGCCAATATCCAGGTGACCTGTCACAAGTGAGAGCCATGCTTCGACGTATTTCCGTCCTCGGCCTGGGCTATGTCGGGCTGCCCGTCGCAACGGCGTTTGGCCGGGCAGGGTTCCAGGTCGTCGGCTTCGACATCGATGCCAAGCGGGTCGCGGAGCTGTCGCAAGGCCACGATCGGACGCGCGAGGTCGAGGCCGGGATGCTGCGCGCACCCGGGCTTCGCTTTTCGTCGAAGCCGGAAGAACTTGGTGCCGCCGACTTCCACATCGTCACCGTGCCGACACCGATCGACGCCAGCAAGACACCCGACCTCGAGCCGCTGAAGCGGGCCTCGGCCACGATCGGCGCGGTGCTCAAGCGCGGCGACATCGTGGTCTACGAATCGACCGTCTATCCCGGCGTCACCGAGGACGTCTGCATTCCGGCGCTCGAGGCCGCCTCAGGGCTGAAGTGGAAGACCGACTTCAACGTCGGCTATTCGCCGGAGCGCATCAATCCGGGCGACCGTGAACGCCGCTTCGACAACATCCTGAAAATCGTCTCGGCCGATACGCCTGAGACGCTCGATATCGTCGACACGACATACCGCAGTGTCGTTCATGCCGGCACGCACCGCGCACCCTCGATCAGGGTCGCCGAGTTCGCCAAGGTGCTCGAGAACACGCAACGCGACGTCAACATCGCCCTGATCAACGAGGTCGCGCTGATCTGCGACCGGCTCGGCGTCGACACCCAGGACGTGCTCCAGGCGGCCGGCACCAAGTGGAATTTTCTGCCCTTTCGACCGGGCCTGGTCGGCGGTCATTGCATCGGGGTCGATCCGTTCTACATCGCCCACAAGGCCGAATCGGTCGGCTACCATCCGCACGTGATCCAGTCCGGCCGGCGGGTCAACGACAGCATGGGCTTCTATGTTGCCAACAGGGTGGCCCGCAGCATCATGCGAAGCTCCGGCAGCGGCCGGCCGCTGGTGACTCTGCTCGGTGTCACCTTCAAGGAAAACGTCCCCGACATCCGCAACACGCGGGTCGTCGATATCGTGAGCGAGTTGAAGGACTTCGGGATCGCGGTCCAGTTGCACGACCCGATGGCGGACGGCGACCTGCTGAAGCAGGAATACGGCCTGTCGCTCACTGCGCTCGACAAACTGCAGCCGGCCGATGCGGTCGTGCTGTCGGTCGCTCATCGCAGCTATCGCGACGGCGGTTGGGAACTGGTGAGGTCTTTGCTGAAGCCCGCGGGCGGCTTCGTGGCCGATATCCCCGCCGTGCTCGACCGCTCGACGACGCCGGCAGGCGTCACCCTGTGGCGCCTCTAGGCAGTCTGTGAAGCTTCACGGTCTGGCGCGGTCCCGACTTGCCCAGACCGTGGTGCGGGCGGCCTACCCCTATGGCTCGGTCCGGACGATCCGGCGGGGCCCTCTCAAGGCGCGCCGAATGATCGTAGGTCCCAGCATGGGCTACACTTATATATGGAATATGCAGGGCCACGAGTGGGACTGGGTCCGGCTGGTTGGCAAGGGACAGCGTGTCTACGATATCGGCGCGAATTGTGGCCAGTCGACTTTGCACCTGGCCGAAGCGGTAGGGCCGGACGGAGCGGTCGTGGCGTTCGAGCCGACGCCAGACAACTACCGGAGCCTGGTCCGCAACGTCGAACTGAACGCACTCGGGCAGGTAACCCCGGTGTGTGCCGCGGTAGGCGCTGTCGACGGTGTCGCGCAGTTCCAGTTCGACCGAAAGCGCCCGACAATGGGACGGTTGAATTCGGCAATGTCGACCTGGGCGACGCCGAAGTGCTGGAGGTCCGCCAACTCGCTCTGGACTCCTGTGAAGAGCGAGGCTGGCCCGCGCCGTCCTTCCTGAAGGTTGACGTCGAAGGCGGCGCTGCTGGCGTCTTCGCCGGGGCGCATGAATTTCTGAAGCGCTGCCGGCCGGTCATCTATATCGAAATGCACAGTACTGAGGAGCGTGCCGCGGTCCGCGACCTGCTCGGGCGATACGACTATCGGGCATTTTCGATCGATGGCGGGCCGATCGACGATCCGACCGCAGCCCATCTGACCCAGCTCGTCTGCCGGCCTGCCTGAAACTGGCGCCGTGGGCGGGCGGTGGCTGGGGGACCTGGATTCGAACCAAGACTAACCGGGTCAGAGCCGATTGTTCTACCGTTAAACTATCCCCCAAACGGGCCGCCGGGTCGATTTAACGGCGGCGGGACGACTTGGCAAGCGGGCTCGCCTCGGGCCCCGGCGTCGGTTACCATCCAGCCAAAGAAAGAGTTGAAAATGGCCGGGGAATCCACGCCGAAGGGGGGCTGGCACAGCGGCCGTTTCGCGCACACTTTCGCGGCCATCGATCTCGGCACCAACAATTGCCGGCTTCTGGTGGCCCGGGCGTCGATCGACGGATTTGAGGTGATCGATGCCTATTCCCGGCCGGTCCGGCTGGGAGAAGGAGTGGCGTTGAGCGGCGTGCTGTGCGGAGACGCGATCGAGCGCACCTTGAGCGCGCTCGACGTCTGTGCGGCCAAGATTGGCCGCAACCGCGTCACGCGCGCCCGCCATATCGCCACCGAGGCCTGCCGCCGCGCCTGCAATGGCGAGGATTTCCTGACGATGGTCGAGCAGCGCACCGGACTTCACTTCGATGTCATTCCGCCGTCGGAGGAAGCCAGGCTCGCGCTCGCGAGCTGCGAAGACCTGCTCAATCCGGATATTCCCTACGGCCTGCTGATCGACATCGGCGGCGGCTCGACCGAGGTGAGCTGGCTCAAGGTCCTGCATCGTGACGGGCGGTTGGGTGGCGTGGCAACGGAGCTGATCGACATGACGTCGGTGCCGTGGGGCGTCGTCACCCTCACCGAGTCCTGCGTCGGCGGCCAGCCGCGCGAGCGGGCGGTGACACGTGCCTGCTACGACGACATGGTCGAACGCATCCGCGCCGACCTGCGTCCGTTTTGCGCCCGGCACGGCATCGGTGCCGCCATCGCGCGCGGCGACGTCCAGATGGTCGGCGCGTCGGGGACGGTAACGACGGTCAGCGCCCACAATCTCGGCCTCAAGCGCTACAACCGCGCGCTGGTCGACGGTTCGTGCATCGGCCGCGAGTCGATCCTGCGGATCTGTGACCAGCTTTCGAGCCTGTCGGTTGCCGAACTCACGCATCTGCCGTGCATCGGCGACGATCGCGCCGATCTTGCCCTGGCGGGCGGGGCGATCCTCGAGGCGGTCTGCCGGCAGTGGCCGGCGCCCATCGTGCGCGTGGCCGATCGCGGCCTGCGCGAAGGCGTGCTGATGGACCTGATGCGTCAGGCCGATCGCGACGCCGATCCCCGCTGCCGGCCGGGCTGAAACCATGGCAAAGGATGTCAAAGGCGGGCGGCCGACAGGAAGCCTGCCGACAGGTCGTCGCGCCACAGTGCGCGTGAAGACGGCGCGCGGCCGCACGGTATCGTCGCAGCGCTGGCTGCAGCGTCAGCTCAACGATCCCTATGTCGCCGAGGCCAAAAAGCGCGGCTATCGCTCGCGCGCCGCCTTCAAGCTGCTGCAGATCGACGACCAGTTCCGCTTCCTGAAGCCCGGCATGCGGATCGTCGATCTCGGCGCCGCCCCCGGCGGCTGGACCCAGGTGGCCGTCGAGCGGGCCAAGCCGGGACGCGCCGGCGGCATCGTGATCGGCCTCGACATCACACCGGTGGAACCGGTTCCCGGCGCGACAGTGCTGGCCAAGGATTTCTACGACGACGATGCGCCCGCGGTCCTGATGGAGCTGCTGGCCGGGCCGGCCGACGTCGTGCTGAGCGACATGGCGGCATCGGCCACCGGCGATACGCAGACCGATCATCTGCGCATCATGGGCCTGGCCGAGGCGGCGCACGATTTCGCCCGCCAGGTGCTGAAGCCCGGCGGGACCTTCGTGGCCAAGGTGTTGCGTGGCGGCACCGAGCGGGCGTTGCTCGACCGCCTGAAGAAGGACTTCGCCAAGGTCCGACACGTAAAACCGGAGGCCAGCCGCTCCGATTCAGCCGAGATGTATGTCGTCGGCATAGGCTTTCGCGGCTAGGCCGCACTTCTATTTCGATTGCAGGCCGGCTTGCGCAATCTTGCGTCGGTGGGCCATTCGGCCTTGGCTTGGGCGTGCCAGTGTGTATAACGGATCGCCAACCCGGCGGCCCCCCACGGAGCCGCCGTTTTTTTCACCCCCAGGTTTGGAGGTTGGCATGCAGATACAGGAAGCGCTTACGTTCGATGACGTGCTCCTGAAGCCTGCCGCTTCATCCGTCCTGCCTGGCCAGACCGACACCCGGACACGTCTCACGCGCACCATCGAGCTCGGCATCCCGCTGATGTCGGCGGCAATGGATACGGTCACCGAAGCCGCGATGGCGATCGCCATGGCCCAGGCCGGCGGCATCGGCGTCATCCACAAGAACTTCGATGCCGAGGCGCAGGCCAACGAGGTGCGCAAGGTCAAGAAATTCGAATCGGGCATGGTGGTCAATCCGGTCACCATCCATCCCGACCAGACACTCGCCGATGCGCTGGGTCTGATGGCGGCGCATCAGATCTCGGGCATTCCCGTGGTCGAGCGCGGCAACGGCAAGCTGGCCGGCATCCTGACCAACCGCGACGTCCGTTTCGCCACCGACAATACCACGCCGGTAAGCGCGCTGATGACCAGGGACCGCCTGGTCACGGTGCGCGAGGGCGTGAGCTCGGGCGAGGCCCAGCGGCTGCTGCACCAGCGCCGCATCGAGAAACTGATCGTGGTCGACGAGGACTATCGCTGCATCGGCCTGATCACCGTCAAGGACATCGAGAAGGCCAACAAGTTCCCCGGCGCCAGCAAGGACGAGAAGGGCCGGCTGCGGGCGGCGGCGGCCACCGGCGTCGGCGAGGACGGCTTCCGCCGCGCCCAGCTCCTGATCGACGCCGACGTCGACGTGATCGTGGTCGACACCGCGCACGGCCATTCGCGCGGCGTCCTCGAGGCCGTGACGCGCGTGAAGAAGCTCAGCAACTACACCCAGGTCATGGCCGGCAACGTCGCCACCCGCGAGGGCGCCCAGGCGCTGATCGACGCCGGTGCCGACGCGGTGAAGGTGGGTATCGGCCCGGGCTCGATCTGCACCACCCGCATGGTGGCCGGTGTCGGCGTGCCGCAGCTCACGGCGATCATGGAGGCGGTCGAGGCCTGCCACGCCGCCGGCGTCCCGGCGATCGGCGACGGCGGCATAAAATATTCCGGCGACCTTGCCAAGGCGATCGCCGCCGGCGCCGACTGCGCGATGATCGGCTCGCTGCTGGCCGGCACCGACGAGGCGCCGGGCGAGGTGCTGCTCTACCAGGGCCGCTCCTACAAATCGTACCGCGGCATGGGCTCGATCGGCGCCATGGCGCGCGGCTCGGCCGACCGCTACTTCCAGGCCGAGGTGCAGAGCACGCTGAAGCTGGTGCCCGAGGGCATCGAAGGCCGCGTGCCCTACAAGGGACCGGTCGGCAACATCATCCATCAGCTGGTCGGCGGCCTGCGTGCCGCCATGGGCTACACCGGCAATGCCACGATCGGCGAGATGCAGAAGAACTGCCAGTTCCTGCGCATCACCGGCGCCGGCCTGCGCGAGAGCCACGTGCACGACGTCGACATCATGCTCGAGGCGCCGAACTACCGCGGCGGCGGGATGTAGGGCCGGGCGAGGTCGGCCGAGATCGTCTTCGCGATCAGTCGGTTGCCCTCGGCGTTCATGTGCCACAGCACATAGAGTTGCCGCGGCCTGGCCGTGCTGGCCAGGACGTCATAGCTGTCGAGTGTCGCCAGCCCTTCCTTGCGCGCACAGGCAAGCAGGGCGCCCGTCATGCGCCTCTGTTCGGCCGCGAATGTCGCATCGTCCCAGACGACGGGGTCATATTCTGCCACCACCAGCACGCGCGCGCCGCTCGAGCGCTGCAGTTCGGCCAGGCGCCCGGTCAGGAGACAGGCGATGCGCTCGCCGGTGCCCGGGGGATGGACGCGGATATGGTCGCCGAACCAGTCGTGCAGAAGATCGAGGCGGCGCAGGATGAAGTCGAACAGGAAGGAATAGCCGAGCGTCCGCTGCCAGAAGGTGAGGGTGGTCCCGGGATCGGCGCGTGGCGGCACCGGCACGTTGCGCAGCACCGGTGTTTGCCCGTCGAGTTCGAAGTAGGGTTTGTCCGCGCTCCACAGCCGGCGCATCTCGGTGCGGCGGATGTCGTCGGCGATGAAGGCCACCACTATCGCTTCGGGCTTGTAGAGCGGCGCCAGGGCCTCGGCGCGCAGCACGATCTGGTCGAAGCCGTAGCCGCTCACGCCGGC
>NZ_SCVH01000094.1 GCF_004296935.1 Reyranella sp.
CATTCGCACGAGCTCCGACAAGCTATCCGCCCGCATTTTGGTCATGACATTGGCACGGTAGACCTCGACGGTCCGGGCGCTGATCCCGAGTTCGTGGGCAATGATCTTGTTCGGCTTGCCGGCCACCAGACCCTCAAGGACATCCCGCTCCCGATCCGACAGAGACTCAAGGCGGCGATGGACCTCGGCGACCCGGGCATCGCGTTCGACGTCCTGGACATGGCTTACGAGCGCCGTCCTGATGGCCGCCAACAGCACTTCGTCGTCGAACGGCTTCTCGATGAAGTCGACCGCTCCCGCCTTCATCGCCAGCACCGCCAGAGCAATATCGCCGTGCCCGGTGATCACAATGACGGGCAATCCCACTTTCAGCGTCCGCAACTGGCGCTGCAGTTCCAGCCCATCCATCCCCGGCATCCGGATGTCGGTGACGACGCAGCCGTCCCGGACGTCGGGCAAGGCGGCGAGAAACGCGACAGCCGATTCATGGACGCGAACCGCATAGCCGGCCGTGCTTAGGAGAAAGGCCAGGGACTGCCGAACGGCGACGTCATCGTCGACGACGTGAACGATCTGGCTACTCGACAAGGGACTGCCCCTCCCCTTTTGCGGCCGGCAAGGTAAACCGGAAGATCGTACCGCCATCCGGTCGCGAGTCGACCCAGATCTTGCCACCGTGCGCTTCGATAATGGTCCGGCAGATCGACAAGCCGAGCCCCATGCCCTTGCGCTTGGTGGTGACGAAAGGCTGGAAGAGCTGCGCGGCGATCTCCGGCGCGATCCCGGCTCCGGTGTCCGCGACGCTGACTTCGACGAGATCCCCGTCAGCAACGACAGTCGCGATGTCCAGTTGTCGCCGTGCCCCCCCTTCGGACATGACCTCAATGGCGTTGCGGATCAGATTGACCAGGACTTGCTGGACCTGGATGCGATCCGCGAGCACGAGGTCGGCCGCCGGGTCGAGCCGGAAGGACACCGCTACGGCATGTTCCTTGGCCCCGATCACGGCCAGGGTGCTCGCATCCTCGATCAGTTTCGGCAGACTTTCGATCCGCCGCTCGCTTTCGCCACGCGCCACGAACTCGCGCAGGCGACGAATAATGTCGCCAGCACGCAACGCCTGGTCCGCCGCCTTGCCCACGGCATCACGCAACACAAGTACCTGCTCTCCAGCCATGCGTTCGAGCAGACGCCGGCAACCCTTGAGGTAGTTGGCGATGGCGGTCAGGGGCTGGTTGATCTCGTGCGCCAAGGTCGATGCCATCTCGCCCAACGCCATGAAGCGGGACATATGCGTCACTTCCGACTGCAGCTCCTTGAGGCGGCTTTCCGTCAACTGCTGATCGGTCAGGTCGCGAATGAAGCCGGTGAAATAGTGCCTGTCGGCCAACTGCAACTCGCCCACTGTGAGATGCATTGGGAAAGTCGTTCCATCCTTGCGTCGTCCGGTGACGACGCGTCCGATCCCGATGATCCGGCGCTCGCCAGTGGTCAGGTAGCGCTTGAGGTATGAATCATGCTGTTCGCGGTGGGGCGTCGCCATGAGCATGTCGACATTCCGACCAACGACCTCCTCCTTTGCGTATGCGAACAAACGCTCTGCCGTCGCACTCAACGACTCGACGCGTCCTCGCTCGTCGATAATGAGCATGGCATCGGGGACCGTCTGCAGGATCGACTGCAAACGCGCCTCCGCCGCCTCCAACGCGATGGTCAGGCTCTCGAAGTCCCGCGGTGTCGAGGTATCCGTGGTCATCAGCTCCAGCCGGGTCAGTGTCCCGGCCGACGGTACCATGCCCGGGCCGGCAATGCCGCTTCTAGGCTGTCTCGCCCGTCGTCGCCGTATGGACGGACGTCGACTCATCCCTGCTGGTCAGGCGATCGAAAGCAGCCAGAAGCGTGCCAACGCGGTTCGCCGACGACAGCCACTCCGCCAGGCGCGGGTAGTTGTCGACCAGCCAGTTGAAAGCCCCCTGCACCGCGACAAATGCCGCCGCGGCCTGGGTGACCTCGCCCAGCAACATGGTGCCCTGGACGTAATGAGGCACGCACAGAATCAGACCGACCAGAGGTGCCAGCAGAGTGTTGCCATGAGAGACGAATGTCGTGCGCATGTGCTGGCCACACAGCCGTCTCCACTCGCTGATGACGTCACGCAGCGCAGTGCCGACTGCCGCCGTCGTCGTCGCGAGGTTGGTCTGCGCCGACGACGCCGTAGCGCTCTCGCGCAGATGGGCGACGGCATATTTCAGCTCCGACTCGGCCTGATTCTTGCGCTCGATGACGCCGACCATGTGACGGCCGACCAGCATCATGACGCCCGTCGTTGCCGCTGCATAGACGACGACCGAAACCACCAGGTATCCGGGGATGGCAAAACTCCAGCCGAACGGCTCGACATCCAACGAACCGCCGACATTCCACAGCACGACGACGAAGGTTCCGGCGGAAAGCACGGAGGCAAGAAGGCCGACGACGAGGTCGATCGGCGCATCGGTCGCCAGTCGGGCATCCTCGGCGATACGATATTCGGCGTTCTGGTGTTCGCCATTCCAGAGATCGAGACGGCGATAACGATCCTCGCCGAGCCAGGCCTCGACGAGAGTTCGGGTGACCCATTCCCGCCATGACCGCTGGAAGGTCATGCGGCCCCATACCGCTATGACGGCGAGGACGATGCTCATTACCGCAAACAGCATCAACAAATAGGTCTGGCGCCAGATCTCCGGACTATTGCGAAATTCGAGTGCATTGAAGAAGTCGCGGTTCCAAAGATTGAGCCGGTATTGAACGAGCAACTGCAACACCACGCAAACGACCAGCAGCACGATCAGCCCCCACGCCAGCGTGGCCGTTGGGCCATGCCAGAAACCGCGGGCGCTGCGCCAGAACCGGCGCAACGGCTCGTGGCCGGCCGCTGCGGGATAGTCACCGTCAGACATTGGACAGAGGTTTATCCGACCGGGCGAGCGCCGCCAATCCAAGGAAGGCCGGGTCGGGACGCAGAATGATGCGTACGGGGATCCTGGCAAGATAGCGCCCAAGCCGGCCCTTGGCCTCGAATCGCTCGCGAAAATCCGAGCGACAGAGATACTCGACGATTCGCGGGGCGATGCCACCACCGATGAAGATGCCGCCACGCGCACCGAAAAGCAGCGCCAGATCACCGGCGACGCCACCCAGCAAGCCGCAGAATGTATCGAGCGTCGTTCGGCACGTGGTACAGGCGCCATCGAGCGCCGCGCGCGTGATCTCAGCCGCGGCCCGCGGCACGAAATCGACGCCGTCGATCGTCGCAACGGCGCGGTAGAGATTGACCAGCCCATTGCCGGACAGGATCCGCTCTGCCGAAACATGTCCGAATTGCCGGCGAAGGACTCCGATCAGGGCCTCCTCCCGGGCGGTCGCCGCGGCCAGCGTGGCGTGGCCACCTTCGCTCGCGATCACGATGGTGGCGGATGTTCCGGGAATGAGACAGGCCATTCCCAAACCCGTGCCTGGACTAAGAAGAGCCATGGGCGCGCCGATTATGGGGGTATCGGGGCCTATGAGGCGGGTATCCGACGGCGAGAATTGAGACAAACCCCATGCGGCCGCTTCCTGGTCGTTAACGATGCGCACACTCGGAATCGCGAATTCATCCTGTAGACCGGAGGCGTCAGCGACCCAGGACGAATTGGTGAGCGCACAGCGACCGCTCTCGACTGGACCGGCCACGGCAAGGATCGCGGCATCGATCGGGGCGCCATCGTCCCAACCGGCGAGGAAGAATCTGAAGGCATCGCCCATCGTTGCATGGGCACGGACGTCCAATGAGCGAACCGGCCCCAATTTATCGCCGTGCTGCATGGCGAACCGGGCATAGGTCCCGCCGATATCGGCAAGAAGGACGCGTCTCACCGCGCCGCGCCGGCCCGCTCGGACCGGATCAATTGTGCATACCAACGGGCCGATGCCTTGGGAATGCGCCGCAATGTCGGGTAGTCGACATAGACGAGCCCGAACCGACTGGCGTATCCCGCCCCCCATTCGAAATTGTCGAGCAGCGACCAGACAAAATAGCCGCGGACGTCGGCACCGGCGACAACCGCCTCGCGCAGGGCATCGGTATAGGTGGAAAGATAGCCGATGCGCTCGTGATCCTCGATCGCACCCGCCGCATCAGGCTTCTCGACCGCGCCCGCGCCGTTCTCCAGAACGTAGATCGGCAACCGATACCGCCGATGCACGTCAATCAAAGTGTCGCGAAATGCGGCCGGATCCATCTGCCACCCGATCGGCGATCGCGGCACATCCGCGGGGGCATCGGCCCAGGCGAAACCCAAAGGCGCAGTCGCGTCGGCCCGGGCGTAGACCGGCGAGTAGTGATTGACCCCGAACCAATCCGGCTGACGGCAGATCCGGGCGAGATCTCCCGGCTGTATGTACGGCTCGATCGCACGGGCCAGCGCGGGCGGATAGTGACCGAGAATCTGGGCCTCGGGAAAAGCCTTGTTCCAGTGCTCGTCGAGCAACACCGCAGCCGCTTCGTCGGCCGCGGTGGGCCCCGCCGCGCGAGCGGGCTGCACATTGTGGATCGCGCCGACGAGCGCCGATGGCGCATGCGCGCGCAGGGCGTCGACACCCGCGCCATGGGCCAGGTTCACGTAATGCGTGGCCTTGTACAGGCCGGCCGGATCGGTCGCCCCCGGCGGATGCCAGGCGAAGCCATAGCCGAACAGGGTGAACACCGACGGCTCATTGAAGGTGGCGAACCGCCCAACCCGATCGCCGAATCGCGTCGCGATAAGCTGGGCATAGTCGCCAAACCAGCCGACAATGTCCCGATTGAGCCAACCGCCCTGGTCTTCGAGCGCCTGCGGCAGATCCCAGTGGTAGAGGCAGAGCCAGGGCTCGATATTCGCGGCGAGCAATCCGTCGATCAGCCGGTCGTAAAAGGCCAATCCCGCCTCGTTGGCCTGGCCGCGACCGGTGGGCAATACACGCGGCCAGGCGATCGAAAACCGGTAGGCGCCGACGCCGAGGTCCCGCATCAAGGCGATGTCCTCCTGGTACCGATGATAGTGATCGCACGCAACATCGCCGGTATCGCCATTGGCGACGTGGCCGGGCGAGCGGCAATAGCCATCCCACACGCTCGGACCCCGGCCATCTACCTGTACCGCCCCTTCGATCTGGTAGCTCGATGTCGAGACACCCCAAATGAAGTCGCGCGGCAACGAACTACGATTCACGTCACCCACGACCCCCACCTTTTCATTATTTGGCGCATTGCAATGCTTTCGACATTGTCAGGCCACCGGCCTCCCTTCAAGACTAGGCATCCAGCCGGCACTTCCCCTTGATGTGCATCAATCTCGCGGGCCGATGCCGCGGGCCTTGATCTACAGCAATGATCGATTTCCCCTCCAGCAGACAATGGACATAAGACGTCGCGGCCGTAAGCCGGCGTCACCAAGGAGATTGGAATGCGCGCCAAACAGGTCATGACACGGCAAATTCATTCGCTGGCTGCGGATGCCTCCGTCTACGAGGCAGCGCAAGTAATGCTGAATGCCGGCATCAGCGCGGCCCCCGTCGTCGACGTCGACGGCACGCTGATCGGCATCGTCAGCGAGGCCGACCTGATGTACCGCTCCGAGATCGGCACGGCCCCCGGCAAGTCGTGGCTGCAGCGGCTTCTGTCAGACGATGCCGTCCTGGCCAACGACTACATCCGGGCGCATTCCCATCGCGTCGCCGACGTCATGACCAAGAACCTGGTGACGGCGGATGAACGTGCGACCCTGGGGGAGATCGCGACCCTCATGCAGCGCCATCGCGTGAAGCGTATCCCCATCGTGCGTGACGGCAAGGTCGTGGGTATCGTGAGCCGGGCCAATCTCCTCCAAGGCCTGCTGGCCCGCGAACCCGTTTCGTCGGAGGACCCGGCGGGCGACGAGAAAGTCCGCTCTCTCGTGACGTCCGAACTCGCCCGGCATGGATGGGCGACGAACCAGACGGCCTGCGTCGTTGCCGAGAGCGGCGTCGTGCATCTTTGGGGGTTCGTCAACAGCGACGCCGTGCGGGACGCCTACCGGATCGCCGCCGAAAATGTCCGGGGCGTGAAGCGGGTCGAGAACCACATGAAGGTCCTGCCGCCTGAAGCGCGTCTGGGCGTCTAGCCAGCAGACAAACCCGGTTGCTACGGTCGCATGAAGACGAACGGCGTGTCGTCGTCGAGGTTGTCGGCGGCACCGGTCAGTTCGGCCGCGATATCTTCGTTCGTACGCTTGGTCTTGAACAGGCGAATTGCCTCGGACAGCAGACAACGCGCCACCACGTCGTCGGAAATTGATCGCGCTGCAGCCTCATCCAAAGCAGCCTGAACGTGCTTCGCGACAAGTTGATGAACACTCACGATTGATACTCCTCTTCTGGTCGGCGATCCCGGTGGGGCCTAGATACCCCGTGCATGACGGCCTTCGGTGCCCGTGTAGTATCGGTCGAAGGCAGCGCAAACGGAGCGAACGAGCGGCCGGCCGAGCTCGGTAACGGCCAACAGTCCGCCATGGATCGAGACCAGTCCGTCACGGACGAGTGGCGCGAGCCCGTCGACGGTTGCAAGGAAGGCAGCGGCCTCCGTGCCATGCTTCCTGCAAGTCTCGCCGATATCGGCTGTGTAGCGGCACATCAGCTGGCTGATGATATCGCCGCGTAGACGATCCTCGACATCGACAGCAATACCGCGAACGGTCGCAAAGCCTCCCCGGCCCATCGCCGCCATGTACTCCGTCGGATCTGCGGCATTCTGCGAGAAGCCAGCCGGCAGACAGGAGATCGCGGATGCTCCGATACCAACCACCCAGGGTGGATCGCCGGCGACATAGCCCTGGAAGTTGCGCTGCAGCCGCCGGTTAACCACCGCTCGGGCCAACTTGTCGGCAGGCCGGGCATAGTGATCGAGCCCCACTCGCAAGTAGCCCCCGCCGACCAGCCGTTCCGAGACCAAGGCCGCCATTGCCGAGCGCGCCGCGGCATCGGGCAGCGTCTCGCTGGGAATCAGCTTCTGGTGAGGCTTCATCCAGGGCACGTGGGCATAGCCGAACACGGCGAAGCGGTCGGGCGCCAAGGCAAGGGCCAGGTCGAGCGTGCGTGACAGCGTCTCGAGGGTCTGGCTGGGCAGGCCGTAGACGAGATCGACGTTGATCCTGGTCATTCCGGCCCGGCGCACCCGCTCAAGGGTGGCCAGAGTCGTTTCGAAGGATTGAACCCTGTTGATTGCCCGCTGGACCGCGGCATCGAAATCCTGAACCCCGAAACTGACTCGCGTCACCTCAAGATCCGCCATGGCCTGGACGGTCGCCTCGTCGCAATGGCGCGGATCGACCTCCATGGAGATCTCGGCATCGCACCGGCGATCGAACAGGGTATCGATCAGCCGCCCGATCGCGCGCAACCGACTGGGGCCGAGCTGGGTTGGCGTGCCACCGCCCCATTGCATCGAGCCGATCATGAAGCCCGGAACAGTCCGCGCAAGCAGGGTGAGTTCGTCCTCAAGGGCCGCAGCATAGGCGTCGAGAGTGCCGTCCCGGCGCATCGCCATGGTGTGGCAGGCGCAATACCAGCAGAGCTGCCGGCAGAAAGGCACGTGCAAGTACAGCGCCGCCTCACCAACTGCAAGATCTCTCAGCCAGTTCGCGTGCTGTTCCGGACCAACCGAGGAATCGAATTGCGCGGCCGTCGGATAGCTGGTGTAGCGCGGCACCGGCCGGTCATAGGCAGCAAGGATGGCAGGCTCCATAGCCCTCGATTTCTGCCATGATCCGAAGCGGGCGCGATTGACACAGGTCAAGCGAGCGCATCGCTTCGACGGCGGGCAATGCTCCCGGGCGCACCGCTTAGGCGCTATGATGCCACGCGATGGACTTCATCATGGACGTGATCTCGGCTTGCCGGCAGGGCCTCGCGCACGTGGCCGCGCAGCCCGCAGGCCTGCCGAGCGCGCTGTTCTTTGCCGGCCTGACGGGCAGTCTGGTGCATTGCGTGGGAATGTGCGGGCCGTTCGTGCTGGGCCAGGTCATGGCCGATGCCGAGAAGGGAGCGGTCGGCAGCTATGGTGAATGGCAGCGGCTCGCCGGCGCATCGCTGATTCCCTATCACCTCGGCCGCCTCACGACCTACACTGCGCTCGGCGCGGCAGCCGGCGCCGCGACCGCGGTGTTCACCGCGACGTCGACGTTCGCGTGGCTGTCGAGCGTCCTGCTCCTGATCGCCGCCGCACTGATGCTGTTACAGGCGTTCGGGCTCGCGGCCGGGACGGCGTCGCCGCTGACCGCAGGGCTGGCACGGCTTGCCGGGCCGCTTTCGTCCTCACGAGGGCCGGCGGCACGATATGCCCTTGGTGTCGTACTCGGATTCCTGCCCTGTGGCCTGCTCTACGGCGCTCTCGCTGCGGCAGCTGGAACGGCGTCCCTCCGCGAAGGCGCCTTCGCCATGGCCGCCTTTGCCTCCGGCACGGTGCCTGCGCTGGTCGCCGTCGGCTGGGGAGGCCTCATCGTCCGACGCCGCCTGCAAAGTGTGGCACGCTGGATCGCCGCGCCGCTGCTGCTCGCCAATGCCGCGCTGATGTTGGCATTGGCAGCCTCGCGCCTTTAGGACGAGGGAGGCACCAGAACGGCCGCACCGCGCAGCTTGCCCGCACGAAGAGCGTCCAGCGCGGAATTGGCATCGGCCAGGTCGAAGCGCTCCACCTCGGTCCGGACCGGCACCTTGGGAGCAAGACGCAGAAATTCCTCCGCATCGCGACGCGTCAAGTTGGCTACCGATACGATTTCGCGTTCGCCCCACAGGATGTCGTAGGGAAAGGATGGGATGTCACTCATGTGAATGCCGCCACAGACCACACGCCCGCCGGGTCGCACGGCCTGGAGGGCAAGCGGCACGAGAAAGCCAACCGGCGCGAAGAGAATGGCAGCATCTAAAGGCTCGGGCGGCGATGCCGTCGAAGGACCGGCCCAAATCGCGCCCATCGACTTGGCAAAGCGTTGGGCCTCCTCATCGCCTGGCCGTGTAAAAGCGTAGACCTCACGCCCCTGCCAGCGAGCGACCTGGATCACGATGTGGGCAGCGGCACCGAACCCATAAATGCCGAGTCGCCGGCCGTCGCCCGCCTTGACCAGCGAGCGCCAACCGATCAACCCGGCGCACAGCAGGGGCGCGGCATGCAGATCGTCGTAGGCATCGGGTAGGGCAAAGCAGAAACGTGCATCGGCGACGACGCGGTCGGCATAGCCGCCATCGATCTGGTATCCAGTGAAGCGTGCCTCGGAGCAGAGGTTCTCCCGGCCGCCGCGACACTGCGGACAGGTCCCACACGCCCAACCGAGCCATGGGATTCCAATTCGCATGCCTGACGCAAAGCCGGTGACGCCAGGTCCACAGGAGATGACACGCGCCACGATCTCGTGGCCGGGAATCAGTGGAAGCCGTGGCGTCTTTAGTTCGCCGTCCACCACGTGTAGATCGGTCCGGCATACCGCGCAGGCTGCAACATGCGCCAGAATCTCGCCCGGCCCTGGGGTACGATCCGGCAGAGTGCGGGCAACGAGCGGCTGCCCGACACCCTGGAGAACCATCGCGAACACGGCGTCATCCTCACAGAATGCCAGTATTGTTCACCGATGCCCCGATGATCCGGGCATCGGTGAGACATTCATCGGATCCTATGATGGCTTGATCTCGATTTCCTTGCCTTGAGCGGGCGCGTTCACTGTCTTGCCGATTTCGAGGGTCAGCAGTCCCTTGGCGAAGCGAGCCGTGACAGCATTGCGATCGGCATCGGCCGGCAAGGTGAAGGCGCGGGTGAAGCTGCCGTAGCTGCGTTCCGAGTAGTGGGTCTTGTCGTCGGTCCGCTCCACCTTCTTCTCGCCCGAGATGGTCAGGATATCGTCCTCGACCAGAACCTTGACATCCTTCTCGTCCAGGCCTGGAAGCTCGACCGAGACGGTGTAGGACTTGCCGTTTTCCTTTACCTCAACGCTGGGCATGTGTTCGAAGGCGCGTAGCGCGCGAGGCTCGCCCGCCGTCGTAGACTCCGGCCAGCCAAATGGCCAGCTGCGCATCATGCGGTTGAAGAAGCGATCAAAGTCACCGCCGAAGGGCGTCAGGGCGGCGTTCTGCTGCGATCGTTGAAGAGAGTCAGCCATTGCAAACCTCCAGGTGATCGGGGAACTCCCCAATATCGATGTAGGTGCTGACCGCCGCGCGTCTATTGATGCAGGTCAATCCCGGCCTCTTTCTTCGAAATGAACAACGTCACGGTAGGCATGCCAGGTCGCGTGCGCCACTAGCGGCAAGGTGATGACGAGGCCGATCATGCCCGGTACCATTCCTAGCACCACCAGGAAGACGATCAGTGCCGCCCACAGCAGCATCGGGCGGAGATTGATCCGAACCGCGGCAACGGAAGTTGCGATCGCCTCGAACATATTCGAGTTCCGCCGATCGAGAAGGTAGGGAATAGAGAAGGCACCGATGGCGAAAGCGATGGCGGCCAGCACGGCGCCTGCGCCAACGCCCAGCGCCAGGAACGGAAGGCTGCGCGAAGACGTCCAGACGAGATCCATGAAGCGATCCCACGACGGCACGGTCCGCCATTCGAAGATGGCGAACAACAATTGCGCCGTGCGCATCCAGCCGAGGTGGAAGAAGAGGAGCAGCGCTCCCATCAGCGCGATCTGTCCGGGATTGCGCCGCCAGGCGAACAGGGTCGTCTCACCATCGACCACAAGGCCTGCTTCGAGGCGGCGGCTGACCTCATAGAGGCCTACAGCAATGAAAGGCCCCACGAAGAAAAATCCCGCGCTGAGCGGCAGCACCAGATACGGGAAATCGAGCCACAGAAACAATGCGATGGCCAGCCAGCTCACTGCGACCAGCATCAGGCCATAGGTAAGGCTGATTCCCGGCGCGGCAAGGATGTCGCGCCATCCGGCGGCAAGCCAGACCCAGGGCCGGTCCAGCGGAACCTGCCTGATCTGAGGTCGTGGCGCCGGGAATACGGCAATCGTCTCGCTCATGGCGTTTCTCCCCGTCTGCGGGCGAATTGACGCTGGAATGCAGCCACGGGCTTTGACACAGGTCAAAGTGGATCACCCGCGGCTCTGACATTGATTTTCCGCGCCACGAGTGCGGGGAGATCGAATGTCCAGCAATACCGCCCTTTCAGCCGGCCCTTCGCCGGCCCCCCGATATGTCGAAGATGTCATCCGCGCAGCGGTGATCCTGACAATGTTCTGGGGCATCGCCGCATTCACGGTCGGCGTCGTCATCGCCGCCCAACTGGTATGGCCGCAGCTCAGCTTCGATAGCGAGTACCTCACCTTCGGACGCCTGCGGCCACTCCACACGTCGGCAGCCGTCTTCGCGTTCGGGGGCACGGCCCTGATCGGCACCGCCTTCCACGTCGTGCAGCGCACCTGCCGCGCCCGACTGTTCGGCGGCGCTCCGCTCGGATGGTTCGTACTGCTGGGCTACCAGTTCTTCATCGTGATCGCCGCCACCGGCTATCTGCTGGGCATCACCCAGAGCAAGGAATACGCCGAACCGGAGTGGTACGCCGACCTGTGGCTCACGATCGTCTGGGTAGCCTACCTGATTGCCTACCTCGGCACCGTCCTGAAGCGGGAAGAGCCACACATCTACGTCGCCAACTGGTTCTACCTCGCCTTCATCATCACCATTGCCATGCTGCACATCGTCAACAACCTGGCGATGCCGGTGTCGGTCGTCGGCACCAAGAGCTACGGCGCCTGGTCGGGCGTGCAGGACGCGATGATCCAGTGGTGGTACGGCCACAACGCTGTCGGTTTCTTCCTGACCGCGGCATTCCTGGGCATGATGTACTACTACATCCCCAAGGCGGCGAACCGGCCGGTCTACTCCTACCGGCTGTCGATCGTGCACTTCTGGTCCCTGGTGTTCATGTACATCTGGGCCGGGCCGCATCACTTGCACTACACGTCCCTGCCCGACTGGGCGCAGACACTCGGCATGGTGTTCTCGGTCATGCTGTGGATGCCGAGCTGGGGCGGCATGATCAACGGCCTGATGACGCTGTCCGGCGCCTGGGACAAGCTGCGCACAGATCCCGGCCTGCGCTTCTCGGTGACCGCCGTCGGCTTCTACGGCATGGCCACCTTCGAGGGGCCGGTCATGTCGATCAAGGCCGTCAACTCGCTCAGCCACTACACCGACTGGACCATCGGCCACGTGCACTCCGGTGCGTTGGGCTGGGTAGCCTTCATCGTATTCGGCACGATGTACTACCTCGTGCCGAAGATGTGGAACCGGCCCGCGATGTGGTCGACGCGCCTGATCGGCTGGCACTACTGGATCGCCACCATCGGCATCGTTCTCTACATCACCGCGATGTGGGTGAGCGGCATCATGCAGGGCCTGATGTGGCGCGCCTACGACGAGCTCGGCTTCCTGCAGTACTCGTTCGTCGAGACGGTCGCCGCCATGAAGCCATTCTACGCAATCCGCCTGCTGGGTGGTCTCTTCTTCCTGAGCGGCGGCCTGATCATGGCCTACAACATGTGGCGCACGATCCGCGGCGAGCCCGAAGTGGCTGCCGCGCGTCCCCGCCCGGCACTCGCGGCCTAGGAGACGCGCAATGTTCATCCGCCACGCGACGATCGAGAAGAACGTCATCCTGATGGTCGTGCTGACCCTGATCACCGTGTCGATCGGTGGTCTGGTCCAGATCATCCCGCTGTTCACCATCGAAAGCACGATCGAGCGTGTCGACGGCGTGCGGCCCTACACGCCGCTCGAGGTCCTGGGACGCAACATCTACATCCGCGAGGGATGCTATCTCTGCCATAGCCAGCAGATCCGTCCGTTCAAGGACGAGGTCGAGCGCTACGGCCACTACAGCCTCGCGGCCGAGAGCATGTACGACAAGCCCTTCCAGTGGGGCTCCAAGCGTACCGGGCCCGATCTTGCCAGGGTCGGCGGCCGCTACTCGAACGACTGGCACGTGGCCCACATGATCTCGCCACGGGCCGTCGTGCCGGAAAGCGTCATGCCGGCCTACCCGTTCCTCGCCACGCGCAAGCTCGAGTTCGACGACATCGCCCAGCACCTCAAGGCACTGCGCGCCGTCGGCACACCCTATACCGACGAGATGATTTCCAATGCCAGGGCCGACCTCGAGGCCCAGGTCAATCCGGACGCCGATCCGACCGCGCTCGAAAAGCGCTATCCCCGCGCCGTCGTCGGCAAGTTCAACGGCGAGTCGGCCGAGATCACCGAGCTCGACGCGCTGGTGGCCTACCTTCAGATGCTGGGTACGCTGGTCCGCTTCGGCGACCTGCCGCCCGACCGGCTGCGGCAATAGGGAGACAGCCATGAACCTCGAAACCGTCAACTCAATCCTCACCTCGATCTGGACGGTGTGGGCTGTGCTGATCTTCGCCGGCATCGTGTTCTGGGCGTGGCGGCCCGCCAACCGCAAGCGCTTCGAGAAAGACGCGCACATTCCGATGAACGACGAAGGCTGAGGGACCGGTCATGCCGACGAAGATCGAAAAGGATACCGTGTCGGGCCAGGATACCACCGGCCACGAATGGGACGGCGTGAAGGAACTCAACACGCCGCTGCCGACCTGGTGGGTCTACACATTCTATGCAACGATCGCGTTCGCCGTCGTCTATTGTGCCCTCTACCCGTCCTGGCCCTGGCTCACGGGTCACACACAGGGTCTTTTGGGCTACTCGAGTCGCACCGAACTCACGGTTGCACTTGCGGACCAGACCAAGGCGCGATCGAAGTTCGTCGACAAGATTCGGGCAACCTCCCTCGCCGACATCCGCAAGGACCCGGAACTGTTCAACTTCGCCCTGGCCGGCGGCCGTTCCGCCTTCCAGACCAACTGTCTGCAGTGCCACGGCGCTGGCGGCGCCGGCAGCACCGGCTTCCCAAACCTGGTCGATGACGATTGGATCTGGGGTGGCAACATCGACCAGATCTACGCGACCATCGACCATGGTATCCGCAATGCCGACGACAAGTCGCGGCAATCCCTGATGCCCCGCTTCGGCGTCGACGGCCTGCTGACTGCCGCCCAGGTTGCGGCCGTGACCGACTATGTGTTGAGCCTGTCAGGTCGCGCAAAGGCTACGCCGGAGGGCGCCAAAATCTGGCAGGAGCAATGCGTCGCCTGTCACAAGGCCGACGGCACGGGCAACCAGGAGCTGGGCGCGCCCAACCTTGCCGACGGCATCTGGCTCTACGGCGGCGACCGCGACTCGCTCTATCGGACCATCTTCTATGCCCGCAATGGCAGCATGCCGGCGTGGGGCACGCGCCTCGACGATGCGACGATGAAGATGCTCGCGATCTACGTTCATTCTCTCGGCGGTGGACGCTAGGCACCCGGCGAGAATGAAATGGACGCCAGGATCCAGGACGAAGATGCGGTCTCGCTGCGTACCCGCAAGGCCGAACTGCCGCTCTACATCACGCGCATCAAGGTCTATCCGCGCGCGATCAAGGGCTTGTGGCGCCGCGTCAAATGGGCAGCCGTCGCCCTTCTGCTGGGCCTCTACTATGTCGTGCCCTGGCTGCGCTGGGATCGCGGTCCCGACGCCCCCAACCAGGCCATCCTGATCGACCTCGACGGCCGGCGCGGCTGGTTCTTCGATGTCGTCATCTGGCCGCAGGAGATCTACTTCGTCACCGGCCTCCTGATCCTGGGCGCCTTCGGCCTCTTCTTCGCGACAGCGCTGTTCGGCCGGATCTGGTGCGGCTTTGCCTGCCCGCAGACCGTCTGGACCGACCTCTTCATGCTGGTCGAGCGCCTGATCGAAGGCGATCGCAACGAACGCATGCGGCTCGACCGTCTGCCAATGTCGGCCGGCAAGGCCGCACGCAAGGCCTTGAAGCATACCGTATGGCTCGCCATCGCTGCCGCCACGGGTGGCGCCTGGGTTTTCTACTACGTCGACGCCCCCAGCACGCTTGTGAAGATCTTTCGCGGCGAAGCCTCACTTGAGGTCTACGTCTTCATCGGCCTCCTGACTGCCACGACCTATACGCTGGCAGGCTGGGCGCGTGAGCAGGTCTGCACCTACATGTGCCCGTGGCCCCGCTTCCAGGCCGCGATGCTCGACGAGCAGAGCGTCATCGTCACCTATCAGAAATGGCGCGGCGAACCGCGCGGCAAACATAAGGCGGGTGCGAGCTGGGATGGGCGCGGCGATTGTGTCGACTGCAATCTGTGCGTTGCCGTGTGCCCGACTGGAATCGACATCCGTGACGGCCAGCAGATCGAGTGCATCGGCTGCGGTCTCTGCATCGATGCCTGCAATCAGACCATGGGCAAGGTCGACCGGCCACCCAACCTGATTCTCTGGGACACGCTTGCGAACCAGCAGGCCAAGGAAAAGGGCGTGGGCGGCGCCGCCTGGCGGCCGCTGCGGCCGCGGACCCTGTTGTATGCGGCGCTGCTTGTCGTCGTGACCGCCGTGATGCTGAGTGCCTTCTGGCTGCGCACCGACATCGAACTCACGGTCCAGCGCGACCGCAGTCCGAATTTCGTGCGGCTGTCGAATGGCGACATCCGCAACTCCTATGCCGTGAAGATCCTGAACAAGAGCCGTGACGAACAGCGCCTGCAGCTCGCCGTCGAAGGGCTGCCGGGAGCCACCGTGGGCTTCGTCGGCGCCGACATCCAGGGCGGCACCGCCGTAACACGACTGGCCGTGCATCCCGACAGCGTCGGCACCTTCCGCATCTTTCTCACCGTTCCCGCCGGCTCGGCGCCATCGGGCTCGAAGCCGATCGAGTTCACCGTCGGCGACAAGACCAGCCGCAAACGCGCGTCGCACGATGCGGTCTTCGTCGGACCAGCACGATAGGAGGAACCCATGACCACCGCCCTTGCCTCCCGCAGCCGCTACATTCCCTGGCTCTTCGTCGCTGGGTTTGCCGTCGTTTTCGCCGTGAACGCCATCATGATCACTTTCGCATTCGGCTCGTTCTCGGGGCTCTACACGCCCAAGCCGCGCGAACGGGGATTGCACTACAATACGGTCGTTGCCGAGCAGAAAGCGCGCGATGCGCTGGGCTGGCGGATCGACACGGCCTGGCGGGCCGAAACCGGCCGCCTGGAGATCGCGGTGTTCGATGCGCTGGGCCAACCTCTCGCCGGCGCCCATGTCGTCGCGGAACTCGTGCGCCCCGTCGAGAAGCGGTCGCCGGTCGGCATGACGTTGGCCACGATCGACGCAGGAAAATTCGCAGGCTTCATCGAGCTGCCGGTCCGCGGCAACTGGGATCTCGATGTCGTCGTCGAACATGGCGGAGATC
>NZ_SCVH01000095.1 GCF_004296935.1 Reyranella sp.
CACGCCGCGGTCGGGATCGATGCCGCCCGACGCCAGCCAGAGCCGCAGCAGATGATTATGCGAAGAAAAGGTGAAGACCGAGGCGAGTGTGAGCGGCGTCTTGCCCAGTTCGGCACGACGGCGGATGACGGCCGCCAGGGCGCGGGCATCGAGCGCCGCGCCCTCGGCGCGATGCTCGCCGACGAACTCGGGCGCCACTTCCTCGATCTCCCGCCACAGCGCATTGGAAAGGGTGATCGAGTTGCCGTTGAGCTGAAGGGTCATGGCCGCGATCATCGGCACGTTGACGCTGTCGATGCCGAGCGTGGTCGCGAGCGGCATGGGCGAGAGCATGTGCGCGGCGTCGAGCAGGCCGAGCGCCACCTTGTCGCGGATGTTCGCCCACGAGGCCTCGCGGCGGATTTCGACATCGAGACCGTGACGTTCGAACAGGCCCAGGATGTCGGCAAACAGGATGGGCGCGCAGTCGATCAGAGGGATGAACCCCACCGTCACTTTCTGTCGCTCGAGATGGCCCATTGCGCTCGACCCCAAAAAACAAAAAACGTCCCGTTCAGCCGGCATGAGCCGGCCGCACAGGACGTCGTTGTCCGAGAAAGCAGACCGCCATTGGCCTGCCGTCTAATTCATGAGCCACCCATCGTTGGGGGCTCTTCTGCAAAGCAGCAGGAAATGTGCCAATCAGAAAATGATTCGGAGAGTTCCGTTAAGATATTGATATAATTACGAAAACTTAGAAATTTGTTTCCTTCTCTTTAATTGCGCTTAATATTGTGTGTTATTTACTGCTCGCATATGCAGCATGATCGCTATTGAGGCAGGCTCATTTTTTGATCAAATCTTGAAGGCCTTGGCGTAAGTCAGAACGTCCTGCGCCACTTCCCCGATGCGCTTGTTCTGATCCATGGCGAGCTTGCGCAACAGCCGGTACGCCGCCTCTTCACTGATCCCCTTCTGCTCCATCAGCAGACCCTTGGCGCGATCGACTGTCTTGCGCTCGACGAGCGACAGGCGCGCACGATCGAGTTCCTCGCGCATCACGTGGAAGCGATTGAAGTGGGCGATCGCGACGTCGACGACCGACTGCACGCGGTCCTGCGCCAGCCCCTTCACGACGTAGGCCGAAACACCAGCCTCCATCGCAGCGGCAATTGTCGCCGGATCCGAACGGTCGGCGAACAACGCGATCGGTCGCGGCTGCTTTTCGGTTGTCCGACGCAGGTCTTCGATGGCGTCGCGGCTCGGACTGTCGATGCTGACGACGATGACGTCAGGCTTCAGCGCGCTGACGCGCGCCAGCAGATCGTAGGTGCCCTCCAGGCGCTCGAGCAGCACGTAGCCAGCATCCCGCAGCCCCGACTCGACGATCTCGGCGCGGGCAGGATTATCGTCGATCAGGAGGACGGACAGGGCTTTGGTCACGGAGGTCATGGGAAGCGGTTGCAAGCCTTGGCCGCAACTTCCGTGCCATCGCCCTCAAGGCGTTGAATCGACTAGCTTTCCGTCTTCCCACAAGCCTGCGCGCTTCCGGTTATCCGCCGCGGTGACCTGGCCATAGCCCTGTCGCCGGCCGTTGCGAAAACCGCCCTCGTAGCGTTCGCGGTCGCCGACCACCTCTACACCCGGACCGTCGAGCACGTCGGCATGGAATTCGCCAGATTGCACGACGTTGGGCACCGTCAGCGTCCGACGGACACCGAAGCCTTCCAGGCGCCCTGCGACGAAATTGCCCTCGGTGCGCTCGACACCCGGCTTCTCGCGGACGCCCAGCCCCGTCGACTCGCCGTCGCGCCACTGGCCGGCGTAGCGCGAGTCGTCGCCCAGCCTCACGATGCCGAGCCCGCTCAGGTGATCGGCATCCCAGTCGCCGGCCTGACGTTCGCCATTCGCGAGATCGGCGACGCCGAGACCCTGCCGCTTGCCGGCAGTGACCTGGCCGATGTAGCTCGCGCCGCCGTCATAGGACAGCCGTTCGGCGTTCTCGAGATCGGAGCGCGCGGCGCGCGCGGCCACGATACGCGCTTCGCCGGCCATCGCGCGGGCGGCCTTGGAGGCTTCATCGGCGCGATCGAGCATGGTGCGCACCTCACTCGCCGCGCGCTGGGCCTGGTCGATCAATGCTTTCTGCGCCGACGGATCGGGAACGGCGGGCGGTCCAGCAACGGGCGGCGCGGATGGAGCAGCGACGGGCGGCGATGTCGGCGGCGGCGCGATTGCCGTCTGTTGGCCCACTTCGGGCCGCGATGGCACTTCCACCACCGGCGGACTCGAAGGCAAAGCACTCGCGAGCAGGTCACGAATCTCCGGCTGATACCGCCACAACGCAAAGGCCGCCGCGCCGATCAACACGACGGCCACCCAAACGCCTACGTTCGAACTCGGTCGGACGGTCAGCGGCGCATCCTCAACGGGTTCGAAGTGTTCGCGATTGACGCCGCCCAACCGCGGGGCAGCCACCGCCCCCGGCAGACGCTGCGTCGGCGCGTCATCGGCCGGCGGCAGAGCGGCACCGAACAGCGCGCTCCAGTCCGCGATGGTCTGCGGTCTCTCGTCCGGTGCGAATGCCAATCCGCGATCGATTGCCGCGAGCAACGTCTGATCGAAGCGATCGGCCTGCGTCACCGCCAGCGGCCGATACGGATCCACGCCGACTCGGCTCGCCGCTTCGGGTGGCGGACTGCCGGCAACGGCGTGGTGCAAGACCGCTGCCGCTGAATAGATGTCGCTCCACGGACCCTGCTTGCCGTCGAGGGCATACTGCTCGATGGGGGCGTACTGCGGCGTCAGGATGCTGGTGAGCGTGCGCGTGCGCCCTCCCATCGCCTGCCGCGCCGCGCCGAAGTCGATGAGGACCGGCACGCCGTCATGCCGGACGATGATGTTCGACGGCTTGATGTCGCGATGGAGAAATCCCTGGGCATGAACGGCACGCAGCCCGCTCAGCAGGCCCTCGGCCAGTCGACGCACTTCGTCGGGCTGCAGGCGGCGGCTCGGCGCGCGCAGGAGCTGCGCCACACTGCGGCCGTCTTCGAACTCCATGACCGTGTAGGCCGTGCCGTTGCCTTCGAAGTAGCGGAGCACGGGGACGATGTGGGCATGGCGAAACCGCGCGAGCGCGCGCGCCTCGTCGAGAAAGCGCTCGCGGCCCCAGACGAAGTCGTCGGTGAAGCGCGCTCCGCGCGGCGCGACCTCGCCATCGGGCCGACGCACGGCGAACTCGACCGGAAAGTACTCCTTGATAGCGACGAATTTGGCGAGCTGGGTGTCAAAGGCGCGGTAAGTGATACCGAACCCGCCATGCCCGATGATCGCATCGAGTCGATAGTCGCCGAGCCGCGTACCGAGCGGCAGGGCCTGATCGTTTTCGGATGATGTGGGCACGCGCAACCTGGCACCCTAAATGCGCGTTCCCGAGCGGGCGCACAAGCGCCCCGGATATCAGCGCGCGCCGGCCATCACCGGCGCTGGCACCCGGTTGGAGGTCATGTCGCGGATGTCGGGCACCAGCTGCATGACGATGATCACCGCGCAAAGACCGATAGCAGTCAGCATCGTGGCAGGTCGTGTTTTCAAAAGAGGTGTCGGCGCGTGCGCGCGGCGGTCGTCCGGCATGGCGAACCACTCCAAAATTGCTTCGTCAAAAGTAGCGGCCCGGCAGTCCGAAATATTGGACTAGGCCTGCAGAAAGCTTAGTGAATGCATTCACATTATTCAAGAAAAATGTTTCAATCACAATGAGTTAACCGGCAATTCGAAGATTTGACTCGAAACCACAACAGGTCGCGGTGTGATGCCGGCCCGGCCACTGCCTGTAGGCGACAACATCGGCCGCGATAATGATGCCGAGGCGGGGTAAGATTGGCTTTCACCTGTTTGGAATCGAACCCGCCATGAAGCCCCCGACCCAGTACGACAATGCTCGGACCCTGGTCCTGACCGGGGCCAGCCGCGGCATCGGACATGCGACCGTGAAGAAATTCAGCGCCGGCGGCTGGCGGGTGATCACCGTTTCGCGTCAGCCTTTCAGCGTGCTCTGCCCCTGGCCGGGCGGCGACAAGAACCATGTGCAGATCGATCTGGCGAAGGCCGACGATGTCGCCCGCGGCATCGACGATATCCGCGAGCGCCTGGGCGGCGGACGGCTCGATGCCCTGGTCAACAATGCGGCGATCTCGCCCAAGGACGAGACCGGCGGCCGGCTGGGCGCCATCGACACACCGTTCGACCTCTGGCAGCGGGTCTTCAACGTCAACTTCTTCGCCCCCGTCGCACTGGCACGCGGCTTGATGACGGAACTGGCCGAGGCGCGCGGCTGCGTCGTCAATGTCACGTCGATCGCCGGCAGCCGCGTCCACCCCTTCGCCGGCTCGGCCTACGCCACATCGAAGGCGGCGCTGGCGGCTCTGACCCGCGAGATGGCGCACGACTTCGGACCGCGCGGCATTCGCGTGAACGCCATCGCGCCGGGCGAGATCGACACCGCCATTCTTTCGCCCGGCACCGAACAGATCGTCGAGGAACAGATTCCCATGCGCCGCCTCGGCACGCCGGATGAGGTGGCCGACGTGATCCACTTCCTCTGCGAGAAGGGCGCGAGCTACGTTTCCGGCGCCGAGATCCAGATCAACGGCGGCCAACACGTCTAAAGAGGGCATGTTTAGGAGTTCGCGATGGACACCACGATCACCAGCTTCAAAGGCGAGACCGGCCGTGACGCCCGCCGCCGCATCCGCGCCGGCGGCCACCGCCTGCCGACCTCGGGCATGGCGCCGGGCTATGTGCAGGGCAACCTCGCGATATTGCCCAGGGAATTCGCCGCCGACTTCGCGCGCTTCTGTCAGCTCAACCCCAAGCCCTGCCCGTTGCTCGCCTCTTCGGAGCCGGGCGATCCGCGCCTGCCGGCGCTGGGCGAGGATCTCGACATCCGCACCGACATCCCGCTCTACCGCGTCTGGAAGAACGGCGAGCTGGTCGAGGAAGTGACCGATCTCAAGAAAGTGTGGCGCGACGACCTGGTGTCCTTCGTGCTGGGTTGCTCGTTCTCTTTCGAGGAGGCGCTGATCGAGAACGGCCTCGAGCTGCGCCACCAGACCTGCAACAGCAACGTGCCGATGTACCGGACCAACATCGAGTGCAAGCCGAGCGGCCCGTTCCACGGGCCGATGGTCGTCTCGATGCGTCCGTTCAAGCCCGCCGACGCCATTCGTGCCGTGCAGGTGACGACGCGCTTCCCCTCGGTCCACGGCGCACCGGTGCATCTCGGCAAGCCCGAGCTGATCGGCATCAAGGACATCGCCAAGCCCGACTACGGCGACGCCGTACCGGTGCGCGACGACGAGTTCCCGGTATTCTGGGCCTGCGGCGTCACTCCGCAATCGGTCGTGGCGACGGTGAAGCCCGCGTTCTGCATCACCCATGCCCCGGGCTACATGCTGGTGACCGATCTCCTGAATTCGCAGCTCGCCGTTCTCTGACATGGCGCGCCTGGAGTTCGACGGCCACGCCAAGGGGGCGGTCGAGAAAGTCGCCGTCGACATCAAGGATCTGGTGATCGCCGGCTGGACCGGCCGCGACGTGGCCGCGCTCAACCACCACATTGAGGAACTGAAGTCGATTGGCGTCCAGCCGCCGTCGCGGGTGCCGATCTATTATCGCGCCGCCGCGCAGATGCTGACCCAGGCCGACAGCATCCAGGTGCTGGGCGACGACAGCTCGGGCGAGGTCGAGCCCGTGCTGATCGGCGCCGCCGATCGCCTCTGGGTCACGGTTGGCGCCGACCATACCGATCGCAAGGTCGAAAGCTACGGCATCGCCGTTTCCAAGCAGATGTGTGCCAAGCCCATCGGCCGCACCGCCTGGCGCTTCGAGGAAGTCGAGCCGCACTGGGACAAGCTCATGCTGCGCAGCTTTATCCAGGAAGCCGGCAAGCGAGTCCTTTACCAGGAAGGACCGTTGGCCAAGATCCGCGATCCGCGTGAACTCATCTTCGGCTGGCAGGACAACAAGCGCCTGCCCATGGGCGCCGTCATGTTCTGCGGCACCATGCCCGCCATCGGCACGATCCGGCCGTCACCGCGCTTCGAGATGGAGCTCGACGATCCGGTGCTCGGCCGCAAGATCACCCACGCCTACGACGTTCAGGCACTGCCCGTCATTTCCTGAGCGGCGACGAAATTTACCAAGGCCGTCACGACCGCCGGGTCGGCAAGCAGCCGATTGTGGCCGAGTCCCCGCGTGACGATGAGTTCGGCGGTCGGCAGCATGTGCGCCGCTCGCGCGGCCTCCCGTACCGGAATCTGGCGATCGTTCTGGTCGTGGATCAGCAGAATCGGCAGCGACAGCAGGGGTGCGAGCCGTTTGACGTCGAAGTCGGCGGCCGGTTGGCCGACGCGCCGCTCGACCGACGCCACGAAGGCGTCGGCGCCGCGTCGGGAAAGCCTTACGGCGCCGGCGAAGCCGCGTAGCACCCGCTCCAGCGCGCTCGGCGAGGAAACGAGCGCAATACGGCCGACATCTCCGCGCTGCGCCACGGCATAGAGGCCAGCCGCTGCCCCCAGCGAATGACCGACCACCGCATGGACCGGGCCGAGTCGGCGGAGCGCCTGGGTGACGGCCCGCGCAAAGGTGCCGGGAGAGGCTTCATCGCCGCCGGAGGCGCCGTGTGCCGGCATGTCGAGCGCCACCGCCGCGTAGCCGCGCTCGACCAGCGCGTCGATCACGGCGCCGAACTGGGCCGGGCTACCCTCGAATCCATGCGCCAGGAGGACGATCGGCCCCTCGCCCCAGCGCCACGCCACCAGCCCTTCGCCGAGATCGAGTCGCTGGTCGGCGGCGCGTAGCGTCAGCGCCGGCGGCGCGCTGACATGCCGACGCGGCTGCAGCATCAGCCGGCGGAAGAAAGGCGCCACCAAAGCGGGCGCCACATAGCTGGCGGCGGCAAGGGCCGCGATCGGCAGCGGAAGGGCGGTCATGGCAAGCTCCTAAATAGGTGCATTTGCACTCATTGGATCGCGACCGGCCCCCCACCTCAAGCGAGCTTCTGTTCCGCTTTCCGTAACTTTTCTTCATGCGCGCATGGCTTCCCTGCAGGGCGGCCCTTGCATCGACGGCGTTGGTAAACGTACGTTCAGCGCCCTCGGGAGGATCCAGTGACGACGATCAAAGGCGCTTACGACGGCATCACCGTCCTCGATTTCACGCAGGGCATCGCCGGGCCGCACGCCTCGATGCTGCTTGCCCTGCATGGCGCCGATGTCATCAAGATCGAGCCGCCCGAGGGCGACTGGGGCCGGGCGCTGGGCGAACTGAAGGGCGATCACTGCGCCCATTCCGTTGCCTTCAATCGCGGCAAGCGCAGCATCGCCCTCGATCTCAAATCGCCCGACGGCATCGCCGTGGTGAAGAAGCTCGCGTCCAAGGCCCAGGTGGTGATGGAAAGCTTCCGCCCCGGCGTCATCCAGCGCCTGGGCTTCGGCTACGAGGACGTCAAGAAGATCAATCCCAAGGTCGTCTATTGCTCGGTCTCTGGCTTCGGGCAGACCGGCCCCTACAGCAAGCGGCCCACGGTCGACGGCCTCATCCAGGCTTTTAGCGGCATGATGGTGATGAACAGGATGCCCGACGGCACGCCGTGGCGGCAGGGCATGATCGCCGTCGACGTCACGACCGGCCTCTATACCTTCCAGGCGCTGGCGCCGGCGCTGATGCGCCAGCTCCGCTACGGCGAAGGCTGTTTCATCGATTCGAGCCTGATGCGCTCGGCCGCCGCCTTCCAGGGCGCCAAGCTGATGGAATGGGTGTTCTCCAAGGGCGCGCCGCCGGTCCTCTACATGCCGGCCGGCAGCTACAAGACGAAGAACGGCTACATCATGGTGAGCGCCATGCGGCCGCATCACTTCCGGCTGCTGTTCGAACTGATCGGCCGCCAGGACATTGCCGACGATCCCGACCTGCAGGGTCACAACGACCGCATCAAGAACGCGCCCAGGATCATCAAGGCGCTGAACGAGACGATGCCGACCAAGACCACCGAGGAGTGGATCGCCATCCTGCAGCCCAAGGACGTGTTCTGCGAGCGGGTGAACAATTACACCGACTATCTCGACCACCCTCATGTGAAGGAGTCGGGCGCGGTCGACTGGATCGAGCAGGACGGCTTTGGCCGCATGCCCGTCGCCAACATCCCCGGCCTGCCGCCCGCCGGCGAGCACGCCCCGCAGCAGCACGCGCCGCACGTTGGCGAGGATGGTCCTGACATCCTGCACGAACTGGGATTCAGCGCGTCGGAGATCGATGCGATGTTTACCAAAGGCGGCGTGCGGGCGCCGGCGCAGACGGCCAAGGCAGCCGAGTAGCCATCCATACCGACGCCCATCATCGTTGGCCCAACTTTTCGAATTTGGCCCAAACCCGCCGACAGATATTTGGCTTTTTAGCCGCCTAAAAGCCAATAAATCCGGGATTTTACCCGGCTCAACGGGCCCACCTGAAACGTGGGGGTGTTGGGCCCGAATGTGGGCCCGGAGTCCGCCCCCCTCCGCCCCGAAAGACGGGGCACCTCCCCCGCAGACGGGGGAGGAGGAAGAGGTCGATTTAACTCCTCCCCCGTCTGCGGGGGAGGTGTCCCCGGAGGGGACGGAGGGGGTCAGAGGTTGTTGGACCCGCGGGTCAGGACCCGCGGCGGCTGCACCAAGCGCCCCATCAACAAGGAGGAGCGCGCGAACCCGCGGGCGGCCGCGGGCAGGTCTTGCCGGAACAAACGAAAGAGGCCGGCGCAATCCCCG
>NZ_SCVH01000008.1 GCF_004296935.1 Reyranella sp.
GGCTTGCGATCGCGCCTTGGCGATGCAGCACGAACTTGGGAGCGCTGGTCGTGCCCGAGGTGGTGAAGATATTGCAGGGCGCGTTGGGCCGTGCGTTGTTGGCGGCGAGCGGTTGTCGCGACAGCAGGCGGTCGAATGGCACGCGCCGCAGCCGCTCGATGGCGGCGGGCACGGAGGCCGGTTCTTCGCCCACGACGACCAGCGCCGCGAGCTTGTCGAGGGCCGCCGGATCGATGTCCGCCAGGATCGAGAGGAAGTCGATGCGCCGGAAGCCCGGCGCGCAGACCAGCACCTTGGCGCCGGACCGGCCGACGATGTCGGCGACTTCGACGGCGCGATAGCGCGTGTTCACTGCTACCGCGATGGCACCCAGACGGACGCAGGCGAAATAGAAGACGGGATAGGCCGGCACGTTGGGCAGCCACAACGCTACGCGATCGCCCGGTGTTACACCGAGATCGGCGAGGCCCTGCGCCACGCGGCCGGCGGCATCGAGCAGTTCGGCGAAAGACATCGTGCGCCCGCTGTGGATGAGCGCCGGTGCGTCAGGTGTTTCTTCGGCGATGTCGGCGAGCAGTGTCCAGACGTCGGCGGCAGGGTGGCTGAGGGGCATGCGGCGCGGAGACTACCGCATGCGCCCGTCATCTCAAGCCTGTCTACTGGGTGAAGCCGAGCAGGCGCGGCAGGATGAGCACAAGGTCGGGCATGAAGGCGATCAGCAGGAGCGTCACGACGATCGCCGCCAGGAACGGCAGCAACGGTTTCACGAGTTGATCCATGGACAGTCCGCTGATCGCCATGCCGACGAACAGGCATAGTCCCACCGGCGGCGTAATATGGCCAATCGCCGAGGCGATGACGCAAACCATGCCGAAATGGATCGGGTGAACGCCGACCGCGGTCGCCACCGGCAGCAGCACAGGCACCGTGACGAGGATAATCTCCGACGGCGTCAGGAAAGTGCCAAGAATCAGATACAGGAAGATGACCAGGATGATGAAGACCCACCACGCCGGTGACATCGCCGCGATCGAGGCTGCAATCAGGAAGGGGAACTTCGAGTAGGTGAGCACCCAACCGAAGGCGCCGACGAAGCCGATGATCATCCCGATCACGCCGGACAGCCGCGCGCTGTCGGCGAAGATCTTGGGCAGTTCCCGAAGTGCGGGTTCCCGGTAGAAGATCGGCGGCACCACGAGCGCGTAGACGACCGCGACCGCAGCAGCCTCGGTCGGCGTGAACAGGCCGAAGATGATGCCGCCCATGATGATCGCAGGGATCATCAGGGCCGGAAGCGCGTTGCGCAGCGCGGCCCAGAACTGCGGCATGGTCGGCGCCGGCTCTCGGGGATAGTTGCGCTTGCGGGCGATGAAGAACACAGGAACCGCCATGCCGAGCCCGACCAGCAGGCCCGGAATGACTCCGGCGGCGAACATGGCTGCCACCGATTCGTCGGCCATCCAGGCGTAGATGACGGCAATGATCGAAGGGGGAATGATCGGCGCTACAACGGCGGTCGAGATGGTGAGCGCGGTCGCGAAATCCTTGTCGTAGCCCTTGCGGACCATCTGCGGGATCAGGAAGGTACCGAGAGCCGACACATCGGCCACCGCCGATCCGGAAATACCGCCGAAGAACATGCTGTCGAGCACGTTGACGTAGGCGAGGCCGCCGCGAAACCGGCCGACCAAAACGGTGGCGAGGTCGATCAGGACTCGCGCAACACCGCCGCGCGCGGCGATGTTGCCTGCCAGGATAAACAGCGGCGCCGACAGAAGGAGGTAGGAGTCCGACAGCAGCCCGACGAAGCGTGTCGGGATGATGATCGGGTTGAGTGTCGGATAGAACATTGCCGCTGTGAGGGCGCCAACGCCCATCGCAATGCTGATCGGCATGCCGATCAGGATGCAGATGACGAAGGCGATCAGGAGGGTTTCCGCCATAGCCCCCTCAGCGCGAAGTAAATGTTGCGAAGCATCGGCACGATGATCATCACCGATCCGACCGGAATGGCGGCGAACACCCAGTCCAGGGTCAGGCCGAGGCCGGCACTGGTCTGGAAGCCCGCATTTGGCACCAGCGTGAAACTCAGCCAGATGAGATAGGCGAACAGAGCGATGCCAAGGCCGTTGGTCAGGATCGAGAGCAGCGCCCGCCCGACCGGACCGAAGCGATTCACGAAATAGTCGAGTACCGTGTGCTCGTGGCGCCACATCGCCGCCGCCGCGCCGAACATGATCAGCCAGACGAAGAGGTAGCGCGGCACTTCCTCGAGGCCGTCGATGCCGGTGAGGCCGAGGTAGCGGAGCACCACTTGCAGAAAGACCGCCGCCGTCATGACGGCAAGGATCAATCCGCCGATGCCGGCGAGGCCGTCATAGAGTCGGGCGCCCATCGAGGGCGCGGATTGCGCGCCCTCGGGCTCCTGTTCGTCGGAAGTTGTCACGATGCCGGTCGCCGCGTCACTTTACGCTCTGGATGTACTCGACCATCGGCTTCGCCGCCTTGCCGGCCGGCGTGGCGTAGAACTCGGCGTAGACGCCTTCGGTCGCCTTGAGGAATGGCGCAGGGTCCGGCTTGGTGATCGTCACGCCCTTGGCCTTTACCTGTTCCTGGATGCCCTTGTCTTCTTCGAGGATGAACTTGCGATTGAAATCGCGTGAAAAGACCCAGGCATCGACGATCGCCTTCTGTCCGGCGGGGTCGAGCTTGGCCCACGCCGCCTTGGACATCACGAGAGCCACCGCCTGGTGCGTGTGACGGACGTCGGCGACGTACTTCACGATGTCGTAGAACTTGTTGTGATAGAAGGTGTTGATGCCGCCTTCGGCGAAGTCGATGACCTTGGTCTGCAGCGCGGTGGCCACTTCGGGGAAGGCGATCGGCGTCGAGATCATGCCCAGCGCCTTGAACGTGGCGACAAGGATCTTGTCCTCCTGGACGCGCACCTTCTTGCCCTTGATGTCGGCCAGGCCGTTGATGGCATTGTGGCCGTAGATGCCGCGATAGCCGGCGGCGAAGAAGCCGATCAGCTTGAGGCCTTTCTTGTCGAGGACGTCGGAGTAGAACTTGGTGAGCGTGTCGCTGCCGTCGAGCGCCTTGAAGAGGTGGGCGTAGTCGCGAAAGATGTAGGGCAGCTGGAACACCGACATCTCGGGGATCGCCGTCGACAGCGGCGCGGTCGTGATCGGGCCGAATTCGATGACGCCGAGCTGGATCTGCTGCACCACCTCTCGTTCGCCGCCAAGGGCGCCCGAGTGATGATGGGTGATCTTGACCTTGCCGCCGGAAAGTTCGGCGACCTTGTCGATGAATTGCTGCGCGGCCTGCGAGGTTCCGTGCTTGGGCGGATTGACGTTGCCCATGCTCAGGTCCTTGCCCTGGGCCTGGGCCACGCGGTCCGGTCCCAGCGCTGCGGCGAGCAGCAGGAGGCCGGCGGGCAACAAATGACGTAACTTTGATGTAGCCATGGCGATCCTCCCGGAAATGCCTTGCACTGGGTGGCGCTCGTTGGCGCCGCTCACGTCGACTTGGCCGCCTGCGCGGCGGCAATTTATCTGACAACTTCCGCAGCATGGCACGACGTTGGCGATCGCCGCTAGAGCAATCGCGTTGGCGAATGTTAGGGTGGTTGTGGGGAAGGTGATGCCCGTTGCCATGCTGGGGCACGGCACAGGGTTTGCTCTGGCAGCCTAGACCATAGCCGGGAAGGAATTGACCATGCTGCGTCGAAACTTGTTGGCCGCTCCGCTCGTTATTGCCGCCACGCCATCGCGCGCCCAGCAATGGGTGCCCAAGCAGCCGATCAGGATCCTGGTCGGCTATGCGCCCGGCGGTACCGCGGACATCACCGCCCGTCTGGCGGCCGACGCCATCATGCGGCTGCACGGCTATCCCGTTGTGGTCGACAACAAGACCGGCGCCGGCGGCTTCATCGCGCTGAAGCAGGTCGCGCAGTCGCCGCCTGACGGCTACACGGTCGGCATCGGCATCATGGGTCAGATTGCGGTCGGCGCTGTCGTGCCTGGCTCCAACATCCCGCTCGACCTCGACAAGGAACTGGTGCCGATCGCCAACCTCGTTGGCGTGCCGATGGCGCTGATCGTGCGCCCGAATGCGCCGTTCAAGACCATCCCCGAGCTGGTGGCCTACGCCAAAGCCAACCCCGGCAAACTGTCCTACGCATCGACCGGACTCGGCTCGACCAACCAGCTTGCCGCCGAGTTCCTCGGCTTCGAGTCGGGCGGTCTCAAGATGATCCACGTACCCTATCGCGGCGGCGCGCCCGCCATCGCCGACGTGGCGGCCGGCAACGTCGACATGTTCTTCGGCAACGTGTCGGAGCTGATGAGTCTCGCCAATGCCGGCAAGGTGCGGGTACTGGCCCTGGCCGCGACCAAGCCAACGCCGCTTGCGCCCGATCTGCCGCTGCTCACCAAGGACATTCCCGCGCTCAATATCAACAACTGGTTCGGCCTCTTCGGGCCCGCCGGGTTGCCGGCTGACATTTTGGCGGGTCTCAGCAAGCTCTTCATCGGTGCGATCGCCGATCCTTCCAACAAGGAAGCGCTCGCCAAGCAGGGTTTGGAATCACTGGGCCAGGACCCGGCCGCCTTCAAGGCCTACATCATCAAGGACCGCGAACGTTGGGCGAAGGTGGTCAAGCAGGGCAATATCAAAGCCGAATAGCAAAGGACCTTTAATGAGTGCGCCGCTGTCCCTCGGCATCGACATTGGGGGAACCTTTACCGACCTCGTCATCCACGATCCGCGCGACGGCCGCGCCATCATCTGGAAGGAGAGCACGACGCCCGATGATCCGGCGCGCGGCGCGCTCGAAGGCACGCGGCGCGTGCTCGAGAAAGCGGGCGTCCGGCCCGAGCAGGTCGGCCGTGTGGTTCACGCCACGACACTCTTCACCAACGCGCTGATCGAGCGGAAGGGAGCGAAGACCGGACTGCTGACCACGGCGGGCTTCGCCGACGTGCTGGAGATCGCGCGCGAGCGCAAGTACGAGCTCTACGACCTCTTCATCGAAATGCCCAACCCGCTGGTGCCGCGGCCGTGGCGCCGTGAAGCGAAGGAGCGGCTGGCGCCGGACGGCAGCGTCGAGATCGCGCTCGATGTCGAGGCGGCGTTGGCCGAGGTGGCGGACTTGGTGGGGCAGGGGGTCGAGAGCCTCGCCATCTGCTTCCTGCACAGTTATGCCAATCCGGCGCATGAGCGCGCCATTGCCGCCGCCGTGGCCGAGCGCTTCCAGAATCTGTCGATTTCTCTCTCCTCGGACATCGCGCCGGAGATCCGCGAGTACCAGCGCGCCAGCACGACGGTGGCCAATGCCTATATCCGGCCGCTGGCCGAGATCTATCTCGAGCGGCTGGAACAGGCATTGGCCAAGTCGGGCATTCCCGGCGGTCTCTTTCTGATGCTCTCCAACGGCGGGCTGACGCACGTGAGCGAGGCCAAGCGGGCGCCGGTGCAATTGCTGGAAAGCGGGCCGGCTGCCGGCGCCCTGGCCGGCGCCTGGTTTGGCCGCAATGCCGGCCTCGAGCGCGTGCTCGCGTTCGACATGGGGGGCACCACGGCGAAGCTGGCGCTGGTCGACGACGGCGAGCCGCTGGTCGCCTATGGCTTCGAGGCGGCGCGCGAGAAGCGGTTCCTGCGTGGTTCGGGTCTGCCGATCATGATCGCGACCGTCGAACTGATCGAGATCGGCGCGGGTGGCGGCTCCATCGCGCGCAAGAGCGACCTCGGCACGCTTCAGGTCGGTCCCGAGAGCAGCGGCGCGCAGCCTGGTCCCGCCTGCTACGGCCGCGGTGGTACGGAAGCCACCGTGACTGACGCCGACCTGGCGCTGGGCTATCTCAATGCCGATTTCTTCCTGGGCGGTGCCATGAAGATCGACCGTGCCGCGACAGAAGCAGCGCTGGGCAGTCTCGCCACGGCGCTCGGCGTCGAACGCGACCGTGCGGGTTTCGGCGTGCACGACGTGGTGAACGAGAACATGGCGGGCGCTGCACGCGTCGCCATCGCCGAGCGTGGACGCATTCCAGCCGAATACGCGCTGCTGGCGACCGGCGGCGCCGGGCCCGTTCACGCCTGGAACGTGGCCCGCAAGCTCGGAGTCACGCGCGTCGTCTGTCCGCCGGGAGCGGGGGCGGGCAGCACTATCGGCATGCTGATGGCACCGGCGCGCGTCGATCGCGTCGCCAGTTTCAGCGTCGCGCTGGCGGGCGCGGATTTTGACCAAGCCGAAGCGATCTTCGTCGCGCAGGAAAAGGAATCGCTCGAGGTGCTGCGCCCGACCGGCGCCGATGCCGCCGGCCGGGTCGTGCGACGGCTGGCCGACATGCGCTACATCGGCCAGGGCAGCGAGGTCACGGTGGCGATGCCCTCGCCGCTCACCGAGGCGGGTGTGCGCACCGCCTTCGAGGCTGCCTACAAGGCTCTGTTTGCGCGCACGCCGCCGGGTGCTGCGATCCAGTTCGTGGCGCTCAGGCTCTCGGTCAGCGCGCCGATGCCCGGCGCCGGCGGCAAGCTCGAATTGCCGCGTCATCCCCGGGCGCAGGCGTTGAAAGGCACGCGCGCGGTGTTCTTCGCCGATGCCGGCAAGATGCTGCCGACAAATGTCTATGACCGCTATGCGCTCGAGGCCGGCGTGATCGTGCAGGGTCCGGCGGTGTTCGAGGAAGACGAAAGCACTTTCATCGTTGGCCCCGGCGCCACCGCGCGCCTGCTGCCCGATGGGTCCATCCTGGCGGAGGTCGTCTGATGGCCAGTTCAAAAACTCCAAGGGCGTTTGACGCGATTGAACTGGAACTGCTGTGGCGGCGGCTGATCTCCCTGGTCGACGAGGCGGCGGCGGCGATGGTGCGCACCAGCTTCTCGACCCTGGTGCGGGAGAGCTACGACTTCTCCTGCGTCGTCACCGATGCCACGGGCCAGTCGCTGGTGCAGGCGAGCGAGAGCATCCCGAGTTTCATCGGCACCTTGCCGGAGACGGTGAAGCACTTCCTGCGTTTCTTTCCGCCCGACCAGCTGCAACCGGGCGACGTGCTGATCACCAACGACATCTGGTTGGGTACCGGCCATCTGCCCGACATCACCCTCGCCAAGCCGATCTTCCGCGGCGGCAAGCTGATCGCCTTCAGCGCCACCACGGCGCACGCGCCCGACATCGGTGGCAAGATCAGGAGCCCCGAACCGCGCGAGGTCTTCGAGGAAGGATTGCAGATCCCGCCGATGAAGATGATCGCCGCCGGCAGGACCGACGAGACGCTGGTCACCATCATCCGCAAGAACGTGCGCACGCCCGACCAGACGATGGGCGATCTCTGGGCCCAGGTCGTGGCGCTTGATCTGATGGAAGACCGGCTGCTGGTCCTGATGGAGAATTATGCCCTGCCCGATCTCACCGATCTTGCGCGGGAGATTCAAGGCCGCTGCGAGACGGCGATGCGCGCCGCCATCCGCGAACTGCCCGACGGCACCTACCACAGCGAGGTCAAGACCGACGGCATCATGGAGACGCCGATCACGCTGCACCTGAAACTCACCATCAAGGGCGACGAGATCGCCATGGATTTCGCCGGCACCGACGCCCAGGTCGATCGCGCCATCAACTGCGCGCTTTGCTACACCACGGCGATGGCGATGTACGGGGTCAAGGTCTGCACCAGCCCCAACCTGCCCAACAACGAAGGCGCCTTTAGGCCGATCAGCCTGAGCGCCCCGCCGGGCTGTATCGTCAATCCGCAGTTCCCCGCGCCGGGCGGCTCGCGCATGCTGATCGGCCACTACGTGCCGATGCTGGTGTTCGGCTGCCTGGGCCAGATCGTGCCGGAGCGCGTGATGGCGGCCTGCGGCTCGCCGATGTGGGGCATGAACCAGTCCGGCGTGCGGCCAAGTGGAGAGCCAGGGGGCGGCAAGCCCTACGCCAACATGTTCTTCTACAACGGCGGCATGGGTGGCAACACGCAGAGGGACGGCGTGACGTGCCTCTCATGGCCGTCCAACGTCTCCTCGACCTCGATCGAGATCAGCGAGCACATCGCGCCGCTGCGCTTCCATCACAAGAAGCTGCGACCCGATTCGGGCGGCCCCGGCCGCCATCGCGGCGGCCTCGGCCAGGAGATCCTGATCGAAAGCCGGAGTGAAACGCCGATTGCGGTGTCGTTCCTGGCCGAGCGCACGATCTTCCCGGCTTTCGGCATCGAGGGTGGCGGCGACGGCGCGCCGGGCGAGCTCCGGATCAACGGCGTCAGGACAGATCCCAAGAAGCAGTACGTGCTGAACAAGGGCGACACCGTCTCGCTCGGCACGCCGGGCGGCGGCGGCCATGGCGACCCCAGGACACGGGCCGACACGGCACTCGCGGCCGACGTCGCGGCGGGGTATGTGACGGATCGCACAGCCTATCGTGGATGACGAATTAACAAGACTCGAGGAAACGAAGATGAAGATCGCCCATTCCGCCGCTAGCCCCTACGTGCGCAAGGTCATGGCCTGCGCCATCGCCCGCGGCCTCAACGACAAGATCGAGCGCATGAAGATCGGCACGACCGATCCGGCGCTGCTGGCCTTCAATCCGCTCTCCAAGGTGCCGACGCTGATCACCGACGACGGCATGTCGCTCTACGACAGCCCGGTCATCTGCCAATACCTCGACAGCATCGGCACCGCGCCGAAGCTCTACCCCTCGCCGGGCCCGGCGCTGTGGACGGCGCTCCGCCAGGAGGCGCTGGCCGACGGCATCCTCGACGCCACCCAGCCGCGCCGCCGCGAGATCGCCCTGCCGCAGGACGAGGGCCGCAAGGCCTATATCGCGCTCCAGCAGGGCAAGGTCGCCCGTGCACTCGATGCGCTGGAGAAGGAGGCGGGCTCGCTCGGCATGCTGACGACCATCGGCGAGATCGCGATCGGCTGCGCCATCGGCTACCTGGAATTCCGCTATGCCAACGAGCCGTGGAAGCCGGGCCATCCCAAGCTCGAAGCCTGGTACGACAAGGTGTTGAAACTGCCGCCGCTCGCCGAGACCATGCCGGTCGGGTGATCAACATCGGGTAACGAACTCGGGGTGAACCAATGCCGGCACGGACAGGCAAGCAATTCCTGAGCGGCCTTCGCGGGCCGCGGGCGGTCTGGGTCGACGGCGAGCGGGTGACCGACGTCGTCGATCACCCCAAGCTCCGCGGCGCCGCCCACGCGCTGGCCGAGGTCTATGACCTCCAGCACAAGCACGCGGCGACCTGCCTGATACCCGATCCCGAGACCGGCGAGCCGATCGGCACGAGCCACATGATCCCGCGCTCGCGCGAGGACCTCGGGCGGCGCCACAAGGCGCTGCGCCAGGTCGCCGAATATTCGGTCGGGCTGATGGGGCGCACGCCCGACTACATGAACGTCACCTACGCGGGCTTCGCCGGCCGGCCCGACGAATGGGGCGCGAACGGCAACGAGGCGGGCGCGGAGCGACTGGTCGCCTACCAGAAATTCCTGCGCCGCGGCGACATCTCGCTCACCCACACCATCGTCCAGCCGACCGTCGACAAGGCGATGGGCGACGCGCCTCGCGCCGACAACGTCCATGCGCTCCGCAAGGTCGCCGACACCGAGCACGGCATCGTGGTCCGCGGTGCCCGCGTGCTGGCCACCCTGGCACCCTTCGCCGACGAGATCGCCGTCTATCCGGCGTTGCCGCTGCCTGAAGGCGCCGACGCCTATGCTCTGTCCTTCTGCGTGCCGATGAGCGCGCCGGGGCTGAAATTCCTCTGTCGCGACAGCATGTCGGCGCCCGACAACCGCTTCGACCATCCGCTGTCGGGTCGCTTCGACGAGCAGGACGCCTTCGTCATCTTCGATGACGTCGAGGTCCCGCGGGACCGCGTCTTCATCGATGCCAACCGTGCCGCCTACAACACGGTGATGACCACGAGCTGGCCGCCCAACATCCAGCACCAGACCATGATCCGGGCCTCGACCAAGCTCGACTTCGCCTGGGGACTGGCGTTGCGCATGGCCAGCGCGATCAACGCGGCCGATCCCGAGACCATGCGCATCATCGGCGAGATCTGGGCCTATTCCGAGTTCGCGCGATCGGCTGTGGCCACCGCCGAAGCCGAGGCGCGCGAGTGGCCGGGCGGCATGTGGACGCCCGCGGTGGCGCCGCTGCATGCGCTCCGCGCGATCCTGCCGATCTGGATGCCGCGAGTGAACGAGATCCTGCGCCTGATCGGCTCGCACAATCTGCTGGCCGCCCCGATGTCGGCCCAGCTCGCCGATCCCGAGCTCCGGCCGTTGATCGACCGCTACTTGCCCGGAGCCAAGGGCATGGCGGCCGAGGAACGTATCCGCATCTTCCGCCTCGCCTGGGACTTCGCCGGCAGCGCGCTCGCCAGCCGCAACGAGCAGTACGAGCGCTTCTATCTCGCCTCCTCGCCGCGCAACCTGGCGCGCCATCTGGCCTTCACCGACCGCAGCCGCGCCGACCGTCTGGTCGAGCGGTTCCTGAAGGAGCCATACTAGGAGAGAAGTGTCGGAGGGGCCCGATGAGCGACATCGACGTCAAGCCCGAGACCATCGCCAAGCCCAAGACCAAGCGGCCGCCGTTGCACAAGGTCATCCTGCTGAACGACGATTATACGCCGCGCGAGTTCGTCGTCGTTGTCCTGAAGGCAGTCTTCCACACCACCGAGGACCAGGCCTACGACATCATGCTGACGGCGCACCAGCGCGGCGCCTGCGTCGTCGCCGTCTTCACCCGCGAGATCGCCGAGACCAAGGCGACGGAAGCGACCGACCTCGGTCGCCGCGCCGGCCATCCGCTCACTTTTACGACAGAGCCTGAGGAGTAGAGGAATCTACTCTGCCCCCGCGAAGCGGGGGAAGTGCCCCCGCAGGGGGCGAAGGGGGTCATGCCCCCTCCGTCGCTGTAAGACAGCGACACCTCCCCCGCAGACGGGGGAGGAGAAGTGAGGTCAAAACACCTCATGCTGAGGAAGCGCGTAGCGCCGTCTCGAAGCATGGGTCACAACACCGGTGGTCCCACCAAAGGGCGGAGGTTACTCCGCCCGATCGAGACAGCGCTTCGCGCTTCCTCAGGGTGAGGTGGTTTTGCGTTGGCAGGCGTTAGCCCGCGACCAGACCTGCCGCGGCGATGCCCGCGATGCAGGCGGCCTCGTCCTCGTCGCCGGTACCGCCGCTCGCACCGGCGGCGCCCAGGATGTTGCCTTGGGCATCCTTGATCAGCACCGCGCCGGTCTGCGGCAGGAATTTGCCCTGCGCCGTGGCCGACAGCGCGCCGAAGAACTGCGGGTTCTCCTTGGCGCGTCCCAGCAGCACGCGGCTCGACGCGCCCATGCCGACGGCGGCCCAGGCCTTGCCGATGGCGATGTCGTTGCGGAACATGCTGGCGTCGTCCTCGCGCTGCAGCGATTTCACGTGGCCGGATGCGTCGAGCACGGCCACGGCCAGCGGCTTGATCTTCAGCCGGCGGGCATCGGCCAGGGCCGCTTCGACGATCTTGTTGGCCTGGGCCAGGGTGAGGGACGCCATGGTCATCTCCTTAAGTCTTTGAAAACATGGCCAAAGTCGTTCTTGTCGGCGAACTTGTCCAGCGCGCCGATTTTCCCCGGACCTTGCCGAAAAGGCGTGTAAATCAATGGGTTGACGGAACGCACTGCGATCCGTATTTTCCGCCCGCTTTTGGAATTTTCCCCGGCCCGGCCGGGGTTTTTTGTCGAGTAAGGACCATGAAGATCCGTCATTCGCTCAAGTCGGTGAAGGCCCGTCACAAGGACTGCCGCATCGTGCGCCGCAAGGGCCGCGTCTACGTCATCAACAAGACCAATCCGCGCTTCAAGGCTCGCCAGGGCTAAGGCTGCGGTTGGCGTTACTGTGATCAAGGCGGCGGAGCCCTCGGCTTCCGCCGCTTTTTTATTTGGCGTATGAGCGAAGCATGCAGATGCCGCCGCTCGATCCCGCCATTCTCGCCCGCCGGTCCGAGATCGTGGCAGCCCTTCGGGCGATCGTGCCCGGCGAGGGCGTGATCGACGATCTGGAGGGCATGCGCCCCTACGAATGCGATGCCCTCTCGGCCTACCGCCAGATGCCGCTGGTCGTGGTCCTGCCCGAGACCGTCAGCCAAGTCTCGACCATCCTGCGCTATTGCCAGGACAACAAGGTCAAGGTCGTACCGCGCGGCGCCGGCACCTCGCTGTCGGGCGGCTCGATGCCAGTGGGCGACGCCATCCTGCTGGGCCTTGCCAAGTTCAACCGCGTGCTGGAAATCGACTACGCCAACCGATGCGCCCGTGTGCAGCCCGGCGTCACCAATCTCGGCATCACCAAGGCGGTCGAGCACGAGGGCTTCTATTACGCGCCCGATCCCAGCTCGCAGATCGCCTGCTCGATCGGCGGCAACGTCGCGGAGAATTCCGGCGGCGTGCACTGTCTCAAGTACGGCCTTACCACCAACAATCTCCTGGGCATCGAGATGGTGCTGATGACGGGCGAGGTGGTTCGCCTGGGCGGCAAGCATCTCGACTCCGAGGGCTACGATCTTCTGGGCGTCATGACCGGCTCCGAGGGCCTGCTGGGTGTCGTCACGGAAGTGACGGTGCGCCTGCTGCGCAAGCCGACGACGGCACGCGCGGTGCTCCTTGGTTTCCCGACCGAAGCCGGCGCCGCCGATTGCGTCGCCGCCGTCATCGCCTCTGGCATCATCCCGGGCGGTATGGAGATGATGGACAAGGACGCGGTGAAGTGCGCCGAGGCCTATGTCGGCGCAGGCTACCCGCTCGATGCCGAGGGCCTGTTGATCGTCGAGCTCGACGGACCGCCGGTTGAAGTCGACTACCTGGTCGAGCGCGTGGCCGAGATCGCGCGCGGCCGCGGCGCCACCACGGTGCGCGTCAGCAACGACGAGCAGGAGCGGGTGCTGTTCTGGGCCGGTCGCAAGGCCGCGTTCCCCGCCGTCGGCCAGATCACGCCCGACTACATGTGCCTCGACGGCTCCGTGCCGCGTGGTCGCCTGGTCGAGGTGCTGGCCGAGATGCGCGAGATGTCGAAGAAGCATCGCCTGCGCGTGGTCAATGTCTTCCATGCCGGCGACGGCAACCTCCATCCGCTGATCCTGTTCGACGCCAACGACGCCGACGAGCTGCACCGCGCCGAGGAATTCGGCGCCGATATCCTCAGGCTCTGCGTGCGGGTGGGCGGCGTGCTGACCGGCGAGCACGGCGTCGGCATCGAGAAGCGCGACCTGATGGGCGTGCAGTTCACCGAGATCGACCTCGACCAGCAGATGCGCCTCAAGTGCGCGTTCGATCCCGATCACCTGCTCAATCCCGGCAAGGTCTTCCCCCAGCTCCGCCGCTGCGCCGAGCTCGGCCGCGTTGTGGTCCATCACAACAAGCTGCCCTTCCCCAACATCCCGCGGTTCTGACGTGCTTCGCAAAACAATCTCCTCCCCCGCTTGCGGGGGAGGTGCCCGAAGGGCGGAGGGGGTCATGTCTTCATCGGCGACGCCGAAGACCCCCTTCCGGCGCTGCGCGCCGACTTCCCCCGCTGCGCGGGGGCAGAGCATGGGCAGCGCATGACCTCAACGATCAAGCCGCGGTCGCCCGAGGAGCTGCGGCAGGCGGTGGAATGGGCGCTGAACGACGGCACGACGCTCGACGTGCGCGGGCAGGGCAGCAAGATCGCGCTGGGCAAGCCGATGGAGTGCGGCCAGGTGCTCGACCTTTCGGGCCTGAGCGGCATCGTCGACTACGCGCCCGAGGAACTGGTGGTCACCTTGCGCGCCGGCACGCCGATCAGCGACGTCGAGGCGCTGCTGGCGCAGCGCAACCAGATGCTGGCCTTCGAACCGCCCGATCTCGGCCCGCTGCTCGGCCGCGAAGCCGGGCAGGGGACGCTGGTCGGCGCCGTCATGGGCAATCTCGCCGGACCGCGGCGGCTCTCCGCCGGCGCGGCGCGCGATCACCTGCTGGGCTTCAGCGGCGTCAACGGCCGCGGCGAGATCTTCAAGTCGGGCGGCAAGGTGATGAAGAACGTCACCGGTTACGACCTCTCCAAATTGCTCGCGGGCTCCTGGGGTACGCTCGCCGTCCTCGACCAGGTGTCGGTAAAAGTGCTGCCGGCGCCCGATCAGACGCGCACGCTGCTGCTGATGGGCCTCGACGACGCGGCGGCGGTGACGGCGATGTGTGCGGCCTTGGGCAGCCCGCACGACATCTCGGGCGCGGCGCATCTGCCGGGGAAGACGGCGCTCCGCATCGAAGGCGTGGCGCCCTCGGTCGAGGCGCGGCTGAGGGCATTGCGGGAGCTGTTGGCCGACAGCGGCGCCAGGATGGAAGAACTCGGCACGCTCGAAAGCCGCGTCTTCTGGCGCGAGGTGCGGGACGTGGCGCCGCTCAAGGCCGCGCCCGACACCATCGTCTGGAAGATTTCCTGTCCGCCGACCGAGGGCCCCGCCATCGTGGCGCGCATCAAGGCGCAGCGCCCGGCTGCGGAAGCGTTCTATGACTGGTCGGGCGGTCTCATCTGGCTGGCGCTTCCGGCCAGCACCGATGCCGATCATACGATCGTCCGTGGCGCCATCGGCGCCAAGGGCGGCCATGCGACTCTGATCCGCGCCTCTCAGCAAGTGCGCGCCGCCGTGCCGGTGTTCCAGCCGCAGCCGGCAGCCCTCGCAGCCCTCGCGGCACGCGTAAAAGAGAGCTTCGATCCCAAACGCCTCTTCAATCCGGGACGGATGGGCTAGGCGATGCAAACCCACTTCACCCTGGCGCAGCTCGCCGATCCCGAGACCGCGCGCAGCAACGACATCCTGCGCAAGTGCGTGCATTGCGGATTCTGTACAGCGACTTGTCCCACCTTCGTGCTGCTGGGCGACGAGCGCGATAGCCCGCGCGGCCGCATCTACCTCATCAAGTCGATGATCGAGGACGATCGCGCGCCGACGGCACAGGAGGTACGCCACATCGACCGTTGCCTGTCGTGCCTGTCCTGCATGACGACCTGCCCCTCGGGCGTGAATTACATGCATCTGGTCGATCACGGCCGGCATCACATCGAAGAGACGTTCACTCGTTCATTGCCCGATCGCCTCATGCGCGGCCTGCTGGCATTTCTGATGCCGCGTCCAACAGTCTTCAGATGGGCCATGGTGCTGGGCCGGCTCGCCAAGCCCCTGGCGCCGATGTTGCCGGCAACCAGTTCCGATCCCGGCGGCGCCACCTTCCTGCGCCGGCTGCGCGCCATGCTCGAGGCCGTGCCGGACAGGGTGCCGACGCCATCGCCGGTCGACCGGCCACAGGTCTTTCCGGCGGTCGGGCTGCAGCGCAAGCGCGTGGCGCTGATGCCGGGCTGCGGCCAGCAGGTGCTGGCGCCCGAGGTGAACGAGGCCACGGTGCGGCTGCTGACGCGGCTCGACATCGAGGTCGTGAACGTGGCGGGCTCGGGTTGCTGCGGCTCCTCGGTGCTGCATGTCGGCGAGAACGAGCAGGCGATCGAACTCGCCAAGCGCAACATCACCGCCTGGCTGCGCGAGATCGACGGCGCCGGCCTCGACGCCATCGTGATCAATGCTTCGGGCTGCGGCACGACGGTGAAGGACTACGGCCACATGCTGGTCGACGATCCGGTCTGGCATGAAAAGGCGAAGCAGGTGGCGGCGCTGGCCAAGGACGTGACCGAGATCGTGGCCGAGGTCGGCCTCAGCAACGTGACGCCGCGGCCGCTCGCCGTCGCCTACCATTCGGCCTGCTCGATGCAGCACGGCCAGAAGATCGACGCGCTGCCGAAGAAGCTGCTGCGCGACGCGGGCTTCGTCGTGAAGGACGTGCCCGAGGGCCATCTCTGCTGCGGCTGGGCCGGCACCTACCAGGTGCT
>NZ_SCVH01000096.1 GCF_004296935.1 Reyranella sp.
GCTACCTCGCCGGCACCATGCTGTTCCGCGGTGACGATGCCCGCCGCCTCGCCCTGCTCGACAATCTCGCCGCGGAAATGAAGGTGGGCTTCGTCGCCACCAACGACGTGCACTACCATGTGCCCGAGCGCCGGGCGCTGCAGGACGTGGTCGCTTCCATCAGGCTCGGCTGCACCGTCGACGGATTGGGCCTGCGCCGCTTCGCCAGCGCCGAGCGCCATCTCAAGGAGCCGCAGGAGATGGCGCGCCTGTTCCGCCGCCATCCGCGCGCCATTGTCGCCACACAGGAGATCGTGAAGCGCTGCACCTTTTCGCTGCGGGACCTCACCTACCAATATCCCATCGTCTACGAAGGCGGCGAGACGCCAATGGACAAGCTCGTCCGTCTGACCTGGGAGGGCGCGAAGTGGCGTTATCCCGAAAAGATTCCGGACAAGGTAGCCAATACGATCCGGCACGAATTCGAGCTCATCAGAACGAAGGGGATCGCCGCCTACTTCCTGACGGTGCATGAGATCGTGCAGAAAGCCAAAGAACTCAAGATTCTCTGCCAGGGTCGCGGCTCGGCCGCCAATTCCGCCGTCTGCTATTGCCTCGGCATCACGTCGGTGAACCCCGACAAGACTGAAGTCCTGTTCGAACGCTTCCTGTCGAATGCGCGCGACGAACCGCCCGATATCGACGTCGACTTCGAGCACGAGCGCCGCGAGGAAGTGATCCAGTGGATTTACAGGGAAAAAGGCCGCACGCGGGCCGCTCTGGCAGCCACTGTGATCTCCTTCAGGAGCCGCAGCGCCATTCGCGAGGTCGGCAAGGTGCTCGGCCTCTCGCCCGACACGGTGGGCGTGATGGCCGACACGGTCTGGGGCATGGGGTCGAGCGGCATCAAGGTCGACCATGTGCGCGAGGCCGGCCTCGATCCCACCGACCCGCGCATCATGCTGGCGCTCGAATTGTCGTCGGCTCTCTGCGGCTTCCCACGTCATCTCTCCCAGCATGTCGGCGGCTTCGTCCTGACCGCCGACCGCCTCGACGAACTGGTGCCGATCCAGAACGCCGCCATGGAAGATCGCACCGTCGTCGAGTGGGACAAGGACGATCTCGATGTGCTGGGCATCTACAAAGTCGACGTGCTCGCGCTCGGCATGTTGACGGCGCTCCGGAAAAGCTTCGATCTGATCGAAAGGCATTACGGACAGAAGCTGGAGATCGGCATGGAAGACGAGGACCCGGCAGTCTACGACATGCTCTGCCGGGGCGAATCGATCGGCGTCTTCCAGGTCGAAAGCCGGGCGCAGATGTCGATGCTGCCGCGCCTGCAGCCGCGCAAATATTACGATCTCGTCGTCGAAGTGGCGATCGTGCGGCCCGGCCCCATCCAGGGCGGCATGGTGCACCCCTATCTGAAGAATCGGGCCAATCCGGATGCCGTCACCTATCCAAAGCCCGAACTCGAAGCCGTCCTGAAAAGGACGCTGGGGGTGCCGCTGTTTCAGGAGCAGGCGATGCAGATCGCCATCGTCGCCGCAGGTTTCGAACCGGAAGAAGCAGACAGGCTGCGCCGCGCCATGGCGACGTTCCGCCATAACGGCACCATCTACAAGTTCAAGACTCCCTTCATCGAAGGGATGGTGAAGAATGGCTATGAGCGCGATTTCGCCGAACGCTGCTTCAAGCAAATCGAAGGTTTCGGCGAATACGGCTTCCCCGAAAGCCATGCCGCGAGCTTCGCCATCCTCGTCTACGACTCCTCGTACGTGAAGCATTACTATCCCGAGGTTTTCGCCGCCGCCCTGCTCAATTCCCAGCCCATGGGATTCTATGCACCGGCGCAGCTCGTACGTGATGCTCGCGACAACGGCGTCGAGGTTCGGCCACCCGATATCAATGCAAGCATCTGGGATTGCACGCTGGAGCCACCCAGTCAGAACAACCGCTGCGCCTTGCGTCTCGGGCTGCGCCAGGTGGCCGGGCTTTCCGAGAAGGACGTCGACCGAATGGTCGCGCAGCGCGCAACGCCGTATCGCGATCCTGCAGACCTGTGGCGCCGCGCCGGCCTCACCAAGCGCCAGATCATCGCCCTGGCCCGTGCCGATGCCTTTGCGTCGCTGGGCCTCTCGCGCCGCGACGTGCTGTGGGCGGTACGCGGCTTCTCCGATGTTGCCTTGCCGTTGCTCGACTACACATCCGATCCCGAACCGACCGTCACCCTGCCCGACCTGACGCTCGGCGAGCAGGTCGTGGACGATTACGGCAGTTTCTCGATGTCGCTGCGCAAGCATCCATTGGCCCTGCTGCGTCCGACACTCTCGGCGCGCGGCATTTCCAGCACGTCAGTGCTGGAGGGTTCGAAGAATGGCGACATCTTCACCCTCGCCGGGCTGGTGCTGGTGCGGCAGCGGCCGGGCACCGCCTCGGGCGTGGTCTTCGTCACCATCGAGGATGAACACGGCATCGCCAACCTCGTGGTCTGGCCCAGAGTGTTCGACGCACACCGCCGCACCGTCATGGGCGCGCGCCTGCTCGGCGTGCGTGGGAAGATACAGCGCGAGGGTGAAGGAGATTATGTCGTGATCCATCTCGTCGCCGAACAGCTCTGGGACTGGTCGGCCGATCTCGACCGCATCGGCGACATCGACGAGACGTTCCGTCTTACCTCAGGTCGCAGCGACGAGGTCCGCACCGACCCGGGCGACCGCCGCGTGGCGGTGCCCGAGGCCAATGCCACGCGCCACCGGTCCAGCCGCACCGTCCCGGCGGCCCTCGACCGGCCGAAAATCAGGATCGCCTCGCGCGATTTCCACTGAAATTGACTTAGGTCAACGCGACCGCCCGGCGTTCGGTCACGCTCGCTTCGTTTCCAACGGAG
>NZ_SCVH01000097.1 GCF_004296935.1 Reyranella sp.
AGGCCATCGTTGTTGCCCGCGTCAGGCGTCGCTCCTACAGTCAGTCGGGGATTCAAGAGGGGACCACGTCATGGACATGAAGAAATTGAACCGCCGCCAGGCGGTATCGCTGCTGGGCGGTGCTGCCGCCGTCGGCGCCGGCACCTCGTTGGCTGGGCCGGCTTTCGGCCAGGCCGAGCCGCCCAAGCCCGCCCAGATCGTGGTCAACCACTCCGGCGGCTCGATGGGCACGGCCATGCGCAAGGCCTTCTTCAACGGCTTCGAGAAGAAGTACGGCATCAAGGTCGTCGAGACGAGCCCGGTCGACATGGGCAAGCTCCGCGCCACCGTCCAGTCGGGCAACGTCGAATGGGACGTCACCGAGATCGGCGGTCAGGACGCCATCCGCGCCCAGAAGCTCGGGTTGCTGGAGAAGATCGACGACAAGATCGTCGACCGCTCGAAGTATCCGCCGACGGCGCAGAATCCCTACGTCTTCGCCTCGTCGGTCTACACCACCATCATCGGCTACCGCACCGACGTCTTCAAAGGCGGCACCCATCCCAAGAGCTGGGCCGACTGGTGGGACGTGAAGAAGTTCCCGGGCGCGCGCTCTATGCGCAACCATCCGACCGACAATCTCGAGTTCGCCCTGATCGCCGACGGCGTGCCGAAGGACAAGCTCTATCCCATCGATTTCGATCGCGCCTTCAAGAAGCTCGACCAGATCAAGCCGCACGTCACGGTGTGGTGGTCGACCGGCCAGCAGCCGGCGCAGCTCCTGCTCGACAAGGAGGTCGTGCTGGCCACGGGGTGGAACGGCCGCTTCTACGACATCATCAAGAAGGGCGCGCCGATCGAGATCGAATGGAACGAGGGCGCGCTGAAACAGGGCAGCTTCATCATCCCCAAGGGCGCCAAGAATTTGTACTGGGCGCAGAAGATGCTGGTCGAGCTCGCGATTCCGCAGCAGCAGGCGGTCTATGCCTCGGAGCTGGGCTATCCCGGCCTCAACCTCGAATCGCTGAACTACGTCGATGCCAAGGTGAAGCCCTACCTGCCGACCCAGTATCTCGACAAGCAGTTCTGGATCAGCGACGCGTGGTACGCCGACAACGGCGCCAAGGCGCAGGAACTGTGGAACGCCTGGATGCTGAAGAAGGCCTAAGCAGAGCGTGGCGTCGGGCGGCGTTGAAGGATCGGCCGAGCTCCGGATCGACGGGGCGGCCAAGCGGTTTGGCGAGGTGGCGGCGCTCGACGGCGTGTCATTGCAGGTGGCGCGCGGCGAGCTGCTGACCATTCTCGGCCCCAGCGGTTCGGGCAAGACGACGCTCCTGAAGGTCGTGGCCGGTTTCGAGAAGCCCGACGCCGGATCGGTGAAAATCGACGGCGTCGAGATCACCGCCCTGCCGCCGGCCCGGCGCGACATCGGCATGGTGTTCCAGAACTACGCGCTGTTCCCGCATCTCACGGTGGAGCGCAACGTGGCGTTTCCGCTGGAGATGAGGAACGTTACCAAGGCGGAGATCGCCCGCCGCGTCGCTGAGGCGCTGGCCCTGGTCGAACTGGCGGGCTACGAGCAGCGCCTGCCGCGCCAGCTCTCGGGCGGCCAGCAGCAGCGCGTTGCACTGGCCCGCGCCATCGTCTTCAACCCGCGGCTGCTACTGCTCGACGAGCCGTTCGGCGCGCTCGATCGCAAGCTGCGTGAGACCATGCAGCTCGAAGTCCGCCGCCTGCAGCGGCGGCTTGGCCTTACCACCATCTTCATCACCCACGACCAGGAGGAGGCGCTGGTGCTCTCCGACCGCATCGCGGTGATGAACAAGGGCACCATCCAGCAGATCGCCACGACGACGGAGATCTACGAGCGTCCGGCCAACGATTTCGTCGCCGACTTCGTGGGAGAGAGCAACATCTTCCACGGCACGATGAGTGGCACAGGCGTGGTCACGCTGGAGGGCGGGCGGCAGCTCAGGGTGAGCACCAGCGCGGTGCCGGGCAAGCGCGTCGGCGTGCTGATGCGGCCGGAGCGTTTTGCTTCCGGCGGCATCAATGCCTTCGCGGGCGAGGTCGTGGAATCGGTCTATCTCGGCACGTCGTTCAAGCTCCGCCTCGCCTGCGAAGACGGACTGGAACTGCTGGTGCGCCAGCCCGCCCGTGGCGAGCTGCCCGCGCCCGGCGCGCGCGCGACGTTCGGCATCGATCCGGACGCGATCCATGTGTTCTAGAACGCACGACCACCGCCATGAACCCCGGTGTCATTCTGAGCGAAGCGAAGGATCCTTCGCTTCGCTCAGAATGACACCGGGTGTGGGGTGGCAACTACTGTCATGAATAGATCCTTCTTCCCCGCGCTGCCGGCACTCGTGCTGCTGTTCTTCTTCTTCCTGTTCCCCGTCGTGCGCATGCTGGGTTTCAGCCTCGAAGGCGGCAGCCTCGACTGGTACGCCAAGGCGCTGGGCGAGGGGCTCTATCTCCGCGTCTTCTGGAACACCTTCGAGATCGCCCTGCTGGTCACGCTGTTTTGCCTGCTGCTGGGCTATCCGCTGGGCTTCCTGATGGCGACCACGACGCCCTTGTGGGCCACGGTCGGCTTCATCTTCGTGCTGCTGCCGCTGTGGACCTCGGTGCTGGTGCGCACCTATGCCTGGATGGTGCTGCTGGGGCGGAACGGTGTCTTCAACCGGACGCTGATCGACGCCGGCATCATCACCGACCCGATCCCGCTCCTGCACAATTTCACCGGCGTGCTGATTGGCATGGTGCACGTGCTGCTGCCCTACATGGTGCTGCCGGTCTATGGCGCCGTGCGCCGGCTCGATCCCGCCATCGTGGCGGCGGCCGAGGGGTTGGGCGCCTCGAACTGGCGGATCTTCTGGCGCATCTACCTGCCGCTGACGCTGAACGGTATCTTCGCCGGCGCCGTCATCGTCTTCGTGCTGTCGCTGGGCTTTTTCATCACGCCGGCGCTGCTGGGCGGCGGCCGGGTCATCATGATCGCGGTGCTGATCGAGCAGCAGGTGCGCGAGACGCTGAACTGGCCGTTTGCCGCCGCTCTCTCGGCCGTGCTGCTGGTCGCCACCTTCGCCGTCTATGCGCTGGCCCAGCGTTTCACGCGCACGGAGCCCGCGACATGAGCCGGCGTCTCCTCGTGCTCGCCTGCGCGCTGATCTACCTCTTCCTGATGTTGCCGCTGCTGGTGGTGTTCCCGATCTCGCTCAGCTCCGCGCCCTACATGCAGTTTCCGCCGCCGGGCTTTTCCTGGCAGTGGTACGAGCGCTACCTCGACGATCCGCAATGGATCGATGCCACCTGGCGCTCTCTATATATAGGTGTGTCGACCGCGATCCTGGCGTTGGCGCTGGGCGTGCCGCTGGCTTTCAGCCTGGTGCGGGCAAAATTCCTCGGCCGCGCCTTCGTCGAGCGCCTGGCGCTGGCGCCCATCATCGTGCCCACCATCATCCTGTCGGTCGCGATCTACGGCATCTTCGCCAAGCTGAAGCTGATCGGCGCCTGGTACGGGCTGGTGCTCGCCCACACCGTGCTGGCGCTGCCCTTCGTGGTGCTGGTGATGGTGGCGGGCCTGCGCGATTTCGACCGGGCGCTGGAGCAGGCGGCCGAGGGGCTGGGCGCCGGCCGCTGGCAGACGCTGCGGCGGATCACGCTACCGCTCTTGCGGCCAAGCCTGGTCTCGGCCGGCCTGCTCGCCTTCATCTCGTCGTTCGACGAGGTGGTGGTCGCGCTGTTCCTGGCTGGCGCCAACATGACTCTCCCCAAGAAGATGTTCGACAATATCCTGATGGAGATCGATCCGACGATTGCTGCGGTGTCGGTGATCCAGATCCTGCTGGTATCGGTGGTGCTGGTGCTGATCGGCCGCTTCGGCCGCGGCCTCAGCGGCAGCGCGCGTTAAGGAGGGCATCATGGCCGACAGCGTGTTCCACAAGGACTTCAAGTCGATGCCGTGGTGGTGGGAGTGGTGGCATCCCACGAACGAGCTGAGCCAGGACCCACCGCTCAAGACCGACGTGCTGGTGGTGGGCGCGGGCTACGGCGGCCTCTCGACCGGGCTCGAGCTGGCGCGCTCCGGGGTCGACGTCACCGTGCTGGAGCGCGGCGACTTCGGCGTCGGCGCCTCGACGCGGAACGGCGGTGGCGTGAGCGGCGGCACGACCATGGGCAAGGGCTTCTCGGGCAAGGGCGTCGGTGGCGATGCCGAGGCCTGGAAGAAGGTGATGGCGCGCATGCTGAGCGATGCCGCGGATTCTCTTGCGCAGGTCGAGACGGTGATCCAGCGCGAGGGCATCGAGTGCCACTGGCGCATGAACGGCCGCTTCTCCGGCGCCTACACGCCGCGCCACTACAGGGAGCAGGAAGCCAAGGTCGGCACCTACAACGAGAAGGCGCTCGGCACCTACATGATCCCGCGCGATCGTCAACGCGAGGAGATCGCCTCGGACTATTACTACGGCGGCATGGTGGTCGAGCGCACCGGCCAGCTTCATCCGGCGCTCTACTACGGCGGGCTGCTGAAGGCCGCGCACCGCGCCGGCGCGACGCTTTGCGCCAATTGCGACGCCGAGAAGATCGAGCGCAAGACCGGCGGATTTCGCGTCCTCACCAGCAAGGGGCCGATCGAGGCACGCGAGGTCGTGATCGCGACCAACGGCTACACCACCGATCTCACGCCGACCTTGAAGCGCAAGCTGGTGCCGGTGGCGAGCCACATCATTGCGACGGAAGAGCTGCCCGAGGACCTGGTGCAAAGCCTCATCCCCAAGAACCGCGTCGTCTCCGACACCAAGCGCGTGCTCTGCTACTACCGCCAATCGCCCGACAACAAGCGCGTGATCTTCGGTGGCCGCGCCCGCTTCACCCAGGTGGCGCCCGAGGTGAGCGCGCCGGTGCTGCACGGCTACATGCTGGAGCGCTGGCCGCAGCTCAAGGGCGTGAAGGTGACTCACGCCTGGACCGGCAATGTGGCCTTCGCCTTCGACTTCCTGCCACACATGGGCATGGAGCAGGGCATGCACTATCTGATGGCGTGCAACGGCTCGGGCGTGGCGATGATGAGCTATCTCGGCTACCAGACCGCACGCAAGATCGCCGGCGGCTCGAACGCAGCCGTCAACGCCTTCGACGGCCAGCCGTTTCCAACTGTGCCGTTCTACAACGGCAACCCCGAATGGGTGCTGCCCCTGGTCGGGGCCTGGTACCGCACCCGCGACTGGTGGGACCGCGCGACGGCTTGATCGAAGTCAACGACGGGTAGCCTGCCTGCGGTGTTGATAGCCCATTCACGTCGGGAGATCGGGATGGGTTGGCGCAACGATGCGCAGGGCTTCGGTTCGGTCGCCAAGGGGCTGCATTGGCTGGCGGCGGCCTCGGTACTGGCGGCGTGGCTGATCGGCATCGTGGGCGACGATCCGTTTCCCAAGTCGTGGAAGGGTGCGGTCCTGTTCACCCACATTTCCTTCGGCCTGGTCGTGCTGGCATTGCTGTTCGGCCGGCTGGGCTGGCGGCTGACCAGCCCTGCGCCGCCCGCGATCGCGACGCCGTTCGATCCCTGGGGGGCGTGGACGGCACTCGCCGCCCACGTCCTGCTCTACGGGCTGCTGCTGATAGTGCCGGTTACCGGCATCGTGCTGCAGTTCGCGCGTGGACAGTCGGTGCCGCTGTTTGGCCTCTACGAGATCGCCTCGCCCTGGGTGCGCGACCGCACCTTCGCGCGGTCGGTCAAGGAGGTGCACGAACTGCTGGCGCACCTGCTTGTGTTCCTGGCGATGCTTCATGCCGCCGCGGCGCTGGTCCATCACCATCTGCTGAAGGACGATACGCTCCGCCGGATGTTGCCGGGTGGCGGCCGGCGCTACCGTGGGCGCAATCCATGAGGTAGGCTGGCGGCGTGATCCTGTTCCGGAATGTTGCAATGAAATTTCGCCTGGCCGCCGCTGTCCTCCTCTCCACCCTGATGGCGGGTTTCGCGCCGGCCGGCGCCCAGGTCCCGCCGATCCCGCCGGGCTGGCAGACGGAACGGGTCGTGATGCTCTCCCGGCACAGCGTGCTGGCGCCGGTCGAGACGCCGGAGCAGCTCGCCAGGTTCGCCGCCTCGCCCTGGCCCGCCTGGCCGGTGGCGCCGGGCAACCTGACGCCGCGCGGCGCCGACCTCGGCCACCAGATGGGCCAGTTCTACCGGATCATCTACGGCGGCCGCGGGCTGATCGAGGAGAGCATCTGTCCCGCGCCGGGCACCGTCGTGCTGTGGGTCGACCTCGACAATCGCGCCGAATACGCCGCGCTCTCGACCCTGGGCGGCCTCTATATGCGCTGCATCACCCCGATCCTGAAACACCAGGCCGACCTCTCGAAACCTGATCCGCTGTTCCATCCGTCACCGTCGCCGTCCTGCCCGATGGACGCGGCGAGCAACCGCGCCGCGATCCTGGCGCGCATCGGCGGCGACTTCACTTCGGTGTTGCGGGAGTACGCGCCGCAGCTCTCCCTCCTGCAATCGACGCTCTGCCCGCCGGGCTCGGCCGCCGGCTGCGGTCTGGCGGCCGAGGCGCCGGCGATCGTGCCGGATCCGAAGGGCGGCGTGGCGATGAAGGGGCCGATCGCCATCGGCTCGATGGCAGGGGAAATCTTCCTGCAGGAAAGCGCCGAGGGCATGCCGGCCGACCAGGTCGCCTGGGGACGCCTGGGGGGCGGCCCGGCGGGCGACGACAAGCTCCGCGACGTGCTGAAGGTGCATCGTCTCCATCTCGACCTGATGGAGAAGACCAGGCCGATCGCCCAGCAGAAGGGATCGAACATGCTGGCGCTGGTCACGACGGCGCTGCAGAACGGTCACAAGTTTCCCGGCGCGCCGAACCTGGCCGAGCCGGTGCGCTTCGGCATGTTGATCGGCCACGACACCAACATCCTGAACGTCGCCGGGCTGCTCAACCTCGGCTGGCAGATCAAGGGCTACCAGGACAACGAAGTCCCGCCGGGCAGTGCGCTCGCCTTCGAGCTGCTGCGCGAGAGCCGGAGCGGCCAGCGCTACGTGCGGATGGCCTTCTACGCCCAGACGCCCGAACAGCTGCGCAACATGACGCCGCTCACGCTCGACAATCCGCCCGGCATGGTGGCGGTCGACCTGCCGGCCTGCAGCGCCTATGCCCGCGACAAGGCCTGCCCGCTGGAGCGCTTCGTCGAGATCGCCAACGCCGCGATCGACCCGGGCTGCGTAACGATAAAGCAGTAGAGACACCATCATGAAACTCGTCATCGGCTCCGATCACGCCGGCTTTCCGATGAAGGCCGAGCTGGTTGCCTTCGTGCGTGGGCTCGGCCATGAGGTCGAGGATGTCGGCTCCTACGATCCCGCGCCGGTCGACTTTCCCGACATCGCGCGCAAGGTCGCGGCCGCCATCACCTCGGGGCACGCCGAGCGCGGCCTGATGGTGTGCGGCACAGGGGTCGGCGCCTCGATCGGCGCCAACAAGATGAAGGGCATCCGCGCCGCGGTCTGCCACGACGTGCATTCCGCACACCAGTGTGTCGAGCACGACGACGTCAACGTGATGTGCATCGGCGCGCAGATCGTCGGGCCCTGGCTCGCCAAGGATCTGATCGCCGCCTACCTCGCTGCTAAATTCTCGACGGCCGAGGAGTTTCGCCGCCGCGTGGCAAAGCTCGCCGACATGGATGCGGGGCGCTAGCGCGAGGGACGATCTACGCCGCCGGAGCGACCGACAGGCCCTTGACCTTGTGGCGCTCGATCAGTTCGGCCACCAGGCCCGACTTCTTGGCCTTCTCGACGAAGGCGGCGAGGAAGGCCGCGCCCGCGAGGTTGGGCCTGGCCGTGCCTACCGCCTGCTGCACGGCGGTGAACTTGCCGTCGAGAATTTTCAGGCCTGGCGCCTTGGCCACGTCCTTCAGCAGCCCGGGACGGAGGCCCGCCAACACCTCGAGCTTGTCGGACATGAACTTCTCGTAGGCGGCATCGAGGCCGCTGACCTGCACTAGGGTGGCATTCTTGATGTTGTTGACCAGCCAGAGGTCGTAGGCGCTGCGCGCCGAGACGGCGATGCGCACGCCCTTCCTGTCGACGTCGGCGATGGATTTGATGGGCGAGCCCGCCGGCACCATGTAGGTCGCCTCGATCTCGACATAGGCGGCGCTGAAGGCGATCTTCTCGGCGCGCTGCGGTTCGGCCCCGATCAGGCCGATGTCCCAGATGTTCTTGCCGACCTGGTCGCCCAGCTCGCCCGGCGTCTTGAACGGCACGTATTTCACCGGCACGCCCAGCTCGGCCGCGATCGCGCGCGCCATGTCGGGCGCCACGCCGTCGGGATCGCCGGCGGCGCTGCGGCCGGTGACCAGCAGGAAATTGGAGAGGTTGATGCCGGCACGCAGAATGCCAGTCGGGGCCAGTTCGGCTTTTGCTTTGTCGCTCATCGTCCCAGCATATACTGAAGGAAAGGGAGAAAGAAACGCGCATGACAGCCGACATCGTCGTCGAGACCACGGCCGGGAAGGTGCGCGGCGCGATGGAGCGCGGCGTCAGCGTCTTCAAGGGTATTCCCTATGCTGCGCCGCCGTTGGGGCCGTTGCGCTTCCGGCCGCCGCAGCCTGTCGAGCCGTGGAGCGGTGTGCGCGACGCCGTGGCCTACGGCAACATGTCGGTGCAGAGCGAAAATGTATTCCGCCTGCCCGCGGATCTCCTGAAGATCTTCACCCTGGCGGGGCGCCAGAAGCTCGACGAGGACTGCCTTTACCTCAACGTCTGGTCGTCGGGCGTGACCGGCGGCAAGCGGCCGGTGCTGTTCTGGTGCCATGGTGGCGCCTTCATCACCGGCTCGGGTTCCTCGCCGTGGTCCGACGGCGCCAACCTCTGCCGCGCCGACGATGTCGTGGTTGTGTCCTTCAATCATCGCCTGGGCGCGCTGGGCTATCTCCATCTCGAAGACATCGCCCAGGATTTCGACGGCGCCGGCACGACCGGTGTGATGGATATCGTGGCGGCCCTCGAGTGGGTGCAGGACAACATCGCGGCGTTTGGCGGCGATCCCGGCAACGTCACCATCTTCGGCGAGTCGGGCGGTGGTGCCAAGGTGAGCGTGCTGATGGCGCTGCCCGGCGCCAAGGACCTGTTCCACAAGGCCATCATCCAGAGCGGGCCCGCCGTGCAGATGGCCGAGCGTGCCGACGGCACCAACACCGCGCGCCAGGTGCTGGCGCATCTCGGCCTGAAGCCCGAGCAGGCGGGGGAGCTCCGCAAGCTGCCGGCGGCGCGCCTGCTCGAAGCCCAGGGCGCGGTGCTGGCGGGCATCTCCCAAGCGAGCACCGCCGACCGGCGGCGGCTCGGGTTCAATCCCGTGATCGACGGCAAGGTTTTTCCCGGCGGGCCCTTTGCGCCCACGGCGCCCCAAGTGTCGGCCGACGTGCCGCTGATGATCGGCTCCAACAAGGACGAGCAGACGCTGTTCATCGGCCATCAGCCGTGGGTGGTGGACGCCACATTCGAAAACCTGCCCGAAGGTCTGAAGCCTTATCTCGGCGCGCGCACCGCCGAGGTGATCGCGGCCTACCGCAAGGCGCAGCCGCGGAAGCCCGCCGACGAGATCGCCGTCTCCATCGTGAGCGATCTCGGCATCCGCTCGCTGTCGCTGCAGATCGCCGAGCGCAAGCTCGCCCAGAAGGCGGCGCCGGTGTTCGTCTATCTCTTCGCCTGGGAGACGCCGGTACTGGGCGGCCGGCTGCGCTCCTGCCACACGCTGGAGATCCCCTTCGTGTTCGGCAATGTCGAGACCGCGGCGCTGACGGGCGACGATCCCGCGCGTCTGGTGCTGGCCGAAAGGATGAGCCGCGCGTGGCTGGCCTTTGCCCGTCACGGCCGGCCGGGTCATGCCGGATTGCCGGTGTGGCCGGGCTATTCGACGGCCGAGCGCGCCACGATGATCTTCGACACGACGTGCCGGGTCGAGAACGACCCTTATGGCGCCGAGCGACGGGTATGGGAGACGACACCATGAAGGGTATTGGGCCATGAAAATCACCGACGTCACGCTCACGCTCTTCGCCTGGGACGACATTCCGCCGACCACCTACGGTGCACACAGCCGCTTCTCCGGTTCGAGCGCCTTGGGGCTGCTGCGGATCATCACGGACGAGGGTGTCGAGGGGCATGCCTTCCTGGGCTCGGCCTCAAATTCGGCGGCGACCGACGGGCAGGGGCTCATCACCCACCTGAAGCCGATGCTGATGGGCCGCAATCCGCTTCATCGCGAAACCCTCGTCCAGGACCTGTGGAAGAAGCAGCGGGCCTGCGGCGTGCGCGCCATCGGCGCCGCCGATGTGGCGCTGTGGGATCTTTTGGGTAAATCGATGGGCCAGCCGATCCACCGGCTGCTCGGTACCTATCGCGAATCCGTGCCGGCCTATGCGAGTTCCGCCGTGATGTCGTCGCCGACGGAATATGCCGAGGAGGCGGTGCGTTTCAAGGAGAACGGGTGGGCTGCGTACAAGATCCATCCGCCGACGCAATGGAAGCAGGACATCAAGGTCTGCGAAGCGGTGCGCAACGCCGTGGGCGACTACACCATCATGCTCGATTCGACCTGGAGCTACGATTATCCGGCGGCGGTGCGCGTCGGCCGTGCCGTCGAGGAGATGGATTATTACTGGTACGAGGACCCGCTCGCCGACCAGGACATCTACAACTACGTCAAGCTGAAGCAGCAGCTCTCGATTCCGATCCTCGCCACCGAGTATCCCATCACCGGCCTCGATTCCTACCAGCCCTGGCTCATGCTGCAGGCGACCGATTACTTGCGTGGGGACGTTGCCGTCAAAGGCGGCATCACCACGCTGGTCAAGACCGCGCATCTCGCCGAGGCCTTCCGCATGAACTACGAGGTCCATCACGGCGGCAATTCTCTGAACAACATTGCCAACCTGCATGTCATCGCCTCTATGAAGAATACGTCCTTCTTCGAGGTGCTGTTGCCGGACGCGGCGCAGAAATACGGCCTGGAGCAGGACATCGTGGTCGGCCGCGACGGCATGGTGCATGTGCCCAACGGCCCCGGCCTGGGGGCGGCCATCGACTTCAAGCTGATCGAGCGCAAGAAGGTGACCGTGCTCTCATAGCCGGAGAGAAGCATGATCGTCGACTGCCACGCCCACATCTTCACCCACTGGATCGGTGCCTGCGGACATCCGACGCGCGAGGTCCACAAGCGCTACCTGCAGCGCGTCGTCACCCGGACGGTCGCACCGACCTTCCGACTCCGTGATGGCAAGCGCGCCGACACCAAGGCGCTGTTCCGGGCCGGCGACGAGGGATGGACCGGTCTCGCCGACGTCGATTTCCGCGTCGGCCGGTTCGGCCAGCTCGAGTTCACCCATGAGGGCGAGGATTACGGTGTCCAGTACATGCCCGTGGGCATGCAGGAGCAGGTGGCGCCGCCCGAGCTGATGCTGGCCCAGATGATGAACGCCGGCGTCGACCACTGCATCCTGCAGGCGGGCGGCGGCTACGGGGCGATGACCGAGATGAATGCCTTTGCAGGCCAGCAGTATCCCGGACGGATGACCGGGCTGATGCATGTCGACGAGGCGATGGCGGGCACGCCGGCCGAACTCGCCAAGGTCGACCGTGCGGTCGACGAGCTCGGCCTGCGCGGCCTCTACTTCGGCGTCGATGCAATGAGCCGCCACGGCTTCCCCTGGCCGCTCGATGCCGAGGAGATGGCGCCGTTCTGGGACAAGCTCGCGCGGCGGGGCATCCTGCTCTGCTTCGAGATCAGCTCCGGCCCGACCTACGATGTGGCGGGTTACATGGCGAACCTCACGGCGTTCGGCCGCGTGCTCGCGCGCCACCCGTCGCTCCGCGTGCACATGGCGATGAGCCCGCCGGTCGCCTTCTTCGCCCGGAACGGCCGCTACCAGTTCCCCGACGAGGCGCTCGCCGTCTGGCGCCACGAGCCGATGGTGCTCGAGGTGATGTTCCCGATCACTTATGGCGGCGTCTGGGACTATCCCTACCCCGAGGCGCAAACGCTGATCGAGGACATGAAGAACCAGCTGGGCGCACACCGGCTGATGTGGGGTTCCGACATGCCGAACGTGGAACGGTTCTGCACTTATAAGCAGTCGCTCGACTATGTGAGGCGGTACTGCCCGTTCCTGACCGCACGCGACAAGGATCTCATCCTTGGTGAGACCTGCGCGGCCTTTTACGGGATCTGCAGGCCGGGCGCCTGACTCGGCGGATCAGACGACGGTGCGGTGGCGCTCGATGCAGGTCGCCAGCACCGTGTCGATCGGCTGGCCCCACCAACGCTCAGAGAAGATTTCTGCCTCGGAAAAGCCGTTGAAGCCCGCATCCTCGACGGCCTGGCGGATGCGACGGAGTTCGATCACGCCGTCGCCCATCATGCCGCGGTCGTTCAAGAGATCGGTGGTCGGCACCAGCCAGTCGCAGACGTGATAGGCGAGCAGCCGCTGCTCGCGGCCGGCGCGGGTGATGCCGGCATAGAGATCCGGATCCCACCACGTGTGATAGACGTCGACGGCGACGCCCAGCGCGCCGCTGCGGCCGCCGGGATCGAGGCGGTCGGCGATGTCGAGCGCCTGTGCGAGCGTGTTCACCGCGGCGCGGTCGGCGGCGTACATCGGATGCAGCGGCTCGATCGCCAGCGGCAGCTTGGCCGTGCGGGCATAGGCCAGCAGCTCGGCGATGCCGTCCTCGATCATCGCGCGCGCCATTTCGAGGTCCTTCGACGGCGCGGAGCCGGGGCGCGCATATTGCGGCAGGCCGCCAGCCACCAGGATGAGGCAGGGCGCGCTCATCGCCGCGGCCTCGTCGACCGCGCGCCGGTTGTCGTCGCGCGCCGCGCCGCGATGCTCGCCGGAAGCGGGGAACAAGCCACCGCGGCAATAGCCGGAAAGTTTCAGGCCGGCGTCCTTGACCAGGCGAATGGCGCGGTCGAGTCCCACACTCGCCACCTGGTCGCGCCACGGGCTGATCGCCGGGATGCCGTGGCGGGCACAGGCCTCGACGATGGCCAAAAGATCACCCTGGCGCCGGACGGTCGCGGTGTTGACCGAGAGATGGCGCGGGCCGTCGCTGAAATCGCGCATCGGGTCAGGTCGCGATGCCGCGCACGGCGAGGACGGCCTTCATGCGTGCCGCTGCCTGCTCGGGATCGCGAAACAGCCCCGCCTTGTCGGCCAGCCGGAACAGTTCGGCGAGATGGAGCGTCGAGCGCGCGCTTTCCTGGCCGCCGACCATGGTGAAATGGTCCTGGTGGCCGTTGAGATAGGCCATGAACACCACGCCGGTCTTGTAGAACTGCGTGGGCTTGCGAAAAATATGCCGCGACAGCGGAACCGTCGGTGCGAAGATGGAGTGGAATTTCGCGAGGTCGTTACCGGCCAGCGCCGAGAGCGCGGCGGTGGCGGCAGGCGCGATGGCGTCGAAGATGCCGAGCAGGGCATGCGAATAGCCCTGGTCGTCGCCCGCGATCAGTTCGGCGTAGTTGAAGTCGTCACCGGTGTACATCTTCACGCGCTTGTCGAGCCGGCGGCGCATGGTGATTTCCTTGTCCTTGTCGAGGAGGGAGATTTTGACGCCGTCGATCTTCGCCGCTGACCGGTTGATGACATCCAGCGCCGTTTCCATCGCCGGAGCGAAGTCGGCCGCGCCCCAGTAGCCGGCCAGTGCGGGATCGAACATGTCGCCCAGCCAGTGAATGATCACCGGCTCGCGCACCTGGCCCAGCACGCGGTCGTAGACGCGGGCGTAGTCGTCAGGTGACTTCGCGACGCGGACGAGCGCCCGCGACGCCATCAGGATGATGCGGCCGCCGACCGCTTCTATGGCCGCGATCTGCTCCTCGTAGGCACGGATCACTTCGTCGACCGAGCGCACGGCATTGAGGTCGAGATGGTCGGTGCCGGCGCCGGAGAAGACGACGGCGCCGGTACGGCCGCGTGCTGCCGCGACCGAGCGCCTGATCAGCTCCAGCGCCATCTTCCAGTCGAGCCCCATGCCACGCTGGGCGGTGTCCATGGCTTCGGCGACGCCGAGGCCCAGGTCCCAGAGATATTCGCGGTAGGCGATGGTGCGGTCCCAGTCGGGCGCCGCCTGCAGCCAAGGATCGATGTCGGCATTTGGATCGGCCACCACGTGGGCGGCGGCCAGGGCTACGCGGTTGAGCGGCCGCGTCACGCGGTCGGGGAAATGCGCCGCCGTCGACAGCGTGTAGGGAGAGAGGTGGCCGCCCAGCGCGGGCAGGGGCAGGACGATCGACATGGCAATCTCCTCAGACGACGAGTGCCGGAACGTCGACCCAGCGCCGTTCCTTCCAGCTCTGATGCGCGCATTCGACGAGTTGCACGCCCTTGGCGCCCTCGACCAGCGTATGCGGGAAGGGTGCGTCCTCGACGACGTGGCGGATGAACATCTCCCACTCGGCCTTGAAGCCGTTGTCGTAGACGACGTTGTCCGGCACCTTCTGCCAGCTGTCGTAGAAGTCGATGGTCTGCTTCTGGTCGGGGTTCCACACCGGCCGCGGCGTCGCCGTGCGCGGCTGGATCATGCAGTCGCTCAAGCCCGCGACGGCGGAACCCAGGGTGCCGTCGACCTGGAAGGTGACGAGATCGTCGCGATAGACGCGCACCGCCCAGCTCATGTTGATGTGGGCGATCACGCCGCCCTCGAGCTGGAAGCTCGCGTAGGCCGCATCGTCGGCGGTCGCGGCATAGCGCTTGCCCGCCTCGTCGACCCGCTCGGGAATATGGGTTGCCGCGATGCAGGACACCGACTGGACCTTGCCGAAAAGATTGTCGAGCACGTAGCGCCAGTGACAGACCATATCGAGCACGATGCCGCCGCCGTCCTCGGTGCGGTAGTTCCACGACGGCCGCTGGGCCGCCTGCCAGTCGCCCTCGAACACCCAGTAGCCGAATTCGCCGCGCACCGAGAAGATGCGGCCGAAGAAGCCCGAATCGCGCAGCATCTTGATCTTCTGCAGGCCGGGCAGGAACAATTTGTCCTGCACCGTGCCGTTCTTGACGCCCTTCTGCTTGGCCAGCCGGCAGATCTTCAGCGCCTCGGCGAGATTGGTAGCGATCGGCTTCTCGCAATAGATGTGCTTGCCGGCGTTGATCGCCTTTTCCAGCAAGGTCGGGCGCATCTGCGTCGTCGCCGTGTCGAAGAAGATATGGTTCTTGGCGCTGGCGATCTCGGCATCGACGTCGGTGCTCCAGCGCAGGCCGCCGTGCTGCTCGGCCAGCGTCTTCACCTTGTCGGCGCTGCGGCTGACCAGCACCGGATCGAGCTGGACGCGCGAGCCGTCCGACATCAGCACGCCGCCCTGGGCGCGGATCGCCGCGACCGAGCGGATCAGGTGCTGGTTGACGCCCATGCGTCCGCTGACGCCGTTCATGATGAGCCCGAGAGTGCGTGTCGTCATGCGTGCATTTCCTCGATGGGGTCTTCGCGCCCCAAGTAACCAGACGGTTAATTGCTCCTATAGGCCGCTCGCCTTGTCAAGCCGCGCTCAGGATTTCCGCGCCGGGGCAGCGGCGATCGCCCGCAGAACCATGCCGACCACGTGTTCGATCCGCTCGTCGAGGGCCTTGCGCGCCTTGAGGTCGCGGGCGAACACGACCGTCAGCGTGTGGATGTTGGAGACGTAGAAAAAGCACAGCGAGGCGATCGAGATGTAGAGCTGCAGCGGATCGATTCCCGGGCGCGTGACGCCAAGTCTTGCGCCTTTCCTGAGGATCCGGCCGACCGTGGCCACGACGGCCGAGTTCATGTCGGGGATCTGCGGCGACTTCTTGAGGTGCCGGGCGCGGTGGAGGTTCTCGGTATTGAGCAGCGCCACGAAGCTCGGATTGGCGTTGAAATAGTCCCAGGTGAAGCGGACCAGCCGCTCGACCGCGGCCAGCGGCTCCAGTTCCTCGAGCCGGAGCTCGCGCTCGGCCGTCCTGATGTCGGCATAGGCGCGTTCGAGCGTGGCGAGGTAGAGCGCTTCCTTGTTGCCGATATAATAGTAGAGCAGCCGCTTGTTGGCCTGCGCCGTGCGGGCAATGCGGTCGACGCGGGCGCCCATGTAGCCATGGTCGGCGAACTCGATCCGCGCCGCCGCCAGGATACGGAGCTTGGTGGCGCCCGCATCGCGAACCGCGAGCTTCAGCCTGGATGTCTTGTCGTCCTGCCGTTTCATCTTGTTATCCCAACCGAAGCAGGGGACGCTCGCCCGGTGACAATCTCCCTCTACATCGACGCCGACGCCTGCCCGGTCAAGACGGAGATCTACCGCGTCGCCGAACGCTACGCCCTCAAGGTCTATGTCGTCAGCAACTCCTACATCAACGTGCCGCGCGATCCGCGCATCGAGCGAGTGGTGGTAAGCGACGGCTTCGACGCCGCCGACGACTGGATCGCCGAGCGTGTCGGGCCGCGGGACATCGTGATCACCTCGGACATTCCCCTGGCCGATCGCAGCCTGAAGAAGGGCGCGGCGGCGATCGGCTCGACGGGCGTGGCCTTCACCACCTCGTCGATCGGCATGGCGATGGCCAGCCGCGAGCTGATGTCCAACCTGCGCGCCATGGGCGAGATGACAGGCGGCCCAAAGCCGATGAGCCCGCGCGACCGCTCGCGCTTCCTGTCGACGCTCGACGAGACGATCCAGAAGCTGCGGCGGGCGTCAGGGGGCGGCTGAAGTTGCCGCTTCAGGGCTTGTCGAGCCAGATGTCCTCGAACCGGAAGCCGTTGTACGTGCTGTTGACGTGGGAGACGTAGCCCTTGACGTAGGGCTGCCAGCAGGTCGCGGCGCGGGTCCACATGAGCGGCGGTCGCGCGCCGTCAGCCAGAAGCCTCGAGTCGATGTCCCGGACCAGCTCGCGGCGCTTCTCGAAGTCGGACTCGGCCGACTGGATGTCGAACAGCCGTTCGATCTGGGGGTTGCAGTAGCCGCTGCCGTTGCGTTCCGACCGGCACGAGAAATTCTCGTAGAAGGCCTGGTCGGGATCGTCGACGCCGTTGCCGGTGGTGTTGACGGCGATCGAGTAGTCCTTGCGATTGAGCCGGGTGAACCAGTGCGACGTCTCGACGACGTCGAGCGTGGCGTTGATATGAATCTCCTTGAGCTGGTCGATCAGCACCTGCGACGGACTCTTGTAGAGCGCGATGCCGCGCGTCGCGACTTTCATCTCCAGGCGCCGATCGTGGCTGTAGCCCGCCTTGGCCATGAGCGCGCGCGCCTGCTCGCGGTTCTCCGCGACGTCGGGCCCGTAGCCGTCGATCGCCGCCAGCCGGTCGGGCGGGATCCCCCACAGGCCGTCACCCAGTGGCTGGAGGCTGCCGCCGATCTCGCCCTCGCCTTCGCTGAGGGCGGCAATGAAGGCTTTGCGGTCGAGCGCCAGAGTGAGCGCCCGGCGGATGTCCGGATTGTCGAAGGGCGCGGCGTCGCGATTGACCAGCAGGTTGGTGTTGCTGTTCATCGACGTGGTCTCGCATATCGCCTTCGACGAAGGCCGCCGCGCTTCACGGAGCTGCGGGACCGTCACCTCCCAGGGGAAAGTGATGTCGAAGCGGCCGGCGAGGAAGCTCAGCAGCGCCGTTCGGGAGCTGGTGACGATGGTGAACTCGATGCCGTCGAGATAGGGCCGACCCGGCTTCCAGTAGTCCGTATTGCGCACCAGCTTGACGCGCTCGAACTGCACGAACGAGTCGAACTTGAACGGTCCGGTGCCGACCGGCCGCGTCCGCATCTGGGCGGTCGGGACGTGGCAGGGGTAGATCGGCGAGAAGCCCGATGCGAGCAGCGAGAGAAGCGACGGTTGCGGCCGGTTGAGGTAGATCGTGACCTCGTGGTCGCTGCTGCTGTGAACGTAGTTGATGTTGCGGTACCACGCCGCGCGCGGATTGCGGCGCAGCTTGTCGCGGACGCGGCCGGTCAGCAGGCCGAAGGTGCATTCCACGTCGGCTGCCGTGAAGGGCATGCCATCGTGCCACCGCACGCCCTGCCGCAGCTTGAACGTGAGCTCGGTCCCGTCGTCGCTCCAGCTCCACGATTCGGCGAGGTCGGGAACGATCGTCTGCTCGCTGTTCTGGGCGGTGCCCTGATGGAACAGGACGAGGTTGTTGAACACCGGCATGAAGGGCACGACCGTCGCGATGGTGTGCTCCTCGTGGATCGACGTGCTCGGGGGATTGTCGCGCTGGAACATGCGGAGCACGCCGCCACTCTTCTGGCCGAGCGCCGTCCCGCTCGAGCACAGCATCGCGACCATCATGCCGCTGATCAGAATCCGCGAACGCATTTCGTTGTACCCACACGCTCGACATCCAGCGCAGGCTCGTGATGCCGTCAGCTAACAGTACAACGCTTCGCGGCTGCCGATAGTTCCATTCGTGCACACCCGATTCGCGCCAGCACCGTGGCGAAGGCGAACAGGCAACATCGTTAGTGAAGAAACAAACGATACAACACACACGGATCATGCAGCTTCTGTCCGCCGCATGGCCTGCGAGTAGCGCGGGCAGACTTCCTTGGCGAAGCGGATCATCATCTTCTGGCGCAACTCGATCGGCGTGCCGGGCGTCGCGCACGACACCATGAAGTAGTTGAAGCCAAGAGCCGCCAGTTGGTCGATCCGCCGGCAGATGGTCTCGGGGCTGCCGACGAGGTTGGAGTCCATGAAGGGGCCGAGCTCCGACGGATCGGTGAGCTTGCGCAGGTTGGCGAACATGCGGCTGAAATCCTGGTACTCCGGGATGTCGGCCCACGGGTTGGCATCGGACTCGTAGTGGGTGCATTGCAGGTCGAAGTAGGGCGGGTAGTGACGGCGGCCCAGCGCGCGCGCCTCCTCGTCGGTGTCGGCGATGAACAGCTTGACCGAGATCGGCAGGATCGCGTCCCGCGCCGCGCTGCCGACGCGTGCGCGCCAGCGCTCCAGGATCCTGGCCAGCAGCTTGTCGGGAAAGGTCGAGAGGCAGATCGGCGCCACGCCGAGATCGCCCATCACCTCGGCGCTCGCCGGGCTGCCGATGGCGCCGTAGAAGCGCACCTTCTTGGCTACCGGCTCGGGCCGGATGCGGACCGGCTGCGCGATCTTCCAGAATTGGCCGTCGTGGGTGAAGGGCTCGCCCGCCAGCCCCTTCTCGACGATGCGGTAGCATTCGGCGAAGCGCGCGCGCGCCTCGTTCATGTCGACGTTGTAGGCGTCGTACTCCATCTTGGCGGTGCCGCGGCCGATGCCGAGATGCAGCGTGCCGCGGGTCATGCTGTTCAGCATGGCGATTTCCTCGGCCAGCCGCAGCGGATGGTACCACGGCAGCACCAGCACCGAGGTGCCGAGCGAGAGGTCGGGAAAGGCCGCCGCGATATGCGCCATGAACAGGAGCGGGCTCGGCGTCGGATAGTAGTCGCTGAAATGGTGTTCGAGCAGCCAGGCGGCGTCGAACCCGAGTTTCTGGCCGAGGGCGCAGTCGTCCATGACCTCGCGATAGAGCGCCTGGTCCGACTTGTGGACGTCGCTGGCGGGTGCCGCCTGGAAACCAAATGCGATGTCGCCCATCTCCGTCCCCTCGTTGCCTTATTCGGCTGGCAGGATAGCAGCGATTGCCGGTTCAGGGTCGCCGCGCAAAAGTGGTAAATTTCGCGCAAGCAGGCAGCGGTTCCGGTGAACCCTGGGCGCCTTCGTGCGTTGATAGAGGCTATGTCCGTGCGTATTCGAAAATGGATGGTCTGGGCGGCCGCCGTCATTGGCGTGCCGGTGCTTGCCTGGAGCGCCGCGCCGTATCTGGTCGACATGGAGGTCTTCAAGCCGGCCATGGTGGAGGCCGTCCGCCAGGCCACGGGGCGCGAACTGGTGATCGACGGACCGATCGAGCTCTCCATGTATCCCGCGCCGGGCATTTCTGCTCGCCAGGTCCACTTTGCCAACGCCGTCGGCACCAAGGGCGCCCAGATGCTCGATGTGCGGCGCGTGGTGGTGCGGCCGTCGCTGCTGGCCCTGCTGCAGGGACGGATCGAAGTCGGCACCCTCGTCCTCGTGCGCCCCACCATCGTGCTCGAGACCGACGCCAACGGAAAGCCCAACTGGGAATTCACGCCGGGCGCCGGTGCCGCCCAGCCGGCCGGCGTGCCGGCCGCCGGCTTCCATCTAGCGATCGGCCGGCTCGCCATCATCCGCGGCAAGCTGAACTACACCGATCCGCGCACCGGCAGGACGACCGTGGCAGAGGATGTACGCGCGCAGGCGTCAGTGGGCTCGTTCGAGGGACCGTTCGCCATCGCCGGCACGGCGACCGTGAACGGAGTTCCCCTGAAGCTCGATCTCAAGGTCGGACAGCGTACCGACAAGGGCAGCGACGTCGCGGTCAAGTTGGAACTCGCCAGCGGCAAGCTGGACTTCGCCGGTCGCTGGTCCGGATTCGGCGCGGACGGGCGGATCGCCGGCCATCTTTCGGTCGCCACGGGTCTGTTGACCGATTTCATCTCTGCCCTCCTCACCGTTGCCGGGCAGGACAAGCCCGCCTTCGACTCCTCCGTCATCGGCCGGTTTGCCTTCGACGGCGGCGTCGAGGTATCGCCGGAGCGGGTCGCCATCACCGACTTCAAGATGGGAATTGGCGACGAGACCGCGACAGGCTCGCTCGCTCTCTCGAACAAGCCCGCGCTGCTGCTCGACGGCCACGTGGCGCTGGCCAAGGTCGATCTCGAGAAGTGGCTGGAGCTGCTCGAGAAGCCCGGCCTGCTGGCGATGCTGAAGCCGCCGGCGGAAACCGCCGCGGTCAAGGCGCCAGCCAAGCCACCCGCGACCGTCGCACGCTCGCCTTTCCCGCCTGAGCTCGGCGTGTCGGTATCGGTCGATGTCGCCGAACTGCTCTACCGCAAGGGCACGATCCGCGACCTGTCGGTGGCCGTCGACATCCGCAAGGGCGTCGTCGCTTTTCCCCGCGTGCAGGCCGTGCTGCCGGGCGAGATGGCCCTGCGGGCGGCCACGGTGGCAAACGGCGATGCCGCCAAGCCTGCCGCCAACGGCGAGTTCAGTCTGAGCGGACCGAAGCTGCGCGAGACGCTGAAGTGGCTCGCGATCGACACTTCGGGCGTGCCGTCGGCGCGCCTGCAGACGCTGAGCGCCCAGGGCAAGATAGCCTCGGCAGCCGACAAGGTGCAGGTGAGCGAGGCCACCTTCGCCCTCGACGGCGTGAGCGCGACCGGCAGCGGCAGCCTCACCCTGGCCGTGCCGATCGGCGTCGCGGTACAAGTCCAGATCGATCGCTTCGACCTCGATGGCTATCTGCCCGAACCGGCCCTGGCCGCGGTATTGCCCACGGCGGCGCCGGCCGCGGTGGCGGCGCCTGCGGCCACCAGCGTCCCGGCCGATCCGGCGGCGCCGAGCTTCGGGCTGAAAGCCAGGATCGCCAGCCTCGTCTACCGCGGCCAGCCCCTGAAGGGCGTCGAGGCGGACGTGGTCATGCAGGGCCGGCTTCTCAAGTTGAACGGCCTCAAGGTAGCCGATCTCCTGGGTGCCAAGTTCGACCTGCGCGGGCAGGTGAGCGATTTCGGCACGGCGCCGCGTTTCGACGTCACCTTCAACACCAACCTGCCGGATGCCGACCGGCTGCTCGACTATGCGGCGTTGCCGAAATTCCTGAACGGCAGGATCGGCGCGGCGTCGGCCAGTGGCGGCGTGGCGGGAACGGCCGATGCGCTGGCGCTGCGCAACGTCGCCGTCACCATGCTGGGCGTCACCGCCCACGCCACCGGCAACCTGGTGCTGGGCGAGAAATTCCGCTTCGACTTCGCCGCCTTCGACCTCAAGACGGCTGACGCGAGCCGGCTGGTGTCGGTCGCCACGGGCCGGAACCAGACCGGCGTCGGGGCGATCTCGGCTGCCGGCAGCTTCAAGGGCAATGCCGATCGCGCGACCTTCGAGGGCACTCTCCAGGCGTTGGCGACGTCGATGTCGGGCAAGATCGACGCGACGCTGGGCGCCCGGCCGAACATCACGGCCAATCTGAAAATCCCCGGCACGCTCGACTTCGACAAGTGGCTGGGCGTCTCGTCCGGCGGCGCGCCCCCGGGCGTGCCCGGCCCTGCGGCGCCGGCTGCGCCGCCGGGGTCGGGGCAGGCGCCGGTCGCCGTCCCGCGCGCGGCCACGGCCAAGGCCATCGACCTGTCGGCCTTGCGCGCCTTCGACGCCTCGCTGACGCTGTTCACCAGCGCCATCTCGGTCGGCTCGGTCCAGGTGACCTATGCCGACCTGTCGGCCACCCTCAGGAACGGCGTCTTCAGGATCGCCAAGCTCACCGGCCAGTTCTATGGCGGCGCCGTCGACTTCGCCGGCACGGTCGATGCGTCCAGGCAGACGATGACGGTGGATCTCGCCGGCAGCCTGCAGGGAATCTACCTGGGAGAGATGATGCGCGGCACGGCCGGCACCAACAGCTTCGGCAACGACAACCTGGGCGTGGCGGTCGACGGCAAGATCAGCATCATGAACATCGAGCTCAAGGGCAGCGGCGACTCGCCCCAGGCGATCCGCGATTCGCTCGTCGGGCGCGGGCAGGTGAGCGGCTATCTCTATCCTTCGGTCAACCGGGGCTCGCTCTCCTTTGCCTCCTTCGCCACCGGCGTCGGCAGCATCTTCAGCAGCGAGATGGGCTTCAACTCGGCGGTACTGGCGGGCTTCATCAACCACCAGAGCACCGTCACCGGCGAGCTTCGCCTCGGTGGTGGCACGCTCAGCCTGCAGAACCATACGGTGCAGGGCCAGAACACGGTGGCCCTCATCACCAGCCACAACAGCCTGACGGCGGCGACCACCGACACCACGATCGGCATCGACACCGGCCGGCGCGGTCCGGCGGATTACGTCATGACGGTGAAGGGGCCGCTGTCGTCGCCCACCATGAGCACGGGGCGCGGCGCGAACTGAGCGGCGGCGTCGATCACAGAGCGCGCTCCCAGCTATGAGCTGATTTAACTCAAGTGGAATCTGCCCTAGGCAGCGCGGTTCTTCAGGATTTCCCAGGCGCGGGTGAAAGACTGCGCCATCTCCTCGGCCGGCACGGCGCCGGAGAACAGGACATGGCCCTGCAGGGCGAAGCTCGGAACGCCCTGGATGCCGGCGTTGCGTGCCATCTGGTCGCCCGCCAGCACTTCCTTCCGGCCCTCGTCGCCGGCCAGCATCGCCAGCACCGCGTCGCGGTCGAGGCCGCCCTCGGCGCCGATGGTGGCCAGGACCTGCGTGTCGCCGATGTCGGCGCCGTTGCAGAAATAGCCCTCGAACAGCGCCTCGACGACGCCGTCCTGCACGCCCTTCTGGCCGGCCAGCCGGATCAACCGGTGCGCGTTCACGGTGTTGGGCGTGCGCGTGATGCGGTCGAGATGGAATTCGAGGCCGACGGTGGCCGCCGTCTCGGTGATGCGCTGGTCGAGCTGCTGCGAGCGCTCGAGGCTGCCGAACTTGGCGATCCGGTACTGCTTGCGCTCGACGCCTTCGGGCGGCATCTCGGGATTGAGCTGGAAGGGATGCCAGGCGACGGTGACGGCGCAGTGCTTGCTGGCCAGGAGATCGAGCGCGCGCTCGAGCTGGCGCTTGCCGATGTAGCACCAGGGACAGATCGCGTCCGAGATGACGTCGATGCGGCCGACAGGCTGTGCCTGGTCCATGGCGTTTTCCTTTCCCTATTGCCATCCAGCGTATACCTGCGTGGAATCCCGGGCAACGAGGGGACCCCCATGGAAAGACCGAAATACCGCTCTGCGCTGATCGTCGGGACCGGCCCGGGGCTCAGCGCCTCGCTGGCGCGCCTGTTTGCCGGCAACGGCCTCGCCGTCGCGCTGGCCGCGCGTCAGACCGACAAGCTGGCGGCACTGGCCAAGGAGACCGGCGCTTCCACCCATGCCTGCAATGCCGCCGATCCGAGGGAGGTTGCCGCCCTGTTCGAGGCGCTCGACGCCAAGGGCCGGACGCCCGACGTCGTCGTCTACAACGCCAGCAACCGGGTGAGGGGTCCGCTGGTCGACCTGTCGCCCGACGACGTCAAACGCGCCATCGAGATCAGCGCCTTCGGTGCCTTCCTGGTCTCGCAGCAGGCGGCGAAGCGGATGCTGCCGCATGGGCACGGGGCGATCCTGCTGTCGGGCGCCACGGCCGGGGTAAAAGGCTTCGCCCTCTCGGCCACCTTCGCCATGGGCAAGTTCGCGCTGCGCGGCCTGGCGCAATCGATGGCGCGCGAGCTTGCGCCCAAGGGCATCCATGTCGCGCACTTCGTGATCGACGGCGGCATCAGGAGTGCCGCGCGGCCGGTGCCGGCCGACAATCCCGACAGCCTGCTCGATCCCGACGCCATCGCCGAGACCTACTGGGCCACGTTGCAGCAGCACCGCAGCGCCTGGAGCTGGGAGGTCGAGGTCAGGCCGTGGGTCGAGAAGTTTTAGACTCTTCCGGACCGCGCGTCCCGCGCGCTCCCAGCGAAGAGGTTCTAGAGTTCGCCCCGCAGCAGCTTCAGTGCCTCGTGCAGGTCGCCCAGCACGCGCACGGCCTTGCTGCGGACCTCGGGGTGCGGCGCCACGATGTCGGGCACGAAGAAGGCCATGGTGCCGGCGGCGTGGGCGGCGGTGAGGCCGACATTGGAATCCTCGAAGGCGATGCAGCGCTCGGGCGCGACCCCCAGACGCCGGGCCGCCTCGAGATAGACGTCGGGTTCAGGCTTGGCGTGGGTGACATCGTCGCGCGTTGCCAGCGCCTGGAAGCGGCCGAGAAGCCCGGCGCGGGCGAGATGGTGCTCAGCGGTGGTGCGCCCGGCCGAGGTGGCGACCGCGCAGGGCACGCCGCGCGCTTCCAGGAAATCGAGCAGCTCGATCGCGCCGGCTTTCACCGGGATGCGCTCGTCGAGCAATTCCCGGATGTTGGTGGAGAAGTGGCCGCGGAAGGTCTCGATGCTGAAGCCCTCGCCGTAGAACGCCTGGATCATCAGGTTGCATTCGCGGCCGGGCACACCGACCATCGCGTGGCAGAGGGCGAGCGGCATGTCGAGATCGAGCCGCCGCGCCGCCGTCTGCATGGCCTGGATGTAGAGCGCTTCCGTGTCGAGCAGCAGACCGTCCATGTCGAAAAGGGCGGCCTCGATGGGTTTCCTGAGCATGCTTTCGTTCTAAGCTCTGGGCCGGAAACGTCCAGCGGGAGAAAAATTCATGCGCATCCATAACCTATATGTCGACGCAAAAGGCGAAACTCACTTCCGTGATATCGAAGTCGAATGGAAGAACGAAGGCCGCGGCGGCAAGACCTCGGCGACGCTGCCCGCGACCGGAATCATCTTCCGTGAGACGCCCGGCACCTACGACTACGAATGGCATCCGGCACCACGCCGGCAATACATCATCAATCTCGATGCCGGCGTCAGCATCCAGGCGAGCGACGGCGAAACCCGGATCATCGGCGCCGGCGAAGTCATCCTGGTCGAGGACACGCACGGCAAGGGCCACTGCTCGAAGGCCATCGAGGGCAAGCTCCGCCATTCCATCTTCGTGCCGATCGAGTAATCCGTGGAGCGCGCCACTCCAGTGGCGCTCATAGGGTCCACACCATGAGAAGAGCGCCACTGGAGTGGCGCGCTCCTATGAGGTTCCGATGAACATCCAGACTCCCGTCGATCCCACCAACGATCTCGTCGAAGCCGCCAGGCGCGTGCTGCCGGGCGGCAGCTTCGGCAACATGCCGGCCGAGGTGATCCTGAAAGAGGGCAAGGGCGGGCGGATCTGGGACGAGGCCGGCCGCGAATACGTCGACTTCCTGCTGGGCTCGGGGCCGATGTTCGTGGGCCATGCCCATCCCGACGTCACGGCGGCGGTGCAGGCGCAGGTGCCGTTCGGCACGACCTTCTTCGGCAACAACCGCCATGGCATCGCGCTCGCAGCGGCGATCGTCGACGCGGTGCCTTGTGCCGACCAGGTGCGCTTCGTCTGCTCTGGCACCGAGGCCGACCTCTACGCCATGCGGGCGGCGCGGGCCTTCCGCAAGCGCGACAAGATCCTGAAGTTCGAGGGCGGCTATCACGGCATGAGCGACTATGCGCTGGTCTCGCTCGCGCCCAAGAACCCCGGCAATTTTCCGCGCGGCTCCGTCGATTCGGCGGGCATTCCGAAATCCGTCGTGGACGAGATGGTGGTCGCGGCCTTCAACGACATCGACATGGTGAAGAGCCTGATCGAGGAACAGAAGGACGAGCTGGCGGGCGTCATCGTCGAGCCGTTCCAGCGCCTGATTCCGCCCAAGCCCGGCTTCCTGCAGGCGCTGCGGGAAGTGACCGCCGAGCACGGTATTCCGCTGATCTTCGACGAGGTCGTGACCGGCTTCCGCTTCGCCTATGGCGGCGCCCAGGAATATTACGGCGTGACGCCCGATCTCTGCACGCTCGGCAAGATCGTGGGCGGCGGTTTCGCCCTGGCGGCCATTGCCGGCCGCGCCGACATCATGGCTCATTTCGACCGCATCACCATGAACGATGAGGATTTCATCTTCCAGGTCGGCACGCTCTCGGGCAATCCTGTGGCTTCCGTCGCCGGTCTCGCGACGCTCGACGTGCTGAAGCAGCCCGGCACCTACGACAAGGTCTTCGCTACCGGTCGCGAGCTGATGGGCACGCTGCAGGAGCTCCTGAAGTCGGCCGGCTTCAGGGCGCAGGTGATCGGCGAGCCGCCGCTGTTCGACATCCTCTTCACCGACCAGCCGATCAAGGACTATCGCGACACGCTCAAGGCCGACACCGCGATCCTGAAGCGCTTCAACCAGCTTCTGCGCGCGCGCGGCATCATGAAGGGCGAGAGCAAGTACTATGTGAGCGTGGCCCACACCCGGGCCGACATCGACCACACGATCGGCGCCTGGACCGATGCGCTCAAGGAGCTGAAGGCCGGCCGCTAGAACAGGTGAAGTCCAACGGTGAGGTCCAACGTGCGCAAACCGACAATTGCGGCGAAACCCCGGCCGGATCCTGAAGCATCGGCCGTGGGCCAGTGTCTTTGCGGCGCGGTGGAAATCGAGATCGGGACTCCGGCGCGATGGGCTTGGCACGATCATTCCAGCGCGACGCGGCGGGCGCACGGTGCCGCCTATGCGACCTATGTCGGCAGCTGGCGCAAGCGCTTTCGCGTCACCAGAGGGGCGGACGAGATCACGCGCTTTGCCGACGAGACCACCGGGACGACGAGAAGCTTTTGCGCCCGCTGCGGCACGCCGCTCGCCTATGAGCGCGCCCGGTCGGCGCACATGGTCAATGTTCCGCGCGCGCTGTTCACGACCCGCACGGGCCGGGAGCCGCGCTACCACATTGCGATCGACCAGCTGCAGGACTGGACATATCTCGGCGAACCGCTGGTTCCCCTGAAAGGCTTTCCCGGGGTTGTGTGGGAACGGCCGAACCGGAAAAAGCGCGGTCCATTGCCCAAATATCGCTAACACGGATTTGCAGGTTCAGCAGGTTTGGCGTATATTTTCAGGTAGATTGGCGATGTTTCGCCAGCACTGCCAGCACCGCCCGAAGGCTTCGCCTCCGGGCGTTTTTTATGGTCCACGAATGGTCCATTTTCTGTAACCGCCGGGGGACACCGATGACGACGGGCAGTCATCGCCGGTGGCACAGTTCGTCGGGGCGAGATTGCTCTTTTAGACCATACCGTTGATTGCGGTTTTTGGCACAGGCAGCGGCACACCGCGTGGCACAACGAGGTGTGCCACGAAATGGTCCACTCAGGGTTCGTCCCGGACCTTCCGGTTGAGCAGGCTGCCCAACACCAGGCCGAGGACGAGGTCGTCCTCGGCGCCGAAGGTCAGGTGCACAATGCGCCCCGCGCGGTCGATGACGACGGTCGAGGGCGTCCCCTTGAAGCCGTAGGCAGCCATCGTGAGCGGAACGGGACCGTCCGGTGAGGGGCGGTCGACGGCGACCGGCATTTTCAGGCCATACTCGTGCAGGAAGGCTTCCAGTGAGACTGGCGTCATGGCCGCGTGATGCTCGAAGACGGTGTGGAGGCCCAGCACCACGAGATCGTCGAGACCCTTGGCGATCTCGTGCAGGCGCCGCGCCTGTGGGACGGCATGGGCGACGCAGCCGGGACAAAGCATCTGGAAGGCATGCAGCACCACGACCTTGCCGCGAAACATGTCGAGCGCCAGCGGCCTGTCGGTGTTGAACCAGCGCTCGGCCTCGATCGGCGGTGCCGGAATCGGTGCTTCGTTCATGGTCTAGGGCTCGGCCATGCCCTTCTTCTTGAGTACCGGCAGGTTGGAAGGATCGGCCAGCATCAGCAGCAGCGCGTCGGCGGCGGCGGGGTTGCGCGAGGCGGCGGAGACACCGCCCGAATAGGCGATGTAGTGCTGGACCTCGAGCGGGATGGGCCCCACCAGCGTCGTGCCCGGCACGGCCAGGAGCTCGCTCGTCGGCTGCAGGGCGATCTCGGCCTCGCCGGTCACGATCTTCTCGGCCGAGTACCCGCCCTTCACCAGGACAGTCTTGGGTTTCAACTCGGCGGCGATGCCCATCTTTTCGAACAGATGGGCAAGATAGGTGCCGGCCGTGCCGCCCGACGCCGGATCGGTGTAGGCGATGGCGCGGGCCGCCAGCAGCGTCTTCTTGAAGGCCTCGACGCTGGAAATGTCGGGCAGCGGCGCGCCCTGCTTGACGGCGACGCCGATGCCGACGCGTGCCAGCACCTTGGCGCTGCTCTCGACGATCTTGCTGCCGAGCAGCGGGCCCAACCGTGCGGGCGGCATGACGACCACGTCGAAGTATTCGCCGGCAGCGACGCGGCGCGCGAGCCCGCCCGCCGTGTCGTTCTCGACCGTGACCTTGTGGCCGGTGCGCTTCTCGAACTCGGGCACCAGCTCCAGCGCCACCGGCTTGTAGGCACCGGCGGTCAGCAGTTTCAGATCGGCCGCGGCGGCGCTGCCGAGGCCGGCGAGGAGGCAGAGGACGGCAAGGACGATACGCATGGTCGGAACCTCAGGTGGGCGTGCCCATGATGTAGGGTTTCAGCATGGCATACAGCAAGGCATGGGTGGGTGTCGGCACGCCATGTTTGCGGCCGAGCTCGATCACCTTGCCGCTGAGCCACGGCAGTTCGATGCGGTTGCCGCGCAAGAGATCGGCGCCCATCGAGGCCATGAGATGCGCCGGCGCGTTGCGGTTGAAGTTGAGCGTGCGGTCCACGGCGTCGGCCGGCAGCGCGATGCCGGAGGCGCGGCCGACGGCCACCACTTCCTCGTAGGCGGCGATGAAGTAGGGCGCGATGTCGGGGTCGTCGCGCAGATGGCCGATCGGCAGGCGGGCGAGCGCCATCATGCTGGCGTTGGAGGCGAGCAGGATGAACTTCATCCAGAGCTCGGTCAGGATCGCCTCGCTGAAGACGCCGTCGATGCCTGCCCTGGCGCAGGCGGTGGCCAGCGCCTGGCCACGCGCGCTCCTGGCGCCATCGAGTTCGCCGAACACCATGCGCATCACCGTGCCGGTCTGGCGGATCACGCCGGGCTCGGCGATGGTGGCGCTGATGTTGGCGACGCCTGGCATCACCGCCTGCTTGCCCAGGATCGGGATCAGCCGCTCGTGGGCGTCGATGCCGTTCTGCAGGGTGACCACGGCGGTGTCCTTGCCGACCATGGGCTTGATCTGCTGGCCGGCGCTGTCGACGTCCCACAGTTTGACGCAGAACAGCACGAAGTCGACCGGACCGACCGTCTTGGGATCGTCGGTGGCCTGCGCGGGAGACACATGGGTCTCGCCCCGGCCGCCTTCGACCCTGAGGCCCTTGCTCTTCATGGCGGCCAGGTGCGCGCCGCGCGCGATGAAGGTGACATCGGCGCCCGCCTTGGCGAGGGCTGCGCCATAGCCGCCGCCGATGCCGCCCGCGCCTACGATTGCAATACGCATGAAACGCTCCTCGAGTGGACTCTAGACGATGCTGGCGACCAGCAGGCAGCCGCCGTGGCCGGCGAGGACCGTGGCGTCGGTCGTCTCGAGGCGCAAGCCGTGATCGCCCGCCAGGACATGGCGTGTGCCACCGACGTCGAGCGCGCTCTCGCCCAATGGGTTGTAGACGATGTGCGTGCCCGGCCCGAGCCGGAGCGAGCGGTCCTCGTCGAGAACCCTGAGGTCGATCCGCACCTTGGCGCGATTGCCGATGAGGTTCACCACCTCGACTGGGCCCGCCTCGAGACGACTCGTGACCGGCGTCTCGCCGGCGAAGCGCACCGGCCGGAACGGCTGGCGGACATCGATCTCGCCGTCGGGCGTCTTCAGCACCAGGCCGCTGCCGGCCACCAGCACCTGCACGCGGTCGAAGCCGCGGTAGTCGGAGAAGGGACCGGGGGCCACGATGGGCGTGCGGCCGAAGCGCCAGACGTCGCCGTCCCTGTCGGTCGCGACGGCAATGTCGACGGTGGCGCCGCCGCCGTTCCGCCAGGGCGTGGTGACGTACTGAGTGGGGTCGAGCCGGCTGATCGTCATGAGGAAGCGGCGACTGCGCCATCGGCCAGGAGGGCCGCGATCTCGGGCGGCGTAAAACCGTGCTCGGCCAGGATCGCCTGGCTGTGCTGGCCCGGCAGCGGCGCCACGGCCCTGGGCGTGTCGGCGGCGGGCGGCAGCGTGCCGGGCAGCGCCGGCACGGGTACCGGCTGCGGCACGCCCGCCTGTTCGAGCCAGTGGATCAGGCCGGTCTCGCGCACGTGCGGCTGGGCGAGGAACTCGGCGTAGCTGTTCAGCCGCTCGTGCATGATGCGGCCATCGGTCAGGCGCCGGGCCCACTCGGCGCAGGGCCGGGCCGCGATCGCCGGGCGCACGATGGCATAGAGAGCGGCCTCGTTGGCGAGCCGCGCCGCCGGACCCGCGAAGCGCGGATCGGCTGCCAGCGCGGGCATGTCCATGGCGGCACAGAGGTTCTTCCAGTCGCGGTCGTTGATGGCCAGGATCGACATCCAGCCGTCGGCCGTCTGGAAGACGCCGCCGGGCACGCCGCCCGGCTTCATCGTGCCGCCCTCGAGATGGCAGGCCATGAGCCGGATCGCCTGCAGCGCGGTGACGCCCTGCATCAGGCTGACGTCGATGTAGCGGCCGTGCGTCTCGTCGCGTCGGGCGTAGAGCGCGGAGGCGAGCGCCTGGTAGGCATAGAGCGCCGTCGACATGTCGGCCACGATCACCGGCACGCGATGCGGGATGCCGTCGTCACCGCGGTTCTCCGACATCAGGCCGGTATAGGCCTGCAGCACCGGGTCCATGGCCGGCCGCTCGGCCAGCGGCCCGGTCTGGCCGAAGCCCGAGATTGAGAGATAGAGCAGACGCGGCACGCGGGCGGAAACGGCTTCATAGTCGAAACCCAGCCGGCGGATGACGCCGGGCCTGAAACCTTCGAGGAAGACGTCGGCGCCGTCGAACAGGCGCCACAGCACCTGCTTGCCGGCCTCGGTCTTGAGGTCGATGGCGATGCTGCGCTTGCCGAGATTGCCGATGATCGAGAAGGCCGTGTGGCTGCCGTAGCGGACGCCGAGCGCGCGGGCCCAGTCGCCCTCGCCGATGCTCTCGACCTTGATCACCTGGGCGCCGTGCTGCGCCAGCAGCATGGCGCAGTAGGGCCCGGCAATGCCCTGGCTGAGGTCGATCACCTTGAGGCCGGCGAAAGGCGCGTCGTAGCTCATGTCATGACCATAGCGCGGGATCGGCGCCTGCGGCCATGGTGCGCGTCAGGTCGGTTCCTTGAGGCGGTACCAGGCGGCGTAGAGCGCCGGCAGGAACAGGAGCGTGAGCAGGGTGGCGACGATGATGCCGCCGATCATGGCATAGGCCATCGGACCCCAGAACACCTCGCGGGCGATCGGGATCATGCCGAGGCTGGCGGCGGCTGCGGTCAGCAGGATCGGGCGCAGGCGATGGGTCGTCGCCTCGACCACGGCGTTCCACGGCGCCAGCCCCTCGGCCAGGAACTCGTCGATCTGCGCCACCAGGATCACCGAGTTGCGGATGATGATGCCGATCAGCGCCAGCACCCCCAGGATCGCCACGAAGCCCATGGGCTGGTCGGTCGCCAGCAGTGCGGCCACGACGCCGATCAGCCCGAGTGGCGCCACGCTCACGACCAGGAAGAGCTTCTGGAAGCTCTGGAGCTGTATCATCAGCACCGTTGCCATCAGGAACAGCATCAGCGGCACGACATCGGCGATCGGCTGCTCACCCTTGGCGCTCTCCTCGACCGTGCCGCCGATAGCGATGCTGTAGTCGGCCGGCAGTGCGGCCGCGAACTTAGCGACGGCGGGTTTCAGCTGGTCGACGATCGTCGCGGGTTGCAGGCCACCCAGCACACCTGCCTGCAGCGTGATGGTGGGCTGGCGGTCGCGCCGCCAGACGATCGGCTGTTCGAGCTCGAACCGTATGTCGGCAATGGCGAACAGCGGGATGGGCTGGCCGTTGCGGCCGGCGAGCTGCAGGCCCTGGAAGGTCTCCAGCGCCACGCGCTCGGCGCGCTCGGCCCGGCCTACGACGTTGATCAGGTAGATGCTGTCGTACATCTGCGTGATCGACGAGCCGCCGACCACGTTGTTCAGCATGGTGGCGATATCCTGCGAGCTGATGCCGAGCTGGCGGGCGCGATTCTGGTCGACGCGGATCTTCAGGACTTTCCCGGGCTCGTTCCAGTCGTAGACGATGCCGCCGACGTTCGGGTTGGCGGCGACCACGCTGGCGAACTCCTGCGTCAGGCGGCGCACGGTCTGGATGTCGGGTCCGCCGATTCTGTACTGGATCGGCCGGCCGACCGGCGGTCCGAGGTCGAGCGGATGGACGAAGCCGTCGATGCCGACGAAGTCCTCGCGCAGGAGCTTGCGCAGGCGCTCGGCCACCCGGTCGCGCGCCGCGACATCGGTGGTCACGATCACGACCTGGCCGAAGAAGGGATTGCCGAGTTGCTCGTCGAGCGGCAGGTAGAAGCGGACGGCGCCGCGGCCGACATAGGAACTCCAGCGCACGATGTCCTTGTCGCCGGGCAGCGCCTTTTCCAGACGGTCCATCTGCTTCTTGGTCTCGGCGATCGAACTGTCCTGCGGCAAGGTCATGTCGACCAGCAGCTCGGGCCGGTCGGCCGTCGGAAAGAACTGGTTCTGGACCAGGCCGAGGCCCACGACCGAGAGGGCGAACAGGACCGCCGTCACGCCGATGGTCAGCCACCGCCAGCGCATCGCCAGCACCAGCAGGCGCGAAAACCCCGCCTTCAGCCGTGACGGCTTCGCTTCGTCCTGCTTCGCGGCTGCGCGGGGCAGCAGGCTGACGCCGAGCAGCGGGGTGAACAGCACGGCCACTACCCAGGAGATCAGCAGGGCGGCCGCTATCACGGCGAACAGCGTAAAGGTGTATTCGCCGGCCGAGCTGCCGTTCAGCCCGATCGGCACGAAGCCCGCGACCGTCACCAGCGTGCCGGTCAGCATGGGGAAGGCGGTCGAGGTATAGGCGAAGGTCGCTGACTTCTCGAGCGAATCGCCCGCCTCGCGCCGTGCCACCATCATCTCGACCGAGATCATGGCGTCGTCAACCAGCAGGCCGAGCGCGATGATCAGCGCGCCGAGCGAGATGCGCTGCAGGGTGATGCCGGAATATTCCATGAAGACGAAAGTGCCGGCCAGGACCAACGGGATGGCGATGGCCACGACCAGCCCGGCGCGCAGGCCGAGGCTGAGGAAGCTGACCGCGAGCACGATGACCACGGCCTCGAACAGCGCCTGCGTGAAGCCGCCGACCGCCTCCTCGACCACGGCCGGCTGATTCGACACGAGGTGGACGCCGACGCCGATCGGCAGCTCCGACACGATCTGCCGCATGCGTGTCTTCAGGTCCTCGCCGAACTGGATGACGTTGCCGTTGGCCTTCATGCCGACGGCGATGCCGATCGCCGGCTGGCCGTTGAAGCGAAACATCGGCTGCGGCGGGTCGACATAGCCGCGCGTCACGGTGGCGACGTCGATGAGCCGGAAGAAGCGGTCGTTGACGCGGATGTTGACGGCGCGAAGGCTGTCCTCCGAGGTGAACTGGCCCGTCACCCGCAGGCTGACCGTCTCGGCGCCGGCCTGCACGGTGCCCGATGGCGCGATTGCGTTCTGCGCCTGCAGGCTCTGCAGGACGGCCTGCTGGTCGACTCCGAGACCCGCGATGTGCTGGGTCGAGAAGTTGAGATAGATGACCTCGTCCTGCACGCCCAGCAGCTCGACACGTCCGGCCCCGGGAATCTTCAGGACCTGGGTCCTCGCCTGCTCGGCATAGTCGCGGAGCTGGCGGAAGGAGAGACCGTCGGCTGTCAGGGCGTAGATGTTGCCGAACACGTCGCCGAACTGGTCGTTGAAGAACGGCCCCTGCACGTTGGTCGGCAGGTCGGAGCGGATGTCGTTGATCTTGGCGCGCACGTCGAGCCAGATCGCCTTGATGTCGCGGCCGGGCGTCGTGTCCTTGAGGTTGACGAAGACGGTCGTCTGTCCAGACGTGCTGTAGCTCTTCGTGAAGTCGAGCGTGTTCAGCTCCTGCAGTTTTCGCTCGATGCGGTCGGTGACCTGATTCGTCATCTCCTCGACCGTGGCGCCGGGCCAGCTTGCCTGCACGATCATCGTCTTGATGGCGAAGGAGGGATCTTCCTCGCGGCCGAGCCGCAGGTAGGAGAAGGCGCCCGCCGCGACGATCGCCAGCATCAGGTACCAGACGAACGAGCGGTGGCCGAGCGCCCACTCCGAGAGATTGAACCTGTTCACTTGAGGGCCTCGCTCGGGAGCTTCACGGCCTGTCCTAGTTTCAGGCTGTGGATGCCGGCAGTGACCACGCGCTCGCCAGCCGACAGGCCCGAGGCGACGGTGATCGTCTCGGCCGTGCGACTCGTGACGGTGACGTCGCGCAGAGAGACGGTGGCGTCCGCGCCGGAGGGCCTCTTCTCGACCACCCACACCCGGGTCTTCGCGTCCGTCTCCAGCAGCGCCGCGGCCGGCAGGTCGATCCGCGGCGATATCGGCTTCTGCAGGGTCACGTACACCGTGACGCCGAGGCGGAAGGCCGGTACGGGATCGTTCAAGGTCAGGTAGATGGTACGCGTGCGCGTGGTCGGGTCAGCCGCCGGATCGACGCCGCGCACGGCCGCCGCCTTCATCGCCGTCGCGGGATCGAGCCGCACCTGCATTTCGAAGTCGTTGCGGTTGGCCAGGATGTCAGCGAGGTCGCTGGTGACGGAGAACACGGCTTCCCGGATTTCCGGCCGGGCGATGGTGACGATCTTCTGGCCGGGATTGACCACTTGGCCGGGCTCGGCGTAGCGGCCGGTGACGACGCCGTCGAAGTCGGCATGGATCTGGGTGAAGGAAAGCACGTCCTGCGCCCGGCGCAGTGACGCCTTGGCACGTATGAGGTTGGCGGCGGCGGTATCGCGATTCTGCACGATCACGTCGAACTGCGCCTGCGGCGTGATGTTGCGTTCCACCAGCGGCCGCTGGCGCTTCTCCTCAGCCTCGGCGTTGGCATACTGCGCCTCGGCATTGGCCAGCACGGCTTCGGCGTTGCGCACCAGGATGAGTTGCACGGACGGATCGAGGGTGGCGATGTCGTCGCCCTTCTTGACGATGGCGCCGACATCAACGAACCGCGCCACCATGCGGCCGAAGACACGGAAGCCGACATCCGTGCTGTAGCGTGGCTGGATACTGCCGACGAACGGCCCCAAGATCTCGGTCTTGTTGATCTCCGCCTTGACCGAGAGGACGGGCCGGACGGGCGGGGCGGCCTCGGCTTGCCGGTCCTGCCGGCAGGCGCCAAGCAACGCGAGCAGGGCGATGCCCAGCAGGCCGGCACCCTGGCGTCTCATGGCTTGGTCTCCGCCGCGATCTCGACCTTCTGTCCCGGTCGCAGCAGCTGCACGCCGGCGGTGACCACGCGCTGGCCGTTCTCAAGTCCGTCCGTCACCGCGATGACGCCGCGGATGTAGCGGTCGACGGTGATCGGCTTCAGTGACACCGTGTTGTTGCTCGGGTCGACCAGCCATACCGCCGGCGCGCCGTCGATCTCGAACAGCGCGCCCCAGGGCAGCAGGAAGACCTTGCGCAGCTTCATGGCGCCGACGCCGTTGGCGATGGCGCCCAGGTTCATTCCCGGTGGCGTCTCGCGCAGTCCGATCTTGACCGTGATGGTCATCGTGCTGGGATTGATCGCCGGCGAGATCTCGCGCACGTCGCCGATGGTGGAGACGGCGGGATTGGACACCAAGGAAATTGGGAGGCCCTTGTCCGTGGCGAGATTCGCCAACGCCCATTCGTGAACGTTGAACACCGCGTCGCGGGCGCCGTTGCGTGCCACGGTAAAGATGGACTGCGCCTGTGCCACGACCTGGCCGGCCTCCGCGCTGCGGGCGGTGACGATGCCGTCGGCGTCGGCGCGCAGCACGGTGTAGGAGAGCTGGTCCTCGGCCGACGCGAGCTGGGCGCGGGCCTGGTCGAGCTGCGCCTGCGCCGACCGCAGGGCGGCCTCGGCCTGGTCGTGGTCGCGGCGGGTAGTGTTGCCGGTGGCGAGGAGGTTCTTCTGGCGGTCGAAGCTGGCGGTGGCCTGCTGGAGCTGGGCTTGCGCCGACTGCACGCCCGCCTTGGCCGAGTCGAGTTCGGCTTGCTGCTCGACAGGATCGAGGCGGGCCAGCACCTGGTCGCGGACGACAGGATCGCCGACATTCACCAGGCGTTCACTGATCTTGCCGCTGATTCTGAAGGAAAGCTCGGTCTCGACCTGGGCCGCGATGATGCCGGTGAGGGTGATGGCGGGTGCAAAATCGACGAGTTCGGCGGTGGTTGCCTTGACCCGCGTGAGCGGCCGCTGCGCAATCGCATCCTGCTTGCAGCCGGCAAGCAGTCCGAGGAAGGCGACGCACATGCACGGCAACGCCAACCAGCGCCAGCGATGAAGGAAGTGTGGCGGAATCTGCAGCCCCTTTTCTGGAATGATAACAGGTTCCACAATTGATGCCGAGTATGGGCGTCTACATAATGATGCGTGTCCTTGATCGAGCGTCTCACCTTCATCGGACTCGAACAGGCGTTCGAACCTGAGAAGGCCTTCGGCGGCCCCTTGGCGGCTCATGAGTATTTCCGCTTGCCGCCTGAAGGGGCGGGCTTCAGCGTCGAGTTCGATCCCGACATGGCCGCGCGCTACCGGGTGTGTTGATGGGGCCCGTCAAGGTCGATCCGGCCAAGGTCCGCGAGTTCGCCAACGCCGCGAGCTTCTACCGATGGCTCGGCAAGCATCGCGACAAGGCCGATGAGCTCTGGATCAAGATCCACAAGGTGGATTCGGGGCTGAAGTCGATCACACCAAAGGAAGCCATCGATGTCGTGCTCTGCTGGGGCTGGATCGACGGGCTGCGCAAGGGATTCGACGACAGGAGCTATCTGCAGCGCTACACGCCGCGCGGCCGCAAGAGTGTCTGGAGCCAGATCAATGTCGACAACGTTGCCAGGCTGATCAAGGAAGGCCGGATGACCGGGCACGGGCTGGCGCAGGTCGATGCGGCCAAGGCCGACGGGCGCTGGGCCCGCGCCTACAAGAGCAAGGACACGAAGATCCCGGGCGATCTCCAGGCCGCCATCGATGCCGAGCCCGAGGCCCGGGCGATGCTGGAAAAACTGAGCGCACAGAATCGCTTTGCGCTCGCCTTCCGCACCAGCAACATGAAGACCGAGGCGGGGCGGACGAAGAAGATCGCGACCTTCGTGGCGATGCTCAGGCGCGGCGAGACGATCTACCCGCAGCGCAAGAAGTGAGCGGCGGTTGACGATCCACCGATGTGCAAAAAAACGCATGCAGACCACCCCGCAGGGGCACAGCCAGCCGGGCCACGTCGGAGTAGACTCGGTTTAACTGCAAGGGGGAGCCGCCATGCCGATCGCCAATCGTCTCTATGCCGAGTTTCTCGGCACTGCGTGGCTCGTGCTGGGCGGCTGCGGCAGCGCGGTCCTTGCGGCCGCCTTTCCCCAGCTCGGTATTGGCTTCGCCGGCGTGGCGCTGGCCTTCGGCCTCACCGTGCTGACGATGATCTACGCCGTCGGGCCGGTCTCGGGCGGTCATTTCAATCCGGCGGTAACCGTTGGCCTCGCCGTCGCCGGCCGCTTTCCCAAAGGCGAAGTCCTGCACTATGTGGCGGCGCAGGTGCTGGGTGGCATCGCGGGGGCGGCAATCCTCTACGTCATCGCCACGGGCAAGGCGGGGGCCGATATCGGCGGCTTCGCGACCAACGGCTACGACGCGCAATCACCTGGCAAATATGGCCTGGTGTCGGCCCTCGTCATCGAAGTCGTCATGACCTTCGGCTTCGTCACCGTCATCCTGGGCGCCACCGACAAGCGGGCGCATCCGGCGGCTGCGGGCCTCGCCATCGGCCTCGCCCTCACCCTGATCCATCTGGTGAGCATTCCGGTCACCAACACGTCGGTGAACCCGGCGCGCAGCACGGCGCCGGCACTGTTCGTGGGCGGCGCGGCGCTCTCGCAGCTCTGGCTGTTCTGGGTGGCGCCGCTGCTGGGTGGCGCGATCGCCGGCCTCGCCTACGGGTTGTTGCGCCGCGACGACTGACGGCGCATCCCGGCCAATGTAAGGTGGCAGAGCGTCGACCGACTATCGGAAGGCCGGCTATCGGAAGGATCGCACAATGACCATCGCCAAGTATCTCGCTCTTGCCGCTTTTGCCGTGGCGCTGCCGGCCGCCGTCCTGGCCCAGGACGGCGAGGTCAAATTCTGGCTCAACGCAGCGCCCAACAACATCCAGGGCTGCATCGCGGCCGATCCGCAATTCACCCGCGAGCATACATTCACGCTGAAGAGTGGCCAGGCGGAGGTGAGCATGCCGGGCAACATCCACGTCAAGCTGAAGCTCGGCCAGCCAAACATCTATGCCGGCGATTTCGTTCTCGGGCGCCTGAATCTGCACATGATCGCCGATCTGGCGGCGACGCCCAAGACCTTGACGGTCACGGAAAAGAGCCTCGGCTGCAAGTGGTCCGCCATCAAGCAATAGACCGCAGGTCCATCCCTGTCGCGGACTGAAGCCGGATGCATCGTCGGTGCCTGTTGGGTGGGCTGGGCGCAGGGGCGGCCGCCGGGTTGCTCGGCGGCTGTGATGCGCCGGGCCGACTCGCGTCCTTGCCGGCGCGGCTGCACGGCCAGGCGTCGTTTCACGGCATGCCGGTGGGCACGCGGATCGTGCTCGACGGATCGGACGAGGTGCTGCTCGGTCGCGTGGCGTCGGAGGCACTTGATCGGGAGCTAGCCTGGGCCATGCGCGAGGGCAGGAGCGACGTCGGGCCGGCCAACTTCCTCGCCATCTCGGGTGGCGGTGCGAACGGCGCATACGGCGCCGGACTGCTCGTGGCGTGGAGCGAACGGGGCACGCGGCCGGAATTCAAGGTCGTCACTGGCGTCAGCACCGGAGCTCTGACCGCGCCCTTCGCCTTCCTGGGCGAGCAATACGACCGGCAACTCGAGCATTTCTATACCGGCATCAGCACGGCCGACATCATGGTGTCGCGCGGCCTTCTGATCGGTCTGACCAGTGACTCGTTCTACGATTCAACGCCGCTGCTGCAGACGATCCGCGGCGTGCTCACGCCGGAGTTCGTCGCGGCGATCGCACGCGAATACAGCGACAAGGGCCGCCTTCTGATCGTGGCAACGACCAATCTCGATATTCCGGCGGGCGTGCTGTGGAACATGGGCAGCATCGCTGCCAGCAGCCACCCGCGCCGCGCCGAACTGATGGCCAGGATCCTTCTGGCTTCGGCTTCGATTCCGGGTGTGTTTCCGCCGGTGATGATCGATCTCGAGGCGGGTGGCGAGCGTTTTCAGGAGATGAATGTCGACGGCGGGACGGTCGCCCAGGTGGTGCTCTATCCGCCGTCGATATCGCGCCCGGGTCGGCTTTCCGACATCCATCGCGACGCCCGCCGCAGGCAGGCGTTCCTAGATCGAAAGCGCAGCCTTTACGTGATCCGCAATTCGCGCCCCGGCGGAGACTTCGAGACAGTCGACCGCCGGACGCTCAAGATCGTCGAGCGGGCGGTGGCGACGCTGATCAGCACGCAAGGCCTCGGCGACCTCTACCAGCTTTACCTTCTCGCCCACCGCGATGGCATCGACTACAATGTCACTTACATTCCGCAAAGCTTTTCCAGGAAGCTGCGCGAGCCGTTCGACCAGGAGTACATGAAAAACCTCTTCCAGGTCGGGCGCGAAGCGATGCTGAAGGGCGCGCCTTGGCACAAGTATCCGCCCGGCTACGATCCGGTCCCGATCACCCGGCAAACGCCGGCATGATCATCCACTGGAGGTCTGTGGGCGGGATACGACCGACATGAAATCGCCCAGGCTGTCCGTTCCGTTCAGCATCACGATCCTGACGTTGATGGCGCTGGTCCTGGCGCCGCTCAGCACAGCGCTGTTGTGGCTCGGCTGGCAGGCGGTCGATGGGCTGGAGAAACGCAGCGCCGATCAGCGCGTGACCGTGCTCGAGACGGCGGTGGAGCGCTTCCTGACCGACGGGCTGCGCGCCGTGATCTCGGTCGGCCAGACGCTGTCCGTGGCGCCGAGTTTCAACGCCGAGGAAGGGTCGGCCGCCGACGATGAGCGCCACCGGCAGCTTATCGCCCTGCTCGACCGCCATCCTGCGGTAACCGCCGCCTTTGCCGGATATGCCGACGGCCATTTCGTCTATGCCGGTCGTCCGGACTCGCTGTCGATCGCCCAGCGCACCCAGTACGACCCACCGGACGGCGAGTCGCTTATCGTGCGCACCATCGACGGCACACCGCCGACGCGGCGCGAGACCTGGTGGTTCCAGACGCCTGATGGCAAGCGCAGCGGTGCGCAAACCCAGTCGAGCGACTACGACCCGCGCGCCAGGCCCTGGTATGTCGAAGCCTTGAACGTCGGTGGCCCGGTGCTCACGCCGCCTTACCGCTTTGCCATGTCGAACGAAGTGGGCATTTCTGCCGGCATGCCGTTACCGGGCGGCGCTGGCGCGATCGGCTTCGACTTCACGCTCGGCACGCTGTCGCAGCTGATTTCGGCCTACAAGATCACCGCCAACTCGATCATCATGATTGGCCAAGGCACGTCCGGCGTCGAGATCGAATCGGAGGCCTGCGCGCCGGCCGCTCCGACTTGCCTGCCCGGCGACGCCGCGGTGCGAGTGGAACTCAAAGAGGCGATCCGCGAGGCGGCCGACAATGATCGCCGGATCGATCGCCGTATCGAGGTGTCGGGGCATATATATCGGCTGATCGTGCGTCGGATGCCTCTGGCGATGGGCCAGCGTTTCGTAGTGGCCGCCGCCGTCCCCGTCTCGGAACTTGCCGCAGACTCGATCACGCTGTTGCAACACGCTGCCGTAGCGGCGGCGATTGCCGTGGGTTTGGCGATCCTGGGCACGCTCGCGGCGTCGCTGTTGTTGTCCCGGTCGCTGGCGCGTATCACCGCCAAGACCGAGCGCATCCGCGATCTCGACTTTTCCGACCGCGTGCCGGTGCGAAGCCGCATCAGGGAAGTCGTCCGGCTGTCCGATGCCGTCGAGCGAATGCGCGAGGGCCTCGAGGTGTTCGGCCGCTACGTCTCGAAGGATCTCGTCCACCAGATCATGCATTCGCCGGAGAGCAGCGGCGTCGGCGGCACGCGCCGCGAGGTCACGGTGATGTTCACCGACATCGAGGGCTTTTCGCTGCTGAGCGAGACGATGGAACCGGAACTGCTGACCAGCCGACTGTCGCGCTACTTCGAAGTACTGGGCACGGCCATCTCCGCCAACCACGGCATGATCGACAAGTACATCGGCGACAGCATCATGGCGTTCTGGAACGCTCCCGAACCGGATCCCGATCACATCGCCAATGCCTGCCGGGCGGCCCTGCAGGCCGCCGCCGCCGGCCGTCAGCTCGCGGAGAAGTGGCGGCAGCGCGGCCGGCCGGGCTTTCGCACCCGTTTCGGCCTGCATACCGGTCCGGCGGTGGTTGGCAATGTCGGCGCGCGCGAGCGCATCAACTACACGCTGGTCGGCGCCGTGGCGAACCAGGCGTCACGACTCGAAGGGCTGAACAAGGTCTACGGGACGGAACTGCTGGCGAGCGGCGAGGTGGCCGGCGCCACCGCCGATCGATTCGTCTGGCGTCATATCGACCGCATCGTGGCGGTGGGGACGACCGAGGTGCACGACATCCATGAGCCGCTGGGCGAGATCGACACTGCCGCCGATCATGCCGAGCTGCTCGCCCACTGGCAGGCCGGGCGCAAGGCCTATATCGAGGGCAACTTCGAGGCTGCGATCGTCTGCTTCAACGCTGTGGCGACCCTGCGGCCGGGCGACGGGCCGAGCCGCGTCTTCATCGAGCGTTGCACCGGGTTTCTCCAGGGCGGCACGCCCGCCGGCTGGGACGGCACCTGGCGTCTCGACAAGAAATAGCGGCGCCCGGCATGCGGAGTCAGGGGCCGCGCATCAGCGCCTGCACGTGGGCAACGACGGATTCGGCCAGCGCTTCCAGATCGTAGCCGCCCTCGAGGGCCGAGACGATGCGCCCTTCGGCGTGCCGATCGGCGATCGTCAGAAGTTCGTCCGTCAGCCACGCGAAATCCGCGGTCTCGACGTTCAACTGCGCCAGCGGATCGCGGCGGTGGGCATCGAAGCCTGCCGACACGATCAAGAGCTCCGGCGCGAAGACGTCGAGCGCGGGCAGGATGCGATCGCCCCAGGCGGCACGGAACTCCGCACTGCCGCTGCCGGCGGCGAGCGGCACGTTGATCACGTTTCCCGCCACTCCGCGTTCGCGCGCCGAGCCGGTGCCGGGGTAGAGCGGCGACTGGTGGGATGAGGCGTAGAACAATCGCGGATCGGCTTCGACGATGGCCTGGGTTCCTTGACCGTGATGGACGTCGAAGTCGACGATCGCCACGCGCTCCAGACCGTAGACGGCCTGGGCATGCAGGGCACCTACGGCGACGCTGTTGAACAGGCAGAAGCCGCCCGGAATGCTCGGCAGGGCATGGTGCCCGGGTGGACGGACCGCGGCGAAGACGGTTTGCGCGGCATCGCGCATCACCGCATCAACGCCGGCGACCACGGCGCCGGCGGCGTGACGCGCCGCTTCGGCGCTCTCGGTGCTCATGATGGTGTCGGCGTCGACCTGGACGAGTTCGCCGGCCGGCGGCCGGACACCGAGGATCGCCTCGACATACTCCTTCGGGTGCACGCGCACGAGCTGCTCGAGGGTGGCGGCGGGCGCTACAACGGAAACCAGATGGGCAATGGCCGCATCGTCGAGCGCGGCCAGCACCGCGCGGAGCCGGTCGGGTCGCTCCGGATGGTAATCGCCGGTGTCGTGGGCCAGGAATGACGGGTGGCTGATGAGGAACGACGTCATGTCCTTCCTCTAGCGCGGCGCGTGTCGCCGGGATAGGGCATGCGATCCTTCGCTTGAGCCGCCTTGCGATGGGGCGATAAGATGCCGGCTCATCCGGGGGACCCAAATTGATGTTGCGTTCGATTGTCGTTGCCGTGCTCTCGCTGTTCGCCGGCAGCGCGCTGGCCGTTGACACCACCTTTCTGCTGGTCAATTCGACGGCCTATCCGATCAGCGAGATGTCGATCTCGCAGACCCAGCTGAGCATGTGGAGCCCCAACCTTCTCCGTCCGCCCGTCATCAAGGCCGGCGAGTCCCGGCAGGTGGTGATCCCGGCGTCACAGCTGGTATGTCAGGTGGATATCAAGCTCGGCTTTGCCGATGGCGGCGCGCCAGCGATCTGGCAGTACCTGAACCTGTGCAATCTCAGGCGGCTCCAGGTCTTCTACGACCGCACCAGCGGCATCACGACCGCCAAGTACGACGAATGAGCCCCGCCCGCCGGTCACACCACCACTGAATTCAGGGCGTGGGCCATCGCCGTTTTCAGCATCTCGGGATTGAACGGCTTGGTGATGATGAAGGCGGGTTCGAGGCCGTGTCCGGTCAGGAGCCGCTCGGGGAATCCGGTCACGAAGATGACCGGCGCCGACACCGCCTTCAGGATCTCGTGAACGGCGGCGATGCCGCTGTCGCCATCCCGAAGCTGGATGTCGGCGAGCACCAGATGGGGAAGATGCTTCTTGGCGAGGTCGATGGCGGCCCGCTCGGTGGGAGCGATGCCCACAACCTGATGGCCGGCATTGCGCACGATCTTGGCGACGTCGAGCGCGATCACCGCCTCGTCCTCGATGACCAGCACGCGCACGGAGGCAATCCGTTCCAGTTCGCCGCGCGCCTGCTTGAGGTCGGCCTCTGCGTCATCGACGCGGATTCCCAGAATGCCTGCGACCTCGTCGATCGAAAAACCTTCGAGGACGGTGAGCAGGAGTACCTGGCGTTGCCGTTGCGGGATGTCCGTCAGGTGCATCTTGAGCCGCGCCGGCGCGTCGGTCGCTTCGGCCGGCTTCTTCGGGTCGAGAAGGCTGAACGGCAGCTGAAGTCTGTGGAAGACGGTGAAGATGTCGGCTGCCGTCGTGGCCTTGGAGCCCAGGAGTTCAGGCTGCTGCAGCAGGACCTCGACGCACATCCGGACCCATTGGTCGCCCTGCTGCTGGCTGCCCGTCAGCGCACGCGCGTAGCGGCGCAGGTACGGCAGGACGGCGGCCGCTTGTTTCTTCAATCCGTTCATTTTTGCGCTTTCGTCGACGCCCGGCCATCAACCATGGACGACCATGCTTCTATCGGCGCCGTAGGATGTGGGCGAGGGTGCTGACGATGAACAGCACGAGAAACACGAAAAAGCAGATTTGGGCGAAGCCTGCGGCCGTCGAGGCGATGCCGCCGAATCCGAACAGAGCGGCGAGCAGAGCAATGACAAGAAAAGCAAGCGCCCAATTCAACAAGTGGTTCTCCCCTGAAGAGTACGGCAATCGAAACGCTCCCGGAGACGAAAGGTTCCCTTGACCGGACGCAGAAAGGGCCCGCGCAGGCGGGCCCTTTTCGAGATCAGGCGGTTTGCGGCGTTACGGCGTTCTGGTCTGTGGGCTGATGATGTTGCCCCGGGCATCGATGCGATTGCCCTGGGTGTCGTAGCGGAAGCCGAATTCGTCGCGGAAGGCCACCTCGCCGGTGGTTGTCGGACGGGGCTCGACGTACGCCGGAGCATAGGCGACCGGATAGCTCGCCGCCGCGTAAACCGGCGGGGGCGAAATGCGATAGCCGCTGGCATCGACGCGATAGCCTTGGGCGTCGACCCGGTAGCCGTATTGATCGGTGCGATAGGGCGGGTAGGTCTGCACGCTCGCTTCCGAGCGATAGCGACGGGCATCGATCTCGCGGCCGACGCAACGGTCGAAGCGGTCGGTCCGTGGCTGCAGACCGTAGGAGTAGCAGGCATCCTGGGCGTCCCGGGTCAGGTTGACCTCGGCATAGTCGGCGCTCACCCGGCCGCTCGTGCGGGCGGCGCGTTCACGCGACACGCAGCTGTTGTAGCCGGCGGTCCCGGGGCTGAAGCCGTAATCGACGCAGGCTTGCTCGGAAGTCGCGTAGGTCGCGGGATAGCCGGCCGGTGTGGCATAGCGGGCCTGCTGCGGGCTCTGGCAGGCGGTTGCGAGCAGCCCGACCGAGACTGCCGTGGAAATTCGAAGGATCATGTGGGTCTCCCTGTCGTCGGTTACTGAAGGAACGCGGGCGGTCCCGGGAGGTTGCGCACCCGCGCGGGAACTCGCTGTCTTGCGTCGATTGGCTATGGAACCTGGCCGAATGATCGCCATGTCTAGGATCAGGAGTAACCTCGAATGGCAGCGCCTTCGCTTGCTGTAGCGCGCCCGCCGTTCAAGGATGGTCTGGTGGCCCTGCTACCCGACCTGCGTGCGTTCAGCCGTTTCCTTTGCCGTGAGCGCGCGGCGGCCGACGACTTGGTGCAGAACACCGCCGTCATAGCGCTTTCCAAGCAGGTCCAGTTCGAGCCCGGCACCAACCTCAAGGCTTGGCTGTTCACGATCGCCCGCTCGCAATTCTATTCGAGCCTGCGTTCGGCACGGCGGCGCACCGCCACGGTCGGATGGGGCGACTCAGAGAATGTCGCCGGGGTCGACCGCGCCGATCGCTCGTCCGACCTGATCGATCTGTCCAGGGCGCTGTGGTGCCTCAATCCGGAGTATCGCGAGGCGCTGATGCTGGTCGGGGCCTGCGGATTCTCCTACGAGGAGGCGGCGGCGGTGTGTACCTGTGGTCTCGGGACCATGAAGGCGCGGGTGTCGCGGGCCCGTCGACGGCTTGCCGAGGTCCTGGCCGATACCGGGCCATCCACCCTCCCGGCCAGGAAACATGTAGCGATTTCAGCGGGATAGGCAGTTTCTGCGGTTTGTTTGCCTCGACCGGCAACCAATGCAGCTCGGGCGGTGTTCCTCCAGTACAGACACCGATCAAGGCAACCCGGAGAGATGCATGGCCGCAGCCCAGACGATGACCGGCGACTTCCACACCGATCTGAAAGCCCTTCTGCCTCGCCTGCGAATCTATGCCCTGTCGTTGGCGCGCGATCGCGACCGTGCCGATGATCTGGTCCAGGAAACGATCGTGAAGGCGCTGGCCGGGCGAAATTCGTTCCGTACCGGCACCAATTTCGGAGCCTGGCTCTTTCGCATTCAGCGCAACGAGTTCATCTCGGGCTTGCGCCGCAGTCGGCCGACTGTCTGCCTGGACGATGTCGTCTCGAACACGCTATCGCATCCGCCGCGCCAGGAAAGCGGCCTGATCATGCGCGAGTTTCTCGGAGCCTTCCGCCAGCTCGCCCACGGGCAGCGCGAGGCGCTTCTGCTGGCGGTGCTCGAGGGCTACCCGTATGCCCGGATCGCCGAGCATTGCGGCGTCTCGATCGGCACGATCAAGAGCCGGATTTCGCGCGCCCGTTCGTTGCTCGAGACATTCCTTACCGGCGAGGAAGGCGTTGTCGGCGAGCCGATTGCCGCCCCCACCCGCCCGGCGTTGTCGACATCAATGACACTCGCGTCGTGATGGCCGAGAGCGGGATTCAGAGCGGCCCTGTCATGCAATCGGATCCCTGTACCTCTGTCGCGGCCATGGCACCCCGGCGAGCCGGGCAGCCATTCGACAACTGGCTGCACAAGCAGCTTCACGAAATGTACGACTCCATCACCAAGGAGCCGCTGCCCGACGATCTCTTGAGCTTGATCGACAAAGGCACCGTCCCTGACGTGAAATCGGACCAAATAGATCCCGGCTGCCGGGGAACCCGTCGAACTCCGCAGCGTTGATCCCACACGGTTCATTCGGGAGATTCTCATGTCGGCAATCAAGTTCATGGCACTAGCGGCCATTCTGTTCAGCGCAACGGCCTGCGGCGATACCTGGGGCCAGCGCGCGGTCACCGGCGGCGCGATCGGTGCCGGCGGCGGTGCGGTGGTTGGTGCGACAACGGGCTTGGGCGTTCTGCCCGGCGCGTTGATCGGCGGCGCGGTCGGTGCGGGTGTTGGCGCGGCGACCACGCCGGAACGCTAACGCGACTCGTTCGCTCCGACCGGAGTTCGAGAAGGCGCTGTCCGGCGGAAAAGTGGGCGGCGCCTTTTCCTTGTCCAATTACATGCTTCTGCCACGACCGATATCGTTGGACTTTGCTTGAGGCAGGGCGCACCAGAAGATGTGGTCCGACACTCCCTCCGGAAGGGCGGTGACTGCAATTCCAAGTACCAATCCCTTTGCGGGCATCCAGGACGGACACACGCTGGCCGAGGCCATCGTGGACACCATCCGTGAGCCCTTGCTGGTGCTCGACAAAAGCCTCCGCGTCGTCGCGGCGAGCCGCTCGTTCTATCGGACCTTCGGACTCGAGCCGCATGAGGTCGAGCATCGCCCGGTCTACGACCTGGGCGGCGGCCAGTGGAACATTCCGGAGCTGCGCGTGCTGCTGGAGACGATCCTGCCGCAGCAGACCGTGATGGAGGCCTATGAGGTCGAACGGGAATTTTCCGGCATCGGGCGCCGCTCGATGCTCCTGAATGGCCGCACGGTGTTCGACGCCGGTGGCGCCAGGCCCCTCATTTTGTTGGCGATCGAGGATGTCACCGAGCGGCGCGCGGTCGAGCGGAAGCTGGCCGAACTGGCGGAGGAGAAGGAAACGCTTCTGATGGAAGTGCCGCACCGCGTTTCGAACAGTCTTCAGATCATCGCCAGCATCCTTTCCCTCAAGGCGCAGACAGTGCAGTCGGAAGAGATTCGACAGCACCTTCAGGACGCCCATCGGCGCGTGCTGTCCGTTGCGACGGTGCAGCGGCAACTTCAGATTTCGAAGAATCTCGAACGGATCGAGATGGGTCCCTATCTGTCCCGTCTGTGCGAGGCCCTTGCGGCATCGATGATTGCCGAAGGTCGGCCGGTGACGCTCGAGGTCAAGGCCCAGGACGGCACTGTCTCGTCCAACGAAGCGGTCAGCATCGGTCTCATCGTCACCGAACTCGCGATCAACGCGCTCAAGCATGCCTTCGTCGATGGCCGCGCGGGCGGCATGATCGCGGTTGGCTACGAAGCGTCGCCGTCGGGCTGGCGGCTCGCGGTTTCCGACGACGGGGTCGGCTTGCCCGACAAGGTCAGCCCGGGCCTGGGCACGAGCATCGTCGAAGCTCTCGCGCGGCAGCTCGAAGCCCGCGTGGAGATCTCCGGGACATCGCACGGCACGACCGTATCGATCACCCACGGAACGATCGCGGCGGGGCTGCCCGCTGCTGCCTGAGGCACGGTGCATCCATGACAATCCAGTTTCCCAACGAAAGCCGTTATTATGACGCGGCCTTGCACGCCGTGCGCTTCCCGGGCCACGACGGCGCCATGGACGCGCCGTTCTTCGTCGATGAAGATGCGCTGAAGCAGATCCAGCCCGGAACAGGTAGCGATGAAGCGGGCCTGCTCGATGCCTTCGATCTCAGCCGCGAGAAGATTCACACGGCTGCCGCCAGGGTCTAAGACCGCGGTCGCCAGGGCTCGTACGACCTGCGGCCGGCCGACCTCCGAAAAGAGACCCTGCTCAAGCCAGGAACCAGTCGAGGATCGCCCCATTCTCGTCGCGCGGATAGGTATGCGAGAGATCGGCGATCTCGCGATAGACCGCAGCGGCACCAGCCTGCGCCAGGACACGTTCGGCGTTCCGTGCCATCTCGGGCGGGAACATCCAGTCCTGGGCGCCATGCACGATATGGATCGGCAATCCGCGCACGCGATCCGGGCTGGCGAAGGTCATCATCATCGGATGGAAGGCGGCGGCCAGCGGCGCCAGATGCGTGAAGCGACAGTCGTCGCGCAGGCCCAGAACATAGGTGAAGGTGCCGCCATCGCTCATCCCGGTGAGAAGCCGCCGGGTGGCATCGACACTCCACTGGCCCGCGACCTCCTCGACCATGCGATCGATGTTGGGCCCGTCGACTTCGGGTTCCATCAGCGACCAGGTCGAGCCGATCGCCGTCGGCGCGATCACGATCAGGCCTCTGGTGCGGGCCTCCCGCACCCAGCTCCACAGAAAGCCGCCGCCGTTGCCGCTGCCGCCGTGCATCGCGACGACGAGGGGCAGGGGGCGTCCGTGATCGTAGGTTTCCGGCACGTAGAGCGAGAAGGCGCCGCGCGTTCCCGATGGACCGCCGACATGCATCACCCCGACCCCGTCGCGCGTCGTGTCGGCGGTGGCCAGCCGCCGCAGCAGGGCCGCGTCGTCGCGCATGGCGGGTTCGAGGAAGAACTGGCTGACCGACTTCAGGTGCGCCGCCATCGGGTAGAGCGCCTCGGTGCCGCGGGCATAGCCGCGCAGCGCCCGGTAGGCCGCGACGATCGGCTGCGGCGCCTCTCCGGCGGCAAGGAGCCCGCCGATCCCTTCGCCCGCCGCCCCGGCCGCGCGCTCCAGGCAATCGCGCACCGGCTGAAAGCGCTCCGGCCACTCGGTCGCGCGCGAGGCCGCCAGTGCGGCATCGAGGTCGTCGTTGCGGCTGGCAACGGCCTCGATCAGCCGAGGCAGGGTGGCGGGCGAGAGATGGCGGCCGGCGAATTCCAGCGCGTAGAGCGCCCGCAAGGTCGCTGGCACCAGGCTGGCGATGGCGTCGATGGCCGGTTCGTTCGCAGCGTCCGCCATCGGCCTGTCTCCCTCAGTCCTTGAGCGCAACCGCTTCCAGCGCCGGCCGGCCGCGGATCATGTCGGCGGCTTTCTCGGCGATCATCAGCACCGAGGCGTTGAGGTTGGCCGACGGCATGGTCGGCATGATCGAGGCATCGACCACGCGCAGGCCTTTTAGGCCACGCACTCGAAGTTCATCGTCGACCACCGCCGTCGGATCCGTATCGGGCGCCATGCGGCAGGAGCCCATGAGATGGAAAGTCGTGGTGCCACGCTGCTTGGCGGCCGTCAGCAGATCGTCGTCGGACTGCTTCTCGACGCCGGGGAACTCCTCGCGGTCGTAGTATTTGCTGAGCGGTTGCGAGCCCAGCAGGCGGCGGGCGAGCTTCATGCCCGCCAGCAGCACGCGCCGGTCGCTTTCGGCAGCGAGGTAATTCGGCTGGATGATCGGCGCCTCGAAAGGATCGGCCGAGCGGGCGCGGACATAGCCGGTGCTGTCGGGCCGCTGCTGCCAGGAGGCGATCGTCATGCCGGGAAAGTCGTCGAGCGTCGATTGCACGCCTTCCTTGTAGCTGGCCGGGGTGAAGGTGAGCTGCAGGTCGTAATTGTCGACGCGCTCGTCGGACTTCCAGAAGACGTAGATCAGGGTCGGGTTGAGAGCCAGGATGCCTTTGCGCGACACGGCATATTTCAGCACCTCGCCCACCAGCCTGAGCCCGTGCGAGCGCTCGTTGATGCTCATGGCGTTTTTTACACGGGCGACGAAGCGTGGTGCGTAGTGGTCGCGCAGGTTCTCGCCGACGCCCGGCAGAGCATGCTTTATCGCAATGCCCAGCGATTGAAGCAGCGGTGCCGGCCCGATGCCCGACACTTGCAGCAGTTGCGGCGAGTTCACCGTGCCGCCGCACAGGATCACTTCCTTGTTGGCACGCACTTCCAGGGGCGTGCCGTTGCGGCCGCCCTTGCGGTAGCGCACGCCCGTCGCGCGCTTGCCCTCGAGCACGATCTCCGTTGCCTGGGCATGAGTCCGCACCGTGAGGTTCGGCCGCTTCATCGCCGGATGCAGGAAGGCGCGCGCCGCACTCACGCGGCGGCCGTTGCGGATCACGCGCTGCACGTAGCTCACTCCGGCCTGCATGGTGCCGTTGTAGTCGCGGTTGCGCGGAATCCCCATCTGCACCGCGCCCTCGATGAAGGCCTCGCACAGGGGATCGCGCCAATCGAGGTCGGTGATGGGCAGCTTGCCCTCATGGCCGCGAAAAGTCTCGTCGACCGCATCGGGCACATCGGCGATGCGCTGCTCGGTGCGGCGAAAGTAGGGGAGCACGTCGGCATAGCCCCAGCCGCGGTTGCCGCGCTGTGCCCAGCCGTCGAAGTCGAGGCGCTGGCCGCGGTTATAGATGTGGCCGTTGATCGAGCTCGAGCCGCCCAGCGTCTTGCCGCGTGGCGCTGCGATCCGCCGGCCACCGGTCCATTCGCTGGGTTCAGACGTGTAGAGCCAGTTCACCCTGGGATTGACCAGCGTGTACATGAAGCCGGCGGGGATATGGATGAAGGGATGCCAGTCCGATGGCCCGGCTTCTAGAACACAGACCGTGACGTTCGGGTCCTCGCTCAGCCGGTTGGCGAGCACGCTGCCGGCCGAGCCGGCACCCACGATCACATAGTCGAAACTATCCATTGCCGATCTTCTCCCAAATATGGCTTAGCCCGGGCTGTGGTGGCTCGGCAATTGCCTGATATGGACGGTTACGCTGCAACGCTGCATCGTCAGGCGACCATGACCACACCACCGCTCAAGCTGCTGCTTTCCCAACATGCGCTCCGCACCTGGAGGCCGCGCATCGAGGCTGCCATTCCGTCAGGCGGCCTTGCCTTCGTGACGGCGGAGGAGGCGGTCGCGGGCGACGGTCCCTGCGACGCCGATTTCGCCTTCATGACCCGCGAGGTGACGGGGAAGTCGAGCAAGAACAACCAGACGCCGGAACTGCGCGACTTCGAGATCGTGTTGCGCCGGTCGCCGAAGCTGCGCTGGCTGCAAATCCACCCAGCCGGGGCGGAACGGCCGATCTATCGCGAGCTGCGCGACCGCGGCGTCAAGGTCACGACCGCGTCGGGGGCAACGGCGGTGACCGTCTCCCATAGCGCGCTGGGCGCCGTGATTGCCCTCAACCGGCGCTTTCCGTTGCTGGCCGACGCGCAGCGGCGTCATGCCTGGGAGCCCCGACTCGGCGAGCGGGCGCCGCGCGATCTCGCGGGCCAATGCGCCGTGATCGTGGGTCTTGGCCCGATCGGCCGCAATATCGCGGCGCTGCTGAAGATGCTGGGCATGAAGGTGATTGGCGCCCGGCGCAGCCCCGAGCCGGTCGAGCCGTGCGACCGGACCGTCGCCTACGATCACCTGGCTGAGGTGCTGCCCGAGGCGGACTGGCTGATCCTGTGCTGCCCGGCCTCGCCGCTCACGCGCGGGATCGCCAATGCGGCGGCCTTCGCGGCGATGCCCGCCGGGGGCCACTTCGTCAATGTCGCGCGCGGCGAGATCGCCGTGGAGCGCGACGTCATCGCAGCTCTTGCGAGCGGCCATCTCGCCGGCGCCTACCTCGACGTGTTCGAACACGAGCCGCTCGATCCAGCGTCGCCGCTGTGGGACATGCCCAACGTCATCGTCTCGCCGCACACCGCCAGCCATTCGCTGGGACAGAACGAGGCGATCTTCGAGATCTTCCTCGACAATCTCGCGCGTTGGCGGAACGGCGAGAAACTGCGCAACGATGTCGACGAGCTTGGCTGATACTGGGCTGATGGCCGGGCTGACTGGTCGAACGACATGCCGCCGCTCAGCGGCACCGGTCAGGTGCCCGCAGGTTGACGCATTGGAGCCACGCCGCCAACCTAGCCGCATAGAGGGGAAACGGACAGAACATGCAGATCGGCGTCATCGGCCTCGGACGAATGGGCGGCAATATCGTGCGACGGCTGACCAGGGCGGGGCATTCCTGTGCGATCTTCGACGCCAATCCCGCGGCGGGCGCCGCATTGGCGGGCAATGGCGTCACCGTCGCGGGCTCGGTGCCGGCGCTGGTCGAGGCATTGGGATCCGGTTCGCGCACGGTGTGGGTGATGCTGCCGGCGGGAAAGATCACCGAGGACACCATCGCCGAACTCGGCGCCTTGATGAAGAGTGGCGATGTCATCATCGACGGCGGCAACACCAACTTCAAAGACGATGTCCGCCGCGCGCGTGAGCTCGCACCCAAGGGCATAAAATATCTCGATATCGGTACGTCGGGCGGTGTCTGGGGCCTGGCGCGCGGCTATTGCCTGATGATCGGCGGCGACGCCGAGACGGTGACCCGTCTCGATCCGATCTTTGCCGCCCTTGCACCTGGCCTTGGCGACATCGAACGCACGGAAGGCCGCGAGAAACTCGATCCGCGCGCCGAGCGCGGCTACATCCATGCCGGGCCGGTGGGGGCGGGGCATTTCGTAAAAATGATCCATAACGGCATCGAGTACGGCATGATGCAGGCCTTCGCCGAGGGCTTCGACATCATGCGCCACCGCGCCGACGACAAGCTGCCGGCCGACGAGCGCTACGACCTCAACCTGGGCGACATTGCCGAAGTGTGGCGGCGCGGCAGCGTCGTGACTTCGTGGCTGCTCGACCTCACGGCCAGCGCGCTTGCCAAGGACGCGCACCTGGAAAGCTTCTCCGGCCACGTCGAGGACAGCGGCGAGGGCCGCTGGACGATCGAGGCGGCCATCGAGGAGGCGGTACCGGCGGACGTGCTGGCTGCGTCCCTGTTCGTGCGCTTCCGCTCGCGCCAGCAGCACACGTTTGCGGAAAAAGTTCTGTCGGCGATGCGGCTGGGCTTCGGTGGCCACGTCGAAGCCCCCAAGAAATAGGAGTTTTCATGCGCGTAGGTGTCTTCTACTTCCCGACCGACTACGGCATCGACATCGCCGAACTCGCGCGTGCCCTCGAGGAGCGTGGCTTCGACTCGCTGTTCGTGCCCGAGCACACGCACATCCCCCTCAGCCGCAAGACACCCTTTCCAACGGGCGGCGAACTGCCCAAGCGCTATTCGCACACCCACGATCCGTTTGTCGGCCTCGCCTTCGCGGCGGCGGCAACCAGGAAGCTCAAGATCGGCACCGGCATCCTGTTGGTGCCCCAGCACGAGCCGATTGCCACGGCCAAGGCCATCGCCTCGCTCGACCAGCTCTCGGGCGGCCGCTTTGTCTTCGGCATCGGGGCTGGCTGGAACCAGGACGAGATGGAGAACCACGGCGTCGGCTACGCCACGCGCTACAAGCAGATGCGCGAACATGTGCTGGCGATGAAAGCGCTGTGGACCGAGGAGGCGGGGTCCTTCCACGGCGAGTTCGTGAACTTCGATCCGGCATGGTCGTGGCCCAAGCCCGCGCAGCGGCCGCATCCGCCGATCCTGCTGGGTGGAGAAACCGACCATACGCTGAAGCGCGTCGTCGACTATTGCGACGGCTGGTTCCCGCGCCCGCGCTCCGGCTTCGAGGCATCCACCGCCGTCGATCGTTTGAAGCGTATGGCGGAGTCGGTGAAGCGCGATCCCGCGACACTCACGGTCACCGTATTCGGCGCACCGCCGGAAGCTGCTGCCCTGGCTGCTTACGAAAAAGCCGGGATTCCAAACGCCCTGTTGGCGATCCCCGACCTCGGCCGTGACGAGATCCTGCGCCATCTCGATACGATCGCGCCGCTGGCGAAAGCCCACGCATGAAGGTCGCCGTCGGCCTCGGTCTGATGGAGTTTCCGTTTGCCGGGGCGGGCGACTACTGGCGCTGGGTCGATCTCTGCGAGGCGGGCGGTGTCGATTCCTTGTGGCAGACCGATCGGCTGGTCAGCCGCCAGCCGATCCTGGAATGCATGACGGCGGTGGCGGCCCTGGCCGGCCGCACGCGTCGGATGCGCTTCGGCATGAACGTGGTGTCGCTGGCGCTGCGCGATCCGGTGCTGCTGGCCAAGCAGTGCGCCACCGTCGATGTTCTCTCCGAGGGCCGTCTGCTGCCGGCCTTCGGTATCGGCAGCCCGCTCGGGCCGGAATGGCAGGCGCTCGACATCGATACAAAGACGCGTGGCCGCCGCACCGACGAAAGCTTGGAAATCATCGCGCGGCTGTGGCGCGAGGAGAGCGTCGACTTCGCCGGCAAGTACTATCGCCTCTCGGGCGCGTCGATCTCGCCCCGGCCAGTACAGCCTGACCTCCCGATGTGGATCGGTGGTGCGTCGGATGCGGCGATCCGGCGAACGGCGCGTTACGGCACGGGCTGGCAGGGCGGCCCCGAGGGGCCGGCTGAAGCAGGCCGGGTCGTGGCCGCCATAAAGCTGGCCGCCGCCGAGGCCGGCCGTTCGATCGACGAGGATCATTACGGCGCGGCCTTTCCATTCTATTTCGGCAGTGCCTCCGACAGCGTCGTTTCAGGCGCCATGGCGGCCTATGCCAAGCGCACCAACCGCGATCCGGCGCGCTATTTCGCGATCGGCGACGAGACGGCGATCCTCGACAGGGTTGCCGAGTATGTCGAGGTCGGCGTCCAGAAGTTCATCCTGCGGCCGGTGGGCGATGGCGCCAGCGTGCTCGCCCAGACGCGGCAACTGATCGAGAAAGTATTGCCGCGAGTCGGCGCGAAATGGCCGAAGGTAGCCTAGGAGGAAGCGATGCACATCGGCGCGGCGATGTTCTTCACGGACTATTCCATGGCGCCCGGCGAACTCGGCAAGGCCCTGGAGGAGCGCGGCTTCGACTCGCTGTGGGCGCCCGAACATTCGCACATCCCGATGTCACGCAAGTCGCCCTTTCCGAGCGGCGGTGAGCTGCCGAAGAAATACTACGATGCGATGGACCCGTTCGTGACGCTGACCGCCGCGGCCGTCGCCACCAAGACCCTGAAGGTCGGCACCGGCATCTGCCTGATCGCCCAGCGCGATCCCATCCAGACGTCCAAGCAGGTCTCATCGATCGACCAGCTCTCCGGCGGGCGCTTCCTGTTCGGCGTCGGCAATGGCTGGAACAGCGACGAGATGGAAAACCACGGCACCGTCTACAAGACCCGCCACAAGCTGGCGCGCGAGCGCATCGAGGCGATGAAGGAGATCTGGACCAAGTCCAAGGCCGAGTATCACGGCGAGCTGGTCAACTTCGATCCGATGATGAGCTGGCCCAAGCCGGTGCAGAAGCCCCATCCGCCGATCATCGTCGGTGGCGCCTTTCCCTATGGCGCGCGTCGGGCGCTGCGCTACGGCGACGGCTGGATGCCGCACCGCGTGCGCAAGACCTACGCCGACGTGAGTGCGCTGATCCCCAAGTTTCGCGAGATGGCCAAGGAAGCCGATCGCGACCCCGCTTCGGTGCCCGTCACCATCTGGGGCGCCAAGGAGGACGAGAGCCTGCTGAAGCGCGACCGCGACGACGGCGTAGAACGCATCATCGTCAGCCTCGATTCGGCCAAGGCCGACAAGATCCTTCCCGAACTCGACCGCTGGGCCAAGCTCCTGCGCGCGGTCGCCTAGAGGAGCGGCAGCACCTCTTTCTTGAACTGCTGCATTTCGCCCAGCATCGCCTCGACGGTCGCGCCGCCAAAGCCGAAGTCGAGGCTGCCGACGCCCATGTCGCGGAGCGCCCGCATGTCGGCCGCGATCTCGGCCGGCTTGCCCGAGAACAGGCGCCGCTCGCCGTCACCGGCCTTGGGCGGGACCTTTTCGCCCAGTGCCGTGCAGCGGAAGGCAAGCCCCATGGCCTTGGGATCGCGCCCGGCCTCGGCCGTCATCTTGTGCAGGCGCGCGACCTGGGTCTTGAAGCGCGCCAGGCTGTCGAGCGGGTTGGCCGGGTTGGTGCCGATCGGATACCAGGCATCGCCGAGGCGCGCGGTGCGACGCAGCGCCGGCCCGCTTTCGCCGCCGACCCAGATCGGCGGATGGGGCTTCTGCACCGGCTTGTGCGAGAAGTCGATATTGTCGAAGGAGACATACTCGCCGGCAAAGCGCGGTCTCTCCTTGGTCCAGAGCTCGATGAAGGCCTTGATGTATTCGTCGGTGACCTTGCCGCGCTGGGTGAAATCGGGCGCGCCGATCGCCTCAAATTCCTCTTTTAGCCAGCCGACGCCGATGCCCACCGTCAGGCGGCCGCCCGACAGCACGTCGATAGTCGACAGCATCTTGGCGGTCAGGACCGCTGGGCGATGCGGCACCACCATCACCGAGGTCACCAGCCTGAGGCGCGTCGTCTTGGCGGCGAGGAAGGCCACTTCGATCAGCTGCTCGTGGCGCTCGACGCGGGAACCGGCGGGGAATTCACCAGTTGCGCTGTAGGGATATTTTGCCTGGATATCGACCGGGATCACCACATGGTCGCTGAAGGTGGCGTAATCGAAGCCCAGCGCCTCGCCGGCTACCACCAGTCGCGTCAGGTGCTCGGGTGCCGCCAACAGCCCGGCGGTCGGCGCATTGAAGCCGATCAGCATCGTGTCATCCTCCCAATTGTGGCGGCCATACTACACGATGCGGTCGGAGGCGTTTGACGCTATGTTTTGCTCATGATGACGACGGGCGTTTCGTTGGCCGCATTGATGGCCGAGGCGGGCGAGCTGCGCGATCGCGGCCATGGCCGCTTGATTTCGTATTCGCGCAAGGTGTTCATTCCGCTCACCCACCTCTGCCGCGACGTCTGCCACTACTGCACCTTCGCTGAGCGGCCGCGCGCCGGTCAGCCGGCCTACCTCTCGCCCGACCAGGTTCTCGCCATCGCCCGCGCCGGCGCGGCCGCGGGCTGCACCGAGGCGCTGTTCACCCTGGGCGACAAGCCGGAGCTGCGCTACAGCGCGGCACGCGAGGCGCTGGCGGCGCTTGGTCACGAGACCACGATCGGCTACCTGACGGAAATGTGCGGCCGGGTGCTGCGCGAGACCGGGTTGCTGCCGCATGCCAATCCCGGAGTCATGACGCGCGAGGAGATCGCGGGCCTGCGCGCGGTGACGGCGAGCCAGGGCATCATGCTCGAATCGACCAGCGAGCGGCTCTGCGAAAAAGGCGGCGTGCATTACGGCTCGCCCGACAAGCATCCGGCGGTACGGCTGGAGACCATCCGACTCGCGGGCGAACTGAAGGTGCCGTTCACCACCGGCATCCTGATCGGCATCGGCGAGACGCGCGACGAGCGTATGGAAGCGCTGACTGCCATTCGCGACCTGCATGCCGCGCACGGCCACATCCAGGAAGTGATCGTCCAGAATTTCCGCGCCAAGCCCGACACCAAGTGGGCCGACGCCGACGAGCCCGATCTCCAGGACCTGCTGTGGACCATCGCCATGGCCCGCAAGATTCTCGGGCCCGACATGAACCTCCAGGCGCCGCCCAATCTGTCGCCGGGCGTCTATCCGCGCCTGATTGCGGCGGGGCTGAACGACTGGGGCGGCATCTCGCCGGTGACGCCCGACCATGTGAACCCCGAAGCGCCGTGGCCTGCCATCGATGAACTGGCGCGGCGCAGCGCCGAACTGGGCAAGGTGTTGGTCAACCGCCTGCCGCTCTATCCCGCCTATGCCCGTGACCCCGACACCTGGCTTGCGCCCGAAGTCGCGACGCAGGTCCGGCGTATGAGCGACGCCGAGGGCCTCGCTCGCGACGACGACTGGTCGCCCGGCGAGACCACGCCGCCGCCCGCGCCGCGCGTCCTCGTGAGCGGCGTCGATTCCGCGATCGCTCGCGCCGTCGACCGCGCGACGTCGGGCGAGCGCCTCGATCCGCCGGAGATCGTGCGCTTGTTCGCGGCCCGCGACGCCGACTATCGCCACGTCACGGGCGCCGCCAATGCGCTGCGTCAGGCGGTCAGCGGCGAGGTCATACGCTACGTCGTCAACCGCAACATCAACTACACCAACATCTGTTATTTCCGCTGCAAGTTCTGCGCCTTCTCCAAGGGTCGCACGCACGAGGACCTGCGTGGCGCGCCCTACGATCTGGCGCTCGACGAAGTGAAGCGGCGCGCCGTAGAAGCCTGGGAGCGTGGCGCCACCGAAGTCTGCATGCAGGGCGGCATCCATCCCGACTATACGGGCGAGACCTATGTCGCGATCTGCAAGGCGATCAAGGAAGCGGTGCCGGGCATGCACATCCACGCCTTCTCGGCGCTGGAAGTGACCCAGGGTGCGGCGACGCTGAAACAGCCCATTCCTGAATTCCTCGCCAGCCTGCAGCAGGCCGGCCTCGGCACCCTGCCGGGCACGGCGGCGGAAATCCTCGACGACGAGGTCCGCGCCATCATCTGCCCGGACAAGATCAACACCGCCGAGTGGCTGGGCGTGCAGCGCGCCGCGCACGGGCTCGGACTGCGCACGACTTCGACCATCATGTACGGCCACGTCGAGACGCCGCTTTCCTGGACGCGGCATCTGCTGGCGCTGCGCGATTTGCAGAGCGAGACCGGCGGCTTCACCGAATTCGTGCCGCTGCCGTTCGTGCACATGGAAGCGCCGATGTACCGGCAGGGCCGCGCCCGCCGCGGGCCGACCTTCCGCGAGGCGGTGATCATGCATTCCGTCGCGCGCCTGGCGCTGCACCCGGTGATCCCCAACATCCAGACCTCGTGGGTCAAGATGGGCCCGGCCGGTGCCGCGATCTGCCTGGAGGCGGGCGCCAACGATCTCGGCGGCACCCTGATGAACGAGAGCATCTCGCGCGCGGCCGGCACGCAGCATGGCCAGGAATTCCCGCCCGACGCCATGGAGGCGCTGATCCGCTCGATCGGCCGCACCCCGCAGCAGCGCGACACGCTCTATCGCACTGTCCCGGAGGAGCGCCGCGCGGCGTCGCTGGTCGCCGCCGACCTCGCGCCGCTCGTGCTTACGCCGCCCCGCAAGCGGGCCGCCGCGGCTTAGGCCATTCGAATTTGCAAGTTCAGCCGGTTTCGGCTATGTTTTTCGCTATATTGGGCGCGCTGCGAGCCTGATGATCGAACGCCCGACGGATCCTTCCGCCGGGCGTTTTTCGTGGTCCACAAATGGTCCACTTCGGCGATCTTTTTCAGACATTCATCCCGGCAAGCGGCGGGTGCCGGTGGCACAGTTTATCGGGGGGCGATTGCCCTGCGGGACCAAGGCCTTGAGGCTGGTTCATGGCACAGGTCGATGGACACGTCGTGGCACAACGAGGTGTGCCAGAAAATGGCCATTCCCGCCGTGCGCGCCTAGCCGATTCCCCGGTCCACCAGCAGTCGGGGGATGCCGGCCTCTTCGAGGAAGGCCCGCGTGCGGGTGCCGGCCGACTGCGGCAGGCGGAGGAAGGCGGCGAGGTCGGCGGGGTGGTCGATGTCCATGGCAATACCCGGCTGGCGGATCACCGTCGGCTCGATGCCCGCGCGCCGCGCCGCCTCGAGATGCGGGAAGTAGCTGTTCTCGCCGAAACGCAGCGGCACGGCATCCGGTGGCGAGCAGATGACGGCGTTGGAGCCGAGATCGTCATGCGCCGGCGAGATGGTGAAGGAGGGAGCGCGAAGATGCGACGCCAGCACCGCGTCGATCTCGGCCGAAGTAGCGGCGGGAATGTCGCCGGGAAGCGTGATCATGCCGCCGCGACCTTCGCGGGCGAGCAGGCGGAGGCCTGCCGTGACGCTGCCGGTGTGGCCGTCGCGGGCGCCGTCGGTCACCACGCGCGCGCCGAGGCGCGAGGCCAGCGCCGTCGTCTGCGGGTCGAGGGTGACGACCATGATGCCGGCGAGGCCGCGCGCGCCGGCCACGGCGTCCAGTACCTCGCCCACCATGACTTCGATTAGCGCGCGGCGCTGGGCGGGTGAGAGCAGGGGGGCGAGCCGCTGCTTGGCGCCATCCAGTTCCTTGACGGGCACGACCGCCCAGATGTCGGCCGACGCGCTCACGTGAGCGAATCGGCGAAGGCGAGAACGGTGCGTGCCAGCGCTTCGCGGTCGGCGAGCGTCGTCATCAGGGTGGGGGCGACGTGCAATTTGGCGCCGATGTCTCCTGAATCGGCGGCATCGACGACATAGCCGTCGAGCAAACCGTCGTAGCGCCCGGCCGCGGCGGCGGAACTCACGGGCAGGCCGAGTTCCTGCATCATCTTCGCCGTCGGTCCCTTGACCGCGCGGCCGCCGACGATCGGCGACACCGCCACGACAGGGGCGCCGCAATTCTCGATCGCCGCGCGCATCCCGGGCACGGCCAGGATCGGCTCGATGCTGATGAAGGGGTTGGACGGGCAGATCATCACCGCCCGCACCTTGCCGCTGCCCAGGGCTGCCATGACGTCGGGCTGGAGCCGGGCGTCGGCCGCGCCGGTGAAGGCGAGTTCCTGCACGACAGGGCGGCACTGCTGGCGCACGAAATAGTCCTGGAAGTCGATCCAGCCGCTGTCGCTGCGCACACGCGTGCGCACGCGATCGTCGCTCATCGGCAGCACGCGCGGGCCGACGCCGAGCCGCCGGCACACGTCGGCAGTGATCTGCGACAGGGTCTGGCCGGCGCCGAGCCGCTTCGTCCGCTCGACATGCAGCGCGAGGTCGCGATCGCCGAGGCGGAACCAATCCTCGCCGCCCAGGGCGGTGATCGTCTCCATGAACGACCAGGTCTCGTCGCGACGGCCCCAACCGGTGACCGGATTGTCGAGGCCGGCCAGCACGTAGGTGAGCGTGTCGATGTCCGGGCAGATGCTGAGGCCGAGATGCTCGAAATCATCGCCGGTGTTGGCCACGACCAGCAACTCGTCCGCCGGCAGCACGCGGCTGAGGCCAAGCACCAGCTTGGCACCACCGACGCCGCCCGACAGGGCAACCACCAGGCTTTTGCTCACCGAAACATGTCCTCGGCGGCCGGCCGCACGAGTTCGGAGGCGGGATTGGCGGGCGCGCTCCAGGTAAGGCCGCGCATCAGCACGACGGGCTGCGCTTCGTTGCCTTGCCCCATTACGAGGGACGCCGCGGCCGCGATCTCGTCGGCGAAGCCGGTGATGCTGACCTGCAGTTCACGGCCGAACAGATCGGGATTGCCGCGCAGGTCGAGGAGCGCCGGCAGGCCCGCCGCGCCGATCGCCACACCGGCCGTGCCGCGCCGCCACGCCCGGCCGAAGCTGTCGGTGATGACGACCGCAAGCGGCACGCCGCAAAGCGAGGTGAGGCGGGCGCGCAGTTTGGCGGCGCTGCCGTCGGGATCGACCGGCAGCAGCAGCGCGCGCTGCGGGCCGTCCGGCGAAGCGACATTGGATTGATCGACGCCGGCATTGGCCATGACGAAACCAAGCTTGTGCTCGACGATCAGGACATTGGGCCGGGACCGCACCACGCGGACCGACTCCGACAGGATCAGCTCGACCAGGCGCGGATCCTTCTGCACTTCCTTGGCGAGCTCAACGGCCCGCGCCGATGGCTTCACCGTGGCGAGATCGACGCTGCGGCCTTCGGCCTTGGAGACGACTTTCTGGGCGATCACGATTACGTCGCCCTTGCGTGGCGCAAGGTTGCCGCGCGCGAATCCTTCGGCGATCAGGGCCGCCAGATCGTCACCCGGCGCGATCAGGGGGATGCCGGGGACCGCCAGGATCTCCAAGGCGGTGGTGCGGCTCATCCGAACTTCTTGCGTAGACGCGGCAGCACCTGCTCGCCGTAGAGCTTCAGGAACCGCTCCTGATCGGGGCCCGGCGCGTGGAAAACGAGATGACGGAAGCCGAGAGTGACGTAGGCGCCGATCTTTTCGACATGCTCGTCGGGGTCGCTCGACACGATCCAGCGCGACGCCGTGCGCTCGAGCGGCAGCGCGTCGGCCAGACGCTGCATCTCGACGGGATCCTCGACCGACATCTTCTCGTCGCCCGTCAGTGCCAGCGCCGCCCAGTGCCGTGTATCCTGCAGCGCGCGCTCGGCGTCGGTGTCGAAGGAGACCTTGACCTCGATCATGTGGTCATACGGCTGTACGCGCGGTTCGGCAGCGGCGAGACCCTCGGCGACCTTGGGCAACAATGTTTCGGTATAGAGTTCGCGCTTCTTGCCGCTGGTGCAGATGAAGCCGTCGCCGGAGCGACCGGCGTAGCGCGCTACCAGCGCGCCGGCCGCCGCCACGTAGATCGGCACCTCGACCTCGGGCCGGTCGTAGATGGTGGCCTTTTCGGTCTTGTAGTATTCGCCCTCGAAGCTGATGCGTTCCCCGCGCCACAGCGTGCGGATCAGGGTCACCGCCTCGCGCATCCGGGCGAAGCGTTCCTTGAACTCGGGCCAGGGCTGGCCGGTCGACGGCACTTCGTTCAGCGATTCGCCGGTGCCGATGCCCAGGACGACCCGTCCCGGGAACATCGCGCCCAGCGTGCCGAAGGCCTGTGCCACGATAGAAGGATGGTAACGGAAGGTGGGCGTGAGCACGCTGGTGCCGATCACGATCCGCGAGGTCCGGGCACCCAGCGCACCGAGCCAGGCGAGCGAGTAGGGCGCGTGGCCATCGACGTGCTTCCACGGCTGGAAGTGATCGCTGACGAACACCGATTCGAAACCCACGTTTTCCGCCAGGCAGGCGAAATCGAGCAGTTTTGCCGGCGCGAATTGTTCCGCCGATGCCTTGTATCCGAGCTTTATCATGGCGCCAGACTACCCGATCCGGCGCTTCAAGCCAGCCGCGCCGTTCCGCTGGCCAGTCCGGTAACCTTGGCCTAGCGTGTCGGCAACAAGAGTCTTGAGGAGGAAATAATGCAGCTCGGTGCATCTTTACCGGTCGGCGACATCGGGACCGGTCCGGCGGTCCTGCGCGACTATGCGCAGGCGGCGGAGGGCCTGGGCTACGATTATCTCGTGGCGCCCGACCACGTGCTGGGCGGCAATCCCAACGTCGACCATGGCGGCCGCCGCGTCGGCACCACCGCCACGGCCTATCATGATCCCTTCGTGCTGTTCGCCTTCCTGGCCGGCGTCACCCCCAAGATCGGCTTTGCCGCTGGGGTGTTGATCCTGGCCCAGCGCCAGGCGGCGCTGGTGGCCAAGCAGGCGGCCTGCCTGGACGAACTTTGCGAAGGGCGGTTCCGTCTCGGCGTCGGTGTCGGCTGGAACGAGATCGAGTTCCAGGGATTGGGCGAGGATTTCAAGACGCGCGGCAAGCGCTCCGAGGAACAGGTGCGCTTCATGCAGGCGCTGTGGAAGGAGCCGCACGTCAAGTTCAAGGGCGAATTCCACCAGCTCGACGACGGCGGCATCAATCCGCGCCCGAAGTCTGGTCGTGTGCCGATCTGGTTCGGTGGCCATGCCGAGGCGACGTTCCGGCGCGCGGCCAAATACGGCGACGGCTTCATGCCGCTCGCCTATCCAGCGGGGGACGAGGCGCTGAAAGCCTTCGACAAGCTGCGCACTCTGATCAAAGCGGCAGGGCGCGACCCCAAGTCGGTCGGGCTCGAAGTCTGGGTGTCGCCCGGCATTGGAAACGAGGACGATTGGCGAAAGGAATTCAGCTTCTGGAAGAAAGCGGGCGTCACGCACGTCAATGCGCACACGACCTACGTCAGCGCGCATCACAAGCGCATCGCGGGCAAGAGCTACGATGACCACCTGACGGCGATCACACGCTATCGTGCTGCCGTCGCGGACCTGCTGTGATGAAATTCGCCCTGCATTTCGGCAACAACACTTGTCCGGACCTGGCCGCGGCGCACCGGCTGGTGCGCCTGGCAGAAGCCGCCGGTTTCGATTCGGTCTTCGCCGTGGATCATGTCGTCCTGCCCGACACCTACAGCTCGACCTACCCCTATGCGGCCAGCGGCCGCCTGCCGGGCGATCGCACGGCATCGATTCCCGATCCATTGATCTGGATGGCATCGGTCGCGGCCGTCACGACCCGGCTGCGCTTCATGACCGGCGTGCTCATCCTGCCGCAGCGCAATCCGCTGGTCCTGGCCAAGCAGGTCGCGACGCTCGACCATTTGAGCGGCGGGCGCATCGAACTCGGCATCGGCGTCGGCTGGCTGAAGGAGGAATTCGAGGCGCTCGGCGTGCCGTTCGAGAAGCGCGGCAAGCGGGCCGACGAATATATCGCGGCGATGCGGGCACTGTGGGCGGCCGATGGCGCGAGCTACGCCGGCGAGTTCGTGAAGTTCCATGAGGTGAGTTGCAACCCCAAGCCGGTGGCGGGCAGCGTGCCGATCATCGTCGGCGGCCATTCCGAGGCCGCCGCCCGGCGGGCCGGCCGTCTCGGCAACGGCTTCTTCCCATCGATCGGCCGGCCAGTCGACACCATGCCTCTGATCGATGTCGCCCGTCGCGCTGCGGAGGCAGCGGGCCGCGATCCCGCGGCGATCGAGATGCTTGCCGGCTGTCCCGATCTCCTGCCCGGCTCGGGCAAGGATGCGGAGGCGGCCATCAAGGAACGGGTGGCGCAGGGCATCGGCCGCATCGTGCTGCCTTCCACCCCTTTCATGCACGATCTCGAGGAGAGCCTCGCGCGCTTCGGTGAAAAGGTCATCCGCCCCTTCAGCTAGGCAAAGGCCTTTCGGATGTGGGCCCAGTCGGCGAGAGCCGCTTCCTGGCCCGGCACGAGCTGGATCGTGAATTGGGTGTAGCCGGCGCCGCGCAGTGCCTCGATGCGTTGCTTGATCTCGCCTTCGGTCGCGGTGAACGAGGTGGCACGGATCAGGTCAGCGGTGACGAACTTCTTTTCCGCGGGCTTCACGAACATCAGATGTCCGCGATGGTTTTCCAGATAGGGAGCATCCTTGGGCTCATAGGTCCGCGCCAGAGCGACATAGCCCTCCAGTTCCGGCCGCTGCGCGAGCAGGGCCTGGGTCGGCTTCATGTTCAGGAGCGCCTCGTCGGCGGCACGATGCAGCATCACCGCCGCGCGCGGTCCTGCCTGCGCCATGGCGCGCTCGGAGTCGGCCGGTTCGCCATCCTGCAGCACGCAGCCCAGTGCAAAGGCCGTGGCCTGCAAGTCACCCATCGCGTGTCCGGCCTTGCCCCAGTCCTCGCGCATCGCCACGACCTCGCGAACACCGGCCTCGACGTTGCCGACAAAGTCGATCCAGCCGGCCTTCAGCCGCGCCGTGAGGGCTCGCGTGCGTGGTCCGAAAGCCGAGAGGTGTAGTGCGATCGGGTCGCCCGTGTTGAACAAGTCGAGTTCGGGATTGAGGAAGCGGATCTTGCGGCTCTGGCCTTCCATCTCGAAGTCGACGGTCTTGCCTGCCAGCAGACCATAGACCTGATGGATATAGGCCTCCATGTCCTTGATCTTGATGGCGCCGAAGCCCATGGCGCGCCGCGCGGTGAAGCCGGTGCCGACGCCGAAATCGATGCGGCCCGGCGCCAGGCTGTTGAGCGTCGCCAGCGCATTGGCGGCAACCGGCGCGATGCGGTTGGAGGGCACCAGCACCCCCGTGCCGAGACGGATGCGCTTCGTGTTGACGGCGGCGGCGCCCATGGCGACGAAGCAGTCGGCGCTCAGCATCTGGGTGTCGTAGAACCAGGCGTGGGTGAAACCAAGTTCCTCGGCGCGTTTCGCCTGCTTCCAGGAATCCGCCGCGGTGGGGAGCGCGATGCCGAAATCCATCGTCTTCTCCCTCAGGTGTCAGCGAGGGCTGCGAGCATGCGGTCGCGCGCGGCGAAATCCCCGTCGTCGTGAACCGGCTGCAGGCAGACGTGGGTGGCGCCGGCCTCGAAATGCGCCCGGAGGCCCTTCTTGATCGTGGCTGCGTCGCCCCACAGGACCATCGAGTCGATGAAGCGGTCGCTGCCGCCATCAGCGAGTTCGGCCTCGCTGAAACCCTCGCGCAGCCAGTTGTTGCGGTAGTTCGGGAGCACCATGTAGCGCGCCAGTTCCTTGCGGCCGAGCGCGCGGGCGCGGACGGGATCGGTCTCCAGCGTGACCTTCTGCTCGACGGCGAGCATCTTCTTCGGGCCCAGGATGGCGGCGGCCTTCGCCGTGTGCTTGGGCGTCACGTTGTAGGGCACGGCGCCCAGTGACTTCTCGGCGCTGAGCGCCAGCATCTTGGGCCCCAGCGCCGCCACCATCACCGGCGCTTCCTCGCCGGCGGGCAGGCCCTTGTGGATGCCCTCGAGATAGGCGCGCATGGCGCCGAGCGGCTTGTCGTAGCGATGGCCGCGCAATCCCTCGACCATCGGGATGTGGCTGACGCCGAGGCCCAAGATGAAACGGCCGCCGTACAGGTTGTTCAGCGACACCATGGCCCGCTGCGCCGTGAAGGGATCGCGGGCGTAGATGTTGGCAATCGAGCTGCCGATGGTGAGGCGCGTACTCTTCGACAGGAGATAGGCCGCCAGCGACATCGATTCGTAGCCGCGCGATTCGGGATACCAGAACGCCGAATAGCCACCGCTTTCGATGACACGCATCAGGTCGGTAAGCTGGCCCCCGTTTAGCTTGTCCGTCGAATACCAGACTCCCAGGCGTCCCAACTTCATGGCTTGGCTCCGTCGGATTGAATGTCTTTGGCGAGGCTGCGCAGAATTTCCCGGTCGGCATCATTTCTGACGGGAATCGAGAACTCGCAATGGGTGACGACACGGCCGAACCGGTCCAGCAGCTTGCGCGCGATCGTGTCGTAGGTGCCGATGGTGACGAATGTCTCGAGGATGTCGTCGTTGATGTGCTGCGGCAGCTCTTCCCAGCGCTGGGCACGCGACAGGAGTTTCAGCCGGTCGGCAAGATCGCCGAGGCCGAGATGGTCGAAGGCGGCACGGTACTGCGGTGTCGAGGCGTAGAAGGCGATGCGTGCCCGCACGTCGCGAATCTTGGGGGCGAGCTCCGCTTCGTTCGCGGCCGTGGCGACCAGCGGCTTCATGCTGATCTGGAAGCCTTTTAGCGAGCGGCCGGTCTTGGCGGCGCCAGCGCGGACAGCCGGCATCATCACCTTCTCGATGTAGGATGGCGTGCAGACCGGGTGCGGGCGGATGCCGTTGGCCACTTCACCCGAGACCTGGCACATCACGGCGTTGACGGCCGCGATCTGTATCGGAATCTGCGGATGCTCGATCGGGCCGGGATTGAACAGCGGCACCATGAGATTGATGTTGTAGTGCTCGCCCTTGACGTCGAGCGGCGTGCCGTTCTGCCAGTTGTCCCACACCGCCCGCACGGCATGGACATACTCACGCATCCACGGTCCGGCCGGCGTCCAGGGCATGCCATAGCGGCGCTCGATGTGGGCTTTCACCTGCGTGCCGAGGCCGAGCGTGAAGCGGCCGTGCGACAGTTTCTGGACCGTCCAGGCGCTGAGCGCCGTCACAGTGGGACTGCGCGGAAAGGCGATGGCGACCGAGGTGCCGAGCTTCAGCTTGCGCGTCGCCTGGGCCGCCAGCGCCATGACGATGAACGGGTCGTCCTTGGTCTCCTCGACGACCAGCCCGTCGTAGCCAATGTCTTCCAGCAGGCGCGCATTCTCGCCGATGCTGTGCAGGTCGAAGGGCACTTCCGGTGCGCGAAGACCGGGATCGACCTTGCCGAGAGGCAGAAGAGTTTCTAACAGCACGTGTCTGCTCGATGATGGATGGGTTTTCTCGCGGGCCGGCAGCCTAGCACCGGAAGGTGTGCGGGCAAGCTGCCTCGTCCCGCGGTGCGAGCCGGAAAGGAAAGACGATGATTGTTGTCGTCATGGGCGTCTCAGGGTCGGGCAAGACGACGGTTTCGGCCCTGCTCGCCGCCAGGCTGGGCTGGCAGTACCGTGAGGGTGACGACCTGCATCCCAGCGCCAACGTCGAGAAGATGCGCAGCGGCACGCCGCTCACCGACTCCGATCGACTGCCTTGGCTGCAGAAAATCGCGCAGGAAATCGACGGCTGGCGGACGCAGGGCGAGGATGGCGTACTCGCCTGCTCGGCGCTGAAACGAGCTTATCGCGACATCATCATCGGCGACCGGCCCGACATGGCACTGGCCTATCTCAAGGGATCGCAGGATCTCATCGCCCGGCGCATGGCCGCCCGCCACGAGCACTTCATGCCGGCAGCGCTTTTGGCCAGCCAGTTCGCGACGCTGCAGGAACCGACGCCCGATGAACGACCGATCGTCGTCGATGTCGATGGCGGACCCGGCGAAATTGTCGGCAGGATTGCGCGCGAACTTGAATTTCGCTGCCGCGAAAGCGATACGGCTTCGAGGTTGCGGCCCGACCCCCAAAACCCGTAGCCTCCGGCAAACGGCGACAGAGATCGCCTTTTCCGGAGGAAACCATGCACCCGATCGTTCGGTCCGTCGCCGCGCTCGTGCTCGCGTTTGGCATTGCCTCTCCGCTCGCCGCCCAAACCAACTGGCCGGACAAGCCGGTCAAGCTCGTCGTTGGGTTCACCGCGGGCAGCGCGACCGACGTCACGGCGCGCATGTTCGCGCAGAAATTCACCGAGGCCTGGGGCCAGGCGGTGGTGGTCGAGAACGTCACCGGCAACTCGGGCGCCATCGGCGTCGACAAGGTCGCCAAGGCAGTGCCCGACGGTTACACGCTGATGTGGTCGGGCAACGCCGCGATCACCATCCTGCCCAGCCTGCAGGCCCTGCCGTTCGATCCTCTGAAGGACCTGGCGCCGATCTCGACCTCGCTGTCCATGCCGTCGATCTTCTTTGTCAACAACGACCTGCCAGTGAAGTCGATCGCCGACCTGATCGCCCATGCCAAGGCCAACCCCGGCAAGCTCTCCTTCGGCACGCCGGGCGTCGGCACGCCGCAGCACATCGCGGGTGAACTGTTCTGCCGTCTCGCCGGAATCAAGATGGAGCACATCCCCTACCGCGGCGCCAACATGGCCGACGTGATGAGCGGCGTCGTTCCGGTCGGCATCCAGAACGCAGGCGCGGCGATGCCGCTGGTGCGCGATGGCCGCCTGCGCGGTATCGCCATCACCTCGCTCAAGCGTTCGGCCAACGCACCTGACCTGCCGACCGTGGCCGAGCAGGGCTTCCCCGGCTTCGAGGCGACCTCGTGGTTCGCCCTGATGGCGCCTGCCGGCACGCCCAAGCCGATTCTCGACAAGGTGCGCGCCGAGTCGCTCAAGGTCCTGGCCGATCCCGAGATGAAGAAGAAGTTCGTCAACATCGGCCTCGATCTCGTCGGCAGCACGCCGGAGGAGACGCGCGCCGCCATTGCAGCCGACATTCCGAAATGGGCCAAGGTCATCAAGGACGCGGGCATTCAGCCTTCGAAGTAGTCTCTCGAGCCGTCATCGCAACGAACCGTCACACCTGAGGATTCCTCCATGAATTACCCCGACCGTCTGCGTGCCCTGTTGGCCAAGCCTGGCCTGGTCGTGATGCCGGCCGTTTGGGACGGGCTTACCGCCAAGCTGGCGGCCGCCGCCGGGTTCCAGACGGCGTTTCTCTCCGGCTCGTGCGTGGCGGCGAGCCGGCTGGGCGGGCCGGACCTCGATCTGATCTCGTTCGGCGAGATGTTCGATTCCTTCAATATGGTGCATGCGGCCGCCCCGCAGACACTAGTGCTGGCCGACGGCGATCACGGCTATGGCAATGCCATGAACGTCCAGCGCACGGTGCGCGCCTACGGCCGGGCCGGTGCGGCGGCCGTGCTGATCGAGGACAAGATCACGCCGCGTGCGCTCACGGCAGCTGGCAAGCCCTGCCTGTCGCGCGACGAAGCGCGCATGAAGATCCGCGCTGCCGTCGAAGCCGCCAAGGAGTCGGGCATCCTGGTCCTGGCACGCACCGACTGCCGGCCGACCCAGGGCATCGACGAGGCCGTGGCCCGGATCGAAATGTACGTGAAGGAAGGCGCCGACATTCTGTTCCTGGATTCGCCGGCCGATGACGGCGAGATCCGCCGGGCCGTTGCAGCAGCCGGCGGCAAGCCGTCATTCGCCGTACTGTCGCCGGGCGCGCCGCGGGCGACGCCGTCGCAGAAGGAGGCGGCGGCCCTTGGCTTCAAGATCGGCACCTATCCGACCGGTATGCTCTCGCCTGCAGCCGCCGGCATGAAGGCGGGGCTGGCCGCCCTGATTGCTGGTGGGGCGGAAGCCGCGAGCGCGATGCCGCCGCCGGAGTTGCGCGCGACGCTGGGCTATGCGGACTACGATGCTGCGGCGAAGCCCTTCATTGTGCCGGCCTGAAATTGTGCAGTGGCGAAAGATCATTCCGCGGCGCAGGACGGTCCCTTCGCATTGACCGGCCTCACTCGCGGGCTATAGGGTAAGTATAAATTGGTAGCGTTACCAGGAGCGTAAGACTCAAGAAACACTTGTCGTGGGAGGAAGACATGCCAGTTAGTCGTCGCCAAGTCTTGGCTGGATCCGCCGTCAGCGCCGCTGCGCTGGCCTCGGGTTTCCCCGCCCCAGCCATTGCGCAAAACGAGCCGATCAAGATCGGCTACCTGCCGGCGCTGACCGGTCCCAGCTCGTCGACCGGCGTCGGCATCAACCGCGGCACACAGCTCGCAGTCGAGCTGGTCAACAAGGAAGGCGGCATCAAGGGTCGCAAGATCGAGCTGATCAGCCGCGACACGCAGAGCGATCCGACCAAGGCGGTCAACGCCGTGGCCGAACTCACGCAGCGCGCCAAGGCCAGCATGATCTGGGGTCCGCTCAACTCTGGCGAAGCGCTGGCGGCGACGCCACTGATCGCGCGCGACAAGGTGCCGATGCTGCACCCCTGCTGGGTCGACTCGTTGATCGACGTCAAGAAATACCCGATGTCGTTCCGCATCGCGCCGACCAACACGCAGGTCGGCAAGGGCGCCAACCACTACGTGGTGAACGTGCTCAAGCTGAAGAAGGTGGCGGTGATTTCCGACACCACCGGCTACGGCACCGACTCTGTCAATACCTACGTGCCGATGCTGAAGGCGATGGGCGCGGAAGTGGTCTACACCAACCACATCGACGCCGCGAACCCCGACCTCAAGCCAGAACTGCTGCGCATGCAGAGCGCTGGCGCCCAGGCGATCATGCCGTGGAGCGTCAATGCTGGCTTCCTGTCGCGCATCTGCAACACGCGCGGTGCGATGAACTGGGATGTGCCGATCGTCGGCCAGACCACGCTGGGTTCGGGCCAGACCAAGGCCCTCCTCGAGAAGCCCGAGTACTGGAACAAGGTCTACTCGAACAACTTCCGCAACTGCTGCTACATCGGCGGCAAGTTGCCGCCGCGCGCGGCGGAGTTCGTCGAGCGCCTGAAGAAGGACAAGGTCGAGTTCGGCGACACGCTGCTGTGGTGGGTGGCGCTGGGCTGGGACGGCGCCATGATGATGGCTGAGACCTTCAAGAACGCCGGCACCAAGAACGACGACATCGTCGCCTACATGAACAAGGTCAAGGGCTGGCCGGGCATCTACGGCACCGTCACCTGGACGCCCGAACAGCACAACGGCTTCCCAGACCAGGAGGTCGTGATGTGCGAGGTCAACTCGCTGAAGGACGGAGCCTTCAACATCGCGCCGGGCTACAGCAGCTAGCCCGATGCTTCAGTCGATCGTCTCCTACGGCCTTGCGGTAGGAGCGGTCTACGCACTGATCGGCATCACGTACAACGTGATGTTCTCGGCGTCGCGTGTGTTCAGTTTCACCGCGGGTATGCTGGGAATGCTGGGCGGTGTGCTGGGCGCGCTCTTCATCAATAAGCTGGGCATGAACGCCGTGCTGGCGTTCTTGCTGGTGCTGGCGGCTGGCGCCGTTCTCGGCGTCATCACCGAGATCCTGACCGTTCGGCCGGTCCTGAAGAGCATCGAGCAGCATCTCTACGTGCTCTCGACGCTGGCTTTCGCGCTGATGATCCAGCAGGTCGTGGCCATCTACTGGGGAACGGAAGCGCAGCCGTTTCCGGTTCTGGTGCCGATCGATCCCAATTCGGCTCTGAGCATTATTGACCAGAAAATCTGGCTGCCGGTGCTCGCCTGCATCGTCACCATCGTCGGGCTCGAGCTGCTCTACCGCAGGACGCTGATCGGCCGCGCGTTCCTTGCCATCGCCGAGGACAGTTATGCCGCCCGCGCACTCGGCCTGCCCGAGACACAGCTCCGGATCGCGAGCTACGCCATCGCGGGCATGATCGGCGTCCTGGCGGGCTTCACCGGCGCGCAGATGCTGCTCGCGTACTTCGGCAACCAGGCGATCCTGAACTTCTACGGCTTCGTGCCGGTTGCGCTGGGCGGCATGGGCTCCAACCGAGGCGCCGTCGTCGGCGGCCTGGCGCTCGGCCTGTTCCAGCAGGCGGCCAACTTCCTGGTCGGCGGCATCTTCGCCTCGGTCGCGGTGTTCGCCGTCTTCATCGTCGTGCTGCTGCTCAGGCCCGAGGGCCTGGCGGGCGCCGCGGCGGCGCGACGGGTATGAGGCGACGCGTATGACGGACGCAACGTCTCCGATATCGACGGCCAAGGCGCCTGCCGGATGGCTCGGCAGGCTCGAAGGCAGCTGGTCGTGGATCGCCCTCGGGCTCGTCGGCCTGCTGTTGCCGTTGCTCGACGATTCCTATTTCGGCGTCATCGCCCAGCGCGCCTACATCTACTGGATCCTGAGCGCCGGGTTGAACCTGGTGGTGGGTTACGCCGGCCAGATCGCCATCGGCTGGGTGGCGATGCTGACGCTGGGCGCCTACACCACGGCGGCGTTGGCCGCCGGCCGGGTGGGCGGCGTCGAATGGCATCCCTATCTCGCCCTGATCGCCGGCGGCGCGATGGGCGCGGTGTTCGGCGTGATCGTGGGCCTGCCGGCCCTCAGGCTGCGGACCTTCTATTTCGCCATGACGACCTTGGGCTTCGCCACCATCGTCACGCAGGTGGCGCTCGCCTGGAAGGATGTCACCGGCGGCGGCGTCGGCACGCCTGGGCCGGTGTTCCTCTGGCCGTTCGAGCCGGGTTGGGGCTTCTACTATTTCTGCTTCCTCCTGGCGGCTCTCGCAACCTGGATCACCGCCAATATCGGTTCTAGCCGCTACGGCCGGGCGCTGGTCGCGATCCGCGACGCCGAGGTCGCGGCCGAGGCCTCGGGGATCGCCAAGCCGAAGCTCCTGATCCTGGTCTTCCTGCTCGCGGGCGGGCTGGGTGGCATCGCGGGCGGGCTGTTCTCCTCGCTGCAGTCCTACATCACGCCCGATGCCTTTACCTTCGAGATGTCGGTGCTGTTCTTCATCGGCATCCTGATCGGCGGGCGCGGCTCGATCCTGGGGCCGGCGCTCGGCACCATCATCCTGACGGTGCTGCCGGAGTTCGCGGCGCCGCTGGTGCAATGGTCGACGTTCCTTTACGCCGCCCTCCTGCTGGTGATCGTACTGGTGATCCCGGGCGGTATCGCCGACCTTCTCGATTACAAGAACCGCCGGCCGCTCGAGCAGCATCGCGAGATCGTGCCGCGGCCCGAGCTGCTGTCGCGGGTGCTGGGCGCCAAGGGCGAGCCGAGCGCCATCAGGCTTGCCAATATTGCCTTGCATTTCGGCGGCGTCCGGGCGATCGACGGTCTCGACCTCGAGATCCGCTCGGGCGAGGTGCATGGTCTGATCGGCCCCAACGGCAGCGGCAAGACGACGACGCTGAACGTGATCTCAGGCTACTACAGGCCCAAGACCGGCTCGTTGAAGCTCGACGGCGCCGACCTGCCGTTCGACAAGCCTCATGCCCGCGCCGGCTACCGCATCGCCCGCACCTTCCAGACTCCGCGCCTGGTCGGCGCGGCTTCGGTGCTGGCGAACGTCATGATCGGCGGCACGGTGCGCGGAGATGGCACCTTCGTCGAATCGATGCTGTCGCTGCCGCGCCATCACAACGACGAGAAGCAGCTCAAGGTCGCGGCCCTGAAGGCGCTCGCCACGGTCGGCCTCGAATCGCTGGCCGACGTGCGCGCCGATCGCCTGCAGCACAGCGAGCTCCGCTTCATGGAGATCGCTCGCGCCCTGATGCTGCGGCCTGCCTTCATGCTGCTCGACGAGCCGGCGGCCGGCCTGTCGGCGGAGGAAATCCGGCGGCTGGGCGCGTTGATCAAGGCGATCAGCCGCGAGGGCACGGGTGTCCTGCTGGTCGAGCACCATGCCGACCTGATCTTCGACATCTGCGACCGCGTGACCGTGCTCAATCTCGGCAAGACGCTGGCAGCGGGGACGCCGGCGGAGATCCGCTCGCATCGGGAGGTGGTCAGTGCCTACCTCGGCGCCTAGATCCCGGACCCGCGAACCTCTGCTCGAGGTGAGCGGCCTGTCGGCCGGATACGGCAAGATTGGCGTGCTGAACGGCATCGACTTCACGGTCGGCGCCGGCGAGGTCGTGGCCCTGCTGGGCCCCAACGGCGCCGGCAAGAGCACGCTCCTGAAAGCCATCTCCGGCCTGCTACCGCGCACCGGCAGGATCACTTTCGCCGGCCAGGACATGAGCAAGGCCGATCCCGGCGACACCGTCCGGGCGGGCCTGGTGCACGTGGTCGAGGGCCATCGCGTGTTCACGCAGCTCTCGGTGATCGACAATGTCATGCTCGCTGGCTACGGCCTGCCGCGCGATAGGCGCACGACGCAGGTCGAGGAGGCGCTGGCTTTTTTCCCCGACATCGCCGCCAAACGCCATGACCGCGCCGTGACCCTGTCGGGCGGGCAGCAGCAAATGCTGGCCGTCGCACAGGGCCTGGTGCGGCGGCCGCGCCTGCTGATGCTGGACGAGCCGTCGGCCGGGCTGTCGCCAGTGCTGGTGGATCGCGTGCTGGCCGCCGTGGCGCGGCTGCGCGCAGGCGGCACGGCGGTGTTGCTGGTCGAACAGCTGATCGAGAAGGCGCTGGCGGCATCCGACCGGGTCTATGCGCTGGCGCGGGGCTCGATCGTGCTGGAAGCGTCGACCGATGAAGAGGATTTGCCGAATCGGCTGGAACGGGCGTATTTCGGTCAGGACGCCCACGCACCCTTGGCGTCCTGAGTGACCGGAGGAGGCTGGCGATGAGCAAGCACTACGATCGCAGCGCCGAGGATCTCGGCAATATCGTGGGGCTGGAACACGTCAATCTGCAGATCGAGGATCAAGGGCTGGCGACGCTTTTCTATGTCAGCGGGCTCGGCCTGACGCGTGACCCCTACATGATGACCAGCATCGACAACATGTGGGTCAACGTCGGGCGCAGCCAGTTCCATCTGATCACCGGAACGCCGCAGCACCTGCGCGGCCGCGTCGGTCTCGTCGTGCCCGATCGCGAGGCCCTGCTGCGCCGACTGGAGAACCTGCGCAAGCCGCTCAAGGGAACGAAGTTCGACTTCACCGAGCACGACGATCATGTCGAGGCGATCTGCCCCTGGGGCAACCACTTCTTCTGCCACGATCCGGCGCCGCGGTTCGGTCGCATCAATCTCGGCATGCCCTATGTCGAGTTCGACGTTCCGGTCGGCGCGGCCAGGGGCGTCGCGGACTTCTACGGCCGCGTCTTTGGCGCCGCGACGAAGGTCGACAGTGCAGCGGCGCGGATTTCGGCCGGCATGGAGCAGGAGCTGGTTTTCCGCGAGACCAAGGCGAAGCTGGCGCCCTACGACGGCCATCACATCCAGGTCTATGTCGCAAATTTCTCCGGGCCGCATCGCGAGCTGCTCGAGCGCGGCCTGATCACCGAGGAGAGCAACCAGCATCAGTACCGCTTCGACAGCATCGTCGATCTGAAAAACGGCAAGCCGCTGATCCAGATCGAGCACGAGGTGCGCAGCATGCGCCATCCGCTCTATGCGCGGCCGCTGGTCAACCGCAACGCCCAGCAGACCAATCGCAACTACGCGCCGGGCTACGATGCCTTCATTCCAGGTTCGGCGGCGGAAGAGATAGACGATCCGCGGGCCGCCATGCGCCAGCGCCGCCTCGCGGAAGTGACGCCCCAGGGCACCGCGCGGCGGCGCGCGGGCTAGGCGCTCAGTCAGCGACCCCGACGGCACGGGGCAGGAATGCCGGCATCACCTCGCGGGCGAAGGCGCGCAGGTTGGCCACCGAGGCATTGGGATCGACCAGCAGGATGTTGGTGGCGCCGCTCGCCTCGAGCTGCTTCAGCCGTGCGATTACCTCGTCCGGCGTTCCGAGCAGCGGGGCAGTGTCGTCCTCGATCCGGTCCGGCAGCTTGTCGCGCGCGAGGTCGCCGATCACGCTCAGCACGCGCTTGCGGGTCTCGTAGGCTTGGGCCCGTTCGCTCTCGCGATGGATCATCTGCAGGGCGCGGGCGGTCGCCACCATGGCGGGATCGAAGGCGCGGCCGATCCGCCCGCATTCCTCGCGGAAGATGGCAATGCGCTGGGCGATCTGGTCGACCTGTGCCAGCTGGTCGAGGAGCAGGTTGTAGCCTTCGCGGGCCGCGCGGCGGACGCTGTCATGGCTGCCGGCGGCCAGCCAGAGCGGCGGATGGGGGCGCTGCAGAGGCTCGGGTTCCACCACGATGTTGTCGTAGTGCCAGCGCTTGCCGTGATGGCTGAAGCGGCCTTCGCTCGTCCAGGCCTTGCGGATCACCTCCATCGCCTCGTCGAAGCGCTCGGTGGCCTCGGCCATGGGAATACAGAAGCCGTCGAACTCGGCCTGGCGATAGCCCTTGCCGACACCCAGATCGACCCGCCCGCCGCTCAGCAGGTCGAGCGTCGCCACCTGCTCGGCCACCAGCACCGGGTTGTGCCAGGGCAGAACGACCACCGCCGTGCCCAGTCGGATGTTGCGCGTCCGGGCGGCGAGATAGGCCAGCACTGTCATCGAAGCCGATACCTGGCCCTGGCCAGTGAAGTGGTGCTCCACCATGAAGAGGTGCCTGAAGCCCAGCCGATCGGCCTCGACCACATACTCGATGAAGGCCTCATAGCCCTGGCTGTCCTCGATGCCGACACTGCGCTTGGTCCGCGCACCGCCGAACAGTCCGAACTGCATGTTCTGTCCCCTCCACCGGGCCGTCTTCCTGTCATGCTGGACCGGGCCGCGATGTAAGGAAATGACGAAATTACCGGCCGGACTTCGCGCTGCAGCAATTCGGTCGCTTCCGACGGCGGGAGCGTTGTCGCGATTTCGCCGGCTGGCTATGCTACCGCACATAATAAAGAAAATTCTGGAGGAGACGGGCAATGAAATCTGGTCGCATTCATCGGCGTACCGCCGTCGCCGGCGCGTTCGCCGCAGGTCTGGCGTTCCCGGCCCTTGCGCAGCAGGGGCCGGTCAAGATCGGCATGAGCATGCCTTTGACCGGCGGCCTCGCCGCCGGCGGCAAGTCCTCGCTGATCGGCATCGAGGTCTGGCGCGACGACGTCAATGCCAAGGGCGGCCTGCTCGGCCGCAAGGTCGAACTGATCGTCTACGACGACAAGTCGAGCGCCTCGGAAACGCCTGCGATCTATTCCAAGCTGCTGGACGTCGACAAGGTCGATCTCCTGTTCGCGCCCTATGCGACCGTGCCGACCGCGCCCATCATGCCGATGGTGAAGCAGCGCGACCTGCTGCTGATGGGCAACTTCTCGTTCCAGGTGAACCGCACCGTCAAGCACGACAAGTGGTTCAACAATGCGCCGTGGGGTCCGGCCGACTCGTGGGCGCGCGGCTTCATCGACCTCGGCATGAAGGCCGGCGGCAAGTCGATCGCCCTGCTCGCGGCCGACCAGGAGTTCGCCCAGAACCTGATCAAGATCGCCAAGGACCTCGCCACCGAGAAAGGCGTCAAGGTCGTCTATGAGCAGAACTATCCGCCGGCGACGGTCGAGTTCTCGGCCATGGTGCGCGCGCTGCGCGCGGCCAAGCCGGAGATCGTGTTCATCTGCTCTTACCCACCCGATTCGGCCGGTCTGCTGCGCGCGGTCAACGAGATCGGTGTCGGCGACAGCGTCAAGGTGTTCGGCGGCGGCATGGTCGGTCTGCAGTTCTCGAGCG
>NZ_SCVH01000098.1 GCF_004296935.1 Reyranella sp.
CGCGTCTACACCTCCAAGGCCAAGAACGCCCAGGAGGCGCACGAGGCGATCCGCCCGACCGACCTCTTCCGCACGCCGCAGGATGTCGCCGCCCATCTCGATAAGGACCAGCTCGGCCTCTACGAGCTCATCTGGAAGCGCACCGTGGCGAGCCAGATGGAAAGCGCCGTGCTCGACCAGGTGACGGTCGATATCGCCAGCGGCGACAAGAACGTCCAGCTGCGCGCCACCGGCTCGGTCGTGAAGTTCAACGGCTTCCTCACCCTCTACGACGAGGGCCAGGACGAAAAGAGCGAGGACGAGGACGGCAATTCAATCCTGCCCGACGTCGGCGAAAACGAGGCGCTGGAGCGCCGCGACGTCGTGCCGGAACAGCATTTCACCGAACCGCCGCCGCGCTATTCGGAAGCCAGCCTGGTGAAGAAACTGGAGGAGCTCGGCATCGGCCGGCCCTCGACCTATGCCAGCATCATCGAGGTCCTGCAGCGCCGCAACTACGTCAAGATCGACCGCAAGCGCTTCGTGCCCGAGGACCGCGGCCGCATCGTCACGGCGTTCCTGCAGACGTATTTCCCACGCTACGTCGAATACGACTTCACCGCCCATCTCGAGGAGGAACTCGACGATATCTCGGGCGGCAAGATCGACTGGCGCCAGGTGCTGCGCGAATTCTGGAAGGCCTTCTCCGCCGCCGTCGGCGAGACCAAGGAACTCCGCGTCCGCGAAGTGCTCGACAAGATCGATTCGGAACTCGGGCCGCACTTCTTCCCCGAGGGCAAGGACGGCAAGAATCCGCGCGACTGCCCGTCCTGCGCCAACGGCCGGCTCGGACTGAAGCTCGGCAAGTTCGGCGCCTTCATCGGCTGCTCGAACTATCCGGAGTGCCGCTTCACGCGCAAGCTGGGCATCGTCGACGCCGAGGCGGATGCCGCCTCGGGCGTCAACATGGACGGCCCCAAGATCCTGGGCGTCGATCCCGTCACCGGCAAGCAGGTCACGCTGCGCAAGGGCCCGTATGGCCTCTACGTCCAGCTGGGCGAACCCGAGGGCAAGGACAAGCCCAAGCGGCAATCGCTGTTGAAGGATATGGTCCCGGACGAGGTGACGCTCGACAAGGCGCTGGCGCTGCTGGCGCTGCCGCGCGAACTGGGGCCGCATCCCGAAGACAGCGAGATGATCCTGGCCGGCGTCGGCCGCTTCGGCCCCTATGTGAAGCACGGGCCGAAATACAAATCGATTCCCGCCGACGAGAGCGTGCTCGAGATCGGCATGAACCGCGCCGTGGCGCTCCTGGCCGAGGCCAGGGTGCCGGGCCGCGGCCGCGCCGCCATCAAGCCGTTGCGCGTCGTCGGCAATCATCCCAACGACGAGGCGCCGATCGAGCTCTACGATGGCCGCTACGGCCACTATGTGAAGCACGGCGGCATCAACGCCACGGTGCCGAACGACATCAAGCCGGAGGAGCTCACGCTCGACCACGCCGTGTCGTTGCTCGCCGAACGCGCGGCCAAGGGCGGCGGCAAGAAGCCCGCGCGGGCCAAGAAGGCCGCGGCCCCCAAGGCCAAGCCGAAGGCCAAAGCCAAGGCGGCGAATGGCGTGGCCGATATCGCAGTGCCGGCCAACGACGCGGATCCGAAGCCCCAGCTCAAATCCAAGGCCGCCGCCAGGAAGAAGGCCGCGCCCAAGCGCAAGGCCAAGGTCGAGTCCCCGCCCCGCACCGGGACCGATGGCTAAGGGCAAGGTTCCAACCCGCGACGAACTGCTGGCCTTCATCCGCGAGAGCGCCACCCCGGTCGGCAAACGCGAGATCGCGCGTGCCTACAACCTCAAGGGCGACCAGCGCATCGAACTGAAGGAACTGCTGCGCGATCTGCGCGACGCGGGCGAGATCACCCCGGACCGTGCCAAGACCTTCCGCGATCCCGCGGCACTGACCGACGTCGCGGTTCTCGAGATCGTCAGGGTCGACGGTGACGGCCACCTGATCGCCGTGCCGCGCCGCCACGACGACGACAAGGAAGGCCCGGCGCCCGTCATCGAGATCGACCCGCAGACGGCACCGCGCGGCGGCCCGGCGCCGGCCGTCGGCGACCGCGTGCTGGCGAGCCTCAAGCGCCGCGGCAAGAACGCCTATGAGGCCAGGATCATTCGCCGGCTGGGCAGCGGCCCGAAGAAGATCCTCGGCCTCTACGAGGAACCGCCGGGCCGTGACGGCCTCGGGCTGGTGACGCCGACCGACCGCAAGCTCCGGGTGAGCTTCGACGTGCGGCCGGCCGACAAGAACGGCGCGGTAGCCGGCGATATCGTCTGGATCGAGGCCACCGGCGGCGCACTGGCACGGCGCGCGCGCGTGCTCGAACGCATCGGGCCGATGAGCGACCCGCGCACGGTCAGCCTGATCTCGATCGCCGCCAACGACATTCCGGTGGAGTTTCCGCCGGCCGCTCTCGAGGAAGCCGAGCGCGCCAAGGCCGCCCCGCTCGGCGACCGGCTCGACCTGCGCCAGACGCCGCTGGTCACCATCGACGGCGAGGACGCACGCGATTTCGACGATGCCGTGTTCGCCGAACCCGATCCCGCCCATCCCGGCGGCTGGCGCCTGCTGGTCGCCATCGCCGACGTCGCCTGGTACGTGCGCCACGACAAGCCGCTCGACCGCGCCGCCTATCGCCGCGGCACCTCGGTCTATTTCCCCGACCGCGTCGTGCCGATGCTGCCCGAGGCACTTTCCAACCACTGGTGCTCGCTGGTGCCGCGCGAGGATCGCCCGGTGCTGGTGGCCGAGATGTGGATCGACGCCGAAGGCCATCTCAAGCGCCACAAGTTCCACCGCGCCATGATGCGGTCGGCCGCGCGCCTCACCTACACCCGTGTCCAGCGCGCCATGGACGGCGCACCCGACGAGGAGATTGCACCGCTGATGGACGAGGTCGTGCGCCCGCTCTACGGCGCCTACCGCGTCCTGCTGGCGGCACGCGAGGCCCGCGGCGCGCTCGACCTCGACCTGCCGGAGCGGCAGGTGACGCTGGGCGACGATGGCCGGATCGCCGAGATCGGCGTGCGCGAGCGCCTCGACAGCCACAAGCTGATCGAGGAGTTCATGGTACTGGCCAACGTCGCGGCGGCCCAGGCGCTGGAGCAGCGCCACGCCGCCTGCCTCTATCGCGTTCACGACCAGCCCGACCTCGCCAAGCTCGAGTCGCTGCGCGAGTTTCTCGGCACGCTGGGCATCAAGGTGCCGACCGGGCAGCGGCTGCGGCCGGCCGACCTCAACCGCGTCCTGCACGACGTCGCCGGCAAGCCGGTTTCCCAGCTGGTCAGCCAGACGGTGCTGCGCAGCCAGAGCCAGGCAGTCTACAGTCCCGACAATCTCGGCCACTTCGGGCTGGCGCTCGCGCGCTATGCCCACTTCACGTCGCCGATCCGCCGCTATCCCGACCTGATCGTCCATCGTGCCCTGATCGCGACCTATGGCCTCGGCGACGGCGGCCTGAGCGAGGCCGACCGCGGCCGCTTCGTCGAGTTCGGCGAGCACCTGTCGATGTGCGAGCGTCGCGCGGTCGCCGCCGAGCGCGGCGCCATGGACCGCTATGTCGTGGCCTTCATGAGCCAGCACGTCGGCGCCACCTTCGCCGGCCGCATCACCAGTGTCACCCGTTTCGGCCTGTTCGCCGCCCTCGACGGCACAGGCGCCGACGGTCTCATTCCCATCCGTTCGCTGGGCCAGGAGTTCTTCCGCCACGACGAAGGCCGACAGCTCCTGATCGGCGAGCGCACCGGCGAAACCTACGGCCTGGGTGACCGCGTGAAGCTGAAACTGGTCGAGGCCGATGCCGCCACCGCCGGATTGCTGTTCGAGATCGTCGAGGTGCTGGAGCGGGTCGAGCGCCATGCCCTGCCGCACGGCGCCCGCGCCGATGCCCGCCGGGGACCGCCGCGGCGTCCGGTCGCGCATCGCGGCCCCCCTCGGGACAAACGGTCACGCCGACGAAAGTGAGTCGAGCGCCCATCTTCCAAGAATGGACGATGCTGAGGATTACCCCCCGGTCGATTTCTGGACCGCCCTGTTGCGGGGCTGGACCGGACGGTGCCCACGCTGCGGCAAGGGCGCCCTGTTCGGACGTTTCCTGAAAATGCAGAGCCACTGCCCGGCGTGCAATCAGGCGCTCGAGCCGTATCGCGCCGATGACGCGCCGGCCTATTTCACGATATTTGCCGTCGGTCACATTGTCGTGCCCCTGGTCCTGATCGTGGAGCGCTACGGCCAGCAGCCACCGCTCTGGTTTCACGCCCTGCTGTGGCTTCCCCTGTCGGTCTTGCTGGCGCTTTACCTGCTTCCCCACATCAAGGGAGCGGTCATTGCACTGTTGTGGGCGCACCGGATCGGCGCTCCCAAACCCTCGGCCGGGGCCCCCCAGAACCCTCTTTGAGGCGGCTCTCCTCAGAGTCGTGGCCCGCCGCCAATAGCTTGTGCTAGTGTGGCGGGCAGTTGGGTATGATCGTTCCGTTGACCTCTTTCCTCCAATGGACCCTGCCGCGCGCGGCAGGCATTCTGCTCGTCGGGGCGCTGGTCGCCTCCTGCGCGACTTCGACCGACACGCCTCAAGCCCAAACCCGCGGCGGCCCCGCGGTCGCCGCCGACGTCAATATCGAGCGCGTGGTGCTGCAGGCCTATCGCGCGATCGGCGATCGCCACCTCTACGAACCCAATTTCCGCACCCTGTCGGTCGAGACCTACCGCGGCTTCGCCAGCGCCGATCCGGCGCTGGCCCTGGAAACCTCCGACACCAGCTTCACGGTCAAGCGCGACGGCCGGGAAGTGATGAGCCGACCCACGCCCGGCAGCACCTCCGACGGTCGCGCCTGGGGCGGCATGCTGGCCGAACTGATGGCCGGCTCGATCGACACCTCGCCGGCGCTCCGCGACAGCGACCGCCAGGCGCTCATTCGCCAGGCCATGGCCGCCACCACCAAGCAGCTCGACCGCAACAGCCGCTACGCCGATCCCGAGGAAGCCCGCGACAACCGCTTCCAGCGCGACGGCGGTGGCGGCGTCGGCATCACCGTCGAGCGCACGGACGAAAAGAAGATCATGATCCGCGCCATCCAGGATGGATCGCCCGCGGGCAAGGCCGGCATCCAGGTGGGTGACCAGATCCTGGCCATCGACGGCGAGAACATGGTCGACCGGCCACTGAGCGACATCGTGCGCTACCTGCGCGGCACCGTCGGAACGCCGGTGGTGCTCACCGTGCTGCGCCCGGCCCAGGGCCGCGAACTCACGCTCGGCATGAAGCGTGGCCGCATCGTTCCGACGACGGTCGTCTACGAACGCCGCGGCGACGTCGGCCTGATCCTGCTGAGCGGCTTCAACACCGCCACCACCGACAATCTGCGCACCGCCATCGACAGGGCCCGCGCCGAAATCGGCGCCGGCCTCGCCGGCCTCATCATCGACATGCGCGGCAATCGCGGCGGCCTGCTCGACCAGGCGCAGGCGGTGGCCGAGGTGTTCATCGGCGACGGCACCATCTTCTCGACCCAGGGACGCCATCCCGACAGCCGCCGGACCTACAAGAGCGCGGCCGCCCGCAAGATCGCCGACCTGCCGGTGGTGGTGCTGATGAACGGCGGTTCGGCATCGGCGGCGGAAATCGTGGCGGCGGCGCTGCAGGACCGCGGCCGTGCCGTCGTGGTCGGCACGACGAGCTACGGCAAGGGCACCGTGCAGACGGTCGTGCGCCTGCCCAACGAGGGCGAGCTCATCCTGACCTGGTCGCGCCTGCAGGCGCCGTCGGGCTACACCTGGAACGAGCTGGGCGTCCTGCCCAGCATCTGCACCGCCAAGGCGGGTGCCGCCGGCCAGGCCGCGACGACATCGGCGGTCGATTCCAACCAGGCATCGCTGATGCGCTGGCATGCGCTCCGCAACCCGACCCAGCAGGAAGTGGCCGACCTGCGCAAGATCTGCCCGCCGGCCGACAATTCGCCCGAGCGCGACATCGAGATCGCCAGCCAGTTGCTGCACGACCGCGCCCTTTATGCCCATGCCGTGCAGGCCGCGACCTTCCAGGCGGCCCGCTAGACCGGTCCCGGTCGGCGAGGCTCACCCCAGAAGTGGACCATTCCCTGCCACGCCTGAACGGGGTTTGTTTGTCTGATATCGGTGTCCGAAAGCCGCGCCCAAACCATTGATCGTGAAACGAAATCGCCGCGACGGCTGCCACGGAATCGACGAACATCCTTTTCGAGATGCGTGTCTGAAAAATATCGGCTGGGATGGACCATTCGTGGACCACGAAATCGGCAAATCGGCTGGCATGGGGCCATTTCCAGCGCTTGACACCGCGCCCGCCCCGACTAATTTGCCGCCTCCCAAGGAATTCGCCCTTCCGGGCATAAGGACAAGACCATGGCCAAGCCGACCTCGATCCTGATCAAGATGGTGTCCAGCGCCGACACCGGCTTCTATTACGTCACCAAGAAGAACCCGCGCACCAAGACCGAGAAGCTCGAGCTCAAGAAGTACGACCCGGTCGCGCGCAAGCACGTCGTCTTCAAGGAATCCAAGATCAAGTAACAAGATCAAGTAGGGCGGCCCCGCCGCCTGCCGCCAAAGCCGCCCTTTCGGGCGGCTTTTTCGTGGGCCGATTTGCGGCTAGGCTCCGCCCCATCCAAGCAACCGGAGGAAATGAAATGAGCGCCCAGCTTTCGCGCGACGACTGGAAGACCCGTGTCGGAGCCCTCGCCTACCGCAGCCAGGCCTTCATCGGCGGCAAGTTCGCGCCCTCCGTCTCGGGCAAGACCTTCGACTGTATCAATCCCGCCACCGGTCAGGTCCTGACCAAGGTCGCGGCCTGCGACACCGCCGACGTCGATGCCGCCGTGAAGGCCGCACGCGCGGCCTTCGAAAAGGGCACCTGGGCCAACATGGCGCCGGCCCAGCGCAAGCGCATCATGCTGAAGCTCGCCGAGCTGATGATGAAGAACCGCGAGGAGCTGGCGCTGCTCGAGACGCTCGACATGGGCAAGCCGATCGCCTTCTCGACCACGGTCGACGTCCCGGGTTCGGCCAACACCGTGCAGTGGTTCGCCGAGGCGATCGACAAGATCTACGACGAGATCGCGCCGACGCCGGGCAATGTCGTGGCCATGATCACCCGCGAGGCATCGGGCGTCGTGGCCTGCGTCGTGCCGTGGAACTTCCCGCTCCTGATGGCCTGCTGGAAGATCTCGCCGGCGCTCGCCGCCGGCAACTCGGTGATCCTGAAGCCCGCCGAGCAGTCGCCACTCACCGCCATTCGCCTGGCCGAGCTCGCGGCGGAAGCCGGCATCCCCGAGGGCGTGTTCAACGTCCTGCCGGGCTTCGGCGAGACCGCCGGCCAGGCGCTCGGCCGCCACATGGACGTCGACGTCATCGCCTTCACCGGCTCGACCGAGGTCGGCAAGTACTTCCTGCGCTACTCCGGCGAATCCAACATGAAGCAGGTCTGGCTCGAGTGCGGCGGCAAGTCGCCCAACATCGTGCTGG
>NZ_SCVH01000099.1 GCF_004296935.1 Reyranella sp.
ATCGGCCTCTTCCTCCTCCCCCGTCTGCGGGGGAGGTGCCCCGTCTTTCGGGGCGGAGGGGGTCGGACTCCGGGCCCAACTTCGGGCCCAACACTCCCACGTTTCAGGTGGGCCCGCCGGGACGGGCAAAATCCCGTATTCATTGGCTTTCCGGCGCGCGGAGAGCCGATATTCTGTCGGTCGAGTTGGGCCAGTTTTGAAAAGTTGGGCCAGCAGAAGGGCTCAGGTGCCGATCGCCGCCACCATCTTCTTCAGCAGCGCCGCATCGGGATAGACGCCGAAGCCGGCCTGCACGTTGTCCTTCATGTGCTCGGGCTTGCCGGTGCCGGGAATGACGCAGGTGACGGCTGGGTTCGCGAGAACGAACTTGAGCAGGAGCTGCGCCCAGCTCGCACAGCCGATCTCGCCCGCCCAGTCGGGCAGCTTGCGGCTGAGCATCTTGCGCAGGAGCCCGCCGCCGCCGAACGGCTGGTTCACCAGAACCGCAATGCCGCGCTCGGCGGCGAGCGGCAGCAGGCGGCGTTCGACCGCGCGATCGTCGAGCGCATAGTTGAGCTGCACGAAGTCCCACTTCTCGGCCCGCAGCACCGCCTCGAGTTCGTCGTGGGCGCTTTGCGTGTAATGCGTGACGCCCATCAGGCGGATGCGGCCCTCGGCTTTCCAGGCACGCAGGGTCGGCAGGTGGGCCCGCCAGTCGAGAAGATTGTGGATCTGCATCAGGTCGATGCGATCCGTCTTGAGCAGCCGCAGCGACTGGCGCATCTGGGCGATGCCGTTGTCGTGGCCCGACGTCCAGACTTTGGTGGCGATGAAGGCCTTGTCGCGCGTCTTGGCGGCGGCCAGCAGGTCGCCCACCACGGCCTCGGCCGAGCCGTACATCGGCGAGGTGTCGATAGTCGAGCCGCCGGCCTCGAACAGGATGCGCAGCACCTCGGCCAGCGGTGCGCGGTCCTCCGGCTTGGCGCCGACATCGAAGGTCCGCCAGGTGCCGCAGCCGACGACCGGCAGCATCTCGCCATTCGACGGTATCTTGCGTTGATGCATGCGTGCTCCCGGAGCTGTCTGCGCGACGCTCCGCCCCGCGGTCAACACGGCAGCGCCGGCGATCCCGAGGAAGGTGGAGCGTGTCAGGGTCATGATCACCTCGAGCTCACACTAGGAAGATTGAACATTAGTGTCACATTCTTCCACGACCGGGCATCGCCACAAATTCTGAAAGGATCTTCCGCCATATTGACGCCGCATGCGCAGTCTCTGCTGCGCGTCGAGGAAGGTTTGGCAATCACGACCATTGCCGGATCGCTGGAGTGGCACCATCTCAGGGAAGACCAGGGAGAACACCATGTCCGAACCCTTCGTCGTCGAAGTCTGGGGCGAGCCTGCGGGCATCGTCCTCAGGGAAGGCAACGCCTTCCGCTTCCATGCGGTCGCCCGTCGGTTCTTTGAACTCGACGGTGTGCAATTCACCACGCCCGGCCATGCCAAATTGGCCGCTGCGCGTCTGCAGCCCGCGCCGGCAGCCGAGGGGACGGCAGCGCCATAGCTTGACCGCGGACGCGCCAGTGTATTCCCTCGGGGCCGGAGGGAATACCAATGACCGGCACCAAAAGAAAGAAACCTGCTGACCTGCGCAGCGCCCGCTGGTTCGCGCCCGACGATCTGCGCGCCTTCGGCCACCGCTCGCGTGCCATGCAGATGGGCTACGCGCCGGAGGAATGGGCCGGCAAGCCGGTCATCGCCATCCTGAACACCTGGTCGGACGCCCAGCCCTGCCACATGCACTTCAAGAGCCGGGTCGACGACGTGAAGCGCGGCATCCTGCAGGCCGGCGGCTTCCCGATGGAGCTGCCGGCGCTGTCGCTGTCGGAAAGCTTCCTGAAGCCGACCACCATGCTCTACCGCAACCTGCTCGCCATGGACGCCGAGGAGCTTTTGCGCGGGCACCCCGTGGACGGGGTCGTGTTGATGGGCGGCTGCGACAAGACCACGCCGGCGCTGCTGCTGGGCGCCATCAGCATGGGCCTGCCCACGATCTACCTGCCGGCCGGGCCGATGTTGCGCGGCAACTGGAAGGGCAAGGTGCTGGGCTCCGGCTCCGATGCCTGGAAGTACTGGGACGAGCGCCGCGCCGGCAAGATCTCCGACGCCGACTGGGTCGATGTCGAGGCCGGCATTGCGCGGAGCTATGGCACCTGCATGACCATGGGCACCGCCGCCACCATGATGGCGATGGCCGAGACGCTGGGCATGACCCTGCCCGGGGCGTCGTCGATTCCGGCGGCCGACGCCAACCACATCCGCATGAGCGCCGAAACCGGCCGCCGCATCGTCGAGATGGTGTGGGAGGATCTTACGCCCAAAAAGATCATGAGCCGGGAAGCGTTCCTGAACGCCATCACGGTCGCCATGGCCGTGGGCTGCTCGACCAACGCCATCATCCATCTGATCGCGATTGCGCGGCGTGCTGGCCAGGACATCGGCCTGGATGATTTCGAGCGGGCCAGCCGCAAGGTGCCGGTGATCGCCAACATCCGGCCTAGCGGTGACAAGTATCTGATGGAGGACTTCTTCTATGCCGGCGGCCTGCCCGGCCTGATGGAGCAGATCCGCGGCCAGCTCCATCTCAAGGCCATGACCGTCACCGGCAAGACCCTGGGCGAGAACATCAAGGGTGCCGAGATCTACAACGACGACGTCATCCGCACCGTGAAGAATCCGATCTATAAGGAGGGCGCGCTGGCGGTGCTCAAGGGCAACCTCGCGCCCGACGGCTGCGTGATCAAGCCTTCCGCCTGCGCACCGAAATTCCTGAAGCACACCGGCCCGGCCCTGGTGTTCGACGACTACCCTTCGATGAAAGCGGCGATCGACCGTGACGATCTCGATGTCACGGAAGATACCGTGTTGATCCTGCGCAACGCCGGACCGCAGGGCGGGCCCGGCATGCCGGAGTGGGGCATGCTGCCGATCCCGAAGAAGCTGGTGAAGCAGGGCGTGCGCGACATGGTGCGGCTCTCGGACAGCCGCATGAGCGGTACCAGCTACGGCGCCTGCATCCTGCACGTCTCGCCGGAATCCTACATCGGCGGTCCGCTGGCGCTGGTGAAGACCGGCGACATGATCTCGCTCGATGTCGACAAGCGCACCATCAACATGAACGTTTCGGACAAGGAACTCGCCAGGCGCCGCGCCGCCTGGAAGAAGCCCGAGCCGCGCTATGAACGCGGCTACGGCTGGATGTTCACCAGGCACATCAAGCAGGCCAACGAAGGCTGCGACTTCGATTTCCTCGAGACGAGCTTCGGCGCGCCCGTCGTCGAACCGTCGATTTACTGAGGACAGCAGCATGGCCTTGAAGCCCGAGACCCGCGACAAGCTGAAAACCATCAGCACCGCTACCGTTGCCACCGCCCTGTTCAAGCGCGGCTTTCGCAACCAGTTCATCCAGGACGTGCATCCGCTGTCGCCCGTCCAGCCCGTGCTGGTGGGCGAGGCCTTCACGCTTCGCTACATGCCCGCGCGCGAGGATCTGAACCAGCTCGCGGTGTTCCGCGACCGCGGCCATCCGCAGCGCAAGGCGATCGAGGATTGTCCGCCCGGCGCCGTCATGGTGATGGACAGCCGCAAGGATGCGCGTGCCGCCTCGGCGGGTTCTATCCTGGTGACGCGACTGATGAAGCGCGGCGTCGCGGGCGTGGTCACCGACGGCGGCTTCCGAGATTCGGCCGAGATCGCGCGGCTGGGTTTCCCGGCCTATCACCACCGTCCCAGCGCGCCGACCAACCTCACGCTCCATCAGGCGATCGACATCAATGTGCCGATCGGCTGCGGCGACGCTCCGGTCTTTCCCGGCGACGTGATCCTGGGCGACAGTGACGGCGTCATCGTCATCCCCGCCAACATCGCCGACGAGGTCGCCGAGGAGGCGTACGAGATGACGGCGTTCGAGGATTTCGTCACCGAGCAGGTGACCGGCGGCATGGGAATCTACGGCCTCTATCCGGCGACGAACGAGCAGACCATGGTCGATTTCGCGGCCTGGCGGAAAATCAAAGGGCGTTAGAGAGGAAACAGGATGATCAAGCGTAAGCAGCGTATTCCGATGCGCGACCTCGCGACCATGGCGGCCGAGGACCGCGAGACCGTCGAGAAGAACGCGATGGGGGGCCAGATCTTCAACATCTTCAAGGTGCTCGCCCATCACCCGAAGCTGGTGAAGCGCTGGACGCCTTTTGCCGGGCACGTGCTCGGCAAGCAGACCCTGCCGTTCCGCGACCGCGAGCTCCTGATCCTGCGCATCGGCTGGTTGAACCAGGCCGAATACGAATTCGCCCAGCACGAGCTGATCGCGAAGAAGGGCGGCGTCACCGACGCCGATGTCGAGAACATCAAGAAGGGGCCGAAGGGCACCTGGAGCGAACATGAGGCGGCGCTGATGCAGGCCGCCGACGACCTCTACGAGAATTCCGTCGTCTCCGACGGCACCTGGGCGGTTCTTTCGAAGAAGTATTCGACCGAGCAGCTCATGGACGTGGTCTTCACCATCGGCCAGTACAATCTCGTCTCGTGGGCGCTCAACAGCTTCGGCGTGCCGCTCGACGACTTCCTGCCGGGCGCGAAGAAGTAGCGCGAGTTGGTCATCGGCATCCTCTTCGTCTGCACGGGCAACACCTGCCGGTCGCCGATGGCGGTTGGCGTGATGCGGAGCCTCGTACGTCGTGCGGGAGTGGAGCATGCCGTCCAGATCGGCTCCGCCGGCACCGGCGTCCGCCACGCCGGCCAGCCGCCGAGCCCGCTTGCCCTGAAAGCTGCCGCTTGTTGCGGCCACGACATCGCCGGCCATCGGTCACGCCCGCTGACAGCGGACGATATCGCCCGTTTTACCCATCCGTTGGCGATGGCGCAGACGCACCTCGCCGCGCTGCGCGCCCTGGCGCCGCCGGGCCTCGCCGAACGGCCGCGGATGTTCGGCGACCACGACGTCGCAGATCCCCACGGCGGCTCCGCCCAGGATTACGAGCGTGCTCTCGACCTCATCGAGGCCGGCTGCGTCGGCCTGCTTGCCCACCTGCGCGCGACCCTGGAGAAGAGCTGATCGCGGCCGTCTCGGCGCGGTCAGAACTCCATCAGGTTGTCGCGGAAGTGCTTGTGGGCATAGGCCTTGCGCGTGAGGCCACGCCGCTGCAGCTCCGGCACCAGCCCGTCGCAAACTTCCATGATGTAGCGCCGGTCGAAATAAGCGTTGAACAGCAGGAAGCCGTCGCCGCCCACCTCCTGCATGATGTCCTGCATCAGGCCGGCCACATGGTCCGAAGTGCCGACCAGGTCGACGCCCTGGCGGCTGTTGGACCCCTCGGCCAGGGAGCGCGGTGTCTTGCCGATCCATTTGGCGAGCGAGGACTGATGGCCGTTGGTGCTGAGTTCGGGCAGCGGCTCGTCGAGCGGAAACTTCGAGAAATCGATGTTGGTGAGGCGCGACATGCCCGAGAGCTGCAGGTCGAGATGCCGGCCCGACTCCTCCTGCTGCAGACGCCTTCTGTCGCGGGCTGCCTCCATCGTGGTGTCGACGATCGGGTAGGCCAGGAACAGCACCTTGATCGTGTCCGGATCGCGCCCGTACGCCGCCGCCCGCCGGCGCACATCCTCGCGGAAGGTCTTCATGCCTTCGACGGTGATGGCGTTGGTGATGATCGTGTCGGCCCACTTGGAGGCAAAGTCCTGGCCGCGCGGCGAACCGCCGGCCTGGCAGATCGGCACACGGCCCTGGGGCGAACGTGGCGCGTTCAGCGGCCCGCGCACCTTGAAATATTTCCCCGCGTGGTTGATCGGATGGACCTTGGAGCCATGCGCGAACATCGGCGTCTCGCGGTCCAGCACCACGGCGTCCGGCTCCCACGACTCCCACAGGCGTGTCACGACATCGGCAAACTCATCGGCCACGTCGTAGCGCTCGTCATGCGGTCTTTGCCCCACATGCCCGTAGTTCTCGGCGGCGCCGTCGTTGCTGCCGGTGACGCAGTTCCAGCCGATCCGTCCCTCGGTCACGTGATCGAGCGTGTTGACCAGCCGGGCCATCAGGTAGGGCGGGTATTCGCTGGTCGACAGCGTCGGCACCAGGCCGAGACGGCTCGTCGCCTGGGCGAGGTACGAAACAAGCACCGCGGGATCGAGCTTGGGTGTGCTGGCGGCGTATTTCAGATAGACGTCGTGCGAGCCCTTGTAGGTGTAGGGCACCATCGAGGAGTCCTCGATGATCATGTAGTCCATGCACGCCCGTTCCATGCTCCTGGCGAGATCGATGAAGATGTCGGGCATCATCCAGCGCCCGAGGTCGCTGCCCGGCCATTGCGAGCGCCAGCTCTTGGGGCCGTAGCCTTGCGACAGGAACCAGGCGAGATGGAACGGCTTTGTCATGTCTCGGTTGCTTGCAAAAGCTCTGCCACCTTACGCGGCCGCCAGCACCCGCTCGATCGGGTTGAGGGGCAGGCCGAGGTCCGTCGCCACCGCCTCGAAAGTGATGGCGCCACCATGGACGTTGAGGCCGCGCCGCAGATAGACGTCGTCCTGCAGCGCCTTGCGCCAGCCCTTGTCGGCCAGCGCCAGCACGAACGGCAGGGTCGCGTTGTTGAGCGCAAAGGTCGAGGTGCGCGCCACCGCGCCCGGCATGTTGGTCACGCAGTAATGCACGACGCCCTCGTCGACGTAGGTCGGCGATGCATGCGTCGTGGGCCGGCTGGTCTCGAAGCAGCCGCCCTGGTCGATCGCGATGTCGACGATGACCGAGCCCGGCTTCATGCGCCGCACCATGTCGCGGCTCACCAGTTTTGGCGCCGCGGCGCCCGGCACCAGCACCGCGCCGATCACCAAGTCGGCCTCGATCACCTCGTTCTCGATATTCTCGACCGTCGAGAACAGCGTGTGGAGCTGCGAGCCGAACTGCAGGTCGAGCTCGTAGAGCCGGTGCAGCGACTTGTCGATCACGGTGACATAGGCCTCCATGCCCATCGCCATGCGGGCGGCATTGGTGCCGCTGACGCCGCCGCCGATGATCACGACCTTGGCCGCCTTCACGCCCGGCACGCCGCCCAGCAGCACGCCCTTGCCGCCCTGTTCCTTCTCGAGGCAATGCGCGCCCACCTGGACCGACATGCGGCCGGCGACCTCGCTCATCGGCGCCAGCAGCGGCAGGCCGCCGCGCGCGTCGGTCACCGTTTCGTAGGCGATGCAGGTCGCCCCGGAGCGCAGCAGCCCCTCGGTCTGTCCCTTGTCGGCGGCGAGATGAAGGTAGGTGAACAGCACCTGGCCGGTGCGCAGCATCGCGATCTCCGCCGGCTGCGGCTCCTTCACCTTCACGATCATGTCGGCGCCCGCGAAGACCTCCACGGCGCTCGCCGCAACCGTGGCGCCCGCCCGCACGTAGTCGGCGTCGTCGATGCCGATGCCCGCGCCGGCGTTCTTCTCGACCACGATCTGGTGGCCGTGATGGAGGAGTTCCCGCACGCTGCCCGGCACCAGGCCCACGCGGTATTCATGGGTCTTCACTTCCTTCGGAACGCCGATACGCATTCTTACCCTTTCCGCGACGCCGCTGTCGCATGGACAGACATGGCTAGCACTCCGGCGATTTCCCGGGAAGCCGCTCGCGGGCGGCTGGACCGCGCATCGGCAGCCCCGCGTACCGCCTGTGCGAGGGACCCGGTTGCAAGCCGGTCGCTCTGTCGCCCTGGGCGAGCACAACCGCCGGGATGAGTACCCCGAATATTGTTCACGTGAATTTTTCACGGGGCGCGAACGGTCAAATCACGCTCTGCGAGCCTTCCGTCGTGAGAATGCATCTGTCGAGACCGAGGAGCGGCCTCGACGGACACACAAACCCGAACGCAGGAGGACACGATGGCTTGGGAAGAACCCGCGGACTACGAACCCCGCCCTGACCTGAAGAACTATCTGGAGTCTCTCGGCCCGAAGATGAACACGCCGGAATTCGACATGGTGGTCTACTGGCAGTGGGTCCACCGCAGCCTGCCCCAGTACAAGCGGACGCCCGAGAAAGCCTGGGCCGACCTCAGGATGACGCCTGAACACGCGCAGCTTGCCTTCGAGCGGAGGATCGTTCCCGAGGAAATCTACGATCTCGCCGTGGCGCGCGCCGAAGGCGGGGCAATGGTCGGATAGGGGAACTGCACCTGGCCGGGCCACGGCATCGCGATCGCCGGACCTGGCTGATATTCCGGTGGTTTGCCGGGAAGCCGCAGATCGGCTGCGCTTGCCATCGCACCCTTGCCACGAAGTTCTGGCGCTGGTTTCCTTTGCCTTCCCGGGAAAAGGAATCCATGCGCCATGCCGAGCGACGCTGCTTATGATTACATCGTCGTCGGTGCAGGCTCGGCGGGCGCCGTGGTGGCCGCCCGGCTGACCGAGAGCGGCGCTTACCGCGTGCTGCTGCTGGAGGCAGGGACCCAGGGCTCGAACTTCTTCTGGTCGCGCGTGCCCGTCGGCGTCGCCAAGATGATCGACGATCCCGCCGTCAACTGGTGCTACGCCTCGGAGCCGGACGAGGGCTCGGGCGGGCGCCGCATCGACGTGCCGCGCGGCAAGATGCTGGGCGGCTCGAGCTCGATCAACGGCATGGTCTATATCCGCGGCCAGGCGCAGGACTACGATCACTGGGCCCAGCTCGGCAACCGCGGCTGGAGCTACCAGGACGTGCTGCCGGTCTTCAAGCGCATGGAGCGCTACGACGGCGGCTCCGACGCATTTCGCGGCCGCGACGGCCTGCTGCGCGTCACCGACACGCCGCGCCACAAGGTGCCGCTCCTCGAAAAAATGATCGCGGCCGCGGAAAAAATAGGCCTGCCTTTCAATCCCGACCTGAACGGCGAGACCCAGGAAGGCATCGGCATGTCGCAGGTGACGATCGCCAAGGGTCGCCGCCAGAGCACGGCCTTCTGCTACCTCGACCCGGCCCGCGCGCGACCCAATCTCGTGATCGAGCAGGGCGCGATGGCCGAGGCGCTGATCCTCGACGGCAAGCGCTGCGTCGGCGTGCGCTATGCCGTGGGCGGCGTGAAACGCGAGGCGCGGGCCGCGCGCGAAGTCATCGTCTCGGGCGGCTCGATCAACTCGCCCAAGCTGCTGGAACTCTCCGGCATCGGCCAGGCCGACCTGTTGCGCAGCAGGGGCATCGCGCCCGTGCATGAACTGCGCGGCGTCGGCGAGAACCTGCGCGACCATTATTCGCCGCGGGTGAAGTTCGCCATCAGGGAGAAGAACCTCACCTTCAACGACAACGCCCGCGGCTGGCGGCTGGCGCGCGAGGCCATCAAGTACGCGCTGTTCCGCGAGGGCTTCCTCGCCTCGACCTCGGTGCCGATCCGCCTTTATTTTCGCACCCGGGTCGGGCTGGAAACGCCCGATGCGACGGTCTCGATCGCGCCTTTCCTCTACGAGATGGTGGGCCACGAGCGCCGCGTCTCGAAGAAGCGCGGCATCACCATGAACGTGAACGTGCTGCGCTCCGAAAGCACCGGCTCGATCCACATCAAATCCGCGGATCCGGCCGAGCCGCCGGCGATCCGCTTCAACTTCCTTTCCGCCGAGCACGATCGCGCCGGCGTGCTGGCCGCCATCCGCAAGGGCCGCGAGCTGATGGCGACCTCGCCCCTGAAGGAGGTCACGGGCGAGGAGATCGCGCCGGGCGCGCACCTGCAGAAGGACGACGAGCTGCTCGACTGGGTGCGCAAGAACGCCGAGACGACCTACCATCCGATCGGCACCTGCCGGATGGGCGCGGACCCGCTGGCCGTGGTCGATTCCGAGCTCCGGGTCCACGGCCTGCAGGGCCTGCGCGTCGCCGACGCCTCGATCATGCCGACCTTGACCAGCGGCAACACCAACGCCCCCACCATCATGATCGGCGAGAAGTGCGCCGAAATGGTGCTGGCGGCCGCGGCGGCGCACAGGAGCGCCGCGTGAAGTTCGGCGTCACCGTCGTCCCGCGCGTCTCCGACTGGAAGCTGTTCGTCGACCTCGAGGCGATGGGCTACGACGCGGCCTGGGCGGCCGATTCACAGATGCTCTATTCCGACGCCTATGCCGTGCTGGCGCTGGCGGCGGCCAACACCTCGCGCATCAGGCTCGGCACCGGCGTCTCGGTGGCGGGCGTGCGGCTGGCGCCGGTCACGGCGCATTCGATCGCCACCATCAACAGGCTCGCCCCCGGCCGGGTGTTCCTGGGCATCGGCACCGGCCACACCGCGATGCGCGTCATGGGCAAGGACCCGATGAAGGCCGCTGCCTTCCGCGAGTATCTCCGCGTCCTGCGCGCCCTGCTGCACGGCGAGGAGGTTGATTACGTTCTCGACAAAGAAGAGCGAACCGACATCCGCTTCCTGCATCCCGACGAGGGCTTCATCGATGTGGCCCACCCCGTGCCGATCTATGTCGCCGCCGACGGTCCCTTGGCGCTGAAGACCGCCGGCGCCTACGGCGACGGCCGCGTGTGCTCGCACAACCAGACGCGCGCCAGGCTGCAGAAGAGCCTTGAAGTGATGCGCGAAGGCGCGTCGGCCGTCGGTCGCGTCCTGCCGGAAAACTTCCACACGGCGGCGCTCAGCTACGCCTGCGTGCTCCGGCCCGGCGAGAGCATGACGTCGGATCGCGTCATCGACGAGATCGGCTCGATGGCCGTGGCAACACTGCACTACTGGTGGGAGCTCTACCAGAAGGACGGCGACACCAGCACCGTAGCCGGCCGCTGCCGCAACCTGTGGGACGAGTATCTCGCCTTCACCGAGAAGATGGAGACGCCGCCGGCTCGCCGCTACCAGCAGGTCCATCTCGGCCATTGCGCCTTCCTGCCGCCGGAGGAACGCCGCTTCATCACCGAGGACCTGATCCGCGCCACCGGCGGGCTGGTCGGCACGCCGGACGAGATCGTGGCCATGCTGCGCGAGCGCGAGGCGATGGGCCTGAATGAAATCACCTTGCTGCCGGCGATGGCCGAGGCGCGCCGCAATCTCGAAGACTTCGCCAAGCAGGTGATCGCGCGGTATTGAGGCCAGAGCGCACCACCAACCTCGCCCTGAGGAGGCCGCGCAGCGGCCGTCTCGAAGGGTGGGAACCAGTCGTGTTGTTGCCCATGCTTCGAGACGCCACGCTTCGCGTGGCTCCTCAGCATGAGGTAGGGCTGTTGGTGCGGAATACGCTTTAGAGTCAGTATTGAAGAGGGAAGGGCGGCGCGTACGGACAAGAAGTAAAAAACCACAGGGAGGGTTCCATGCTGAGGATCATCGCGTTGGCGTTGTCGGCAGTCCTGTTGTTGCCCCAGATCGAGGCGCAGGCTCAGGCCTGGCCATCGAAGCCCATCAGATTCGTCATCCCCTTCGGCGCGGGGTCGGCCACCGACGCGCTCTCCCGCATCGTCGGCCAGGAGCTGGAGCAGACGCTGGGCCAGTCCATCATCATCGTGCCCAAGCCCGGCGCCGATGGGGCGCTGGCCGCCGGCGAGGTCAAGCGCGCAGCCTCAGACGGCTACACCTTCATGTTCGGCACCAACAGCCCGCTCGCCGTCGTGCCCAACATCCTGAAGGAGCCGCCCTACAACGTCCTCACCGATTTCACGCCGGTCACCTATCTCGGCGACAACACCTTCTTCATCGTCGTCAATCCCGCGGTGCCGGCCAGGACGATCGCCGAGCTCGTGGCCTTCGCCAAGGCGAGCCCGACGCCGCTCAACTACGCCACCGGCAACACCTATGCCCTGGTCTCGACCTCGATGTTCGCCAAGAACAACGGCATCAAGCTCGAGGCGGTGCGCTACAAGTCGGAGCCCGACGCCATGACCGACCTGTTGTCCGGCCGCGTCCAGCTCATGAACGGCACCGCGACCTCGACCCTGCCCCAGGTCAGGGCCGGCAAGCTCCGCGCGCTCTCGACCTCGTTCCCCCAGAGGAGCCCGCTGATGCCCGAGCTGCCCTCGCTGGTCGAGGCCGGCCAGCCGCCGTTCCCGATCGGCCCGTGGTTCGCCCTGGTCGGCCCCGCCGGCCTGCCGCCCGAAATCGTCGCCGCCATGAACAAGGCGATGGCCGCGGCGCTGGCCAAGCCCTCGGTGGTGGCGGCGATGCAGAAGCACGGCTTCATCCCCAAGTCGTCCACGCCCGCGGCGCTGGCCGCCTACATGAAGGAGCAGCTCGGCGTCTGGAAGACCGCCCTCAAGGCCGCCGGCATCGAGCCGCAATAGACGGCCTTCGGGATTTCCCGCCTCCCGTCGGCCTCGCTGCGCGTCGTCCCCCGCGACGGGATGGCGGCGGCGGGCTATGGTGCCTGTCTCGACCAGATGGAGGACATCCGATGAGCGAAGAGCGCGCAGTTCTGGCTGGTGGCTGTTTCTGGGGCATGCAGGACCTGATCCGCAAGCTGCCTGGTGTCGCCTCGACACGGGTCGGCTACACGGGCGGCCGCGTGGCCAACGCGACCTATCGCAACCACGACGGCCACGCCGAGGCGATCGAGATCGTTTTCGATCCGGCGAAGATCAGCTATCGCACGCTGCTGGAGTTCTTCTTCCAGATCCACGATCCCTCGACGCTCAACCGCCAGGGCAACGACCGCGGCACCAGCTACCGCTCGGCGATCTTCTATACGACCGACGAGCAGCGCCGCGTCGCCCAGGACACGATCGCCGATGTCGACGCTTCCGGCCTGTGGCCCGGCAAGGCCGTGACCGAAGTCGTGCCCGCCGCCGATTTCTGGGAAGCCGAGCCCGAGCACCAAGACTACCTGGAGCGCATTCCCCACGGCTACACCTGCCACTTCATCCGGCCCGGCTGGAAGCTCCCGGTGCGCGTGAAGGCCGCCGAGTAGGCCTGAGCGACGACCCGCAAGGGGGGAGGAGTCAGATTCTTCTCTGCCCCCGCGAAGCGGGGGAAGTGCCCCGTCTTACGGGGCGAAGGGGGTCAGAAATGAAAGTTGCAAGTTCAGCAGGTTTATGCTAGAAATTCTGGCATAATCGCGGAACGTCCGTCCGCCTCCCAGCCCGCCCCGGCCCCTCGAGCCCGGCGGGCTTTTTCATGCCCAGAACCACCCCGTAAACCCCGGAGTCCCCATGCCCCGCCCGAAGCGGCGCAGACGCGCGTCCGCGCCCCCGCCCGATCTCACCCCCAGGAAGCTCGAATCGTTCCTGCTCCATCTCGCCCGCACCGGCTCGGTCACCTTCGCCGCCGCCCGCGCGGGCCTGCCGCGCCGGCCGCTCTACAAGCGCCGCGCCGCCGACGAGGCCTTCGCCGAACGCTGGGAGGAGGCGCTGCAGCTCGGCGTCGAGCGCCTGCAGGACGACGCCATGCGCCGCGCGCTCAACGGCACCGAGCGCGCGGTGTTCCGCAACGGAAAGCAAGTCGGCTCCGTGCAGCAGTTCGACAACCGCCTGCTGCAGTTCCTGCTGAAGTCCCACCGCCCCGAGACCTACGGCGAGCGCGGCAAGGCGGCCGCCTCGCCGCTGCCGTTCGACCTCGCCCAGCGCCTGGCCGCCGCCCGGCCGCGCGCCGATGCTTACGACGCCGCGAAGGAGAAGCGGGATGCCAAGAACAAGAAACAAGGACGCTGACCTCCAGCGCGAGCGCCTGGTCCGCGTCGAGCGTTATCGCCGCGATCCGCTGGGCTTCGTCACCTGGGCCTTCCCCTGGGGTGAGCCCGGCCCGCTGCAGGACCACAAGGGCCCCGAGCCGTGGCAGGCCGAGGTGCTGCGCGAGATCGGCGACCGGCTGGAGGCGCGTGACGGCCCCGTCCGCATCGCCGTCGCCTCGGGCCACGGCGTCGGCAAGTCGGCGCTGGTGGCGTGGCTGATCCTGTGGGCCGCCGCCACCGTACCTTCCACACGCGGTGTCGTGACGGCGAACACCGAGACCCAGCTAAAAACCAAGACCTGGGCCGAGCTCGCCAAGTGGCAGGGCCTCGCCGCCACAAACGATTTCAACGAACTGGGCGCCACCTCGCTCGCCTCCAAGCTGCCGGTGCCCGAAGGCCCCGGCCGCATCGACATGGTGCCGTGGGCCGCGCACAACTCCGAGGCCTTCGCTGGCCTTCATAACAAGGGCAGCCGCGTCCTGCTGGTGTTCGACGAGGCCTCGGCCATCGCCGATCCGATCTGGGAGACGGCCGAGGGCGCGCTGACCGACGCCGGTACGGAGATCGTCTGGGTCGCCTTCGGCAACCCGACGCGCACCTCGGGCCGCTTCTTCGAGTGCTTCAACCGCTTCCGCGACCGCTGGCACACACAACAGGTCGATTCGCGCCAGGTCTCGCTCACCGACAAGGCGCAGCTAAATCAGTGGGTGAGGGACTACGGCGCCGATTCCGACTTCGTGCGGGTGCGCGTGCGCGGACTCTTTCCGCGCGCCGGCACCATGCAGCTGATCGACGGCGAGAGCGTCGACGATGCCGTGCGCCGGGTTCCCGAACGCGACGGTCCCCAGGGACAGCGGGCGCCGCTGGTGATGGGCGTCGACGTCGCCCGCTTCGGCGATGATCGCAGCGTGATCGTCCTGCGCCGCGGCCGCGACGCGCGCTCCATCCCGATCGAGAAGCACCGCGGCCTCGACCTGATGACGCTCGCGGGCCGCGTGGCCGAGATCGCCTTCGAACGCGGCCCCGCCGCCGTCTTCGTCGACGAGACCGGCCTCGGCGCCGGCGTGGTCGATCGCCTGCGCCAGTTGGGCGTGCAGCGCGTGCACGGCGTCAACTTCGGCGCCGCCGCCGCGCGCTGGGACGGCGATGGCGCCAAGACGCTCTACGCCAACAAGCGCGCCGAGATGTGGGGCAACCTCCGCGACTGGCTACGGGGCAGCGGCGCGCTGCCCGACGACCCGGAGCTGCGCGCCGACCTCACCGGCTGCGAATACGGCTACAACGGCCAGGGCGAGATCCAGCTCGAGAAGAAGGAGGACATGAAGAAGCGCGGCCTCGCCTCACCCGACATCGGCGACGCGCTGGCGCTCACGTTTGCGCATCCGGTGCGGCCGGACTGGCTGTGGGATGCGCCGCCCAGGGTGCGCATCCTGGACGAGGATCATGAGTACGACATGTTTCACGATCTTTGAGGGCGAGGGCGGGGCTGTCGCATATGTCCTTTCTCTGCCCCCGCGAAGCGGGGGAAGTGCCCCCGCAGGGGGCGAAGGGGGTCATGAGCGACCGATGTCCTTCGATTTCTCGGTCGATCCCAACATTCTACAACCTTGTAAATATAACTTTATACTTTATAATTGCAACCATGCTGGAACGCCACCTGAAAGGCCGCCTGGTCCATCTGCTGGATCGCACCCCCGCCGTGGGCCTGCTGGGCCCGCGGCAGGTCGGCAAGACGACGCTCGCCCTCGAGATCGCGGAGGACCGTCCCGCCGTCTATCTCGACCTCGAATCCGCCCCCGACCGCGCCCGTCTCTCCGACCCGGACCGCTACTTCGCCGATCACGAGACCGAGCTGGTCGTCCTCGACGAGGTGCATCGCGTCCCCGAACTCTTCCAGACCTTGCGCGGGGTCATCGACCGCGGGCGCCGGAGCGGCCGCAAGACGGGCCGCTTCCTGTTGCTGGGCTCCGCCGCGATCGATCTCCTGAAGCAGTCCGGCGAGACGCTGGCCGGCCGCATCTCCTACCTCGAACTGGCGCCGTTCGATGCGCTGGAAGTGCCGGCAAGGGATCTCGACAGGCTCTGGGTGCGCGGCGGCTTTCCGGACAGCTTCCTGGCCCACGACGATGCGTCGAGCCTCAAATGGCGCCAGGACTTCATTCGCACCTATCTCGAACGCGACATCCCGCAGCTCGGGCCCCGCATCCCGGCCGAGACGCTGCGCCGCTTCTGGACGATGCTGGCGCACGCCCAGGCCCAGCTCCTGAACGCCGCCAATCTGGCGCGCGCCTTGGGCGTGAGCGGCGTCACGGTCGCCCGCTATCTCGACCTCCTGGTCGACCTGCTGCTGGTGCGCCGCCTGCCGGCGTGGCATCGCAACGACGGCAAGCGGCTGGTGAAGTCGCCGAAGGTCTATGTCCGCGACACCGGGCTCGCCCACGCCCTGCTGGGGCTCCGCACCAAGGAAGACATTCTCGGCCATCCCGTGGCCGGCCAGACGTGGGAGACGCTCGTCGTCGAAACGCTAATCGCCGCCGCACCGGACGGGACGGAGGCGAGCTTCTATCGCACCTCCGCGGGCGCCGAGATCGACCTGGTGTTGCAGCTTCCCGGCGGCCGGCTGTGGGCCGTCGAAGTGAAGCGGAGTTCCGCGCCCAAGGTCGAGAAGGGCTTCCATTTTGCCTGCGACGACCTCGGGCCGAAGAAGCGGTTCGTCGTCTATCCCGGCACCGAGCGCTTTTCCCTGGGCGGGAAGATCGAGGCGATCGGCCTGGCAGCCCTTGCCACCGAACTGCGGTCGGTGAAGTAGGGCGCCGGGCCGCGCTGCCCGACGACCCGGAGCTGCGCGCCGACCTCACCGGCTGCGAGTACGGCTACAACGGCCAGGGCGAGATCCAGCTCGAGAAGAAGGAGGACATGAAGAAGCGCGGCCTCGCCTCACCCGACATCGGCGACGCGCTGGCGCTCACCTTCGCCCACCCGGTGCGGCCGGACTGGGGCTGGGACCTGCCGCCCAGGGTGCGCATCCTGGACGAGGATCATGAGTACGACATGTTTCATGATCTTTGAGGGTAGGCAACGAATGGCCTCACCCCGAGGAGGCCGCCGCGCGGCCGTCTCGTAGGGTGGCGGCGCGACCGGACCTGGTTCTACGGATCTGACGGCTTGGTCTGCTTGTACGCGACGGACGAGTCGACAAGGGAGGGCGGGGAGGTCGGTTTGTACCCCGCTCCCAGGATGCCGCAGAGGCGAACGGCGTTCGCCGGCCCGTTCAGATTGGCGATCCGATGCCCCCTTGTTGTCATCGGGCATTCGCGAAAATGCTGTATTTTGGGCATTTCTGATAGGTCCGGTGGCCTTAATACCCACGGATCCGTCCGGGATGCTCTGCGTTCTACTCTAGGCTAGAGGAGTCCCAATCATGTACACTCGACGCAAGAGCGCGACCCCACCATCACGCTCGACAAGGGAAATGCACCAGTTCGACCGACAGAAATTCAAGGCGCTGATCCACTACGTGATCAATCGCTGCCCTCCGGAGCATGTCGGGAAAACCAAACTCAACAAAGCAGGTTTTTACGCCGACATGATCTGCTACTTGCAGTTGGGTCGCCCGATGACGGGAGAGACCTACGCTCGCCAGAGTCATGGGCCCGTTGCTGAACACCTACAGTCGTGCCTTCGCGAGCTGATCGCTGAGGGTGATCTTGACGAGAAGCTTGTGCCGTACTTCGGCTTTTCGAAGTACGAATACATCGCGCGGCGGCCGCCAAACATGTCGGCGTTCTCGGATGCTGAGATGAAGCTTGTCGATGAGGTTGCTGACTTTGTCTGTCTCCAGAACAGCGCACGCTCCATAAGTGAACTCAGCCATACAGAGGCGTGGGAATGTGCGGCGCCGGGCGAGGAGCTTCCGTACTTTGCGGCAACCCAGCTACTGCCTGCCGATGTCGAGGAAGATGATCGCGCCTGGGGCGCGGCGGAGATGGCTACACTTGCAGCTCAGAAACCTCGGTATAAAGAAGTACGTGGCAAATCCCTCCGAGATGTTTGCGGCGAGCTATCTCCGCCTCCACGGCGGCGCCGAGCAGCGAGTTGATGACTTCGTCGAATATCTGAAGTGGCGTTGTGAACGAGGCAATCCGCTTGGCCAGCGTCTGAAGGGCAACCTCTACGTCGCCGTGATGCCATCTCTAGAGGATGGAACGAAGATTCGCATCCTCTATGGTGACGATAAAGCTAAGCTGCGTATCGACCTACACTCTCTCTCCTTTACTTCGGCCTCCGCGGCGACGGCGCGGTAGGCGCTCAATATTAATTGCCTAGCCGATTGCACTCTAACAAAACCTCGTCAGTTTCTGCGCTTCAAGAGGTGCGAGAGTTTGAGGTAGCGCTCTACATCAGCTTCCTCTGGTCGGCCGCGAATGCCCTTGCAGACTAGGCAATCTGTTCGCGGTTCATCCAAGCTCACCACTACCTTGGACTCCCAGCCACGATATGTCTGCAGGCGTTTGGGCGCGCGAAGGCCAGTCACTGCGACCATGAACTCAAGTGCCGCTAGACCAGCAATAACACCGTTAAGCGGAGAGACGGACGGCCCTTTGACATCTAGCGCGCCTGCGGCAATGCCATAGATGGCGTCCTCACGGTTGCGGCTCTCGTCCGTTTCGATGTACCGGCGTACCATCTTGCGATCGAGTAGGCCGAGGCAGTCGAGACATCCCTGGCCGCCGACAGAGACGCAGACACGGCCACCGTAGATTCCTGGCTCCGGCACGTCGGAAGCGAGATCGATATACGGCCTTTCATAAGCCGCGCAGAGTTCGTTTAGGATCGCACGTGGACCATCATGGTCAAAGCAGCCAAGCACCCAGTTTGCCTCTCTAATCGCAGCGAACGCCCTTTCCGAGACGAGGCTGCATTCCAACGGCACGCTTTCAACGTCAGGGTTTGTCTCTCGGATGAGCCGATTGGCAATTATCACCTTTGCGCTGCCAGGTATTGGATCGGTATGTCGCGCGCCGACAAAGCGGTTCCGATTGGTGTCATCAAGTTCCTCGTCGTCGATGGACGTGATGCGTTTTACGCCAAGAAGCGCTAGGTGTTGGATGAGCGGGCTGCCGAGCCCGCCAGTGCCGGCAACGACGACCGCGGTGCTGCGTAGCTTCTGCTGGCCGTCAGCGCCGAAGAGTAAAATATTGCGGTGATACCGGTCGGGCATGTCGGTCATGTCCACCCCTTCAGGGACTGGTTGGTCGGGCGGCGTAGATGCTCGCCAGCGAGAATGCCGCCGAGCGGCAGCGGGATCTTCGGATCGTCGAGCCACACAAGAGCATCAAAGCAGTTTCGTGCGACGACGATCGCGACGTAGGGGCGGCTGCGAAGGCGCCACCACATATGGGGAACTGTCTCTTGTAGGCCAACGCGGTCTGCCAGCGAAAAGGCGGCCGTACGTGCTCCCGGATGAGAGTGCATTTCGACGAGGGATGCGCCAAGGTCGTGCGCCCGTTTGATCAGCCGGGCGCGCGTAGTGTCTTTCAATTCAAGGTAGTCGCTCTCCTGAGTCTCAAAATCTTCCGGTGTGAGTTTCATTGACTCGACGACTTCAAAGTTGACGTGATCCTCGAAACGACTCGAATTGACAAACAGGAACGCCGCTTCTTCGTGAATGCTGTCGGGTCGAAGCAAATGCGCGATCAGGTCCATGAACAGTGCGTCCGGCATCTTAAGAAGCGTTTTCATGCTCCCTCTTTCAGTCGCTGGGTGAAGCTTCGGACCCAAGCAAGCAGATTGGAGCCCGCGGCGGCATCTGCGCTGGGTGTCCATCCGTCTGGCGCCCAAGAGAAATGCTGCCATGAACCGTCGAACGGCGGGCTGATGGCTGACCCGGTGTCCTTTGGCGCGATGCCTTTGAAATTGATCCCGGTTGGTGCGGCGAAACCATACGGCTCACCGGCCGGATAGCTGGCTACGATCTTGAACACGACAGGCTCTTTCTCGGCGGGCTTTTCGCCGATCTGCCACCCGGCTGGAAAAGCAAAACGGGGAATCCTGAACCAGTCCTCCCCGCCTTGCTCTCTATGCTCGATATCCGGATAGTACTTCCTCAGGAGTGCCAGCTCCTGTTCGAGCCGTGGACGCATCAGCCGCGTTTCCACTTGTGCTTCTTGCCAAAGCCCTGGCCCGGCTTGATCTCGATGATTTCACCCGGCGACAAGGTGCGCTCGTTGTTGTCCTTATCTACCTCGATCACGCCCTGTGAGAGTTCCCAGCCGCCAAGCTGGGCAATCTGCTCGGTCGTAATGGTGTCTTGATCCCAAGGGATGTCCTTTCCCTCGATGTTCAAGATGTACTTCGGTTCCTTTTTTGCGGCCGCGCTTGTCTCGTTGGTCATCACGCAAAGCTCCTCATTATTTAATGGTGCCTCGGCTTTCCGAGCCCTTGCTTATGATGACGAGCCTGCTTGAAATGTCAAGCAAACATCAAGCGCGCTTGATAGAGAAGGCGTGTAAGCCTAGAATCTGCTTACGAATCAATCACTAGGGAGGCGCCCAGATGCTCAACCACGTTAAGAGGAGTGCCGCGAAACCAAAGACACTTGGGCAGTATCTGGCATCAATTCGTAAAGACCGCCGCATGACGTTACGGCAAGTGGAAGAGGCGACAGCGAAAGAAGTATCGAACGCATACCTGAGCCAAATCGAGAACGACAACGTTCAACAACCATCGCCCAATGTGCTTCACGCGCTCGCTCAAGTTTACGCTATCGATTACGAACAGCTCATGGAAATGGCGGGGCATATCCTCCCCTCGAAGAGTCGCAGCAGCGAACAACGGCACGGCCGAGTCGCAACTTTCGCTGAGCACAACCTGACGCCGGAGGAAGAGGTAACGCTGATGGATTACCTTGAGTTCATTCGCAGGAAGAAACGACCGGATGATCAAACCTGACGATAGCAGTCTTGATCCGGATGAACTTCGCGCGGTCGAGGAGCGCGCACGGAAGCTCCTTGATCGCGCATCTGCCTGGAAGGTTTTTCCAACACCGGTCGACGATATCGTGGCTGCGGCGAAGCTTAAGCTCGCACCCAGCAGCTTATTCGATCCGCGTCGACTCATGGCGTATATCCAAGAAAAGACGGCCGGTACCGCGAATCTTGTCAAATCGGCAATCTCGAAAATTTTCGGCCTTTGCGATGTCGAGGAGTCCGTTATTCATATCGACAGCACGGTTGCTCAGTCGAAACAGAACTTTCTAAAGCTTCATGAGACTGGCCATCATGAGCTGCCTACCCATCGAAAGCTGTTCAAGTTTTTTCAGGATTGCGATAAGACTCTCGCACCGGAAACTGCAGACCGATTCGAACGTGAAGCCAACAATTTTGCGCGATTTGCCCTTTTCCAAGGTGACACCTACCGTCAATACGCCGCCGACAGCAAGTTCACGATTAAGACCCCGATGAATCTTGCCAAGAAATTTGGCGCATCGGTTTACGCGTCGACCCGCGAATTCGCGCGAACGAACTTCAGGGAATGTGTTGTCTACATTCTAGAACCGATTGAGTTCGCGCCCGGCGTCGGCGCCCGCGCTCATGTTCGGCGGGTCGAAGTCTCGCCGAGTTACGCGATCAAGTTCGGATATCCGGCAGATACGGTGATAACACTTGACCATATGCTCGGACCCGTTCTGCCGATCGGGCGCAGGATGACACGGCCCACAACACTTTTCGTTGCTGATCGCAACGGGGACCGTCACGAGTGTCTTGCCGAAGCCTTCGATACGACTTGGAACATTCTTGTCCTTCTATACCCGGTGAAGGCGTTGACTGCTTCGACCGTGATCCTTCCGTCCGGCTTCAAGGAAGTCGCCGCGACATAAGAACGTGGATATCGACTGACCAGCAGAACATCCCTTCAGGCAAGCCCCGCCCGTCCCACCGGGTACACTCCCTTGAGGAGAGGGGGCGCCACCGCGGGTCCTGACCCGTGGCCTGTCCTGAGGCCGTAGGCCGAAGGAACACCAACAAACCGCAGCACCCTCCGACGGTCGTTCGGACGTCGGTGCTGACGGGACGTGCCGGACCAACGCGCACGCGTTTCTCCCGAGGCTTTTGGGCCGAGGGACTTTAGCGGCCACCCGCGGCTCCTGAGTCGCGGCATGCTGGGAGCGCGCCACTCCAGTGGCGCTCATGCTCATGAGAAGATTGCGCCACTGGAGTGGCGCGCTCCCAGCGATGAGGGGCACTGGTTTTGGCTCAAGCCCAACGTGTGGGCCCAACTTCTGGCCCAACACTCCCATCGTTCAGGTGGGCCAGCCGGGGCGCCGAAAAGCCTGGATTTGCTGGCTTTTCGGCGCGTTAAAAGCCGAAAAACTTACACGCGATTTGGGCCAAAATTCGAAAGTTGGGCCCGCGCTAAAGGGTCAGGCCGGCGTCGCGAGGCGCGTCGCCTGGCTCGCGGCGAGCTGCCAGCCGCTGATCGCGGTCACGTAGACGGCGGTCCAGCGGACGTCGTCGGTCTTCCGGTCGGCCGCGGTCGCAAGCGGGCTGCGGCCGGTGGCGATCACGGTCGGGCCGGTGAAGACGCGGAAGCCGAGTTCGCTCGTGGGCGCCGTCTCGATCAGCGGCGCGCCCGCCATCGCCGCCGCGAGGCGCTGGGCCTTGTCGTCGATTTTCCCGGCGGCGTCGGTGTGGGTGAAGCTGTCGGCGTAGCAGGCTTTCAGCGTCGGCAGGTGCTTGTCCGCGATCGCCTTGGCGAGCCTGGCGCGGAAGGTCGTGACCTCGTCGATCATGCGCCGGGCCTCGGCGCCCTGGGGCGCCTGCGGCGGATGGGCGAACGCCGCGGCGGCGGGCAGCAGGGCTGCGGTTGCGAGAAGCGAGCGTCTGAGCACGGAATGGACCTTTCCTGTCGTCCTGAGCGTAAGCGAAGGACCTTGCGCCCGCCACGCCTTGCCCGACCGGCCAGGTGGTGGCGCGCAGTGAAGGATGAGTTCGACGAATAGCCGGGAGCACGCTTCCGGCAATGACACGACCAACCGGCGGGCGTCTCCCGCCGGTTTTCTTTTGCCTGAAAGGAGACGATCGAAATGGCAATCCAGATTTACCCGACTGTGCCCGTCGAAGGACAAGGGGCACAGCCGGAGGCGGAGCCGTGGCCAGTAGATGAGCACACGATCCGCGTCGACGAGATGTTCGCACGCCAGATCGACACCGAGTTTTCGAGCGGCGTCCGGGCGCTGTTGCACGCTCCCGAGACCGGGATTGCCGCCCAGAGCGGCGAAGCGGCGCTGGAAGCCATCGCGAGTGCCTTGCCAGCGCTCAATGAGCTGAAGGAACGCACGCTTTCGCAGGCCATGGGCCCGCGCCAGCGCGGTATCTTCGAACCGCTGATCGAGACGCGGCTCGACTGGGCCGCCGGCACGCTGGGCCGGTTGGCAGAGCGCGCCACGGTCGAAGTCGACGATGCCAGCGTGACTGCCCGGATCGCCAGCCTGAGACAGGACGCAGCGGCGGCCTGGCACGACCCGGCCCATCTGCGGAGGCTCGGCCGGACCACGGTCGAGGAACTGCGCTACCAGGGCGAGCGCCGCGGCTGGGAGCCGGCCGAAACCGACGCCAGGGTGCGGGGCAGCCTCTCCGATCTCTATGCCGGCGCGGTCGAGACCGCGATCGGCCAGGACGATCTCGACGGTGCCGCGGGGCTCTACGAGCATGCCCGCGCGATCATCGATCCCGAACGCCAGGCCGCAATCAACCGCCGCTTCGTCCGGGCGCGCGAAGTCGCCGTCTACCGCGACATCGACCGCCACCTGGCCGGTATCCCGATCGAGCCAGCGGGCCCGCCCGGCCTCGAAATCTTCCAGAGCCGCGCGGCCGAACTCGCGCCGGACGACGCGAGCAACGAGGTGCAGGTCCGCATCGCCAAAGTCGCCGAACATGCGCATCGCCATGCCGAGCGGCAGTGGAGCCGGCAGCAGGCCGAGGCAGGCATCGCTGCCTTCGACTGGATCGGGAAGAATCCCGACAGGTCGTTCCTAGCGATTCCACCGGATATCCGCGACTGGCTGGCTGCCGACCAGTGGCGCGGCCTGGAAGCCTTCTACATCGACGGCCGCCTCAGGACCGATCGCGACCTCTTCGAGCGGCTCGATTGGCAGATGATCTATGAGCCCGACACCTTCGCAGCCGCCGATCTCAATCGCCATCGTCTGTCGCTGAACGACGCGGACCATGCGCGCTTCGCCGGCGCGCAGAAGGCGATTGTCGAGGGCCGCATCGAACCGGTCCTCGCACGCTACAACCGTCTACGGCGCGGCATCGATTGGGCGCTCCAAGTCCAAGGTGTCGAAACCGATAGCGCGGAAGCGTCCGAGGCTCGCGTCGACGCACGCAACCGGCTCGACGGCTTCGATGTGATTGAAGGCAGAGCACCGACTGGCGTCGACATCGACACCATCGTTGCTCAATCCACCGATCCAGCCGTACCCGGCGGCGGACACCTTGTTCCGGTCGCAGCAGGCGACTTGAAGTGCGTAGGCGGTAGTTGCACGCGTGGCGGTAGCCGGGGGACTACGGGCATGTACCACATGGAGGGCAAAAATCTGTGTCGGAGTTGCGCCGTAAAGCAACTCGGTATGGAAAACAGCCCCGCGGATGAGTTGATGAAGACGCTGAAGGAATTCGAGAAGCGATGAGGTTGGCATTTCCATATGCAACCTATACGTGCTTTACAGACCGTGGTTCTCGCAGTACGAAGTTGCGATGGCCGAAAAGAGAATAGATCTTCAGAAACTCCGACCGGGAGACCTGTTTCATGCCCAGTATCCGGGCGGCCAGACAGTCACCGGGCTCACGCTCGAAGTGACGGCGGCGCGCATCAGAGGAAGAGATATCACGCGGCAGGAAATACTGGAGATCGATCGAGCGACGGGGGTGTCGATCCCTACGGACGGCGATCCTTGCACGATCTATTCGACGGAGGCTCTGCCGCCTGATCTCCACGAAGCGATCATTGGGCTGGATCGCAAGTACGGCTCGGGCCGCACGCCGACCGAGGAAGAGAGCAAGCTGACGCTTGCGGAACGGAAGGCATTGATTTTCATCAATCCTTGAGTTGGCCGACGTCAAACGAAGGGCGGGCGCAGCAGGCCAAGACCTGAACGGCGCCGCCGCGAGGAAGACGCGTCTACGTTTCCTTCGAACTGACGCCGGCTTCGGCGAAGGTCGCCATGCCGTTGTGACAGGCGGCGGCGGCTTTCAGGATCGGCACGGCGAGCGCCGCGCCCGAGGCCTCGCCCAGGCGCATATTCAGGTCGAGCAGGGGCTGCTGGTTGATCGCCGCGAGCAGGCGCGTGTGGCCGGGCTCGGCCGAGCGATGGGCGACCAGGCAGTGGTCGAGGGCGCGGCGGTCGGCGGCATAAAGCACCGCGGCGGCGGCCGTGCAGGCATAGCCGTCGAGCAGCACCGGGATGCGGGCCATGCGGGCGGCCACGATGGCGCCGGCGACGGCGGCGAATTCCTCGCCGCCCACCGCCGCGAGGAGGGCGAGCGGATCGCGGGCGGCGAGGGCGTCCTTGTGATGGGCGAGCGCCTCGTCGATCACGGCGATCTTGTGGGCCAGCGCCTTGCCGGCGACGCCGGTGCCGGGGCCGGCCCAGTCGGCGCCGCTGCCACCGAACAGGGCGGCGCTGAGCGTGGCGGCGGCGGTCGTGTTGGCGATGCCCATTTCGCCCAGGCACAGCACGTCGATGCCGGGCTCCGCCGCCATCATGCCGTAGGCCATGGCGTTGGCGGCGCGGGCCTCGCTCATGGCCGGACCCTGGGTGAAATCGTCGGTCGGGTGGTCGAGGTCGAGTTCGTAGATGCGGAGGTCGGCGTCGATGGCGGCGGCGAGCTGGTTGATGGCGGCACCCCCGTTCAGGAAGTTCTTCACCATCTGTTGCGTGACTTCGGGCGGGTAGGCCGAGACGCCGCGTTGGGCGACGCCGTGGGTGCCGGCAAAGACCGCGATCCGGGGCCGTTCCACGCGCGGGTGGGCGCGGCCCTGCCAGGCGGCCAGCCAGCCCGCGATCTCCTCCAGGCGGCCGAGCGAGCCCGGCGGCTTGGTGAGCTCGGTCTGGCGGCGCACCACCTCGGTCTGGGCGGCGAGGTCGGGTCCCGGCAATTCGCGCAGGATCCGGCGCATTTCGTCGAAAGTCGCGGTTGGGGCATTCATTTGGGCGCGGACCCTCCTATATTTGCCTCAACATGACCAGACCCTCATGACCAGTCCCAACGAGTACCAAGCACCCACGGGCCGGCCCACCTCGTTCGACGAGTGGCTGCAGGCGTTCAAGGAGCAGGTCTCCTTTTTCACCGGGCTCAAGCTCGATGTCGGCCTGCCGCGCTGGCAGTTGGCCGAGGTGCTGCCGGTGCTGCCGTTCGTTGGGGCGGGCGTCGGCCTCGCCGCCGGGCTTGTGTTCGCGGTCGTTCGGGGTGTCGCAGGACCGGGCTGGCTCGCCGCCGTGCTCGCGGTCGGCGCGGCCGTGCTGATCACCCGCGCGCTGCACGAGGACGGCCTCGCCGACACCGCCGACGGGTTGGGCCCGCACGGGCTCGAACCGTCGCGGCGGCTGGAAATCATGCGCGACAGCCGCAACGGCACTTTCGGTGTGCTGGCGATCGCGCTCTCGGTGCTGATCAAGGTCGCCTGCCTGGCGCAGTTCGGCGGCGCCACGGGGTTGGTGGTGCTGATCGGGGCGCACGCAGTGTCGCGGGCCGCACTGGCCTATCCGCTGCTCGCCTTCTCGCCCGTCCATGACAATGGATTGGGCGCGCGGGTCGGCAAGCCCAGCGACAACGACGTCTGGATCGCCATCGGCATCGGCGTGGTGCTGGCCTTCCTGCTGCTGCTGGGCAAGGGCTTCTTCGTGGCCCTCCTGGCACCTGTTGCCGCCGTCGCCGCGGCCTGGGGCGCCGCGCACTGGATCGCCAAGCGGCTGGGCGGCTACACCGGCGACACGCTGGGCGCCGTGCAGCAGACGGCGGAGATCGCCTTTCTCGTGGTGGCGGCGCTCCTGATCGCCCGCTAGAACCTTCGGCATGGCAACAGGAGCAAAGGTCACGGGTGCCATCACCCGCTGGTGGTGGGTGCGGCATGCCCCCGTCCCCAATCCCGAGGCGCGCTGCTACGGCCAGTCCGACAAGGACTGCGACGTCAGCAACGAGGCGCTGTTTCGTCACCAGGCGGCGCTCTTGCCCAAGGGCGCGGTCTGGTATTCGTCCAACCTGCTGCGCGCGCGCAAGACGGCGGAGCACCTCGCCAAGGCCGGCGCCGAGATGGGCAAGCTGCTGATCGATCCGGCGCTGGCCGAGCAGCATTTTGGCAGCTGGCAGGGCCTCACCTACACCGAGATCGCCGAGGATCACGGCAGCAACCATCTGTTCTGGCTGGGACCGCCCGAGTTCCGGCCGCCCGGCGGCGAGAGCTTCATCGATCTCCGCGAGCGCACGGTGTCGAGCATCGAGAAGATCACGGCCGAGCATCGCGGTCGCGACATCGTGGCGACGGCGCACGGCGGCACGATCCGCGCGGCGCTCAGCCATGCGTTCAACATGCATCCCGAGGCGGCGGTGCGCTTCGAGATCGACAATGTCTCGATCACCCTGATCGAGCATTTCGAGCAGGCCGATCCGGCGCATGCCTGGCGCGTGGCCTTCACCAACTACATGCCGCGCGAACTCGTGCTCGCCCACGGCGGGAGCAAGGCATGAAGACGCCCGCCGAGCTCGCCACCGAGCAGGCGGCCTACTGGAACGGCCCGGGTGGCAAGGGCTGGTTGGCATCCATCGAGCGCATCGAGCAGGGCATCGGTGATTTCGGCAAGGCGGCGCTGGTGGCAGCCAACGCTCAGCCGGGCGAGAAGGTGATCGACGTCGGCTGCGGCCTGGGCGGTACGACACGCGCGCTGGCCGAGGCCGTCGGCCCGCAGGGCCGCGTGCTGGGCGTCGATATTTCCGAGGAGCTGGTCGCCTCGGCGCGGTCGCATCGCGTGCCCAACGCGACCTTCGTGCTGGGCAATGCGGCCACGCATCCGTTCGAGGCCGCGGGTTACGATCTCGTCTTCTCGCGCTTCGGCGTCATGTTCTTCGGCGATCCGGTGGCGGCGTTCCGGAATTTCCAGCAGGCGCTGAAGCCGAGTGGCCGCCTGGTCTTCATATGCTGGCGCACGCCGAACGAGAATCCCTGGGGCCTCGTGCCGGTGCGCGCCGCCGCGCCGTTCCTGCCGCCGCTGCCGCGGCCGGGGCCGGAAGATCCCGGCCAGTTCGCCTTCGGCGACCGCGTGCGCGTGGAACGCATCCTCAAGGAAGCGGGTTTTGGCGCGCTCTCGTTCAAGCCGCTCGACCAGCTGGTGTTCATGGGCAAGAGCGTCGCCGACATCCTGGCGAGTGCCGGCCGCTTCGGTCCGCTGGCGCGTGCCTTCGCCGATGCCACGCCCGAGCAGATCGAAAAGGCGAAGGCCGCGATCGCCGAAGCCTTGACGCCGCACGAGACGGCCGAAGGCGTGCGCCTGCCCGGCGCCTGCTGGCTCGTTACCGCCCGTGCTAGCGCCGGCTGATGGAGCACGTCCCGACCTATGCGCTGCCGCCGGTCAGCCTGGTGCTGGGCGGCGCACGGTCGGGCAAGAGCACGCACGCGGAGAAGCTGGTGGCGGGCACGCTGTTCGGCGCCTCGCCGCAGCCCGCGGTCTATATCGCCACCGCCGAAGCGGGCGATGTCGAGATGGCGACCCGGATCATGGCCCACCGCGCCCGCCGCGGCGGCGGCTGGACCACGATCGAGGAACCGTTGAAGCTCGCTTCAGCGCTCGAGGCGGCGGCGGCGCACGGCCAGCCGGTCCTGGTGGACTGCCTCACCCTCTGGCTCTCCAACCTCATGCATGCCGGCGCCGACGTCGACGAGGCGACCGACGATCTGGTGCGCGCACTCGACGGCTACGGCGCTCCGGTGGTGTTCGTCAGCAACGAACTCGGCCTGGGCCTGGTGCCCGAGACTCCGCTCGGCCGCTCCTTCCGCGACGCCATGGGGCGGATGAACATGGCTGTGGCTGAACGTGCCGACCGGGTGATTTTCATGGCCGCCGGCCTGCCTCTACTGATGAAGGACCGCCCGGCGCCCCGGTCCTGACCGGCCGCAATTCCGCCGCGAAACATGGTATTATTTAGGCTGTTGAGGCCACCTAGGCGCTTCCCCGGCGTCGGCCGCCAGCCAAGGAGCAGAAAATGAAGCTCGATCGCCGAACCGTTCTTACGGGCGCCGCGGCCGCGTTCGCCGCCCCGATGATCGTCACCGAGCCCGCCCGGGCCGACGCCAAGCGCCAGTCTCTGGTCGATTCCTGCCTGGCGAGCGCCACCAAGGTGCTGAGTGGCAAGGACTTCCCCGACGCCGTCAAATTGATGTCCGGCGCCCGGGGCGTGCTGATCATTCCCGAACTCGTGCAGGGCGGCTTCATCCTGGGCGCAGCCGGCGGGCGCGGCGTTCTGGTCGCGCGCACCAAGCCCCAGGACTGGAGCTATCCGGTGTTCTACGGCATGGGCTCCGGCAGCATCGGCCTGCAGATCGGTGGCAAGGTCTCGGAGATCGTGTTCATCATCCGGACCGAAAAGGGCCTGCACGCGATTCTCGATCACAAGTTCAAGTTCGGCGCCGAGGCCGGCGTCACCATGGTGGCGGTGGGCATCGGCCTCGAGGGCGCTTCCACGTCGGCAGGTGGCGCCGACATCGTGGCCTTCTCCAATTCCGCCGGTCTCTTTGCCGGCGCCTCGATCGAGGGCTCGTACCTCGATGCCGACGGCGACTGGAACGCGCTCTATTACGGCCAGGGCGCCACGGCCAAGGCGATCGCGCTCGACCGCAAGTTCAGCAATCCCGGCGCCGAGCCGCTGCGGAAATTCCTCGCCAGGTGGTGAGTCGTCGCGGGTCCCCCCGCGACTAGGCGACCTTCAGGCCGGCGTCGATCGAGAGCTTGGCCTTGGTCTTGGCCTTGACCTCCTCGACGGTGACGCCATCGGCGAGTTCGATCAGCGTGACGCCGCCGTCGCCCTTCTTGTCGACCGCGAAGACGCCGAGTTCCGAGATCACCATGTCGACGACGCGGCGGCCGGTGAGCGGCAGGCTGCATTCCTTCAGGAGTTTGGAAGCGCCGTCCTTGGAGACATGCTCCATGGTGACGATGACGCGCCGGACGCCGGCCACGAGATCCATCGCGCCACCCATGCCCTTCACCATCTTGCCCGGGATCATCCAGTTGGCGAGGTCGCCGTTCTCCGCCACTTCCATGGCGCCCAGGATGGAGAGGTCGATGTGGCCGCCGCGGACCATGGCGAAGCTGTCGGCCGAGGAGAAGTACGACGTGCCCTTCAGCTCCGTCACGGTCTGCTTGCCGGCATTGATGATGTCGGCGTCGACCTCGTTGTCGAGCGGGAAGGGGCCGACACCCAGCATGCCGTTCTCGCTCTGCAGCGTGATGTCGACATCCTCGGGCACGTAGTTCGACACCAGGGTCGGAATGCCGATGCCGAGATTGACGTAGTAACCGTCCTTCAGTTCCTTGGCGGCGCGTGCCGCCATCTGTTCGCGGGTCCAGGCCATGTTGGAGTCTCCTAAGCCTTGCGAATGGTGCGCTGCTCGATCTGCTTGTCGTAGGGCGCGCCGCAGAGGATGCGATTGACGAAAATGCCGGGCGTGTGGATGTGGTCGGGATCGAGTTGGCCCACCGGCACCAGTTCCTCGACTTCGGCGACGCAGATCTTGGCCGCCGTCGCCATCATCGGATTGAAGTTTCGCGCCGCCTTGCGATAGACGAGGTTGCCCGAGGTGTCGCCCTTCCACGCCTTGACCAGGGCGAGGTCGCCAACCAGGCCGCGCTCCATGACATATTCCTGGCCGTCGAAGACCTTGGTCTCCTTGCCCTTGGCCACTTCGGTGCCGACGCCGGTCTTTGTGTAGAAAGCGGGGATGCCCGCGCCGCCGGCGCGGCAGCGTTCGGCCAGCGTGCCCTGCGGGTTGAACTCGATCTCGAGCTTGCCCTCGAGGTAGAGCTTGGCGAAGGTTTTGTTCTCGCCGACGTAGGACGAGATCATTTTCTTGACCTGACCGGCCTCGAGCAGCAGGCCGAGGCCGGCGCCGTCGATGCCGGCATTGTTGCTGACACATGTCAGGTTCTTGACGCCCGCATCGCGCATGGCGTGGATCAGTCTGTCGGGAATGCCGACCAGGCCGAAGCCGCCGCACATCACCATCATGCCGTCGTGCAGCACGCCCTCGAGCGCCGACTTCGCGTCTTTGTAGACTTTGTTTGCCATACCCTCGTTCCGTGCAAGAGCCGTACCGTCCGCATATGCGGGACGCCGTCCCGGACTGTCAATCGCGGGACCTGTCCAGGATCACGATGGCGATGCCCGCGATCACCAGGGCCGTTCCGATGGCGAGCGGCGCCGTGACGGTCTCGCCCAGCAGGACGACCGACGAGGCGATGCTGAGCAGGGGCACGCCCAGCATGCTCATCGACCCGATGACCGGCGGCAGGGACCGTCCGACCGACACGGCGGCCCAGGTCGCGATCGGACCGGCAAAGGCGCCAATATAGAGCAGCGCCATCCAGAGTTCGCTCTTGCCCGGCTCCAGATAACCCGCGGGCTCGGCGAGCAGCGCCAGGATCCAGAGCAGGACCGTCGCCACGCTCATTTGCCAGGGCAGCGCATCGAGCGGCGTGAGCTTCCAGCGATGCCGGCGGATGTGGACGATGGCGATCGCCCAGGTGAAGCCCGCCAGCAACAGCCAGACATGGCCCCAGATGATCGCCTTGTCGTTCCAGTCGAAGCGCAATGGATCGACCAGCACGACGATCCCCGCGAGGCCGAGCAGGACGCCGGCGACAGCGCGCCAGCCGACCTTCTCGCCGATCAGCAGGGAGAGCGGCACGATCCAGAGTGTCGTGGTGTAGGCGAGCACGCTCGAACGGCCGGCGGGCAGGCTCTGTACGCCGAGGTTGGAGAAGGCGAAGAAGCAGGAGAGCTACAGCGCGCCCACCGACAGCACGATCGGCCAGTCGGCGCGATGCGGCCAGGCCAGTCGTCCGAGGCAGGCCAGCAGGATGAAGGCGGTGGTGGCCGACAGCGTCGCGCGCGCGGCGGCGAACCACAGCGGCGTCGACGCCTCCAGGCCGATCTTGATGATCGGCCAGCTAAGGCCAAACAGGATGATGTTGGCGGCGAGCTGCAGCCAAGCTGCGCGGGGAATCCGCGCCCCATGCACGGTATGGAGTCCCTAGGCCCGCTTCGCCTTGGCGATCGACAGCGGCTGCGGCAGGCGGGTCAGCATCTCCTTCGGGACGACCTGCCAGAAGCGCTCGACTTCGCGGTCCCAGTCGTTCAGCAGGCGCGCGCCGAGCGGTGACTTGGTTTCGGCGACATGCTCCTCGACCAGCTTCCTGAGCTCGGCTTCCCAATGCGGATGGTCGAGGCGCTGCCACATCACCGTCTCGGGATTGACCTTGAGCTTGAAGGCATCGGCCGGGTCGTAGACGAAGGCCATGCCGCCGGTCATGCCGGCGGCGAAGTTGACGCCGACCGGACCCAGCACCACGGCGGTGCCGCCGGTCATGTATTCGCAGCCGTTGCAGCCCAGGCCCTCGACCACGGCATCGGCGCCGGAGTTGCGCACGGCGAAGCGCTCGCCCGCGAGGCCTGAGGCAAACAGCTTGCCGGCCGTCGCGCCATAGAGAACCGTGTTGCCGATGATGGCGTTGTGCTCGGGCACCAGCGGGCTCGATACGGTCGGCTTCACAACGATGGTGCCGCCGCTCAGGCCCTTGCCGACATAGTCGTTGGCATCGCCGAACACTTCCAGCTTCATGCCGCGCACGGCGAAGGCGCCGAGCGACTGGCCGGCGGTGCCGCGCAGCCGCACGGTGACGGTGTCGGGCTGCAGGCCGGACATGCCGTACTTGCGCGTGATCATGGCGGCCAGCCGCGTGCCCACGGCGCGATGGGTGTTCCGCACGCTGTATTGGAGCTGCATCTTCTCGCGATGCGTGAACAGCGGCTGGGCGTCGCGGATCATCTGGGCATCCAGCGTGTCGGGCACCTCGTTCCGGCCCTCGACCGTGCAGTGCGCCACCTCGCGGCCGCCGTCGGCGCGCGTCAGCAGTGGATTGAGGTCAAGGTCGTCGAGATAACGCGCGCCGCGGCTCACCTGCCGCAGCAGGTCGGAGCGGCCGACGATCTCGACCAGCGAGCGGTAGCCCAGCTGCGCCAGGATCTCGCGCACTTCTTCAGCGACGAAGCTGAAGAGGTTGACGACCTTCTCGGGCGAGCCATCGAACTTGGCGCGCAGCTTCGGATCCTGCGTGCAGACGCCGACCGGGCAGGTGTTGGAATGGCACTGCCGCACCATGATGCAACCCATGGCGATCAGCGATGCCGTGCCGATGCCGTACTCCTCGGCACCCAGCATGGCGGCGATCACCACATCGCGGCCGGTCTTGATGCCGCCGTCGGTGCGCAGCAGCACCTTTTCGCGCAGGCGATTGAGCGTCAGCACCTGGTGCGTCTCCGACAGGCCCATCTCCCAGGGAATGCCGGCATACTTGATGCTGGTCTGTGGGCTGGCGCCGGTGCCGCCGCTGTGACCGGAGATCAGGATCGTGTCGGCCTTGGCCTTGGCGACGCCGGCCGCGATGGTGCCGATGCCCGATCGCGCGACCAGCTTCACCGTCACCCGGGCCTCGGGATTGATCTGCTTCAGGTCGTAGATGAGCTGCGCCAGATCCTCGATCGAGTAGATGTCGTGGTGCGGCGGCGGGCTGATCAGGGTGACGCCGGGCGTGGAATGGCGCAGGCGGGCGATCATTTCGCTCACTTTCAGGCCGGGCAGCTGGCCGCCTTCGCCGGGCTTGGCGCCCTGGGCTACCTTGATCTCGATCTCGCGGCAGTTGTTGAGATACTCGGCGGTGACGCCGAAACGTCCCGACGCCACCTGCTTGATCGCCGATGAGGCGTTGTCGCCGTTGGCGCGCGGGCTGTAGCGCGCCGGATCCTCGCCGCCTTCACCCGAATCGGACTTGGCGCCGATCCGGTTCATGGCGATCGAGAGCGTCTCGTGCGCCTCGGGGCCGAGCGCGCCCAACGAGATGCCGGGCGCCACCAGCCGCTTGCGCAGCTCGGTGATCGACTCGACCTCGTCGAGGACGACCGGGGCGCGGTCGGTCTTGAAGTCGAGCAGGTCGCGCAGGTTGATCGGCGGCAGCTTGCGCACCGCGTCGCTGTACTTGCGGTACTTGGCGTAGGACTCGGTGTTCACCGCGTCCTGCAGCATGTGGATGAGGTCGCCCTCGAAATTGTGGCGATCGCCGCCACGCCGCGTCTTGTAGAAGCCGCCGATCGGGAGCGCGATCACGTCCTCGTCGAAGGCGCGGCTGTGCTGCTCGGCGATCTTCTCCTGCACGCCGCGCAGCCCGATGCCGGAGATGCGCGAGGGCATGCCGGGGAAGAACTCGGCGACCAGCGAGCGCGACAGGCCCACCGCCTCGAAGTTGCAGCCGCCGCGGTACGACGACAGCACCGAGATGCCCATCTTGGACATCACCTTGAGCAGGCCCTCGTCCAGCGCCTTCTTGTAGTTGGCGAGGCACTGGCCGAGCGAGAGCTTGCCGAACAGGCCGCGCGCATGGCGGGCGGCGATCGTCTCCTCGGCGAGGTAGGGGTTCACCGTAGTGGCCCCGACGCCGATGATGACGGCGGCGTAGTGGACGTCGAGACATTCGCCGGAACGGATGTTGAGCGACGTGAAGGTGCGCAGCGACTGGCGCACGAGGTGGGAGTGCACGGCGCCCGCTGCCAGGATCATCGGCAGCGCCGCCCGGTCGGAATCGACGTTGGCGTCGGTCAGCACGACGTGCAGGCAGCCACGGCGCACGGCCTCCTCGGCCTCGTGGCAGATGCGCTCGAAGGCCTGGCGCATGGCATCGAGGCCACCCCGGGGATCGAAGGCGCAGTCGATGCGGGCGACCGTGTCGCCCATGTAGTTGCGCATCGCCTCGAACTCGGCGTTGAGCACGATCGGCGATTGCAGCGACAGCATCTCGCTCTGCTCGGGGCTTTCGTCGAGGATGTTGCCAAGGTTGCCGAGCCGCGTGCGCAAGGTCATGACGTTGCGCTCGCGCAGGGAGTCGATCGGCGGATTGGTGACCTGGCTGAAATTCTGCCGGAAGTAGTGGTGCATGCCGCGATAGGTGTCCGACAGCACCGCGAGCGGTGCGTCATCGCCCATCGAGCCCACGGCTTCCTTGGCGTCCTCGACCATGGGATGCAGGATCATCTCGAGATCCTCGACCGACCAGCCGGCGGCGAACTGGCGGCGGCGCAGCTCGTCGGCCTCGAAATGCTCGGTGGCCGGCGCGTCCTGCTTGATCAGCGAATCGAGTTCGACCGTGCGGCCAGTCCAGGCCGCGTAGTCGTGCGTTTCGGCGAGCATGTCCTTCAGCTCGTGGTCCTTGTAGAGCCTGGGCAGGTCCATATCGACGGCCAGCATCTCGCCCGGGCCGAGCCGGCCCTTCTCGACGATCCTGGCTTCGTCCTGGGGCACCATGCCGGCCTCGGAGCCGGCGATCAGCAGCTCGTCCGACGTCCGCACGTAGCGCATTGGCCTGAGGCCGTTGCGGTCGAGCCCGACCAGCGCCCACTTGCCGGCGACGGCGGCGATGGCGGCCGGACCGTCCCACGGCTCCATGACGCCGTTCACGTAGTTGTACATGGCGCGGTGCTTGGGCGGCACGTTCGGATTGGATGACGACGCCTCGGGAATCATCATCGATTTGACCATGGGCAGGTTGCGATGGCCGCGCACCAGGAGTTCGAACACGTTGTCGAGCGCCGATGAGTCGGACGCATCGGGCTGGATGATCGGCTTCAGATCCTCGATCGAGCGGCCGAAGCCGTCGTGGTCGAGCCGGGCCTCATGGCTCTTCATCCAGTTGACGTTGCCCAGGATGGTGTTGATCTCGCCGTTGTGCGCCAGCACGCGGAAGGGCTGCGCCAGCTTCCACTGCGGGAAGGTGTTGGTCGAATAGCGCTGGTGGAAGATCGCGAAGCGCGAGGTGAAGCGCTCGTCGAGCAGGTCGGGATAGAAGGCGCTGAGATGTTCGGCGAGGAACATGCCCTTGTAGACGACCGAGCGGCAGCTGAGCGAGCAGACGTAGAACTCGGCGATGCTGGCGGCGATCGCCGCCTTCTCCATGCGGCGGCGCAGGATGTAGAGCTGCTTCTCGAACTCGCGGTTGTCGAGCTTCGGGTCGCCGCGGCCGATCAGGATCTGCTCGATCTCGGGCCGCGTCTCGTTGGCCTTCTCGCCGATCGAGGAAATGTCGACCGGCACCTGACGCCAGCCCAGGATGGTGTGGCCGAAGCGCAGGATCTCGGTCTCGACGATGATGCGGCAGCGCTCCTGGGCGCCGAGGTCGGTGCGGGGCAGGAACACCATGCCGACGGCGATCCGGCCGACCTGGGGCAGCTCGCCGCTCGAGTCGCGGATATGCTCCTTGAAGAAGTCCTGCGGGATCTCGACGTGCAGGCCCGCGCCGTCGCCGGTCTTGCCGTCGGCGTCGACGGCGCCGCGATGCCATACAGCCTTCAGCGCATCGATGCCGGCCACGACAACGTCGCGGCGACGCTTGCCGTCCAGCGCCACGACGAGCCCCACGCCACAGGAGTCGAGCTCCTGCGCGGGATTGTAGCCGTAGGCGTCGGTGAGCTTCGCGGTTCCGCTCTGGTAGTCGCGGACGAATTGCTGGGCATCTTGGGCATCGAAGGGACGTGCGGACATGACGTCGGATCCTTGCAGGGAGAACTAGTCGGAGAAGAGCTTGCCGGCCTCGGCCCAGTTCTCTTTCTTGATGTCGGTGAGGATGATTTGGACGGCGTCGGGCGTGCAGCCCAGTGCCCGGCAGGTGCCTTCGGTGAGCTCCTTGGCGAGCTTGCGGCGCTGTTCCAGCGTGCGGCCCTCGAACATCTGGACGTTGATCATCGGCATTTTCTTCTTCTCCCTTGTTAGAACTTGTGGTCGATCGCGACGTAGCCAAGCTGGGCCTTCACGCGCGACAGCCATGACGTAATGTTCGGATAGCGCGACAGGTCGAACTCACCCTCGTGTGCCACGTGCGTGTAGGCATAGAGGGCAATGTCGGCGAGGCCATAGCGTTCATCGACGAAGAACGTGCGGGTCGCGAGATGCTTCTCCATCACGTCGAGCGCAGCGTAACCCTTCTTCATGATGTCGGGCAGGTTGGCTTCCTGCTGCGGCGTGAGCTTGTCGAGGAAGTGCTTCCAGAAGCGCGCCACGGCGATGTAGGGCTCGTGGCTGTACTGCTCGAAGAACATCCATTGCAACGTCTTCGCGCGCGCCAGCCGGTCGGAAGGCGCGAACGCCGTGCCCTCGGCGAGGTACCAGAGGATCGCGCCTGACTCGAAAAGGAAGGTGCCGTCCTCGAGCTCGAGCGTCGGGATGCGGCCGTTCGGGTTCTTCTTCAGGAACTCCGGCGTGCGCGTCTCGCCCTTCAGGATATCGCGCTCGATGCGCTCGAACGGCACGCCGAGTTGCGACATCAGCAGCCAGACCTTGTAGCCGTTGCCCGATCCGGTGAAGTCGTAAACCTTCAGCATCATCTACTCCGCTGCGATTCGTTGGGCGTTCAGCGCCTTTGTCGTCAGATACGAATGGATGCGCTCGGCGGCGTCGCGGCCATCGCGCACCGCCCACACCACCAGCGAGGCACCGCGCACGATGTCGCCGGCGGCGAACACGCCGTCGACACTGGTCATCATGCTGCGCCAGTCGATGTCGAGCGTGCCCCAGCTGGTGACGCCAAGATCGGGCGTGGCGAGAGCTTCGGGCAGATTCTCCGGGTCAAAGCCCAGCGCCTTCAGCACGAGGTCGGCCTCGATGTTGACATGGCTGTTGGGGATCTCCTGCGGCGTCTGACGGCCGGACGCATCGGGCATGCCGAGATGGATGCGCACCGTCCGCACATGGCTCACGTGGTCCTTGCCGAGGAACGCCTGCGGCGCGGACAGCCAGACGAACTCGACGCCTTCCTCCTCGGCGTGCTTCACCTCGCGTTGCGAGCCCGGCATGTTGGCGCGATCGCGCCGATAGAGGCACTTCACCGACTTGGCGCCCTGGCGAACGGCCGTGCGTACGCAGTCCATCGCCGTGTCGCCGCCACCCACGACCACGACGTTCTTGCCCTCGGCGTACAGCGCGCCGGACTCGATTCCCGGCACCGCGTCGCCGAGGCCGCTCCGGTTGGCGGCGGTGAGATAGTCGAGCGCCGCCGCGATGCCGGGCAGGCCGACGCCGGGGGCCTGGATGTCGCGCGCCTTGTAGACACCGGTCGCGATCAACACCGCGCCGTGACGCTGGCGCAGCTCTTCCATCGAAACGTCGCGGCCGATCTCGCAGCCGAGATGGAAGGCGACCTTCGAGTCGCGCAGCAGTTTTTCGCGGCGCTGCACGATGTCCTTCTCGAGCTTGAAGTTGGGGATGCCGTAGATCATCAGGCCGCCGACGCGGTCGTAGCGATCGTAGACCGCGACCTGGTAGCCCTTGCGGCGCAGTTGCTCGGCGGCGGCGAGGCCCGCCGGTCCGGCGCCGATGATGCCGACGCTCTCAGGGCGCTCGCGGCGCGGCCGGATCGGCTTCACCCAACCCTGGCTCCAGGCGGTGTCGGTGATGAACTTCTCGACGGAACCGATGGTGACCGCGTCAAAACCCTTCTCGATGACGCAGTTGCCCTCGCACAGCCGGTCTTGCGGGCAGATGCGGCCGCAGATCTCGGGGAAGTTGTTGGTGGCCGAGGAGAGCTCGTAGGCCTCCTCGAGCCGGCCTTCGGCGGTGAGCTTCAGCCAGTCGGGAATGTTGTTCTGCAGCGGGCAGTGGATCTGGCAGAAGGGCACGCCACACTGCGAGCAGCGCGCGGCCTGTTCGGCCGCCTTCTCGCGGGCATAGTTGCTGTAGATCTCATCGAAGTCGCGACGGCGCTCGGCGGCCGGCCGCTTGTCCGGCATGGCCTGCGACGTTCCGACGAACTTCAGCATCCTTTCGGCCATGGCCCAGCCCTCGAAGCAATGATGTAATTTTATTACGCAAAGGGCGTGCCGCTGGCGTCAAAGCTGCGCGCCCACGCTCTTTCATCATGGATTAACTCTATAGTCAATATTACTGACCTATTTTTCGAGCGAAAGAATCTCAGAGGTTCATCAAGGAGAAAATACCTGAATGAAATCAAAAATATATTACCATTATAGGACTAATTGGAAAAAGCAGCCAGATGCGGGCAGAAAAGCCCGATTTTATTAGGCGGGAGCGTGCTGGTTGTAGCGGCCGCCAACGCGGAAGCGGTCGAGATAGGTCGGCAGAATGGCCTCCGCGGCGGTCGGCTGGATGCCAAGGGCGGCGAGCCCAGGGGCGCCGGGCCGGGCGACGTTATCCTGGGTCAGGAGCTCGACCTGGTCGTGGGTGAGCGGCGGGACGGGCAGGAATTCGGCGAAGAAGCCGGCGATCTTCATCAGGGGGGCCGGCACGCCCAAGATCGGCTTGTGGCGGTCGATCTCGCGCAACACGAGGGCGGCGATCTCGCGATAGGTGTAGGTGCGCGGCCCGCCCAATTCGAACACGGTCTTGGCTGTCTCCGGGCGGGCGAGAACGGCCACGGCGGCCTTGCCGACGTCGCCGCAGAACACCGGCTGGACCTTGGCGGAGCCGCTGCCCACGACGGGCACGAACGGCGCCAGTGCCGCAATCCGCCCCAGCCGGTTGAACATCGCATCGTCGGGCCCGAAGACCACGCTTGGCCGCAGGATCGTGGCCGACGGGAAGCCCGCCACGATCGCGTCTTCCGCCTCGACCTTCGACCGGACAAAGCGATTCTTCGAGCCGCGGCGGTCGGCGCCAATGCCCGAGATATGAACCAGTCGCTCGACACCCGCGGCGCTTGCCGCTTCGGCGATGGCGCGGGCGCCGGCGACGTGAACCGATTGGTAGCGCTGGCGGCCGCGCTGGAATGGAATGCCGGCGGCGTTGATCACGGCCTGGCTGCCGGCGATCGCTGCCGCCACCGACGACGGCACCCTGAGATTGGCCCGCATCAGCGTGATCTGGCCGACATCGCCTGCGGTCTTCAGGGGCTCCGCCAGCTCGATCCGGCGGACCGCGACGCGGACCAGCAGGCCCTCCTGCGCGAGCGCCCGCACAATGGCCCGGCCGATGAAGCCGCTGCCGCCGAAAACCGTGACCTGCTTGATGCTCATGGATGCTGCCTATAACTCATCGTCGTCCCGGTGCAAGAGGATGGCGCAAAGGCACTGCGGTTGACATCGGCGCGGCCCCGCCCTAACTCACGGCCCGCAACAGCCCGCATGCCGTGCCCAGGTGGCGGAATTGGTAGACGCACTAGTTTCAGGTACTAGCGCTGAAAGGCGTGGAAGTTCGAGTCTTCTCCTGGGCACCATGCAGGGCTTGCGAGGCATCCGTTAAATGGCGATCAGCCTTCACCGCGGCGACCTTCCCGCCGATCTGTCGTTCGGGCCCGTCGTGGCGATCGACACCGAGACGATGGGCCTCAACCCCCATCGCGACCGGCTCTGCCTGGTCCAGCTCTCGGCCGGCGACGGCAACGCCCATCTGGTTCAAATTCCGCGCGGACCGATCAAGGCGCCGCGCCTGGCCGCCCTGACCGCCGATCCCAAGGTCCTCAAGCTCTTCCACTTCGGCCGCTTCGACATCGCCGTGCTCGAGCATGCGCTCGGCGTGCGCTGCGAGCCGGTCTACTGCACCAAGATCGCGGCAAGGCTGACGCGGACCTTCACCGACCGTTTCGGCCTGAAAGATCTCTGCAAGGAACTCTTGGGCGTCGACCTGTCCAAGCAGCAGCAGACCTCCGACTGGGGCGCCGAAAGCCTGAGCGACGAGCAATTGGCCTATGCCGCGTCCGATGTGCTGTACTTGCACGCGCTCAAGGCCAAGCTGGATGCGCTCCTGAAGCGGGAAGGCCGAACCGATCTGGCCGCCGCCGCCTTCCGTTTCCTGCCCAGCCGGGCCCGCCTGGATATCGCGGGCTGGCCCGAGATCGATATTTTCGCACATTGAAATATAGCCAGGCGTGACTTTGGCACGACTATTGCATTAGAACTTCCGGCGGGGGTCATTGGCCCTCGGGGTTGGGGGTAACGATGCGTATCGGTCCGAGTCTCCTCTTGGCGTCACGCCAGACGCTGGCGATGACACCGCAGCTTCAGCAGGCGATCAAGCTGCTGCAATTCTCGCACCTCGAACTCGCGGCCTTCATCCAGCAGGAACTCGAAAAGAACCCGTTGCTGTCGGAAGGCTCTTCTGACGAAGGCCCGATTGCCGAGCCCGACGCCCCGGTGATCGACGCTCCCACCGACACGGCCGAGGCCCTTGCGGCGGCGGCACCGGCGCTGGCCGAAGCCGACGACCGCTGGACGCGCGAACATGCCGACCGCGGCGGCGATGCCACGGCCAGCACGGTCGGTCAGCGCGAAGGCCTGCCCGACGCGCTCGACTTCGTCGCCGGCCGCCCGCGTTCGCTCGCGGTCTATGTTCTCGAGCAGATCGACTTGCTGTTCACCGGCGTCGACGACCGGCGGATCGCCCTGAAGCTCGCCGAGGGTCTCGATGAAGCCGGCTACTGCCGGCTGGACGTCGCGGGCGTCGCCGAAGCGGCCGGCGCCAGCACCGAGGCCGTCGAGGCGGTGTGGGCGCGCCTGCGCCAGATCGAGCCGGCGGGACTGTTCGCCCGTTCGCTTGCCGAATGTCTGGCGGCCCAGCTCGCCGAACGCGACCGACTGGACCCGGCAATGAAGGCCCTGCTCGCCAATCTCGACCTTGTGGCCGCCGGAGAACTCGGCCAGCTGCGGCGGCGCTGCGGTGTCGACGACGAGGATCTGCGCGACATGCTGGCCGAGCTGCGCACGCTCGATCCGCGTCCCGGCCAGGCTTTCGACTTCGAGCCGATCCAGCCCGTGGCGCCCGACCTTTACCTGCGGCCGGCCAAGGATCCCGACACCGGTGAGGACGGCTGGTTCATCGAGCTCAACACCGATGCGCTGCCCAAGGTCCTGGTCGATCGCAACTACCACGCGACCCTGATGAAGGGCGCGCGCGCCAAGAACGATCGTGCCTTCGTCGCCGAGCGCTTCCAGTCGGCCAACTGGCTGGTCAAGACGCTGGAGCAGCGGGCGACGACGATCCTGAAGGTGGCGCGCGAGATCGTCCGCCAACAGGATGGCTTCTTCCGCCACGGCGTGAGCGCGCTCAAGCCGCTGGTGCTGCGCGACATCGCCATTGCCACCGAGCTGCATGAAAGCACGGTGAGCCGTGTCACCTCGAACAAGTACATCGCCACCCCGCGCGGCATCTTCGAGCTCAAGTATTTCTTCACCTCGTCGCTGCCGGCGCGCACGCCGGGCGTGGTCGTGTCGTCGGAGTCGGTGCGTTCGCGCATCAAGCTCCTGGTTGGCGGCGAGAGTTCCCACCAGCCTTTGTCGGACGATCGCATCGTCGATCTGCTGAAGGGTGAGGGTGTCGAGATCGCCCGCCGGACCGTTGCCAAGTATCGCGAAGCCATGCGTATTCCGTCGTCGGCCGAGCGTCGGCGCCTCGGCCGCCTCGGCATGAGCCGCAGCCTCCCGGCGTCCATGCCGAGTGCTGCCCTGGCGTCTCAGGCCTTGACCGGTCCGGCCGACTGAGGCGCCAGCGATGGCCGCCGCAAGGGGTGGCTTGACCGGCCCGAAGGACGCGCCTATAGGGGCGCACCCCTCGTCGGGCGAAGAATGCTTTCGCTCGCTAACCCATTGGTGTGATTGTGGAAATCGCTGATTTGCTGACCGGCCCCGAGGCCGTTCTGGCCAGCGTGAAGACGTCCGGCAAGAAGGCCCTGCTGGCCGAGCTGGCCAGTCGCGCCGCCAACGTGTTTGCACTTGAGGAGCGTCGTCTGTTTGATCGCCTGATCGAACGCGAGGCGCTGGGATCGACCGGCATTGGCGGCGGCATCGCCATTCCACATGGGCGCATGCCTTCGCTCGCCGCGCCGCGCGGCCTGTTTGCCCGGCTTGCCCAACCCGTCGCCTTCGATTCGATCGACGAGCGTCCGGTCGACATCGTTTTTCTGCTGGTGGCTCCCGAGGGCGCCGGCGCCGACCATCTCAAGGCGCTTGCCCGCGTCTCACGCCTGCTGCGCGATCGCAGCCTTGTCGACAAATTGCGGGCCACGGAGAGCGCTGAGGCGCTCTACGCCCTGCTCGTCGAATCGGTTCAGGCCCAAAGCGCGGCCTGAACCCCTTTTGCTTTTCTCCCGCGTCTAGTGAACCAGCGCCGGCTCGAGGTCGTGCTGGCGGATCAACGCCTGCGCGACTTCGATTGAAGGCGCGGCGGCCATCGGCTTGCCGTCGGCCGAGAAGATGCCGATCGCATGCGCTCCGTCGGGCAGGTTGATCGCCTTGACGTAGGCGACCTGCTCGGCGCCCAGGCTCAGAAAGGCCTCGTCGGCGAGGCGGGTGAAAGTGGTCTGGCTGTTCTCCACGGCTACCTCCTTGGCAGCATCAGCGCGATTGAGTGCGGCGCGCGGTGATATCTACGGCGTTGGTTGCGCCGACGGTCGTCTCGCCGGCGTCGATTCGAATGGTCCGGATTCTGGGCTCGGCGGCGGGGCGCATCAGGTCGATCGACAACAGGCCATTGTCCAGGCGGGCGCCCATGACCTCGATGCCATCGGCGAGCATGAAAGCCCGCTGGAACTGGCGCGCGGCGATGCCGCGATGGAGATAGACCCGATCGGTGTCGTCGGTCTGTTTGCCGCGAACCGTGAGTTGGCTTTCCACCAGCTCGATGACGAGATCGCCGGTCGTGAAGCCGGCCACCGCGAGGACGATCCGCAGGCCGTTTTCGCCGATCCGCTCGATATTGTAGGGGGGATAGCCCTCGGCGTTCTTGGCCAGCCGGTCGAGCGTGCGCTCAAGCTGGTCGAAGCCCAGTAACAGGGGCGAATTGAACATCGATACGCGGCTCATAGAACCCTCCTCCGAGGAGCGAGTGGCCAGGAAGCCAATTAGGCCTTCCCTTAAGGGTAAATCTGGGGTGCCGCCGTCCCCGTTCAAGGGGCTGCCCAGCCCTTCCAAACCATCGCCACGGCCCCCCGGCTCGGGTAAACTGGGCAAAACCCCCTCCACCGCCCCGCAGACCATCGCGTGGCCAAAGAATAGAAAAAATGACGCTGGTCGCCTCAGAGACACGACGGCCCGGTGAACCTTTGGTCCCCGGGACCCGGCCGATCCGTTCGGTGCCTGCTCGCCCGTCGGGAGCGGCCGCCGGCGAAGGCCGCAGGTTCGGGCGCTGGTTCCTGGGCTCTGCCCTCTATTCCCTGACCCTGGGCTACGGCACGCCGCGCAGCTTCTTCGCCGTGGCGCCCGATTCGTGGCCCGGCGACACGGCGCTCGGCCAGCGCCTGCTGGGCGGCGAGTTCGCCGCGCATGGCAGCGTGGGCCCTGTCTCGCCCGAGTCGGAAGATCCGCCCTGGCGGCGGTTCGGTGCCACCGCCCTCTGGCTCGATGCCCTGAACGGGTTCGCCTGGCTGCGCGACCTGCGCGACTGCGGCGACCCGGCGGGCGCTGCCCTTGCCGCCCGACTGGTCGACGATTGGACGAATAGGGAGTGGCGCTGGTCGTCGCGTACCTGGCGGCGCGACGTGCTGGCCGCGCGCATCGTCGCCTGGATTCGGCACTACGACTGGTTGGCCGCCGGTGCCGATCCGGGATTCGCGGCGCGCTTCGTGTTCTCGCTGGCCCGCCAGCGCACCCATCTCAAGCGCGCGCTGCGCACCGGCCTGGTCGGCCATGAAGCCGTTGCCGCGCTGAAGGCGATGGTCTTTGCCGATCTCGCGTTCCTGCGCGACGGCAAGCGCTTCGAGAAGAGCCTGGAGCAGACACTGGCCAGGCTCGCAAAGTTCGTGAAACGCTACGTCATGCACGACGGAATCGTGGCCGAGCGCGCGCCGCATGTTCAGGTGGCGGTGCTGCAGCATCTGCTGGACGTGCGCGCCGCGCTCGCGTCGGCCGAACGCCGCGCACCGGCCGAGCTCATCGCCGCGATCGATCGCATGGCGCCGATGCTTCGTTTCTTTCGCCATGGCGACGGTGGATTGGCGCTCTTCAACGGTGCCTGGGAGGGTGATCGCGCGCTCATCGACCTGATGCTGGGACGTTCCGGCTCGAACGAGAGCGCGCCGATGATGGCGCTGGCGAGCGGCTTCCAGCGCCTGGCCGCCGGGACGTCGCTGGTCATCGCCGACGCCGGCAGTCCGCCGGGCCGTGGCATGGACGGCATCGCGCATGCCGGCACGCTGTCGTTCGAGATGAGCGCCGCGCACGAGCGGCTGATCGTGAACTGCGGCACCTATCCCGGCGCGCAACGCGACTGGCGCCACTTCATGCGTTACACCGCAGCCCACAGCACGGCGGTGGTCGACGACACCAATTCGACCGAGATCACCAATCACGGCGCGCTGGAGTATCGCGCCGGCAACGTGCTGGTCGATCGCGCCGACAACGACGGCGCGCAGTGGCTCGACATGAGCCACGACGGCTATCGCTCGCTCTACGGCATCATCCATCGCCGCCGCCTGTGGCTGTCGCCGGATGGCGGCGACCTGCGCGGCGAGGACACCTTCGTCGGCCCCGAAGGCCGCCCGGTGACGGTGCCCGATCAGCGCTTCATCGTGCGCTTCCATCTCCATCCGGCGGTCAAGGCGACGTTGGCGCAGAGCGGGCAGGCGGTGCTGATGCGGCTGCCGAGCGGCCGCGGCTGGCGGCTGCGCGCGTCGGGCGCCGGCATCGGCCTCGCCGAAAGCATCTATCTCGGCGAGGAAGGCCGCGTGCGCCGCACCGAGCAGATCGTGCTGGTCGGCCAGGTTCCGATGGAGGGCTGCACCGTGAAGTGGGCCCTGACGCGGATGGAAGGCTAGTCCACGGGCCTAGGGCTTCAGAAAGCCCACCGTCTTGTAGACATCCGCGAGGATCGGCCCGGCCAGTGCACGGGCGCGCCCGGCGCCGTCGCGCAGCACGGCGTCGACATGGCCCGGATCCTTCATCAGCCGCTGCATTTCCGCGCCGACAGGCCCCAGCTTGGCGACGGCGAGTTCCGTGAGCGCCGCCTTGAATTCCGAGAACTGCCGGCCGGCGAACTCGCGGACGATGTCTTCCTTCTCGCGGTCGGCCAGCGCTGCATAGATGCCCAGCAGATTGTCGGCATCGGCCCGCTTCCCGGCGTCCTCAGGCGTTTCCGGCATCGGCAGCGGATCGGTCTTGGCGCGGCGGATCTTCTGGGCGATGGCGTCGGCATCGTCGGTGAGGTTGATGCGCGAATAGTCCGACGGATCGGACTTGCTCATCTTCTTGGTGCCGTCGCGCAGGCTCATGACGCGCGTCGCCGCCCCGAAGATCAGCGGTTCGGTGATCGGGAAGAAGTCCGGTGCCGCGAAGTCGTTGTTGAACTTGATGGCGATGTCGCGCGTCAGCTCGAGATGCTGCTTCTGGTCCTCGCC
>NZ_SCVH01000100.1 GCF_004296935.1 Reyranella sp.
GCCGGCGGCAAGCGCATGCGGCCGTTGCTCACGGTCGCGTCGGCCAGGCTGTGCGGCTACGAAAGCGACGACGACCGCCATATAAAGCTCGCGACCTGCGTCGAGTTCATCCATTCGGCTACCCTCCTGCACGATGATGTCGTCGACGTCAGCGCGCTGCGGCGCGGCAAGCCGTCGGCCAATTCAGTGTGGGGCGACAAGGCCTCGGTGCTGGTGGGCGATTTCCTGTTTACGCGCTCCTTCGAGTTGATGGTCGATGTCGGCTCACTCGACATTCTGGGCGTGCTGTCGCGTGCCTCCTCGACCATTGCCGAAGGCGAGGTGCTGCAGCTCGTCAGCCAGCGCGACACCAGCACGCCCGAGGCGACCTACCTCGAAGTGATCAAGGCCAAGACCGCCAAGCTGTTCGCGGCAGCCGCCGAGGTCGGCGCCATGATCGCCAGCCGCAACGGACCGGAGCGCGTGGCGCTGGAAAGCTTCGGCATGAACCTCGGTATTGCCTTCCAGCTCGTCGACGATGCGCTGGATTACGTCGGCCGTCAGGCCGACCTTGGCAAGACCGTGGGCGACGACTTCCGCGAGGGCAAGATCACGCTCCCGGTCATCCTGGCCTTCCTGCGGGGCGGCGCGGTCGACCGTGAATTCTGGAAGCGGACCATCGAGAGGCTGGACCAGCGTGACGGCGACCTCGAACACGCCCAGGCGCTCATGGAGCGCCATCATTCGGTGGCCGACACGCTGGAGCGCGCTCGCCACTACGGCGCCATGGCGCGTGATGCGCTTGGCCTGTTCCCCGACACGCCGCTCAAGGCTGCGCTGCTCGAAGCCGTCGACTTCGCCATCGACCGGGCCCACTGATCCCTTCGAACGCGATGGCCGGCAAGCACGTTCTCGCCATCGACCAGGGCACCACCAGCACCCGTGCCATCGTCTTCGATGCGACGGGGCAGCCGGTGGCGACGGCGCAGAAGGAACTGCCACAGATCTTTCCAAAATCCGGTTGGGTCGAGCACGACGCTGAGGAGATCTGGGCGGCGACGGTGGAGGTCTGCCGCGGCGCGTTGGCCAAGGCGAAGCTGAAGCCCGCCGATCTCGCCGGCATCGGCATCACCAACCAGCGCGAGACGACGGTCGTCTGGGACCGCGCCACTGGCAAACCGATCCACAATGCCATCGTCTGGCAGGATCGCCGCACCGCCGAGCGCTGCGTCGAACTCAAGAAGGCGGGCCACGAGAAGAACTTTACGGATAAGACCGGCCTGCTGCTCGATCCTTATTTTTCGGGCACCAAGATCGAGTGGATATTGAAGCATGTCGCCGGTGCCCGCGCCGCAGCCGACAAGGGTGCGCTCGCTGCGGGGACTATCGAATGCTTCCTGCTGTGGCGGCTGACCGGCGGCAAAGTGCACGCAAGCGACGCCACCAACGCCAGCCGCACTCTGCTGCTCGATATCCGTAAGGGCGCCTGGGATCCCGAGCTGATGAAGTTGCTCGGCGTGCCGGCCTCGCTGCTGCCCCGCGTGGTCGATTGCTCGGGCGAGCTCGGCGTCACGACGGCCGACTTCCTCGGCGCGCCGGTCCCGGTCCTCGGCATGGCCGGCGACCAGCAGGCGGCGACCGTGGGCCAGGCCTGCATCAAGCCCGGCATGATCAAGGCGACCTACGGCACCGGCTGCTTCGCGCTGCTCAACACCGGCAGCATGGCTGTGCATTCGCGTCACCGCCTGCTCACCACCATCGCCTATCAGCTCGACGGCCGGCGCACCTATGCGCTGGAGGGCAGTATCTTCATCGCGGGCGCCGCTGTGCAGTGGCTGCGCGACGGCCTCGGCCTGATCGAAAAGTCGAGCGAGGTCGAGGCCCTGGCAGCAAAGGCGCGGGACGGCCACGGCGTCTACCTGGTGCCGGCATTCGTCGGCTTGGGCGCGCCGCACTGGGATCCCGATGCCCGGGGCGCGTTGCTGGGCCTCACGCGCGATTCCGGCCCGGCCGAGATTGCCGCCGCCACGCTCGACTCGGTCTGCTACCAGACCCGTGACCTCATCGATGCAATGAGAGGGGATGGCGCCCAGATCGATGAGCTGCGGGTCGACGGCGGCATGGTGGCCAACGACCTTTTGATGCAGCGGCTGGCCGATACCGTGGGCACGCCCGTCGAGCGCCCAAGGGTGACGGAAACCACGGCCTTGGGCGCCGCTTTCCTGGCCGGCCTGAAGGCCGGGCTGTGGCCCTCGCTGGAAGCGCTATCGGAGACCTGGGCGCTCGACCGGGCTTTCCAGCCGGCCGAGGGCGCCGCCTCGCGTGACCGCCGGTACGCCGGCTGGCAGGACGCGGTGCGGCGGGTGCGTACTTCCTGATTGCTGGAGCAGGGCGCTGCCTCTAGGTTGCGCCCGCCATGCGGACCCGTTCGAACCCTGTCTATTGCGGCATCGACACCATCGATCTCGCCCAGGCCACCAAGCTGATCCAGAGTATCGCTGGCGGGCCGAAACCGGCCGTCGGTGGCATCAAGCTCGGGCTGGAATTCTTCCTGGCGCATGGTGCGCCGGGCGTGCGCTACGCCTTCCCGACGCCGGTGCGGGCAACGGGCGTGGGCTTCTTCCTCGACCTCAAGCTGCACGACATTCCCAACACCGTGGCCGGCGGCATCCGCGCGGTGGTCGAGCTGGCGCCCACTTTCATCACGATTCACGCAAGCGGCGGGCGCGAGATGATGAAGGCGGCGGTGGAGGAGGCAGGCACCCAGGCCGCCAAGTTCAACGTCCCGCGGCCCAAGCTGCTGGGCGTCACCGTGTTGACCTCGCTCGACCGCTCCGATCTCGAGGCGACAGGCGTCAATGCCGATCCGTCGGACCAGGTGGTGCGGCTGGCGGCCCTCGCGCACGAAAGCGGCCTCGACGGCGTGATCTGCTCGCCGCTCGAGATCGCGGCGTTGCGCAAGCAATGCGGGCCGGATTTCGTCCTGATGGTGCCCGGCATCCGGCCTGTCGGCAGCGCCGCCAACGACCAGAAGCGGGCGATGACGCCGCGTCAGGCGGTCGACCTCGGCGCCACCAACCTGGTCGTCGGCCGGCCCATCTATCAGGCGGCCGACCCGCGCGCGGCGGCTGAAGCCATCGCGCGCGAGGCCGGCGTCAACGACCTATGAGCGTCGAGGCCAAAATTTGCGGCCTCTCGACACCTGAGACCGTGGATGCCGTGGTCCAGGGCGGTGCCCGCTGGATCGGCTTCGTCACCTATCCGCGCTCTCCGCGCCACATCTCGACCGACCTGCTGCGCGCCCTGGGCGAACGCGTGCCCAAGAGCGTCGGACGCGTAGGCCTGTTCGTCGATCCGGACGACGCGCTGCTCGACGAGCGACTGGCCACCGGTGCGATCGACATGTTGCAGCTTCAGGGGGCGGAGACGCCGGAGCGCGTAGCCGAGCTGAAGGCACGGACGGGCAAGCTGGTGATGAAGGTGATCAATGTCGCCACCCGCGAAGACGCCGAACGCGGCATCGCGGCCTATGCGCCGGTGGCCGACCGGCTGATGTTCGAACCGTCTGGTGGCGACCTGCCCGGCGGCAATGCCAAGGTCTTCGACTGGGCGATCCTGCGCGGCATCACCGTGCCGCTGCCCTGGGTCCTGGCCGGTGGCCTCACGCCCGACAACGTGGCCGAGGCGGTGCGCGTGACCGGAGCACGGACGGTCGATGTTTCTTCTGGCGTCGAGTCGAGCCGAGGTGTGAAATCGATCGAACTGATTCGTGCCTTCCTCGACCGGGTGAAGGCGCTTTGAGCGGATTTGAGAAGGGGATGGCATGAAGGTTGAGCAACGATTGAAGGAGCTTGGCATCGAGCTCACCAAGCCCACGACGCCGGTGGGTAGCTACGTGAACGCCGTGCGCACCGGCAACCTGCTCTATCTTGCCGGCAAAGGCCCGGGCCTTCCGGGCAAGCCGCTGCCCGTGGGCAAGCTCGGCCGCGACTTCTCGATCGATCAGGGCTACGGCTTCGCGCGCGACACCGGCCTCAGCATCCTCGCCGCCCTCAAGGAAGAACTGGGCGACCTCGACCGCGTGAAGCGCATCGTCAAGGTGCTGGGCATGGTCAATGCGACGTCGGAATACGGCAGCCAGCCGGAAGTGATCAACGGCTGTTCCGATCTCTTCGTCGAAGTGTTCGGCGAGCGTGGCCGCCACGCCCGCTCCGCCGTCGGCATGGGCTCGCTGCCGCGCGGCATCCCGGTCGAGATTGAGGTGATCGTCGAGATCGAGGATGTGCCGGCTCGTCGTGCTGTGGCCGCCAAGCCCGCCGCCAAGCGCAAGGTGGCGCCGAAGGCTAAGGCCAAAAAGAAGTCGGCCAAGAAAAAGAAGCGCTAGGGCTTTTGACCGACCCCTGTCGGGACTGCTAAGCCCGCCCGTCCCGACAGGAACCACGATGGCCAATTCACCCAACAGCTTCCGCACCGGCCCCGACGAGCGCGGGCATTTCGGCATTTTCGGCGGCCGCTACGTCGCCGAAACGCTGATGCCGCTGATCCTTGAGCTGGAGCAGGCCTATAACGCCGCCAAGGCCGACCCGGCGTTCCAGGACGAGCTCGACTACCTGTTGGAGCACTATGCCGGCCGGCCGAGCCCGCTCTACTACGCCAAGCGCCTGACCGAGCATCTGGGCGGCGCCAAGGTCTATCTCAAGCGCGACGAGCTGAACCACACCGGGAGCCACAAGATCAACAACGTGCTGGGCCAGGTCCTGATGGCCAAGCGCATGGGCAAGACGCGCGTCATTGCCGAGACCGGTGCGGGCCAGCATGGCGTAGCCACCGCGACGGCCTGCGCGCTTTTCGACATTCCCTGCGTCGTCTTCATGGGTTCGGTCGACGTCGAGCGCCAGGCGCCCAACGTGTTCCGCATGAAAATGCTGGGCGCCGAGGTGCGGCCCGTGACGGCGGGCTCCTCGACCCTGAAGGACGCGATGAACGAGGCGCTGCGCGACTGGGTCGCGACCTGCGAGAACACCTTCTACTGCATCGGCACGGTGGCCGGCCCGCACCCCTATCCGGCGATGGTGCGCGACTTCCAATGCGTCATCGGCAACGAGGTACGCGTCCAGATGATGAAAGCCGAAGGTCGGCTGCCCGATACGCTGGTCGCCTGCATCGGCGGCGGCTCCAACGCCATGGGCCTGTTCCATCCCTTCCTCGACGACAAGGGCGTGCGCATTGTCGGCGTCGAGGCGGCGGGACATGGAATCGAGAGCGGCGAGCATGCCGCGTCGCTCACCGGTGGTCGTCCCGGGGTGCTGCACGGCAACCGCACCTATCTCTTGCAGGACAAGGAAGGCCAGATCACCGAGGCCCACTCGATCTCGGCCGGTCTCGACTATCCCGGCATCGGCCCCGAGCATTCGTGGCTGAAGGAAATGGGGCGCGTCGAATACGTGTCAGCAACCGACGATGAGGCGCTCGAGGCGTTCCAGCTGCTCTGCAAGCTCGAAGGCATTATTCCGGCGCTCGAATCCTCGCATGCGCTGGCGCATGTGATGCAGCTCGCGCCTAAGCTGCCCAAGGACAATCTGCTGGTGATGAACCTCTCCGGTCGCGGCGACAAGGACGTGCCGCAGGTGGCGGCGCGCATGGGAATGAAGATCGCATCATGAGCCGCATCGCCAAGCGCTTCGCCCAGCTCAAGGCCGACAAGCGCGCCGGGCTCGTGACCTATATCACGGCAGGCGACCCCGACACCGACATCAGCTATCAGATACTCAAGGGCCTGCCCGCTGCCGGTGCCGACCTCATCGAGCTCGGCATGCCCTTCACCGATCCGATGGCCGATGGTCCCTCGATCCAGCTCGCCGGCCAGCGCGCGCTCAAGGCCGGTATCTCGGTCGACAAGACCCTCGACATGGTGAAGCGCTTCCGCAAGGAGACCGGCGACAACGACACGCCGATCCTGCTGATGGGCTACTACAATCTCATCTACCAGCGCGGCGCAGAGAAATTCTGCAAGGACGCCGCCGCCGCCGGCGTCGACGGCTTCATCCTGGTCGACCTGCCGCCGGAAGAAGCCGACGAACTCAAGCCCTTTGCCGTCACCGCAGGCCTCGACACCGTGCTGCTGACCGCGCCCACCACCGACGACAAGCGTCTGCCGGCGGTGCTGAAGTATTCCTCGGGCTTCGTCTATTTCGTCTCGGTGCTCGGCATCACCGGCACGAGCTCGGCGAGCGAGGAGGCGGTGCGTACCCATGTCGAACGCATCCGCCGCCATACCAAGCTGCCGGTGGGCGTGGGCTTCGGCATCCGCACGCCCGACCAGGCCGCCGCCGTGGCCCGCCACGCCGATGCCGCGGTCGTGGGTTCGGCCATCGTCGAGCGCGTCAAGGCGGGTCTCGACGATCAGGGCAAGCCCAAGCCGGATCTCGTGCCCGGCGTCTTCGCCTATATCCGGGCGCTGGCCGACGGCGTCCGAGGCGTGCGCAAGGCTTAGGCCTTCACCTCTTCCTCGTCGTCGTCGAACAGCAGGTCGGCCACGAAGGAGTTGGTCTTGCGCTCCCAGCCGAAGGTCGAGGTCTGGCCGTGGCCGGGCACAAAGGTGATGTCGTCCCCCAGCGGCCATAGCCTCTTGCGGATCGAATTCAGGAGTTGTTCGTGATTGCCGCGCGGAAAGTCGGTGCGGCCGATCGAGCCGCGGAACAGCACATCACCCACGAAGGCGACCTTGGCTGGACGGTTCACGAACACGACGTGGCCGGGCGTATGGCCGGGACAATGCACGACGTCGAACGAGAGGTTGCCCAGGCTCACCGTCTCGCCGCCCGTGAGCCAGCGGTCGGGGACGAACGGCTTGTAGACCGGAAAGTTGTATTTGCGGCCCGAGTCCGGCAGCCCCTCGATCAGGAACAGGTCGTCCTCGTGCGGGCCCTCGATCTTGACGCCGTAGTGCTCGGCCATGGTGCCGGCCGCAGAGGCGTGGTCGACATGACCGTGGGTCAGCAGGACCTTGGTGATCTTGATGCCCTGCTCGGCGATCGCCTGTTTCAGCATGTCGAAATCGCCGCCCGGATCCACGGCGGCGCCCTCCATGGTGTCGGTGCACCAGACGAGGGAGCAGTTTTGCTGGAACGGCGTGACAGGGGCGATCATGACCTTGAGCATGTTTCCGATCTAATGCCTCCCGCGCGGCAACGGAAGGGCGTATGCTGAAGGTCCCTCATGCGCCGGCAGCAATGAACCTGCGTCTTTTGTTTTGCATCCTGGGCTTCCTCGGCCCTTGTGTGGCCTCCGCCCGGGCCCAGATGGCCCCCGTGGCCTCCCCGTCCGGGCCCGTCATGGCCGGCCCCTATGTGGTGGTCGATGCCGCTACCGGCGAGACCCTGCTCGAGCGCGACGCCGGCGCTTTCTGGTATCCGGCCTCTCTCACCAAGATGATGACGATCTATATCGTCTTCGAGGAACTGAAGGCTGGGCGCCTGACCCTGTCCTCGCCGGTGCCGTTCTCGCAGAACGCCAATGCCAAGCCGGCATCGAAGCTCGGCGTCGCGCCGGGTGGATCGATCACGGTGGAGCAGGCGCTCCAGGCCCTGGTGGCGCGTTCGGCCAACGATGTCGCCACCGCAGTCGGCGAGCGGATTTCGGGGACGGAGGCCGCATTCGCCCATCGCATGACCGAGACGGCGGCTCGGCTCGGCATGACCGCCACCCAGTTTCGCAACGCCAACGGCCTGCCCGATGCCGGCCAGATCACGACGGCGCGCGATCTCGCCCTGCTCGGCGTCGCGCTGGTCAAGGAGTTCCCGCAATACTACGGCTACTTTCGCACTCAGGATTTCATGTTCGGCAAACAGAAGATCGGGCCGGGCATCAAGTTCCTCGATCTCTACGCGCCCTATGCCGACGGACTGAAGACCGGGTTCATCTGCGCCTCCGGGTTCAACATCGTGGGCAGCGCGGTCCGTGACGGGCGGCGGCTGGTTGCTGTGGCGCTGGGCTTCAAGCGCGCCGACCTGCGCGACGAATTCATCATCCGCCTGCTCGACGAGGCCTTCCTGCTCAAGACCGGCGGTAACCGACCGAAAATCTGGCAGCTTCGCAACGGCGGCAACGGTCCGGCGACCGTGCTGCCCTATGGCGAGTGCGGCACCATCCGTTACGACATGCCGGGCGAGGCGGCCTGGCTCGGCACCTACGGCGACTGGCGCACGGCGCGCACGACCTTCGACAAGGGCCAGGCCCAGCTCGCCACGCTGGGCTTCTCGCGGCTGGGCAAGGAATGGATCCTGCCGGTCAAGTCGGGCGAGGCTACCCGTCAGGCCGCCATCATCGCCGACCTCGAGCCCGGGGCGGCGCAGAAGCTCTGTGACGACTACAAGGCGCGGAAACTGTTCTGCGAAGTGAAGAAACCCACCGATTTTGCGCCGCCTTTCAGCGGTTTCTGGCGCTGAGCCTGTTTCCCATGATCTTGGCCCGTCCCGCCTTTCGTGCGATACCGCCGCCATGAACTGGCTGACCAATTTCGTCCGGCCCAAGCTGCGCGCGCTGGTCGCCCGCAAGGAAGCGCCCGAGAACCTCTGGCTGAAGTGCCCGAAGTGCGAACAGATGCTGTTCATGCGCGATTGGGAGGCCAACCAGGAGGTCTGCAACCACTGCGGTCACCACATGCGGCTGCGACCTCTCAAGCGCCTGCCGTACCTTTTTGACGAAGGCCGCTACGAGTTGCACCCCCTGCCGCGCGTCACCGCGGATCCGCTCAAGTTTCGCGACACCAAGCGCTATGACGCCCGCCTGAAGGAGGCCCAGGCCAAGGCCCAGGGCACCACCGATGCCTTGGTGGTGTCGAGCGGCCCGATGGGCGGTCGCATCGCCATCGTGGCGCTGCTTGATTTCGGCTTCATGGGCGGCTCGATGGGCACCGCGGTGGGCGAGGGGCTGGTGATGGCCGCTGACCTCGCCGTGGCGCGCAAGGCGCCGCTGATCGTGTTCTCGGCTTCGGGCGGCGCTCGCATGCAGGAAGGCATCCTGTCGCTGATGCAGCTCACCCGCACCACCATCGCCGTGCGCAAGGTGAAGGAGGCGGGGCTGCCCTACATCGTCGTCCTGACCGACCCGACCACGGGCGGCGTGTCGGCATCCTTTGCGATGCTGGGTGACGTCCATATCGCCGAGCCCGACGCTATCATCGGCTTTGCCGGTCCGCGCGTGATCCAGGACACGATCCGCCAGGAACTGCCGGCCGGCTTCCAGCGCTCCGAATATCTGCTCGAGCACGGCATGGTCGATGCCGTGGTGCACCGGCACAAGCTGCGCGAGACGCTGATCCGGCTGACCTCGCTGTTCATGGACCCCGTCGCCTCGGAAGGCCGCGGCTTGGCAGTTGCCGTTCGCTGACTTCCCCGTGAGCGACGCCATCGTCCAGCGCCTTATGAGCCTCCACCCGAGGATCATTACCCTTGGGCTGGAGCGCATCGAACACCTGCTGAAGGCGCTGGGCTCGCCGGAGAAGAAGCTGCCGCCCCTGGTCCATGTCGCCGGCACCAACGGCAAGGGTTCGCTGGTTGCTTACTTGCGCGCGATGGCCGAGGCGGCAGGCTATCGCGTCCACGTCTACACCTCGCCGCATCTTGTCCACTTCAACGAGCGCATCAGGATCGCCGGCCGCCTGATCGAGGACGGCGAGCTCGACGAGATGCTGACCGAATGCGAGGCGGCGAACGGCGACACGCCAATCTCCTTCTTCGACATCACAACAGCGCTGGCCTTCCACGCTTTCTCGCGCGTGCCGGCCGACCTGGGCATCATCGAAGTCGGCATGGGTGGCCGCTACGACAGCACCAACGTGATCGAGCCCGCGCTCTCGGCCATCACACCGATCGGCTACGACCACACGGGTTTCCTGGGCGACAAGCTCGAAGGTATCGCAGGCGAAAAGGCGGGCATCATCAAGCGTGCCGTGCCCGCTGTGATCGGCCGCCAGCGCAACGTGAGCGCGGCGGTAATCGAGGCCGAGGCGGCCAAGCTCGCGGCGCCGCTGTTCCGCATGGGCCGCGAGTGGCAAGTCACCCCGACCGCGGCGGGCTTTCGCTACGACAGCGATCTGATGAGTCTCGACCTGCCGGCGCCGGCACTGGCGGGCGCCCACCAGCTCGACAATGCCGCCACCGCTGTGGCCTGCATCGAACGCCTGCGTGCGGCGAGGTTCGCCATCGACGAGAAGGCGATCCGCACCGGGCTGAGATCGGTCGAGTGGCCAGCCAGGCTGCAGCGACTCACCCGGGGACCGCTGGTCGAGGCGCTGCCACCGGGGTGCGAGCTGTGGCTTGACGGTGGTCACAACGAGGATTGCGGCCTGGCGCTGGGGCGCATGGCCAGCGACTGGGCCAGGGAGCCGGCGCCGCTGCCGCTCTACCTGGTGTTTGCCATGCAGACGACCAAGGATGCGTCAGGCTTCCTGCGGCCGCTCAGCCGCCATGCCCTCGCCGCCCGGGCCGTGCCCTTCCCGGAGGGCCACGCCGCCTATACGCCGGTCCAGGCCTGCGCCAAGGCCGCCGAAGTCGGCCTCGATTGCGTGCCCGTGAACGACATCGGCGCGGCGCTGGAGGACCTGTTGGCCACCCAGCCCGCGCCGATGCGCATTCTCATTTGCGGCTCGCTCTACCTCGCGGGCGCCGTATTGGCCCGCAACGGCTGAGCGTCGCCCCTATGATTTGGGGTTAGACGACGGTGTTGATCCAGCTCACCAGCTTCTGCTTGGGCTCGGCGCCGATCTTGGTCGCGGCGACCTGGCCGTTCTTGAACAGCAGCAGGGTCGGGATCGATCGCACGCCGTAGCGCGTCGGCACCATCGGGTTCTCGTCGATGTTGACCTTCACCACCTTGAGCTTGCCGTCCATGTCCTTGGCGATGTCTTCCAGCGACGGGCCGATCATGCGGCAGGGGCCGCACCATTCGGCCCAGAAGTCGACCAGGACGGGCGTGTCCGACTTCAGGACTTCCTGCTCGAAGGAGGCATCGGTTGCTTTGATGGTCATGGTGGGTTCTCCCAAAAACAATACAGGCCGGTCGAATGGACCGGCGCCGCCCTTGCCAAGAAGCTAGGAACCGGAACCCCGCGAGTCAAGGTGTGGCGGCATAAGGCATTGATTTATCTAGTATTTTTCCATCGATCTCCATCAGCCTGGGAGCTGCTGTCCACAGCAGGAAAGCTCGCACCGAGCGGCCGGGATAGATCGCCTGGAGAAGGCTGCGATAGAGCGCGAGCTGGCGACGGTAGGCGAGGGCCACGCCGTCGGCCGAGTCCGGTGGCGGCCGGTTGGTCTTGTAGTCGACGATCAGCACTTCGCCCGCGGTGACGGCCAGCCGGTCGACCTGGCCGCTGACCGTGAAGGTGCCGCGCGGTGTCTGCACGGTTCCGATCAGCGGCACCTCCGCGCGTGAGCCCTTGGCGAACAGCGCGGCATGGGCGGGGGCCTCGGTCACGGCGAGTGCCTCGTCGGCCCAGTGCTCGACCTCGTCGGCTGTCAAACCATGCGCCGGCTGGGCGAGGAAGCGCTGCGCCACGGCGGGACGCTCGGCCGGTGCAACGGCAGGCAAATGGCGCAGCAATTCGTGCAGCAATAGGCCGCGCTGCCAGCGCTTGGCATCGTCAGCCGCGAGCGGACTATAGGAGCGCGGTTGGGCTGCTGCCTCGTCGGGCAGTGGTTGCGACGGGGCGAGCGGCGTCGGCGGATCAGGCTCGCCGGGCGCGGGCTTGTCCCACCACCCCGGCAGCTTGTTTTCCGTGGGCATTTCCAGTTCTGTCTGCCGGGGCAGGGCGATCTCTCCCGGGCCGACCAGTTCGAAGCCAGGGCCCGACCAGCCATCGCGGACCAGATCCTTCGCAAAGTCGAAGTCGCGCCCAACGGCGCGCAGCCGCTGCGGGCCGTAGGCCGGCAGCGTGGTGTCGACGCTCGATCTCAGGCCTGCTTCGATGCGCTCGTACCAGCAGCCCGCATCCTGCTTCTTCGCGCCGGTCCATCCGCCGACATAGAGGCGGTCCTCGGCGCGCGTCATCGCGACGTAGAGCAGGCGATTCTGCTCCTCGAGTGCCCGGGCTTTGGCACGATCACGCCAAGCGCGGGCCCGCTCGTTGGCATCATTGGCGCGCGGCAGCCAGAGTCGCGCCTCGCCGTCGTCGGCGACCAGCAGGCGCTCGTGACCGGCCGGCACGCGCGTCGTGTCCGGCATGTAAACGACCGGAGCCTGCAGGCCCTTGGCAGCATGCACCGTCAGGATGCGTACCTCCCGTCTCCGGTTCTGGTCGAGGTCGCGCTTGATCTCGGCGCCGCCTGCCTCGAACCAGCGCAGGAAGCCCTGCAGCGAACCCGGCTCGGTCTGCTGGTACTGCAGCGCGCGCGACAACAACTCGTCGATGGGATCGCCGGCTTCGCGACCCAGCCGCTCCAGCAGGCGCATGCGGCCGCCCTCCGGTCCCAGGGCCTCGGCGAAGAAGTCGAAGGGCGTGGTGAAGTCGGCGCGGGCAAGCCAGGCCGAGAGGCGGGCGTGGGCAAAGCCAAAGCGTGGATCGTCCGAACGGGAACGCAAGGTCCGCCATAGATGGCCCTTGCGATCGTAAGCCAGGGCGAACAGCGCTTCCTCATCGAGGCCGACCAGTGGCGACTTGAGCAGGCAGGCGAGATTCAGGTCGTCTTGCGGCAGCAGTACGAAGCGCGCCAGCGCCAGCAGATCCTGGATCGCAAGCTCGCTTCCGAGATCGAGGCGATCGACGCCGGCGACGTCGATGCCTTCGCGCTTCAACTCGCGCACCAGCGCCGTCACCAGGGCATTGCGGCGACGCACCAGCACCATGAAGTGCCCGGCATTCAGCAATTCGCCGGTATTGGCGCGGCGCTCCGCGCCGATCAGGCTGTGCATGTGGGTGGCGATGAGACGGGCAAGCCGCTCGTGCGGCGCGCGGAGCGTGTCGGGCTTCGCTTGCAGATCGGTCGTGTCGGTTCCGCTCGCCTCGGCGGCCACGATCGGCCACAGCTCCACCCGGCCGGGCTGGCCGACTCTACTCGGCCGATGCCAGACCTCCTGCTCGGGGCCGGCGAGGCCCTTGGCGGCAGCCTCGGTGGCGAACACCCAGTCCACGGCGTCGAGGACCGCCGCGGTCGAACGGAAAGAGACGTTGAGATCGACGCGCTTCAGTCGCTTGGCGCTGTTGTCGCGGTGCCTCTCGCGGCTGCGGCCGGCGAACCAATCGTGCATCTCCGCGAGCTTGCGCGGATCGGCGCGCTGGAAACTGAAGATCGATTGCTTGGTGTCGCCGACGGCGAAGATCGTGCGGTTGCGCTCGTCGCCGCTGCCGGTGACGAAGAATTCCTCGGTGAGGCGGCGGATCACCTCCCACTGGTCCGGGTTGGTATCCTGCGCCTCGTCGACCAGCACGTGGTCGAGGCCGCCGTCCAGCTTGTAGAGCACCCAGGCGGCACTGCCTGCGCTTTCGAGCAGGCGGCGGGTCGCCACGATCAGGTCGTCGTAGTCGAGCGCGCCGCGTCGGCGCTTGGCGCGGCCATAGCGCTCGACGATGTCGAGGCCGAGCCGCAGTAGCGCCATCGTGCGCTCGACCAGCGCGGCTCCGTTGGCCCGGTCGAGGGCGGCGCGGATACGTTCGGCCTCGCCACGCAGCACGTCCGCCACATCCGGCATTTTCTTCTGCGCGGCCTTGGTGGCGAGGCGCGCCAGGATTTGGCCTTCCTTCGTGAAGAACGCCTTGCAGTAGTCGTCGAAGCGCCCATGCCGCGCCTCGGCGTCGTCCAACCACTCGAGGATGATGGTGCTACGCGTGGCGTCGGTTGGACTGCCGTGCGACAGGGCGGTTGCGGCCTCACGGACCAGCCGGACATCGAAAGCGGTGTCGAGGCAGGCGCTGGACAGAATCGCACCGGCGCTGTCCTCAGGGTCGCACCCGAGTTCCCCGGCGAGCCGCATGCGTTCGCGGGCAAGTCCCGCCTCGTCTGCAATGCGTGTCAGTAACCAAGCGCGCTCGCCCAGCAGCTTTTCCATCAGATCGGTGTATTCGGTGATGGAGACCTTGTTCGCCACGGTCGCCAGCGCATCGCGCAGGGCGAGTGGCGCATCGCGGCGCGCCAGGGCCTCCATCTGGTCGTTCTCGGCTTGCTTCAGCAGCGTCGCCGCCTCGCCGTCGTCGAGGACGTCGAAGCCCGGCGCCACGCCAGCCTCGAGCGGGAAGCGCTTGAGCAGGGCCTGGCAGAAGGCATGGATGGTCAGGATGTTGATGCCGCCCGGCGCATCGAGCACGCGAGCGAACAGCCGGTGCGCGACCAGCCGCTCGCCTTCTTCCGGCGGGCGGTCGATCAGCTCGGCGATTTCCTTGTCGAGCTGCGCATCGTCGGCCATCGCCCAGCGGCCGAGCTGGCCGGCCAGGCGGTTGCGCATTTCGGCGGCCGCGGCCTTGGTAAAGGTCAGGCAGAGGATGCGCTCCGGCTTCACGCCGTCCAGCAGCAGGCGCGTTACGCGGTCGGTCAGCACCTTGGTCTTGCCGGTGCCGGCATTGGCCTCGACCCAGGCGGAGTAGGCGGGTGCCGTGGCCTGGCGCTGGGCCACGGTCGCGAGACGGCGGGAGTCGAGCGCGTCGTTCATTCCTCGCCTCCGTCCGCCGTCGACCACTCGGCGACGCGTTCCAGATGCTCGTAATTGTTGAAGTGCGGGATGAACTCGGGCCAGGGCAGCGCCTGGTAGGGCGTCGCCGGGTTGGCAAAATGCGTCGCCATCTTGTCCACCAGTGCCAGCATCGCCGGGATCAACTCATCGCTGCCTTTCACTTCCTCGATCCTGCCGCCGTCGTCGAGGCCGTTGGCACGCCAGTAGGAGATGTGGACTTTCTCGGCCTTCTCCTCGATGTGCTCGAAGCCGCCGCGCTCGGCAATTGCGGCTTCGAGCAGGAGCTGCGGCGCGAACAATGCTTCCATCTCGCGGCGGGACGGCACCCGGCCCGTCTTGTAGTCGATGATTTCCAGGACGCCCTTCTCGATTTCGTCGATGCGGTCGGCCAGCGCGCGGACGGTGAGCGGCCGCGATCGTGGACCGACCTGGAGGGAGCCCCGGCGTTCGCTCGCGAGCAACTTCGTGCCGTTTGCGCGCCGCGCATTTTCGGTGGTGACGAACCATCGGGCGAGGCGTTGGAAGCGCGGCCACCAGAAGGCGCGTTCGGCCGGCGCGGTCAGCAGTTCGCCGAGATGCTGCTCGCCCGCCTCCTCGAAGCGCGCCACGGCGTCGGGCGGGAGCAGCCCCGAGGGATGCTCGAGCAGGAAGTGCTCCAATGTCTTGTGCAGGGCCGAGCCGCGATCGGCCGCCCCCAGCTCGGCCTCATGCGGATCGAGGCGCTCGAGGCGCAGGATGCGTTGCGCATAGAGGCCATACGGATCGCGCCGCCATTGCTCGATGCCGGTGACCGATAGTTCGGTCGGCCGAGCGGCGAGCGGCGGCGTCGGCTGCGGCCGCGACCAGGGCTTGTAGTCGGCCGGCCGGTCGATGGCCTCTGCCCAATCGACGTAGTGTCGGCCGCGCTGAATGTAGACCGGGGCGGGACCGCCCGGTTCGTAGCCGAGTAGCGCATCCAGCCGTGCCATCCAGCGCGACGGTACCGTGGGGGCCCCGCCCTCGCGCTCGGACCGCGTGATCAGCACGCGTTCGGCGGCAAGGGCGGAGACGAAATCGTGGGCTGACAGGCCGATCCGTCGCTCGGGCTGCGGCAGGCCGAGCGCCGCGCGCATCGGCCGGTTGACCCATGGGCCGGTCTCGACCGCGGGCGGCCAGATGCCTTCGTTCAATCCGCCCAACACCATCAGGTCGGCATGTTGCAGGCGCGCTTCGAGCGGGCCCAGGATCGAAAGCCGCGGATGGCGCCCGAAGCGCGGGCGGATGACCTCGCTCGCCAGCATCGTCTCCAGCAATGCCGGCCACTCGCCGCCGCCAATGGCGGGATGGCCGGCCCAGGCCCCGCGCAGCCGCGCAAGCGCGTCGGCCAACGCTTCTCCGGCATCGCCACGCCAAAGTGTTTCGGCCGACGCGATCATCTCGGCGACGGCGACGGCGGCATCGAGCAGGGCAGCCGGCGATGCCCCCTGATCCATCAGCGTGGCCAGTCCACCGACCCTGTCGCCGAGGCGGCGCACAAGGTCGGCGACCGACTCGCGGTCCGCTTCGTTGCCGAATTCTGCGTTGGCGATGCGTGCCTGAATCGCATTGAGGCCGGCGTCGGGCTTGAGGCCGCGCAGGCACTTGCGATCGAGCCGGCGGGCGGCATCGAGCAGCGCAGGCCGCTCCAGGCCGAGCAGGCAAAGCGGATGCTTGAGCAGGGCGAGCAGGTCGACCGGCGCGAAGCCGCCATCGACGGCTACGCAGATCAGCCGCAGCAGCGTAGCGGGCGGCGTGTCGGCAAGCGGTGCGCCGGCCGAGTCGTCGATCTCGACGTTCCAGCGGCGCAGCTCGGCCGCGACACGGCGCGCTAGCCCGCGGTCGGGCGTGACGAGAGCGGCAGTCTGGGCCGGCTTCTCCAGCACCTCGCGTAGCGCCAGCGCGATAACCAGGGCTTCATGCTGATGCGTGGCGCAATCGGCGCGCGAGACGTGCTCGAGGGCCAGCGGATCGGGCCGCGTCCAGGCCTCGCTGGTTTCCGCAGGTCGCATCAGTTCGGCGACCAGCTTGCGTCGCACGATGTTGCCGGGGCTCCCCGGCCATTCCAGCACGGCGGTGCGAGCGACCCCCAGTGCGCCAAGCAGCTCGCGCAGGCCGTACTGCGGGTGCGATGGGTCGAGGACGCCCCAGCTCGTCTCATCCATGTCGCGATCGAGGCCCGGCAGGACGATGGTCCCCTTGGGCAGGCCGGCGATGGCCATCAGCAGATCTCGTGTCGCCGGCTGCGAGCCGGTCGAGCCGGCCGCGATCACGGGTGTCGACGGCGGACGCTCGCGCCAGCGTGCAGCCTGACCGCGGATGGCGAGCGTGCGCCGCTCGATGGCGTCGATCTGCCCACGCTCCGCCAGCACGATGGGCCAAGCCTTGCCGACGATGCCGAGAAACTCGAGGGTGCGCTGCCAATGGGTGGCGAAATTGCCTTCGACCAGCCCTTCGAGCTGCTCGAAACTCACGCCCTCGATCGCCAGCTCGTCGAGCAGGCGGCCGAGTTCGCGCGCGAGCTTGAGCGCTTGCGCGGCGGATTGCGCGATCGGATGGCCCTGGTCGTCCTTAAAGGCGGCCACGAATTGCGCCAGCAACGCCTCGCGTTCCGTGGGATCGATGGTGGGCGGCAGGGCAAGGGCGCTGTCGTCACCCGGCGCCAGGTCCCATTCGCTGTCGTCGACATCGCCGAGCGGCGCCATGCGCGGCAGGATCGTGGGCTTGCCGTCGGACGCCCGCAGGAAGGCTTCGCGCAGCGCGCGCACCGAGCGCCGTGTCGGCACCAGGATCAGCACATCGGCGAGCGCGAGCGGATCGCCACCATGTTCGGCCAGCACGCCCTCAGCCAGCTCGTCGGCGAAGCGGCGGTCGATGCCGATGGTGAAGACGCCCTTCATCCCAGCACGCGTTCCGCGTCGGCGAGGGCTGCCGGCGTGCCGACATGGAGCCAGTCGCCGTCATGCACGAGGCCATAAAGTCGGCTGGCCGCCTCGGCCCGGTTCCACAGCTTCAGTAGTGAGAACGGCCCTTCCGAGGTGCCGTTGAACAGGCGTTGGTCGCAGACCGAGATGCTGGCGAAAAGATACGGCGCCGTCTCGGCGTTGCCGCGATGGCGGGCATGGCCGTCAGGCTCCAAGTAGTAGTCGCCGCGGTCTTTCTCCTCGCGGCCGATCGCGGTGGCCAGCGGATGCAGCAGCAGCAGCGCATCCATCCGTTTGGGATCCCACATGGCCTGCAGGCGGCCCAGCATCGATTCCGGCCCGTCGCGCCACAGGCCATCGCCGTTCAGCACGAAGAAAGGCCCGTTGCCGAGCAGCGGCAGGGCGTTGCGGACGCTGCCGCCGGTCTCCAGCAGATGGTCCTCGCGGATGATGCGCGCGCGGCCCTGCAGGCGGTCGGCGATCTGGCTGCCGAGATGATGCACGTTGACCACGATGTTCTGCGCGCCGTGCCGCTGCAGGCGGTCCATCGTGCGCTCCAGCATCGAGCGGCCGGCCACGGGGATCAGCGGCTTGGGCGTGTGGTCGGTCAGCGGCCGCATGCGCTCGCCGCGGCCGGCCGCCAGGATCATCGCGGTGCGGATCATGGGGCACCCCAGCTCATGAGTCACCAATGCGCCGCAGCGGCGGCGGCAGCAAGCGGTCGACCCAGGCGCGCAGCGGCGCCAGCGCGTCGTGCTGCAGGGCGCGTTCGAACATGCGCCAGACGCGCGGCAGGTGCGGCAGGTAGTCGGGTTTGCCGTCGCGCTCCAGCAGCCTGACGAACAGGCCGATGATGCGGGCATGGCGCTGCGCCGCCATCAGGGCGAAGCCGGTGCGGAAGCCCGACGGATCGGCGAGCGCCGTTTCATCCATGTAGCGTTTCAGGCAGGCGGCATGCACGGCGGGCGGCACGTCGCGGCGCGCGTCCTCGATCAGCGACACCAGATCGTAGGAGGGATGGCCGCGCTGGGCGTCCTGGAAGTCGAGGAGGCCGCAGGCCTTTACGCCAGGGCGCGCCGGCAGCCACAGCAGGTTGTCCTTGTGATAGTCGCGCAGCAGCAGGGCATCGGGCGCCGGGGGCAGCGCGGCGAGGCATTCCTGCCAGGCGGCGATGTAGCGGGTGGTCTCTTCCGGTGGCGTCGGCCTACCGGTCGCAGCCGGCAGGTACCATTCCGGCAGCAGCATCGCCGCCTCGATCAGCGCGTCACCCGCATAGGCGCCGAGCCCCGGCAGGACGGCCCGGTCGCCGGCTTGGTAGAGTTGCACCAGCACGTCAGTGGCACGGGCATAGAGCTCGCCCTCGTCGCCGCCTGCCGCCAGCACGCGGGCATAGGTGTCGTCGCCCAGGTCCTCCAGCAGCAGGAAGCCGTGCTCTGGGTCTTCGGCCAGGATCTGGGGGGCGCTGAGGCCAAGCGCGATCAAGTGCCGGCCGATGCGCACGAAGGGCCGCACGTCCTCCTGCGGCGGTGGCGCGTCCATGACGACCGCGGATCCGCGTGGCCGGTTCAGCCTGAAGTATTTCCGGAACGAGGCGTCGCCGGCCAGCAGGCGCTCGCCCGCATCGCCCCAGCCGGCGCCGCGCACGAATTCGGCGCGCCGCAGATCGCGTTCAGATTTCGCCAAGACGGGCTTCTCCCTCCAGGGTGGCGCGCCGTCCCTCACCTTCGATGGAGAGCGTCACCGTAAGTCGTTCGTGCGGCAGCAGAGGGCCCAGCCGTTCCGCCCATTCGACCAGGGCGATGCCGTCGGTGCGCGCCTCTTCCCAGCCCAGTTCGAAGACCTGCTCGGGCTCTTCCATCCGGTAGAGGTCGAAGTGCCAGAAGGCGCCCCTCGGCGTGTCGTACACCTCGACCAGGGTGAAGGTCGGGCTCGGCACGATCAGCGCCGGTTCGCCCGAGGCCGCCCGCAGGATGGCGCGGGCAAGCGTGGTTTTGCCGGCGCCGAGACCGCCCACCAGCGCCACGACATCGCGCGGCCGCAGGCGTTCGGCGAGCGCCGCGCCCAGCCGCTCGGTGGCGGCCTCGTCTGGAAGGGACAAAGAAAAAGTCGGCATCTTTCGATGCCGACTTTTAGCATGGTCGCGGCTGTGGGCGGTTAGTAGCGGTAGAGGTCGCCCTTGAACGGGCCGGCCTCGGGCACGCCGATGTACTTGGCCTGGTCGGGCCGGAGCTTGGTCAGCTTGGCGCCGACCTTCTCGAGGTGGAGCGCCGCGACCTTCTCGTCGAGGAACTTGGGCAGCGTGTAGACCTGCTTCTCGTACTTGCCGGGGTTGGTCCAGAGCTCGATCTGCGCCAGCGTCTGGTTCGAGAACGAGGCCGACATCACGAAGCTCGGGTGGCCGGTGGCGTTGCCGAGGTTCACCAGGCGGCCTTCCGACAGCACGATGATGCGCTTGCCGTCGGGGAACTCGACCTCGTCGACCTGCGGCTTCACGTTGTGCCACTTGAAGTTCCGGAGATTCGAAATCTGGATCTCGGAGTCGAAGTGGCCGATGTTGCAGATGATGGCGCGGTGCTTCATCGCCTTCATGTGGTCGAGCGTCAGCACGTCGACGTTGCCGGTGGCGGTGACGAAGATGTCGGCGCGCGGTGCGGCGTCTTCCATGGTCACGACCTCGTAGCCCTCCATCGCCGCCTGCAGAGCGCAGATCGGATCGACTTCGGAGACCATGACGCGGCAGCCGGCCTGGCGCAGCGAGGCGGCCGAGCCCTTGCCGACGTCGCCGAAGCCCGCGACCATCGCCACCTTGCCCGACATCATCACGTCGGTGCCGCGGCGG
>NZ_SCVH01000101.1 GCF_004296935.1 Reyranella sp.
CCAGGCTCGCCACGTCCTCGGCGGCGGCGCCGGTCAGGCGCAACAGGTTCCAGCTGATGACCTTCACGCACGCCTCATGACTTGAGCCTCATGACCTGGGCCTCATGACCGGGGTTTGCGATCGCGCTGCGCCGTCTGGCGGGCCTGGCGGATCTGCTCGGTCAGCAGACTCGCGGTTCCGGCGGCAGCCTGCAATTCGCGACGCACGGTCTCGCGGCGTTCGTGGATCGAGGCAATCACCAGCCCCATCGGCACGCCAAGACCAACCAGCGCCGATTCGGCCAGTTGCAGACTCGCCTCGATGGTTTCCGGCACCGTATCGGTGACGTCGAGCGTGTAGAGGTGGCGGGCATGCTGGGCATCATGGGCGCGCGCCACGATCATCACGTCCGGCCGGCGCGCGCGCACCGCCCGCACGACATCGTCAACGACGGCAGTGTCGATGGTGACGATGACGCCCGCCGCCTCGTCGATGCCGCAGCGCTGGAGGTAGATCGGGTTGCTGGCATCGCCGTAGTAGATCGGCCGGCCGAGGTTGCGCCAGCGCTCGACGAGGGCCACGTCCTTGTCGGTGGCGAGATAGGCGATCTCGTGCTTGTCGAGCAGGTCGCAGACCAGCTGGCCGACGCGGCCGTGGCCGACGACGATGACACGCTTGGTATGGTCGTCCGGCGGCAGCAGGGTCGAGGAAGGTCGCGACGGTGCTTCCGCGTCGAGGCGTTTGTGGATGTGCCGGGCGGCCAGGGCAATGAACGGCAGCGTGCCCATGGTCAGCGAAACCACCGCGAGCACGCCGGCCGCGACGCCACTGTCGATCAACCTGAACTGGGTGGCGAGGCCGATGCCGATGAAGGCGAACTCGCCGCCCGGCGCCAACAGCAGGCTGGTCTCCATGCTGGTCGACCACGGTATGCCGAACAGCCGGCAGAGCGGAGCGAGCAATATCGTCTTGGCCACCATCATGGCAAGGAAACCGCCGGCAACCAGAAGCGGTTCCCGCCAGATGAATCCGAGGTCGATGTGCATGCCGACGGAGAAGAAGAAGACTCCCAGCAGGAGACCACGGAAGGGATCGATCATCGCCTCGACGGCGCGCCGGTACTCGGTCTCGGCGAGGAGCAGGCCGGCTATGAAGGCACCCAGCGCCATCGAGAGGCCGGCAACGGAGGCGATCACGCCCGAGCCGACGGCGATCAGCAAGGTGGCCGCCATGAAGAATTCCGGGTTGTCCGTTCCCGCTGCCAGCCGGAACAGCGGCTTCAACACGACTCGGCCGACGACGGCGATCACGCCGACGGCGACAACCGCCTCGACCAGGGCGATCACCACGCCCTGCACGACGGAACCCTCGCTGTTGCCGCCCAATGCGCTGATCAGGAACAGCAGCGGCACGACGGCAAGATCCTGGGCGAGCAGGATGGCGAAGCTGGTACGGCCAGTGGTCGACATCATGCGGCGCTGGCCACTCAGCAGCTCCATCACGATGGCCGTCGACGACAGGGCCAGGCAGGCGCCGATGATCAGGGCCGCGGCCGGCGGCTGGCCCAGCCACAGGGCGCCGAGGCTGATGGCGATTGCCGTAAGCGAGACCTGAAGACCACCCAGTCCGAACACCAGCCGACGCATGGTGATCAGGCGGCGCATCGACAGTTCCATGCCGATGAAGAACAGCAGAAAGACGATTCCGAGGTCGGCGATGAAGGCGATCTGCTTTTCGCCGGTGACGGTCAGCCAGTCGATGGCGCGGGAATAGTCGGCGAGCTGGCCGAGCCCATAGGGGCCGAGCAGCGCCCCGACGACGAGGAAGCCCAGAATCGGGCTGATCTTCAGGCGATGCACGACCGGCGCCACGACGGCCGCCGTTCCCAGGATGATCAGCGCATCCTTGAAGACGAAGATTTCCGCAGATCCTGCCATTGGCTCAAACATAGACTGCGCACGGCGATCTGTGCACACTTTCGTCGGCAATAAGGAAATCGGGATGGAGACGACATGAAGGTGGTCATCACCGGCGGCGCCGGCTTTCTCGGCAAGAAGCTGGCGCGGCGTATCCTGCAGCAGGGCGCGATCGCGGGACCGACCGGCGCGCCGGAGCGCGTGGGCGAACTGCTGCTGTTCGATGTCGCCAAGGCGACCGGGCCGGGGCTCGATGACCCCAGGGTCAAGGCGCTGGCCGGCGACATCGCCAACTTCGCGACGGTGCAGTCGATCGTGCAGGGCGCGGCCACGGTGTTCCATTTCGCCGCCGTCGTGAGCGCGGGCGCCGAGGCCGATTTCGACCTCGGCTACCGGGTCAACCTCGACGGTACGCGCAACGTGCTGGAAGCCTGCCGGGCGCTCGGGACCAACCCGAGGGTCGTCTTCACCAGTTCGCTGGCCGCCTTCGGTGGCGACCTGCCGCCGGCCGTGACCGACGATACGCCGCTCACGCCGCAGACTTCCTATGGCGCGCAAAAGTCAATCGGCGAATTCCTGGTCCGAGACTACACCCGCAAGGGATTCCTGCGCGGTACTGCGGTGAGGCTGCCGACGATCTGCGTCCGCACCGGCCTGCCCAACAAGGCGGCGTCGACTTGGGCCAGTTCCGTCCTGCGCGAGCCGCTCACCGGCGTCGACGTCGTCTGTCCGGTTACACCCGAGACCATCATGGTCGTGCTCAGCCCGCGCAAGACGGTCGATGCCTTCATGCGCCTGCACGATCTGCCGCCGGATGCCTTCGGGCCGGGCCGCACGCTGCTGTTGAACGGCATCAATGTGACGGCCAGGGAGCTGGAAGCAGCCGTGGCGCGCCACGCCGGCAACCGCAAAGTCGGCAAGGTGGTCTGGCAGCACGATCCCGCCATTCAGAAGATCTGTAACGGCTGGCCTCAGGGCATCGATTCGAAGCGTTCCCGCGCGCTCGGGTTCGAGACCGACAAGGACCTCGACGAGGTCGTGCGTCACTTCATCGCCGACGATCTCGACGAGCAGATGAAGATCGCCAAGCCCGCCTGACTCTAGCCTCGTCGCAGCATGCGCCAGCCGTTCTGCAGGTGCCGCCAGGGCCCCCAGACGTGGCGGGTGCGCATCATGTGCCAGCGCTGCGGCTCGTTGTCCGGGCCGGCGACAGGTCCGGCGTCTTCGACGTAGTCGGTGATGCCCACCGCGTCGGTGTCCCAGGGGCCCGTGGTCTTGAAGATCGTCGTCTTGGCCCCGTAGGTGCCGAGCGCCCGCGACATGCCCGAGGCCATGAAATCCATGTAACGCGGCAGGCTTTCGGGGCGGCAAAGATAGCCCTTGTTGAAGCCGACGGCGAGCAGCCGGAAATGGAAAGGGTTCTTTTCGAGGTAGCGGATCACCTCGGTCGTGTTGGCGGGATAGCGCGGCGAGAAGAAATCGTCGATCACCACGATGCCTTCGGTATTGACGATCCGGTTGGCGAACTCGAGCTCGCGGTAGACCGCAGTGCCGGTGTGCTCGCCGTCGATATGAAACCAGCGCACCGTCTGGTGCATCGCCTGGGGGTCGAGTTTGGCCGCCAGATCGGCGGACGGACCGGACAGGGGCACGATGTTGGCCGGCTCGACGCCGACCGACCGGATAGCGCGATGCACCGCCGGTTCGTCCAATCGGAGATCGCACAGATAGAGTTTTTCACCGCCCTTGCGATAGGCCGCCAGTACCGAGGCCGATCGGCCACGCCATACGCCGATTTCGAACAGGTCCCCGGTCACGCCGGACTGCTGGTCGAGCAGGGCACGCCAGACGCAGTAGGACTGGAACATGAACCAGCCTGGAATTGCGTCGATTTTCTCCCAACTGAGCATCGTCTATCCTCGCTTGCGGGGCCTTGCTAACAGCGCCCCTTCGAGGCCGCAAGCCGCGAGCGCTTGCTTCCGCCCCAACGGTCAGGTAGAGCCCGCTCGCTTGCGTATGCCAACAATAATCGCCTACCGCATCACAATCGGTCTGCTTTGGGGGCTGGCACTCTGGCATAGCTGGGAGAGCCGGGGCCTGTTTGTCGACGGCTCGGCGTTCCTCGTCCAGATCGCCCGCCGCGAGTGGTTTTTCGACTTCTACGCGCCGCGCCTGTACGCGATGGTCATCGGCCAGATTCCGGTCATGACGGCGTTGTTCCTGGGCGTTACCGACTTGCATCTGATGGCGCGCCTGCTGTCGTTCGGGCTGTTCGCCGTACCGACCGCCCTCTACCACCTTGCCCTGATGCGCGCGAAGGACGACGCGGTTCTGCTGGCCGCCGTGGTGGCGGCGGTCGCCGTGGTCTTCATGACGACCTCGTTCTTCATCGTCGGCGAGTACAACACCGCCTATGCGCTCGTCGTGCTGGCGGCGGTCCGGCTGGCGACGGCCGAGCGGCTCACCGTCTTCGACGGCCTGGTGCTGGCGGCGCTCGCCTTCCTCGCCATGCGGACCTACGAAGTGATGATCTATCTCGGCCCGCTGCTGGCGGCGATGATCTTCTGGGCGCTTCGCCGGGCACCGTCACGGCCGGTCTTCGCCACCGCGCTTCATGTCGCGGCCGCGGGCATGTTTCTCGCCGGCATGGTCGTGGCCACCGGTTCCATTCTCAAGCCCCACTCCGAGGAGCACCTCAGCGATACGGTCGCGACCGCCACCAACTTCTGGCAGAACATGCAATTCGACATGGTGCTTGCAGCGGCGCTCGTGGTCGTGGGGTGGGCACTGCTCAATCCGCGCTCCCTGATGGGGACGAGGCCATATTGGTGGGCGGCCTCGTTCCTCGTCATCCTCGCCCTGTCGCCGCTGCTCGCGGCCAGCGACACGCTCGTGCGGCCGCTGGCCAAGTCGCAGTACGTCGCGCGGACGGCGGCGGGATTGGTCATCGCCGCGATCGTCATCTTCATCTGGATCTACCGTTCCAAGGTCGGCAACAAACTGCCGGCGCTCGTCATCCTGCGCGCGCCCGACGCGGCACGGCGCTTTGTCGCTTTTGCGTTTCTGATGCTGTTGGCCGGCCTGCCCTCCGACATCTACCTGACCAGAACCTGGATCTCGTACCTCGAGGCCGTGCGGACTGTCGTCCGGTCGCAAAGCGGGGTGATCGCCTTCGAGAGCACGTCGCTGGCAAGAAATCCGCACCTGCATCTGATCGAAGCCTGGATCCTGCCAAGCCAGAGCCTGGTGCTGCGCGCCAAGCGCGGTGACGGGATCATCGCGCCGCCCAAGGATTTCGACTCCTGGCAGCCGTTTCCGCCGGCCCAGCCCTACGATCTCGGCCCCTTCATGTGGCGCGACTAGGCATGCGCAAGGTCCCGCATTTCGCAGCCTATCGAGGCGTCATTGTGCTGCTGTGGGCGCTGGTCATCTACAACGCCGTCGAATGCCGCGGACTCTTCTGGGACGGATCGTCCTTCCTGGTAAACCTGCTCGACCGCGAACGATTTCATGATTTCTATGCCGCCCGCGCCCATGTCGATTGGCTGACCCAGGCGCCCATGCTGCTGCTGGCGGACGCCGGTATGCGCGATACCAGGCTGCTGGCAATGGCCTACTCGGCCACGCTGTTCGCCGTACCGGCTGCTCTCTATCATTTTGCGCTGGCGCGCGTGAGGCACCATCCGCCGCTGCTTGCCGCCGTCGTCGCCATCGTCGCCGCAGTCTATCTGCCGACTTCGTTCTTCATCGTCGGCGAATACAACGCGACCTTCGCGGCCGTGACGGCAGCCATGGCGGTGACGTTGACGACGGGTGGCAGGAGCGTGCGCGATGCGGCGATCCTGTGCGTGCTCGGGGCGCTTTGCCTTCGCTCCTACGAGGCCATGGTCTATTTCGGGCCGCTGCTCGCGGCGGCGATTGTCTGGGAATCGCGCCGCGCCGCCAGCCCTGACTTCGGCATTCGCGTCCTCTATGCGCTCGCAGCGCTCGCCTTCATCGGCGCTGCGGTGGTTTCGGCCGTGACGATCGTCGACTATTGGGACCATCCGCACTTTCTCAAGGTGCGGTCGACCAGCGTCGACTTCTGGCAGAACATGCAGTTCGCCATTCCCCTGGCCGGCTGCGTGATCTGTGGCGCGGCCGGCCTGCGGCGGCCATCCTGGCTGCAGGGCAGGGGACCGCTCATCGTTCTGGGCGTCGTTGCCGCCCTTCTTGCCCTGTCGCCCTGGTGGCGGGTCGTACACCCGCCCTCGATCCTCTATCCGCCCTCCCACTACGTGGCGCGCCAGGCGGCCGGGATTCTGCTTGCCGTGCTCCTGGGGGGTATGTGGCTGCTCGCCGACCGGCGACGCGATCCACCCGCCGTGGTCGCTATCTTGCGGGAGACAGCGGTCTCCCGGCGGCTGCTCACCCTGGTCACGGCACTGACTTTTGCCGCGGCGGTTCCCGACATCGCGCTGACGCGGCTGTGGGCGGGCTATCTCGACAGCGTCCGCGGCCTGGTCGACGAACGCTCCGGCATCATCCGCGCCGAGACGCTGCCGCTGCATGACTGGCCGAACAAGTTGTTTTTCCAGGACTGGTCGTTTCCGGCGCTGAGCGCGATCGTCAGCCGAACGCCCGGCAAGGCCTATGTCGTTTCCGACCAGGATTATCTCAGCAACCCGCCGTTCGAGCCGGAATGCGGCCTGCTGCCCCGGCTGAGCGGCTACGGCTGGCGGCGCTAAGGCTGGCGAATGGACCATTTCGTGGCACACCTCGTTGTGCCACGCGGTGTCCCGCTGCCTGTGCCACGAAGCCGGCTCAAGCCCTTGATCCGGCTGGCCGATCGCCCCCTGACGAACTGTGCCAGCCATGCCCGCCCGCAGCCGGGATGGGCGTGCCGCTGCCGTCTCCCGGAAGCAGCCCGGCGTGGACCACGAAAAACGCCCGGAGCGAGGGATCGCCCGGGCGTTGCCAGCAGTGCCTTCACAAAGGCGTCCACTGTATTGGAAATTTAGCACAAAACCTGCTGAACTTGCAAATCAACTACGGCCGCATCCACGGGCTGCTGCGCCCCGAGCCGCGGATGGGTGCGGCCAGTTCGACGAACTCGCACAGGATCTTGCGGGTGTCGCGCGGGTCGATGATCTCCTCGATCCAGAAGGTCTCGGCACTGCGGAATGGCGATCGCAGCTTGTTCAGCCGCTCTTCGATCTCGGCCATCTTGGCCTTCGGATCCGGAGCGGCGGCGATGTCGGCGCGATAGGCGGCCTCGATGCCGCCTTCCAGCGGCAGCGACCCCCAGCGGCCGGACGGCCAGGCATAGCGCCAGTTGACCCTGGAACCGTTCTGGTGCGCGGCGCCGGCAACACCGAAGGCATTGCGGATGATGAAGGTGCACCACGGCACCGTCGTCTGGAACATCGCCGACATGGCGCGCACGCCCTGGCGGATGACGCCGCTCTTCTCGGCCTCGAGCCCGATCAGGAAGCCGGGGCAGTCGCAGAAGTAGACCACCGGCATGTGGAAGGTCTCGGCCATGTCGAGGAAGCGTGTCACCTTCTGGCAGGCGTCGGCCGTCCAGCCGCCGCCATAGAACATCGGATCGCTCGCCATCACGGCGACCGGCCAGCCGTCGACCCGGGCAAAGCCGGTGACGACCGATCGGCCGTAGAGCCTGCCCATCTCGAAGAAGCTGCCCTGGTCGACCACCTTCTCGACGATCGGGCGGATGCGATAGACCTTGCGGATGTCGCGCGGGATGACGTCGAACAGAGATTCTTCGCGCCGCGCCGGATCGTCGGTCACGGGGCCGCGCGGCGGCGCGTCGTGGACCGACGAGGGCAGGTAGGAGAGGAACCGGCGCGTGACGGCAAAGGCCTCTTCCTCGCTGTCGACTGCCTCGTCGATGGCGCCGGCGCGAAGCTGGATTTCCCAGCCGCCCAGTTCCTGCTTGTCGTACTGCTTGGGGCTCAGCCGATTCACCACCGGCGGGCCGGCGACGAACATCGCCGAGATTTCCTTCACCATTACCGAGTAGTGCGTCGCGGCCAGCCGCGCGGCGCCCAACCCGGCGACCGAGCCGAGGCCGAGGCCCACCGTCGGCACGGCGCCCATGTTCTGCACCACCCATTCCCAGCCGCTGACGCCCGGGACATTGGCGCGGCCGGTGGTCTCGATGGTCTTGACCGAGCCGCCGCCGCCCGATCCCTCGATCATGCGGATCACCGGTACGCGGTACTGGTTGGCGTAGCGTTCGATGAAGTTGGACTTCTCCTTGATCGTGGCGTCGGCCGAGCCGCCGCGGACGGTGAAGTCGTCGCCGGTGACGGCGACCGGCCGGCCGTCGATCTTGCCGCGGCCCATCACGGCGTTGGCCGGCATCAGATCGACCAGGTCGTTGCGGCCGTCGTATTCCGCCTTGCCGGCGATGCTGCCGAGTTCGCGGAAGGAGTCCTTGTCGAGCAGCCGGTCGATGCGCTCACGGACGGTCAGCCGGCCGCCGTCGTGCTGGCGCTTGACCTTGTCGGCGCCGCCCATGCGCTTCGTCATTTCCTGACGGCGGCGCAGCTCGTCCATTTCCGGTTGCCAACTCATCGCCTGTTTCCCCGGTCCGGTTGTTTCAATCGTCTCAAAGCGGTCAAGTCTCGTACCAACGCCGGGCTTGAGCGGCTACACTGAAAGCATCCGAGCCGTGGAGATGGGCCGATGGACGAAACGGGCAACAGCAGCGTGCTGCTGGTGGCGCGGTGCCTGCTGGCCGGCCTGTTCCTGTGGTCGGGGATCGGCAAGATCGCGGGCTACGACGAGGCCGGGCAGTTCATGGTGCAGCACGGCACGATCGGGCTGCTGCTGCCCGTGGCCATCGTGGTCGAGATCGGCGCCGCCTTTCTCCTGATCGTCGGCTGGAAGGTGAGGTTTGCCGCGGTGGCGCTCGCCGGCTTCTGCATTGTGACGGCCCTGCTGTTCCACGCCAACTTCACCGACCGCGCCCAGATGGTCCACTTCCTCAAGAACGTCGCCCTGGCAGGTGGCCTGCTCGCCCTCTACGTCTCGGGCCCCGGCCGCATGTCGTTCGACGGCGCGGACGAGAGCGGCGACCAGGTAGACGGGCGCTAGCCTGGCGACCGCTCGTAGACGACGCCGTCGATCAGATTTTCCTCGTAGAGCCGCGCGAGGTCGATGCCGCCGGGCGGGCGGGCGACCTTGAAGTCGGCGATGGCCCGCGCGATCCGCGACTCCTGATCGCGGCGGAGTTTCTCCGCCTCTTCCACGGTAACGGGCTGGAACCGCACCGTCTGGCCCGGCAGCAGGCGGCCGAGGCGCGGCAGGTCGACCGAGGCCACGGTGGCGATCTTGGGATAGCCGCCGACGGTCTGGCGGTCGGCCAGCAGCACGATCGGCAGGCCGGCGCCCGGCACCTGGATCGCGCCAGGGCCGATGCCGTCGGAGATGATGTCGGCGCCGCCCTTTTCGACGCTTGTGGCATGGGCGATCGTCGGTCCCTCGAAGCGGATGCCCATGCGATCCGCCTCCCTGGAGACGCGATAGTCGGACCCGACGAAGATGTTGCGGCCGGCCGCGGTGAAATATTCCTCCTGCGGTCCCCAGACGATGCGGACCGGGCCACTGCCATAGTCGAACGGCGCCCCGAGCTTGCGGTCGTCGCCCGGTGGCGCCTGTTCGAGCGACAGCGGCAGTGCATCGCCCGCGGCAAGCTTGCGGCCCTCGAAGCCGCCGACACCGGCCCGCGCATAGGTCGAGAGACTGCCCATGAAGGAGGGCAGGGCAAAGCCGCCCGCGACGGCGAGGTAGGCCGTGCTCGAGCCCTCGACCATGCCGACGCGCAGCACCTGCCCGCGCTTCAGGAGATGCGTGCGGTCCGTTTCCAGCGCCTTGGGCGGCGTGTCGGGGCCTTCGATGAGCGCGGGTGATATCGGGCCGACCAGGGCGACGCGCACGCTGTCGGCCTCGACCAGCAGGTCAGGTCCCATGACGCCGATCTCGAGCCCCGCGGTGCCGGCGGGATTGCCCAGGAGCGCGTTGGCAAGGCGGAGCGCCACCCTGTCCATCGCCCCCGCGGTCGGCATGCCGAGCGCCATGAAGCCCACGCGGCCGAGATCCTGCAGCGTGTCGAACAGGCCGGCGCGAACGACTTTCAGCGCGGCGGTCATTTCTCTTCCTCCTCCCCATTCAGATGGGGAGGTGGCCGCGAAGCGGACGGAGGGGTCATGGGTGACGACAGCGGTGCTGGAGCTTTCGACCCCTCCGTCGGCATAAGATGCCGACACCTCCCCATATGAATGGGGAGGAGAAGAAGACTGGCACTCATGCCTTCACCAGGGTCGACCAGTCGAACGTGCCGGCGTCGACCTCGCGGGCGATGCGGTCGAAGGTCTTGCGGTCGATGCGCTGGAAGGAAAGGGAGTCGCCCGGCGCCAGGAACACCGGCTGCTCGCGACGCTTGTCGAACATCCAGAGCGGCGTGCGGCCGATCAGATGCCAGCCGCCCGGACTCTCGAAGGGATAGATCGTGGTCATGTCCATGGCGATGGCGACGGACGAACGCGGCACCCGCACGCGGGGCTGAGAGCGCCGCGGCAGATACAGCGTCTGGTCGAGCCCGGCGATGTAGGCGAGGCCCGGCATGAAACCCAGCACATAGACCTTGAACGGCGAGGCGAGATGGGCGGCGATCACCTGCTCCACGGTCTTCTTCGTGCGCTTGGCGACTTCGGCCAGGTCGGATGCGAATTCGGGATCGTCGTAGCAGCAGGGCAGCGTAACGCGACGGCTCGCCAGGCCGGTCGGCAGGCCGCGCGCGATCAGCGCGTCGATCCGGGGCTGCAGCTCGGCGCGGGACGCGGCAAGCGGGTCGTAGGCCACCATCAGCGAGCGCATGGTGGGCACGGTCTCGACGACACCCGGGAGCTCGCCCACCGCCTTGGCGCGGTCGATGGCGACGTGAAGCGCCATCACCCGAGCGTTGATCTCGGGCGAGATTTCGTTGCCGAACTCGACAGTAAAGGCGGTATCGCCGCAGGATAGGTACCGAACGCTCACATCTGCTAGGATAGCGTCTTCGATTCAGGGAGTCTCCCATGGCCGCCACCAACGCCGGATTCGTCAACATCAACTCCGACCTCGGCGAGAGCTTCGGGCCGTGGGTGATGGGCAACGACAGCGAAGTGCTGAAGATTGTGACCTCGGCCAACGTGGCCTGCGGCTTCCACGCCAGCGACCCCGTGGTCATGGTCGACACGGTCAAGCTCTGCCAGCAGAACGGCGTCAGCATCGGCGCCCATCCCGGCTTCGCCGACCTGCAGGGCTTCGGCCGCCGGGTGATCAACCTCTCGGTCAAGGAACTGGAAGCCAACATCGCCTACCAGCTCGGGGCCCTGCAGGCGATCGCGGCGCTGCACGGCGGCAAGGTCACCCACCTCAAGGTGCATGGCATGATGGGCAACATGTCGGCCGAGAGTGCGGAGATGTCCGAAGCGATCTGCCGCGCCACCAAGGCGGTCGATCGCGACCTCATCATCCTCGCCCAGGCCAACACCGAGCAGGGCAAGGCGGCACGCAAGCTCGGGTTGCGGGCGGCGGAGGAGGTCTTCGCCGACCGCACCTACACCGACGCCGGCTTCCTGACGCCGCGCAAGGAAGCCAATTCGATGATCAAGGATGCCGCCCAGGCGGTGGCCCATGTCCGGCGCATGGTCGACGAGCAGGCGATCTATTCGACTTCGGGCAAGCGCATTCCCTGCCAGGTCGATTCGATCTGCGTCCATGGCGACGGCCCGACCGCGGTGACGGTGTCCACGGCGGTACGTAAAGGCTTGGAGGCCGCCGGCATCCGCGTCGTGCCGCTGCCAGAGATGCCCAGCCTGCGGCACTGATCCTTTCATCAGCCGTTTCACTGGACCTTTCACCGGATTGTGACTGCCGGCGGGCCTGTCCGGCCGGCGCGCGTTGGGCATAGTCCCGGGACCACCCGTAGAGGTGGCACAACCGGGAGTTAATGCCATGAACAGACTGATCGTCGCGGCGGCCGCCGCAGCCCTACTCGTGTCACCGCTCGCCGCCAGTGCCCAAGCGCCGCCGCCCGCCTACGGCATGGGTATTTCGATGGAGGCCGCCAAGAAGGCGATGGCCGCCGCCGAGGCCGAAGCCAAGAAGAACAACTGGCCGGTGGCCATCGCCATCGTCGACAGTTCGAGCAAGCTTGCCGCGTTCTCCAAGATGGACAACACCCAGCACGGCAGCATCGAAATCGCCATCGGCAAGGCGACGACGGCCAACAATCTCAGGCGGCCGACCAAGGCCTTGCAGGACGGTATCGCCCAGGGTGGCGCCGGTCTCCGCCTGCTGGCGGTGCCAGGTCTGATGCCGCTGGAGGGCGGCGTGCCGATCGTCGTCGACGGCAAGATCGTCGGCGCCATCGGCGTCTCGGGCGTGACATCCGAACAGGATGCCCAGGTCGCCATGGCGGGGGCCGCGGCGGCGAAATAGCTGCCCCGGACCACGTTAGGACCATCCGTCGCGCTGTCTTGTCGGACGCCGCTTCGCCGCTATAGTCCGCCCCTTCCAAGAGTAGATTATAGTGGCGGGAGTGGCGTATGGCGGTGTTCGGTAAAGCCCAGTATATCAAGCGTGTAGAGGACGATCGGCTGCTCACGGGCAGTGGTGGCTTTACCGACAATCTCACCCGTCCCAACCAGGCGCACGTCGTGCTGGTGCGCTCGCCGCACGCCCATGCCCGGATCGTCAAGATCGACACGGCTGCAGCCAAGAACGCACCGGGCGTGGTCGCGGTCTTCACCTGGGAGGACATGGCCAAGGAAGGCTGCGGCGATTTCTCCTTTCCCGCGATGTTCCCCAATGCCGACGGCAGCAAGGCCGAGATGACGCCGCGCCGGTCGCTGGCCCACGAAGCTGTGCGCTACGTCGGCGAGGCGGTGGTGGCGGTCGTGGCCGACACGCGCGAGCAGGCCCAGGATGCCGCCGAACTGATCGAGGTCGAGTACGACCAGCTGCCGTCCGTGACCGAGATCGAGGATGCGCTGAAGCCCGGCGCGCCGCAGGTCTGGAAGGGTGCGCCCGGCAACGTCGTGGGCTTCAACCGTTTCGGCGACGCCGCCAAGTCGGATGCCGCCTTCCGGCAGGCCGCTCATATCGTGTCGCTCGACATCATGCATCAGCGGCTGATCGTGAACGCCATGGAGCCGCGCGCGGTGATGGCCGAATGGGACGGTGACCGGCTCGTCGTCCATATCGGCAGCCAGAACCCCTCGGTCACGCGCGATACGCTGGCCGATGTCATTCTCAAGATGCCCAAGGAAAAGATCCGCGTCCTGGTGCGCGACATCGGCGGCGGCTTCGGCATGAAGGTCGGCATCCAGCCCGACGAGTCGGTGGCGGTGTGGGCGGCCAAAGTGTTGAAGCGCCCCGTGAAGTGGCGTGCCGAACGCGGCGAGGAGTTCGCCGCCACGACCGCCGGCCGCGACCAGTTCCACAAGGCGTCGCTTGCGCTCGACAAGGACGGAAAGATCCTGGCGCTGCGGATGGAGGCGTTTGCCAACATCGGCGCCTACCCGGCGCGGGCCGGCGTGGTCATCCCGCTGTTCGTCGGGCCCAAGGTGACGACCGGCACCTACGACATCCCTGTCGTCGACCTCAAGATCACCTGCGTGATCACCAACACCGCCACCATCGGCGCCTATCGCGGCGCTGGCCGGCCGGAATGCCTGCTCAACCTCGAGCGCCTGATGGATACCGCGTCGCGCCAGACCGGCATCGACCCGGCCGAACTGCGCCGGCGCAACTTCGTGCAGCCCTCGCAGATGCCGTACACCACGGCGATGGGCGAGAAGTACGATTCGGGCGACTTCAACCTGTTCCTCACCCGGACGCTCGAGGCCGCCGATTGGAACGGCTTCGACGCGCGCAAGGCGGAGGCCGAGAAGCGCGGCAAGCTCTACGGTCGTGGTCTGGCCTCCTACGTCGAATGGACCAGCGCCAACGTCATGAACGAGATGGCGCACTATGAGGTGAAGGCCGACGGCAAGGTCACGATCTGGATGGGCACGCAGGGCATGGGGCAGGGGCTGCAGACCAGCTTCACCCAGCTCGCCTCGGAGCTGCTCGGCATCGACGCCTCCCGGATCGAGATCGCCATGGGCGATTCGGACCGGGTGGGCGGTGTCGGCTCGATGGGGTCGCGCTCCGCCTATATCGGCGGCTCGGCGGTGCTGTCGGGCAGCGAGAAGCTGGTGGCCAAGGGCCGCGACCTGGCTGCCGACGCGCTCGAGGCCAGTGCGGCGGATATCGTCTATGCCGCGGGAAAGTTCACCATCGCCGGCACGGATCGCGGCATCGGCCTCGGCGAACTCGCCGCCAAGCAGCCCGACAAGCGCATCTATATCGAGAACGTGAATACCGTGGACGGCATCGCCTGGCCCAACGGCGCCCATGTCGGCGAGGTCGAGATCGATCCCGACACCGGCCGGGTCGAGCTCAAGCGCTACACGACGGTCGACGACGTCGGCAAACCGTTGCACCGTCCGATCGTATTCGGACAGATCCACGGCGGCTGTGCCCAGGGTATCGGCCAGGCGCTGCTCGAGGAGAACGTCTACGACCGCGACTCGGGCCAGCTCCTCACCGGGTCGTTCATGGACTACGCCATGCCGCGGGCCGACACCTTCCCCAACTTCAACAACACGCTCGACGACAGCGTGCCGGCCAAGACCAACCCGATCGGCGCCAAGGGCGTGGGCGAATCGGGCACAGTCGGCTCGACGCCCACCGTGATGAATGCGATCATGGATGCCCTGTGGCCGCTCGGCGTGCGCAACATCCAGATGCCGGCGACGCCGCATCGTGTCTGGCAGGCGATCCGCAGCGCCAAGGGCGACGCCAAGGAGTGACGGGTAGGCGATGAAGCAGCGCATCTTCGGCTGGGTGTCGGCCGCGATCGGCATAGTTCTCGCCCTCGCCGTGGTCGAGGTGACGGCGATCGCCTGGCTATACATCGAGGATGGCCGCTACACCCCGGCAGCCGAGCTCTACGAGCGGACGCAGAACACCTACGTGCGCGATTCCACCAAGGGATCGTCGTGTCGCTACGTCGATACGCTCTTTCCGCATCCCTACGTTGCCTTCGTCCATCATGCCAATCCGCCCTGTGGCATGCCGTGGGTCAACAATATCGGGCTGTTCGGCGACGATTTCACCGTCGTGAAGCGGACCGACCGCTACGTCGTCCTGCTGACCGGCGGGTCGGTCGCCTCGCAGCTCGGCCAGAATGCAAAGCCGCCGGCACCGCGCTATTTCGAGGAGGAGCTGAACAACAAGTACGTCAGCCCCAACGGCAAGCCGTTCCTGGTGCTGAACGGCGGCGATGGCGCGTGGAAGCAGCCGCAGTCCTTCATCCTGTTCACCCTCTATGCGACGTCGGTCGATGCCGTGGTCACGCTCGACGGGTTCAACGAGCATTATTTCTTCTGGCCGGGCGCGCAGGAGCGTCTCGAGCGGCCGCTCAGCAACTTCATCGACGTCAATCCATTCGTCGCCGACGAGAATTTCGGCGACGCCGCGATCGGCTGGGTGATGGGCCGGCTCGCCGGCACGCTCGCGCTCAATCCCATCCTCGGGCGGTCGCATGCGGCCTACATGGTGATCCGCGGCATCGAGGCCGCCGCCAAGGGCAAGGACAGCTTCAAGTCCAACAAGAAGACGACGCTCAACGGCATGTTCGCCATGCCCGAGGACATCCGGCGCGACCATGAACGCGCCTTCGCCGTCCAGCTCGGCCTCTACCAGAAGTATGTTCGCGGCATCGAGGCCGTGGCGCGCGACAATGGCGTGAAGACCGGCTATTTCCTGCAGCCGTCGCCGGCCTGGGGCAAGGTGCTCACCGAGGAAGAGAAACGCGTCGTCGGCGATCTGTCCTACCGCGACCTCTACCGCAAGATCGTGACCGGGATGATGACCCTGCGGGCGAGCAACCTGCCGATTTTCGACCTGGGCGACGTGTTCGAAGGCGAAAAGGGCGTGATCTACGCCGACCACATCCACTTCGACCGGGACGCGGCCAACGAGAGCCGCGGCAACCGGCTGATTGCCGCCCGCATGGGTCAATTGCTGGCGGAAACCTGGGGCCTGCAGCGCAAGCCCTAGGGTTGTTCACAAGTCGGGGATTTCCCCCGATTGTGACGGTTTCCTGTTGATTCAGCTCCGCTGCCGAGTTTCACTGGCCGAGACGCACATCAAACAAGTCGGCGCTCGAGCGCCTCATAAGCGTCGCTAGGGATGGAGCTGCTCATGGCCGTGTCACGTCGGCAATTCATGAAGGTGAGCGCCGCTGGCCTCGCCGCCTCTTCCGTCGGCGCCTTGGGATTCACGGGGGCAGGCGATGCGCTTGCCGCCGGCGTCCGGCCCTTCAAGCTCGAACGGGCGACCGAGACCCGCAACACCTGTCCCTATTGTTCGGTGAGCTGCGGCGTCATCGTCTACTCGCTGGGCGACAAGTCCAAGAACGCCAAGGCCTCGGTCATCCATATCGAGGGCGATCCCGACCACCCGGTCAATCGCGGCACGCTCTGTCCGCGCGGCGCGGCCTCGCTCGACTACGTCCATAGCCCGCTTCGCCTCAAGTACCCGATGCACCGCAAGGCCGGGTCGGACAAGTTCGAGCGCGTCACCTGGGATTTCGCGCTCGACCGCATCGCCACCCTGATGAAGGAAGATCGCGACAAGAACTTCATCGCCAAGAACCGCGACGGGGTCACGGTCAACCGCTGGCTGACGACCGGCTTCTTCGCCACGTCGGCGCAGACCAACGAGGCGGGCTACCTGACCTACAAGCTGATGCGCGGGCTCGGCATGCTCGCCATAGAGACTCAAGCACGAATATGACACGGACCGACGGTGGCCAGTCTTGGCCCCACATTCGGACGTGGCGCGATGACGAACAGCTGGAATGACATCAAGAACGCCGATGTCATCCTGGTCATGGGCGGCAATGCCGCCGAAGCCCATCCCTGCGGCTTCAAATGGGTCACCGAAGCGAAGTCGAACAACGGCGCCAAGCTGGTCGTGGTCGATCCGCGCTTCACGCGGTCCGCTGCAGTTGCCGATCTCTACGCGCCGCTGCGCCCGGGCACCGACATCGCCTTCCTGATGGGCGTCATCAACTACCTGCTGAAGAACGACAAGATCCACCGCGACTACGTGAAGGCCTTCACCAACGCCAGCTACCTGGTCAAGGAAGGCTACAAGTTCGAGGACGGCCTGTTCACGGGCTACGATGCCTCGAAACGCGACTACACGAACAAGTCGGACTGGGAGTACCAGTTCGACGAGCAGGGCATGGCCAAGGTCGACGACAGCATGTCGAGCCCGAACTCGGTGATGAGCCTGCTGAAGGCCCATGCCGGGCGCTACACGCCCGAGATGGTCGAACGCATCTGCGGCACGCCCAAGGACAAGTTCCTCAAGGTCTGCGAGCTGATCGCCTCGACCGCCACCGGCGAGCGCACAATGACGTCGCTCTATGCGCTGGGCTGGACCCAGCACACGACGGGCGCCCAGAACATCCGCTGCATGGCCATGATCCAGCTCCTGCTGGGCAACATGGGCATGCCGGGCGGCGGCGTGAACGCCTTGCGCGGCCACGCCAATGTCCAGGGCATCACCGACCTGGCCCTGCTCTCGACCTCGACGCCGGGCTACATGGTCCTGCCGTCGGAGAGGGAGACCACCTTCGCCGACTACATGAAGTCGCGCGCCTTCAAGCCGATCCGGCCCGGCCAGACCAGCTTCTGGCAGAACTACCAGAAGTTCTTCGTCAGCCAGCAGAAGGCCTTCTTCGGCGCCGCCGCGACGGCCGAGAACGATTGGGCCTACGACTACCTGCCCAAGTTCGACACCGGCTACGACACGCTGAAGATGGTCGACATGATGGCGGCGGGCCAGATGAACGGCCTGTTCTGCCAGGGCCTGAACATCATGATGGCCGCTCCGCAGAAGGACAAGACGCGGGCCGGCCTCGGCAAGCTCAAGTGGCTGGTGGTCGTCGATCCGATCGAAACCGAGACGGCGCGCTTCTGGGAAAATCACGGCGAGTTCAACAACGTCGATCCCAAGTCGGTCCAGACCGAGGTCTTCCAGCTTCCGACGTCGGTCTATGTCGAAGAGGAAGGCAGCTTCACGAATTCCAGCCGTGTCATCCAGTGGCACTGGAAGGCAGCTGAAGGCCCCGGCGAATCGCGCAGCGATATCGACATCGTCGCCGGCTTGTACGGCCGCCTGAAGGCGAAGTACGCCAAGGATGGCGGCGCCTTCCCGGATCCCCTGCTGAAGCTCACCTGGTCGTACACCAATTCGGCCAGCCCGGCGCCGGCCGAGGTTCTGAAGGAGATCAACGGCTACGTCGTGCAGGACGTGACCGATCCCGCCGACCCGACCAAGGTGCTGCTGCGGGCCGGCCAGCAGTTGCCGTCGTTTGCCGTGATGACGGCCGACGGCAAGACTGCCGCCGGCTGCTGGATCTACACCGGCGTCTATACGGACGCCGGCAACATGTCGATGCGCCGCGACGCCAGCGATCCCACCGGCAAGGGCGTGCACCCCAACTGGGGCTTCGCCTGGCCGGCCAACCGGCGCGTGCTCTACAACCGCGCCTCGTCCGATCCGAACGGCAAGCCGTGGAGCGAGCGCAAGAAGTACGTCTTCTGGAACGGCGCGCGCTGGACCGGTGCCGACGTGCCGGACTACGGGCCGTTGGTCGCCCCCGACAAGTCGGTCGGGCCGTTCATCATGAATCCGGAAGGTGTTGGCCGGCTCTACGTGCGCGGCGTGATGCGCGAGGGACCATTCCCCGAGCATTACGAACCGATGGACGCCTTCCTCGAGAACCCGCTGCACCCCAAGGTCAGCGTCAGCCCGGTGGCCCGGATTTTTGCCGCCGATGCCAAGTCGTTCGGCACGCCGGACAAGTTCCCGATCGTGGCGACGACCTACCGGCTCACCGAGCACTTCCACTACTGGACGAAGGCCGTGCACGGCAACGCGGTCCTGCAGCCCGAGCTGTTCGTCGAGATCGGCGAGCGACTGGCCAAGGCCAAGGGGATCAAGGACGGGGAGTGGGTCGAGATCTCGAGCCAGCGTGGCGCGATCAAGGCCAAGGCCTGCGTCACCAAACGCATCCGGCCCATCCTGGTGAACGGCAAGCCATGCGACGTGATCGGCCTGCCGATCCACTATGGCTTCATCGGCCTCGCCCGGAAGGGCTACGCGACCAACACCATCACCCCGTCGGTGGGTGATGCCAGCGTCAACACGCCCGAATACAAGGCGTTCCTGGTCGATGTGAAGAAGACGTCGGCACCCGCCGCGTCGGCGATGGCATAGGGGAGGAGGCGAACATGGCTACGCTGCAATCCCTCGACATCCGCCGCCGCTCGGCCTCCACCGAGGCCCCGCCGCAGGTCCGCCAGGGCAGCCTGGAGGTCGCCAAGCTGATCGATGTCAGCAAATGCATCGGCTGCAAGGCCTGCCAGTCCGCCTGCCTTTCCTGGAACGACCTGGTCGAGCCGGTCGGTTTCTTCGAGGGCAGCTACAACAACCCGCCCGATCTGACGCCGACTTCGTGGACGGTGATGAAGTTCACCGAGTACGAGAAGGGCGACGATCTCGAATGGTTGATCCGCAAGGACGGCTGCATGCATTGCGACGATCCGGGCTGCCTGAAGGCCTGCCCGGCGCCGGGTGCCATCGTTCAGTATGCCAATGGCATCGTCGACTTCGTCTCGGAGAACTGCATCGGCTGCGGCTACTGCGTGAAGGGCTGCCCGTTCAACGTGCCGCGCATCTCCAAGACCGATCGCAAGGCCTACAAGTGCACGCTCTGCGTGGACCGGGTCGCGGTCGGCCAGGCGCCGGCCTGCGCCAAGGCCTGCCCGACCCAGGCGATCTACTTCGGCTCCAAGGAAGACATGCTCGACCATGCCGACAAGCGGATCATCGACCTGAAGTCGCGCGGCTACGAGAAGGCCGGTCTCTACGACCCGCCCGGTGTCGGCGGCACGCACGTGATGTACGTGCTGCATCACGCCGACAAGCCGTCGCTCTACGCCGGGCTGCCGGACGATCCCAGGATCAGTCCGCTGGTCGGTCTCTGGAAGGGCGTCCTGAAGCCCCTTTCCCTGGCCGCCATCGCTTTCGCTGGCGTGTTCGGGTTCCTGCACTACGTCACCAAGGGGCCAAACGAGGTCTCCGAGAGCGACGAGCGCAAGGGCGATGATCTGGCCGGAGGAAAAGGCGCATGAGCGCGGACAAGAAAGTCGTCGCCCGCTACACGACCGCGGCCCGCATCAACCACTGGATCACCGCCGCGTCGTTGATCCTGTTGGCCTTGAGCGGGATGGCGTTGTTCCACCCGTCGCTGTTCTTCCTGACCCACCTGTTCGGCGGCGGCCAGGCCACGCGTGCGATCCATCCGTGGATCGGCGTCGTGCTGGCCATCAGCTTCCTCGGCCTGTTCTTCCGTTTCTTCACACTCAATTTCTGGAATCGCGATGACACGATCTGGATGAAGAATCTCGGCAAGGTGATCAACGACAACGAAGAGGGCATGCCCGAGCTCGGCAAGTACAACGCCGGCCAGAAGCTCGTCTTCTGGGGCCAGTCCATCCTCATCCTGCTGCTGTTCTGCAGCGGCATCGTCCTGTGGGATGTCTATTTCGAGGACTACACCACGATCGACCAGAAGCGGCTCTCAGCGGTCGTTCATGCGCTGTGTGCGATCGGCGCCATCCTGATCTGGATTGTCCATGTCTATGCCGCGATCTGGGTGAAGGGTACCTTGCGCGCCATGACCCGCGGCTCCGTGACCCGTGGCTGGAGCTGGAAGCACCATCGCAAGTGGTTCCGCCAGGAAGTCGGGAAGCCCTGAGCAGCGGCCCGAACAATCCACCGCCGGGATTTGCCGAGAACACGCTCGGCGATATCGCCCAGAGCGATCCCGTCCGCCTGCCCGATCTCGCGACGGTCTTTTCAGCCCGAGCCGAGCGGCTTCGCACACTGGCTGCGGGTCACGAACTGGAAGATTTCCTGCGGATGGTTACGGCCCTGGTGGCGGCCCAGCACCAGGCGCTGGCGGACCTGCCGCCGGGCTCCTTGCCGGGGCCGGCCGAGGTCGCCAAGGCAAGGCTCGTTCAACGCGCGCCGCTCGACCCCGTGACCTGGCCGCGCGACGAGAGCTGGCGCGTGGCGCTGCAGCGCCTGCTCGAAAGGATCGACGACAGCGTCCTGCCGGACGCCGCGCGCCGGGCACGGACGGCGCTCGCCGCGGCGGACCCGGCCGATCTCGAGGCCTTGGCCGACCGCTTTCTCGACGGCAAGGTGGCGGCTGGCGAAGCTGCCCAGGCGGTGTTCGTGGCGGCCGCGCTGCAGGTTGCCTGGACGCGCATGGCGGCACTCCTCGACGCGGCTGCTCTCGGAGGTGGCGAGGCCGACAGCGGCCAGTGCCCGGCCTGCGGCTCGCCGCCCGTCTCGGGATTGATCTCTCCCGGCGGCACCAAGTTCGGCCATCGGCACCTGCATTGCTCGCTCTGCGCCACAGCCTGGCGTTACGCGCGCGTGCGCTGCGTCCACTGCGGCAGCACCGACAAGATATCCTTCCGACAGCTCGCCGGTACGACCTATCTGCGCGCGGAATGCTGCGAGCAGTGCCAAGGCTACTCGAAGCTCTTCTATCTGGAGGGCGCCCGCGCGATCGAGCCGTTCGCCGACGACCTCGCCTCTCTCGGGCTCGACGTCCTGGTGGGCGAGGAGGGTTTTTCCCGCATTCCCAACCCGTTCGTGCTCGGCGTCATGGATCCGTCCGGCGGCTAGGAAGCTGGCGGCCCAGCGGAAACATTTGATACCAAACGGCCGGCGCTGAGACACCAACGTTACGAGCGCGCGGCGTATATGTTCACCCGTGGCGCACGGGAGGGGTCCCGGTCGCCGCGGCAAGTTGGGGTTTGGTTCAAGTCTCGGTTTTGCAATTCGCCCTGATGCAGATGCATCCGGGCGCGTGTGGGATGATGCTCCGCCGTGCGCGGTGGGGCGAGGGTGCTGGCCAAAGAGAGCGAAGGGGTTCGCTCTCGGCCGGCGGGGTTCGAAAACTTGGGGATGTCACCATGAAGTTCATCAATTCGCTGCTCGCGAACGATCTCGGCTCATCGTCGACGAAGCTCGCCATCATGATCGGCCTGTCGTCCTCGATGGTGCTTGTCCTGGCCCGCCTCGGCGTGGCGGTGGCCGGCCAGTAGGGGCCGGCCGGCAAAAGCCGACCTGCGGGCCTGCCTTTCGTTTGATCGGCGGCGCGGGCTGGGCCATCCTGCGGCCTTGCCCGGTGTCTCGTCCGGCACTGGCGTTCTGGGGAACATATCCGTGTCGCGTGCCGACCGCGCCCAAGGCGCTCCCGCTTTCCGACCGCCGTCCGTCGACCGCATGGCCAGCTGGCCTGCGCTGGCACCCCTGATTGGCCGGGCCGGCCGTCCGCTCGTCGTCGAGGCGCTGCGGGCCTGGGCCGACGCCCGGCGCGGCACCCCCGACGTGGCCGACGAGGTCGCCTGCGCGCGCTGGTGCGAGGCGCGATTGGTTGCCCTGGTGCAACCTTCGCAGCGCCGCGTCTTCAACCTTACCGGCACAGTCCTGCATACCAACCTCGGCCGCGCCGTGCTGGCGGAGGAGGCGATCCAAGCCGCGGTCGAAGCCATGCGTTCGCCCACCACCCTGGAATACGACCTGGGCGGCGGGGCGCGCGGCGAGCGCGACGACCATATCGCGCCGTGGCTGTGCCGCCTCACCGGGGCGGAGGCCGCGACCGCCGTCAACAACAACGCCGCCGCCGTGCTGCTGGTGCTCAATGCCTTGGCGGACGGCCGCGAGGTCATCGTCTCGCGCGGCGAGCTGATCGAAATCGGCGGCGCCTTCCGCATTCCCGACATCATGGCGCGCGCCGGTTGCCGCCTCGTCGAGGTCGGCACCACCAACCGCACGCACCTCAAGGACTACGCCGCCGCCATCGGACCCGACACCGCCGCGATCATGAAGGTCCATCCGTCGAACTACGCAATCCAGGGCTTCACCAAGTCGGTGCCGGCGGCCGAGCTGGTGTCGCTGGCGCGCGAAAAGGGCCTGGCCCTCATAGAAGATCTCGGCAGCGGCACGCTGGCCGACCTGGAAACCTGGGGCCTGCCGCACGAGCCCACGGCGCGCGAGGCGGTCGAGGTCGGCATCGATGTCGTGACCTTCTCCGGCGACAAGCTGCTGGGCGGCCCGCAAGCCGGCCTCGTCGTCGGCCGCAAGCACCTGATCGAGCGCATCGCGCGCAATCCGATGAAGCGGGCGCTGCGCCTCGACAAGGTGCGGCTGGCCGCCCTCGAGGCGACGCTCCGGCTCTATGCCGATCCCGGGCGGCTGGCCGAGCGGCTGCCTACCATTCGCGCGCTGGCGCGGCCGGCGGCCGACATCCGGGCCCAGGCCGAGCGCCTGCTGCCGGGCCTGCGCAAGGCCCTGGGCAGCGCCGCCGAGGCCGGTGTCGAACCGGTGCGCGGCCAGATCGGCTCGGGCGCGCTGCCGGTCGATCTGCTGGAGTCGTTCGCGCTGGCGGTCCGGGGCAGGGGACTGGATCACCTCGCCGATGCCTTTCGCCGCCTGCCGATTCCCGTCATCGGTCGCATCGCCGACGACACGCTGTTCTTCGATCTGCGCACCCTCGATGACGAGGCGGCCTTCGCTGCCCAATTGGACAAACTCGATGTCATGGGTCGCTAGGCTCTTCGAGAAGGCTCCGTCGACGGAGGAATGTCTTTCCAAAGCGCTCGTCGCCTGGAACGCGGCGGAATACGGCGTGGCTCTCGATCTCTGGGCGCCGCTCGCGCAGGCCGGCGTGGCGCGGGCGCAGAGCAACATGGGGGCAGCCTTCCTCGAGGGCCGCGGCGTCGCGCGTGACCTGGAGAAGGCCACCGCCTGGCTGCGCCGGGCGGCCGATCAGGGCGATGCCGGCGGCCAGCGTAACCTGGCGCTTTGCTACTACGAAGGCTGGGGCGTGCCGCAGGATCAGGTCGAGGCGGCGCACTGGTACGAGAGGGCCGCCGAACAGGACGATCCCGACGCCCAGGACATGCTGTCGTGGATGAAGCTGATCGGTGGCGGCTGTCCGCAGGACTACCTTGGCGCCCGGATGTGGGCCGAGAAGGCGGCAGCGCACGGCCGCGTCGGCGCCATGGCGCGGCTGGGCGACATCCACCACAACGCGCTCGGGGTCGAACGCGATCCGGCGTTGGCCGCCGAGTGGTGGGGCCGTGCTGCGCGCCTGGGCCAGGCCGAAGCGCAGGCGATGCTGGGGGCCGCCTATCTCGCCGGCAAGGGCGTGGCGCGCGATCCGGTCGAGGCGCTGCACTGGCTGTTGCGAGCCGAGGCGGGCGGCGTCGGCGAACTTGCCGTCGGTTTCCTGCACGAGGCGCAGGCCCACACCAAACCTTCCCAGCGCGCCGAAGCCGCGCGGCGGGCAGCGGAGCCCCTTTCATGAGCAGGGTAGGGTTATCGCATCTGGTCTTTCGCTGCCCCCGCGAAGCGGGGGAAGTGCCCCCGAAGGGGGCGAAGGGGGTCAGAAGCATCAATGAATTTCTTCTCCGTGGCTGCCCCCCTCCGGCCTTCGGCCACCTCCCCCGCAAGCGGGGGAGGAGAAGCTCGCAATGATCGTCGGCACCGCGGGCCATATCGATCACGGCAAGACCGCGCTCGTGAAGGCATTGACCGGCGTCGATGCCGATCGCCTCAAGGAGGAGAAGGCGCGCGGCATCACCATCGACCTGGGCTACGCCTACAGCGACCTCGGCGACGGCCGGCAGCTCGGCTTCGTCGACGTGCCGGGCCACGAGCGCTTCGTGCACAACATGCTGGCGGGTGCGACCGGGATCGACGCGGCCCTGCTGGTCGTCTCGGCGTCCGAGGGCATCAAGCCCCAGACCGTCGAGCACCTGCAGATCGTCGATCTGCTCGGTCTCGATCGCGGCATCGTTGCCCTCACCAAGTCCGACCTCGCCGACGACGACCAGATCCTGGATCGCATGGCGGAGATCGAGACCCTGCTCGCCTCGACGTCGCTGAAGGGCGTGGAGATCGTGCCGGTGTCGGCGCTGACGGGGCAGGGGGTCGACGAGCTGAAGGCCAAGCTGCTGGCGCTGGGCGAGAGCGGCAAGGGCACGACCGGCTTCGCGAGACTGGCGGTCGACCGCTGCTTCGTGCTGCCGGGCGCGGGTGTCGTGGTGACGGGAACGATCCATGCCGGCGAAATCAAGGTCGACGACCGGCTGGTGCTCACGCCTTCGGGGTTGGAGGCGCGCGTGCGTTCGCTGCACGCCCAGAACCGGCCGGCCGAGGTCGGTCGTGCCGGCGAACGCTGTGCGCTCAACCTCTCAGGGCCGCGCCTTTCCAGGGAGGCGATCCGGCGCGGCGACTGGGTCGTGAGTCCGGAGCTGCACGTGCCGGCCGACCGGGTCGACGTGCGCCTGAAGCTGCTCGCCTCGGAGGGCCAGCCGCTGAAGCACTGGTCGCCGGTCCATATCCACCTCGGCTCGGCCCATGTCATGGGACGGGTGGCGCTGCTCGAGGACGACAGGCTGGCGCCTGGCGCGTCGGGACTGGCGCAGCTGGTGCTCGAGGAGAAGGTGGGAGCATTGGCGGGCGACAGGATCATCCTGCGCGATCCCTCGGCCACGCGCACCCTTGCGGGCGCCACGGTGATCGATCCCTTCGGCCCGCCGCGCAACCGTCGGTCCGAACGCCGCCGCGCCGAGCTCGCGGCGCTGGACAATGCCGACGCGGAAGTGCTGCCGAAGCTCCTGCGACTGGAGTCGGGCTTCGTCGAGATGGCTCGCTTCGGGCAGTCGCGCAATCTGCGGCCGGCCGAGGTCGAGGGTCTGCTGCGCGCGGCCGGCGGCGAGAGCCTGGAGGGCTTCGGCTTTCTGGCCGAAACGCTCGCCGCTGCCCGACTGGATATCGTCGATACGCTAAAAGCCTTCCATGAGGCCAAGCCCGATGCACCGGGCCTGCAGCCGGAGCGGCTGCGCGTGACATTGAAGAAGCGCTGGCCGATCCCGGTCTTCCGCATCCTGCTCGACAGGGAAGTGCGCGCCAAGAAAGTGACGGTGGATGGGCCGTTCCTGCGGATACCCGGACATTCGCTCACGCTCGGCCCGAAGGACGAGGCGCTGTGGAACAAGCTCGCCGCGGAGCTCCGGCGCGAGCGCTTCAAGCCGCCGCGCGTGCGCGACTTCGCCCAGGCCTACAGCGTGCCGGAGCCGGACATGCGCAGGCTCCTGCAGCGGATGGCGCGGATCGGCCGGGTCGTCGAGGTGGCGCCGGATCAGTACTTCCTGCGGCCGGTGGTGGCCGAAATGATCGGCATCGCCCACGCCTTCGGCCGCGACTTCACCGCCGCGGAGTTCCGCGACAAGCTCGACAACGGCCGCAAGGTCGCGATCCTGATCCTGGAGTTCTTCGACCGCCATGGCGTCACGGTGCGTCGCGGCGACCTGCGCCGTGTGGTGCCGCAGAAGCTCGAACAGTACGGCGCGCCGTCCGCCGCTTGAGGGCCCGCGCGCCCCAGGTGACAGCGCACCGGTTCTGGGGAATGATCGGAAGTGGAGGGGAAGCGCTCCCGGTGGGGCGGCTGGCCTTCAAAGCCAGAGAGGGCCGCCAGACGGTTCTTAGTGGGTTCGACTCCCACTCTCTTCCGCCAATCTCCCATCCGAAGTGGCCCGGGGAAGCCCAAGAAAGACCGATCTATCGGTCTTTTTCCCTCGCACTTGGTCTGGCACTGGCCTGGATAAGCTATTGCCGGAGACAGCTTCAGCCAATGGCACGCCTGTCCCCACTTCCTCTCTCGCCGATCTGACCGCTCACGGACAGAGCGGGCGGCCGTCGGGGAGGGTCGCGCGATCGAACGATCGGGACATGCGCGCGACGACGGCATCGTAGATGCCGCGCTCGGCGGGGACGTAGACCAGCACGAAGGAGGCGAAGTTGGCGCCGCCGCAGGTCGCGCGTGCCTTGTAGTAGACGATCGAGTCGCCGGAGATGCCGCTGACCACGGCGCTATTGCGCGAGATGCGCCGGTAGGTTTCCCGGTCGAGGTCCGGCAAGCCCGCCGTGCCCTGTCGCATCGCGCTCTCGAGGCTCTGCTGCAGCGCGTTCACTCCCGCCATGACCGTCAGGGTCGCCCCCCTTTCCGATTCGTAGGCGCGCCCGAAGCGGTCGCCGCGGACGATGCGGAACAGGCGCCTCGGCACGTCGAGGCTGTAGCCGTTGGCGAGGCTGCTCACCGTCCCCCAGCCCAGGGGATCGGCAGCGGGTTCCGCCGCCGGCGGACAGGCGACCACGAAGTCGGTGAGAGCGGAAGCGCGCTTCCTTGCCGTCGTCGCCGCCGCGCGCCGGAATTTCCTGGTCGTCGAGCAGCGCAACGCCGCCATTCGCGACTACGTCGCCGTCTACCAGTTCGATCGTGCCGCAGCGGAGGCCATCCTGGCCTGCCGCCAGCGTCACGGGGCCTGATTGAGGAGGAGACATCAATGCCAAACCCGATCGACAAAGTTCGTCTGCTTGCCAGTCTTGCCACCGAAGCCATGGGCCAGGGCATAAGCGTGCACCGGGAAGGCGACAGCGTGCTGCGCGGAGAGAAGGAAGCGATCAAGGCCAAGTGGTTCCTGGGTGGCAAGAAATCTGTCTACAGCTTCTCCTGCCGCCTCGACGAAGCGCAGCACACCGCGACCTTCCGCGAGATGATCGTGGACCGATCGTGGGGTATTGCGCCCCCCAGCTTCAAGGTCGAATCCTACTCCCAGAGCGGCACCACGGTGACGTCCAAGACCGTGGAGAAGGCCGTCGGCGGAGGCGGTACGCAGGAACTCGGCCGCTGGCGCGACGCCTGCTCGACCACGGTTGGCGCCGCCGGGTGGATATTCAAGCACGAGCCGACGGCGATCCCCTGACGGAGGGCGGATAGTCGGTTTTCGCTCCGGGTGGAACTTGCCACTCTCTTCCACCAATTCTAATCCGAAGCGCTCCAACGACACCCAAGAAAGACCGATTGGGCAATTTCCCGTGCTCATTGTCCCGGACTGTGCCGCACGGCGGCCTTAAGCATCGGCTTGTAGGTAAGGAAGAACTTCTTTTCTCTTGGTTCGGATCCAGACGCGTCGCTGATGAAGGCGCGGGACGCGAGCGGCGCGGCGCGTTAGGATGTAGACGAGCCGATCTGCCAGGTTTGGGGGCAGGCCGGCCTTGGGGATTGATGTTGATCAGCGAGCGCGTCGTACGGGACTGGTGGCAATTCTGGCATCGGAGGTCGCCGGATGCTCGCGTTTCCAATCGCAATGGACGTTTCGAGCGCGCTCTGGCGCGGCGCCATCAACGCGAGGACTGGCGCCAAGGCAATCGCGTGGGACGATTTTCTCCGTTTGCTGCGCTCAGCCTTCTCATTCTGATGGTGGGCGCGACCGCCGTTCTGGCGCAGCCGGCCAGTCAGGTTCGGCATGTGGGATTTTTCTGGATTGGCACGCCGGACGGCGCCCCTTCGCCCAGCCTGGCACCCTTTCTCGAGGGTATGCGCGAGCGCGGGTATGTGGAGGGCAGGAACCTCGTCATCGACGCCCGTGACGGTCGCGGGGATGCGGCGCGGCTGGGTGCCGAGGCTGCCGCACTTGTCGCTTCGGGTGTCGAGGTCATCGTAACCCAGGGCAGCGGACCGACGGCGGTTGCCAAGCAGGCGTCGAGCCGTGTTCCGATCGTCTTCGGCGCCGCCGGCGATCCGGTTGGGCGCGGGCTGGTCGCGAGCCTTGCGCGGCCGGGCGGCAACGTGACGGGGCGCGCCATCGATCTGGGGTGGAGCAAGGCCTACGAGATTTTGCGGGAAGCCGCGCCGGCCTTGCGCCGCGTCGGCCTTCTCTATCATGTGCAGAGCTTTCCGCCGGGCTATCTTCCGATCTTCCTGGCCGAGCGCCAGGCGGCGGCAGCGGCGCTCGGCTTCGAATTGGCGCTCTTGCCTGTCAGCTCCGTCGACGACGTCGAACCGGCGCTGGCAGGATTCGCGAGGGACGGTGGACAAGCGCTGATCGTCAACGGCGACCCAGTCCTGATGACGGGGCGAGGGGTCGTTCTCCCACTGGCGCTCCGGTACCGGCTGGCTTCCGTGTGCACCGATCTCCGTTTCGCCCGGGCAGGATGCCTGCTTACCTACGGCGACGACGTGAGCGACAGCTTTCGGCAAGCCGCGGGGACGGTCGATAGAATTCTGAAGGGCGCCAAGCCCGCCGATCTGCCGATCGAGCAGCCGACGCAGTTCACGCTCATCGTCAACACAAAGACCGCGAGCGCGCTGAGCCTCACGATCCCGCCGCCGATCCTCGCCCGCGCCGACGAGGTGATCGAGTGAGGCGTCGGCACCTGCTGGTCTCGGCCGCTGTCCTGCCTTTTCCGGCGCGGGCCCGGGGGGCTTTTTGACCGGCGACCGGGTGGTGAGGCGACTGGCAGCGATCCTTGCGGCGGATGTCGCGGGCTACTCGCGCCTCATGGGGCGCGACGAGAACGGCACGCTCTCTCGTCTGAGAGCTCACCGCACCGAACGTCTGGAGCCGACGCTTGCCCGGCACGGTGGCCGCCTGGTCAAGCTGACGGGCGATGGTGCCCTGATAGAGTTTCCCAGCGCCGTCGATGCCCTGGGCGCGGCCATCGAGTTCCAGCAAGCCATGGCCGAGGTCAACAGGGACCAGCCCGAGGAAACGGCCATCGTCTTCCGGATCGGACTGCACCTTGGCGATCTCATCGTCGAAGGTGACGACCTGTATGGCGATGGCGTGAACGTGGCGGCGCGGCTGGAAGCGGAAGCGCCGCCCGGTGGCATTGTGATTTCGTACAGCGTGCGGGACGCCGTTGCGGGCAGGTTGAAGGCCACGTTCGACGATCTTGGCAGCCTTGCGCTCAAGAACATCGACCGACCCGTTCAGGGGTTTGGGGTGAAGTGGGAAGCGGCGGATTGGAACGTCAAGGCTCCATCAGCCATTGCGCCGCCGGTAGCACCACCACCGGCCACCGAAGTGCCACTTGCACTACCCGACAAGCCATCCATTGCCGTGCTGCCGTTCCAGAACATGTCGGGCGATCCCGACCAGGAATACTTCGCCGACGGTCTGGTCGAAGACATCATCGCGGCGCTATCGAGCTTCAAGTCGTTGTTCGTGATCGCGCGCAATTCGTCGTTCACCTACAAGGGCAAGACGGTCGACATAAAGCAGGTCGGGCGCGAGCTGGGGGTGCGCTACGTGCTCGAAGGCAGCGTGCGCAAGGCCGGCGGCAAGGTCCGGATCACAGGGCAGCTGATCGACAGCGAAACGGGCGCTCACCTTTGGGCCGACCGGTTCGATGGTCCGCTCGACGATGTATTCGAGCTTCAGGATCAAGTCACGGCCAGCGTCGTCGGGGCCATCGCCCCCAAACTCGATCAGGCGGAAAACGAGCGCGCCAAACGAAAGCCGGTTGAGAACCTCGACGCTTATGACTTTTACCTCAGGGGCCGCGCCAAGGCGCAGGAAGACAGCCGGGAGGCTCTCGAAGAAGCGCTCCGACTGTTCTACCGGGCCATCGAACTCGATCCAGGCTTCGCTGCGCCCTACGCCGGGGCCGGATTTTGCTACGTGACCCGCAGCGTCCAGGGTTGGGTACGAGACAGGGAGTGGGAGGTGGCCGAGACAAGACGGCTGGCCTTGCGCGCCTCTGCCCTCGGCGGAGACGACGCTTGGGCGCTTGTCTTTGCCGGCCACGCCCTGGTCGTGGTCTGCCGTGAGTACGACACGGGCGCGGCCCTGATCGACAAGGCGCTGGCGATCAACCCAAATCTAGCCGCCGGCTGGCAAAGACGAGGGCTGGTAAGCCTGTGGCTGGGACAGCACGAGGCGGCGCTTGAGCAGCTCGCACGCGCCTTGCGGCTGAGCCCGCTCGATCCCGGGCTTTTCCTGTCCGAGGTCTATATCGGGATGGTTCACGTGTTCCGCGGCCGCTACGTCGAGGCCGTGAGCTGGATAGCCCGGGCACTCGCGCAGCGGCCGAATTTCGTGGTCGTCCTGCGCGCCGCGGCCGTGGCCAACGCCTTCGCCGGAAACATCGACGAAGCGCGGAAAATCGTGGCGAGAATTATCCAGATCAGTCCGACGGCGAGCATCTCTCATTACATGAGCATCAATATCTATCAGCGACTGGAGGACATCGAGCGAATGGTCGGTGGCCTGCGCCTCGCCGGGCTGCCCGAATGATCGCCTTCCGGCTCGCCGCTATCGTCTCGTGTCAATAACGGACATTCAACGTGATGGAAGACGCGATGAAGCGCACTGTTTTTGAGTTCACCAGCTGGCGTGATAGCGTTTCGACGATGTCCACCAAATCGAAAGTCTCAGACGGGTTCCTGCCTGCGCAACTACGCGCCTGCCAGGTGACCAAGTGAGGCGACGGGGCCTCCTGGGCACCGCTATGGCAATTGGGCCTGCCGCCGCCCAGGGGATCACCTTTCCGCAGTCGATCCTAGGCCGCGCCGACGAGGTGATAGAATGAGACGTCGTGATGTCCTCGCTGCTGCGATGTCGATCGCAGGTGCATCAGAGGGACTGGCACAGCCTGGCCAGAAGCTTCCGCGCCTGGCGATCGTCAGTCCGTCAGCGCCGATCGCTCTCATGGTCGAGGACAGCAGCAGCCCCTACTACCGCGTGCTCTTCGAGACACTTCGCCGTCGGGGTTGGATCGAAGGAAAAACCTTCGCCGTGGACCGCTATGGACGAGAACACGTGGGGGGAAGCCAGCCGGCCCTGATCGAGACAGTGCTGCGCGGCAAACCCGACGTCATTTACTCAATTGGCGGCGCGGCGACGTTTCTCAAGGCAGCAGCCACGGCGGCCGCGGTCGTTACCCTGTCGAGTGATCCGATCGCGATGGGGCTCATCCAGAACCTGGCAAGGCCTGGGGGCAACATCACCGGCATGAGTGTCGAAGTGGGTCCGTTGCTGCATGGCAAGCGCATTGAGCTGTTGCGCGAAGCGTTTCCCGCCCTGTCGGAGCTGATCTACGTCAACCTGCGGACCGCCTGGGACGCGTTCGTCGGGGCCGCCATGCGCGCCGCCGCCGAAAAGGCCGGCGTCCACCTGTTGCCGAAGCTGATCGATGCACCTGCAGGCGAAGAGGAATACCGCCGTGCAATCGCGGAGAGTCCGCGCGCCGAGGGCAACGCCATCATGATCGGCGACAGTCCCATGGCCTTCCGATATGGCGCCGCCATCGTGGCGGCGGTGACGGAAGCGAAGCTGCCCGCGATGTACGCCTTTCTGGAGTCGGTCGAAGCGGGGGGCTTGATGGCCTATTCGTTCGACCTGAAGGAACTCAACCGGCGTGCGGCCGAAAACATCGATGCCATCCTGCGCGGCGCCTCCCCGGGGGACATTCCCTACTTTCAGGCCACAACGTTTAACCTGTCGATCAACCTGGGCACCGCAAAGGCTCAGGGCATCACCTTTCCGCCATCGATCCTCGCCCGCGCCGACGAGGTGATCGAATGAGGCGGCGAACGGTTATCGCCCTGCTCGGCGGCGCTTCCACGACTCTCGCGCGCGCAGTTGGCGCTCAGGCGCCTGAAGGTCCGCGCAGGCTTGGCATTGTGCTTCCTTACGGCGAAAGCGACACGAAATCGCAGGAACATCTCGCACTATTGAGGGACGAACTCGCCAAACTGGGCTGGCGCGATGGCCGCAATCTCAGGATCGAGGTTCGTTGGACCGGCGGCGACGCGAACAGGACAATGACGTTTGCGCGGGAAGTCGTTGCGTCACGGCCAGATGTTATTCTGGCGCGCTCGACCTTCGTAACGGCGGCGGTCCTGCGAGAGACACGCGCGATACCCATCGTCTTTGTTGTCGTTTCCGATCCGGTCGGCGATGGCTTTGTCTCCAGCATGGCGAGGCCTGGCGGCAATGTGACGGGCTTCACCAATGTCGAAGCTTCCCTGTGCGGCAAGTGGGTTCAACTTCTCAGGGAAGTTGATCCACGCGCAACGCGTATCGCTGTTTTGTATGGGCCCAAGACCTCTGCAGGCGGCGGCTCCTACTATCTGAACCTGGCCAAAGAGGCCGTGGCGTCAACCGACGTCAAGATCGTCGCACTGCCGGTTCAGGAAGCCGGCGATGCCGACCACGGCATCGATACATTCGCCAAGGAAGCGGGCGGTGCGCTGCTGGTAACGCCGGATGCCACCACCACGCGTCTCCGTTCCACGATTGTCTCGGCGGCCACGCGCACAACGCTTCCTGCGATCTATCCGTTCCGCGATTTTGCCACTAGTGGCGGTTTGATTTCATATGGAACCGAGGTAGCCGATCAGTTCCGCAAAGCCGCTGTCTATGTGGACCGAATTCTTCGAGGCGCGAAACCTGCCGATCTTCCGGTCATGCAGCCGACCAAGTTCGAGTTGGTGATCAACCTCAGGACGGCAAAAGCGCTGGGCCTCACGATCCCGCCGTCGATTCTGGCCAGCGCCGACGAGGTGATCGAGTGAGGCGGCGGCATCTGTTGGCCTCGGTTGCGGTCCTGCCTTTTCCGGCGCGGGCCCAGCAGACCAGACGCGTCGCGGTCCTGACCGGACTTGCCGAGACCGATCCGGCTACCAAGGCCAGGCTGGCCGGCTTTCGCGAAAGGATGGTGGCGCTCGGCTGGCGTGAAGGACAGAATCTCGCCATCGACGTGCGCTATGAGCCGAGCAGCGCTGAGCGGGCGCGCCGGCTGGCCGCGGAGCTCATGGCTCTCAAGCCCGACATCTTTTTGGCCCAGGGCCTGCCTTCCGTTGTTGCCATACGCGAGGCGAGCGCCGGCTTTCCGATCGTCTTCCTTGGCGTGCCGGATCCGGTGAGCACCCGGCTGGTCGAGAGCCTCGTGCGGCCCGGCGGCCAGACGACCGGCTTCACGTCGACCGAGCCCGCCTTCGGCGCCAAATGGATCGAACTCCTGAAGGAGATTTCGCCCGCCACGCAGCGCCTGCTGGTCCTCACGCAGCAGAGCGCGGGCTTCTACCGGCCGAGCATCGAACAGGCAGTGAAGCAATTCGGTGTCGAGGTCTCCTTCGCCCAGGTCAACAGCGCGGCCGAGATGGAGACCGTCCTCGACGGCTTCGCCGCCACGGCAGCCGGCGCGGGGGGCCTCATCCTGCCGACCGATATCTTCACCGCCAGCCATCGCCGGCAGATCATCGCGCTCGCCGCACGCCATCGCCTGCCGCTGATCACCGGCAACCCGCCTTTCCCGCCCGATGGCGGCCTGATGTATTACGGCGCCGATTTCGTCGACCTCTATGTCCGCGCCGCAGGCTACGTCGACCGTATCCTGCGCGGTGCCCGGCCGGCCGACCTGCCGGTCCAGCAGCCCGCCACCTTCCAGATGTCGATCAATCTCAGGACGGCCGCCGCCCTCGGACTTGTCGTGCCACCGACTTTACGTGCCCGCGCCGACGAGGTGATTGAATGAAGGACTGCCCAGACGAAGTTGCAAGTTCAGCAGGATTATGTTAGGAAATAGACTATCTTGGCGGGAGTGCGCTTCCGCCGTCCATGAGCCACCTGCGAGCCTTTCCGGCCCGCCCGAGCCTCGCTCCAGGCGCCTCGGCGGGCCTTTTCATGTCCGGGGAGTTGCAGTTGTCATCGTCCGTTCGCCGCCAGACGAATTGTTGGACAGGTCCGACGATCGGGCCTGCGTTGAAAAGAATCTCCTGGTTCAAGCCGGCCGGTGCTTTGCGAATTTCCGGACAGACAGATTCCGGACAACTCGTGTCTGAAAAATCGGCCGCCGATGGTCCACGCCGGGCGAGCAAGACGAACAAGCCCGGACAACGTCGAACGGTTGCTGTCCTTTCTGGCGTGCCTGAAAGGCAGGGTTTACCGGCCTTTCTTCAGGGTCCGTTCGCGAAAAACGCGATCAGGCGCGATTCGGTGTTCGAAAAACTGATCGCGCCGGGCTTCCTGCCACAATCTCGTTCCGGTTGACCTGTATCAACGCCGCGGCCGGCCGGGCGGTCATGTTGATCGACAATCGCGGATATCCCGGCGGAACAGGCGAGCCGCTTAGCCGTTTCAATCACTTCGGCGGAAACCGTGGGCTTCCACAGCCGCCAAATCCCCGGCCAAGCCGGGCACAACCGAGAGGAATGACAATGTTGCGATCAGTTCTGGCGACGGCAGGTGCCGCACTCGTTCTCGTGGCCGCCGCCGGCGGTGCCCAGGCCCAGACTCCCAGCAAGTCCGGCGCCAATGTCGGCTCGCTCACCTGCACCGTCGCGGGCGGCATGGGCTTCGTCTTCGGCTCGTCCAAGGATCTGAGCTGCCTGTTCACCCGCACCGACGGCGTCGCCGAGCGGTATACCGGCACCGTCAAGAAGTTCGGAGTCGATCTCGGCTTCACCAAGGAAGCGCAGATGGTCTGGCTGGTGTTCGCGCCCGGCAACATGGCGCCCGGCGCGCTCACCGGCGGCTATGTCGGCGGCACCGCGTCGGCCACGGTCGGCGTCGGCGTCGGCGCCAACGTCCTGATTGGCGGTGGCAGCGGGCAGGTCACCCTGCAGCCGGTCAGCGTCGAGGGCAGCAAGGGCCTGAACGTTGCCGCCGGCCTGGCCGAGGTCGCCCTTACCTACGTCAAATAGCGCTCACCGGCAGGCGCCTCGACTGAGGCGCTTGCCGGCAGCCCGCCTGTCGGGTCAACTCGGCCCATGCCGAGCGCCGCCGAGACCCTGATTGCCCGACTGCAGGCCGACTGCACCGCCGCCGAGGCGGCTGAGCGCTCGGTGCGCGCCACCGTCGAAGCCCAGATCCAGGCGGCCGAACGCGCCCGTGCCTTTGCCTGGCGACGGCTGAGCGCGCTCTCCGACATGGCGCGCGTTGCAGCCCTCGAACCCGATCGCGAGATCGCCGTCGAACGCCAGCTCGAGGCGCTGTTTCGCGAGATCGGCTGGATCGAAGGCGGCCTCGCCGAATTGGCCGAGAGCGCCCGCCCGCTGCTCGATTGGCTGCGGCCGATCGCCGAAGCCTTGCATGCCGAGGCCCATCCTGTGCCGGCGGACTCCGGCGACGCGAACCCGCCGCGGGTCGAGGATCCACCTCTCGCCGATCCGATCGCCGCCTTCCGAGCCTTCGAAGCCTGGTACGAGGCCGAGCGCGGAGAGGCGTTCCTGCAGGTCTACGAGCGTTACATGCCGGCCACGCCGGTCGTCGAGTTCTAGGGCCGTCATGAAGGCCGACTTCGAGCAGTGGCTGGCCGCCCAGTTCGCCGACACCGGGGCGTTCACGGCCTTCATCGTGCTGGTGCGTATCGGCGACGGCGAGGTCGTTCCGGTGAAATCGAGCTACGCCCACCTGATCGGCGATGACATGCCGTGGCCCGGGATGCGGGCCCTGCTCGACGGTGCCCGAACGCCCTGGGACGGTGCCGCGTTCTTCGTCGGCCTGGGCCATGACGGAGGACCGCTGCCCGATGTCGTGGCGGCACGCCGGCTGAAGGATGTCGAGGCCGACGTGAAGGCCGATCCGCTCGCCTTCAACCGCGGCATGTTTTTTGACCGCGAGGGCCGCCACCTGCGGATCGACGAGGCGGCGCGATGACCGAGCAGGGCTCCGTTCATCGGCCGGCGCAGCGGCTGACCGCTCGCGGCGGCGAGAGTCTCGATGAGATCGTCGCCGAGGAGCGGGCTGTGGCACTGGTCTACAACGGCATCAGCCATGCGGTGATGATGGCGACCCCCTGCGATCTCGAGGATTTCGCCCGCGGATTTTCGCTCACCGAGCGTATCGTCGAGAAGGCATCGGAGATCTACGACATCGAGGTCGAGGACGTCCAAGTCGGTTCGGGCGGTCGCGGCATAGAGGTCCGGCTCCGGATCGCGGCCCAGCGGATGGCTGGGCTGCAGGAGCGGCGGCGCAGTCTTGCCGGTCGTACCGGCTGCGGCCTGTGCGGCGTCGACAGTCTCGACGCGGCGCTGCGGCCCGTGCCGGCCGCACAGGCCATGGGCACGGTCTCGCGCTCGGCGATCGAGCGCGCCATGGCCGCGCTGCCGGGCCTGCAGCGTATCAACAAGATGAACGGCGCCACCCATGCGGCCGGGTGGGCGCTGGCGGATGGCACGCTGGTCCTCGTGCGTGAAGACGTCGGCCGGCACAATGCGCTCGACAAGCTGGGCGGCGCGCTCGCGGTGTCGGGGGCAGCCGGCGCCGGCGGCTTCGTGGTGGTGACCAGCCGCTGCTCCTACGAAATGGTGCAAAAGGCCGCGGCGCTGGGCGCGGTGGCGATCGCGGCGGTCTCGGCGCCGACGTCGCTTGCCATCGAGACCGCCGAGCAGGCCGGCATCGCCCTCGTCGCCTTCGTGCGCGAAGGCCGGCTTACGGTCTATGCCAACGCCGGACGGATCTCTTCGTGAGCCGAGGCGCATGAGCGGACAGCGCGTGTTCGGCGTCACCGGCTGGAAGAACGCCGGCAAGACCACGCTGGTCGAGCGGCTGGTGGCGGAGTTCGTCCGGCGCGGCTGGCGCGTGTCGACCGTCAAGCACGCCCACCATGACGTCGACATCGACCAGCCAGGCCGCGATTCCTTCCGCCATCGGTTGGCCGGGGCCACCGAAGTGGCGGTGGTCGGTGGCCGACGTTACGCGATCATGCGGGAAGAGGCCGATCCCGCGCTCGCCGACGTGCTGGCCCGCCTCGCGCCGGCCGATCTGGTCCTGATCGAAGGCTATAAGCGCGAGTCCCATCCCAAGATCGAAGTACGCGCGGCGGGGGCGCCGTCTCTCGCAGCCGAAGATTCCAGTATCGTCGCCATCGCCGCCGACGCCCGGCCGGCCGAGTCGCATCTGCCCTGGTTCAAGCGCGACGATATCGCGGCCATGGCCGATTTTATCGCCAGTCGCCAGTCCTGAGGCCCCGGGGTCAGACCAGCCAGCTCCGGACGACCAGGATCCATCCCGTCAGAGGCCCCATGCGTGCGGCGCGCATGCGCAGCACCATGCGGCGATACTGCCGATCACCCAGGGCAAGGACGAACCGCTCGCGGTCGCGGACCATCGCCGACAGCATGCGATCGAGCATGCGGCCATGGGTATCGCCCCAGTTGCGACTGGAGAGGTGCAGGCGACCGCCCAGCACGGGGTTGTCGGCGGCGCCGTTACGGCCGTGCAGCCGATACGAGTAGAGCGCCTCGTCGATCAGCAGCGAGCCCGCCACCATCTGGGCCATGACGACGATGTAGAAATCCATGTGCAGCCGGAAGGCCTCGTCGTCGTCGGGGAAGACGAGGTCGATCAGCGACCGGCGGAACATCATCGACGAGGTGCTGACCCAGACCCAGTGGACGACGCGCTTGGTGTAGAGGCGATAGGGCGTCTGGGTCTCCCAGCGCGCCGTGCCGTTGGTGGCATCGAGCTTGGGCACGCGGGCCGGGTCGACCGGGGCGAAGGCCTGGTCGCGATCGACGCGGGCGCGATCCTTGCCGAACCAGTAGACACAGCCGGCGATCAACGCGCCCTGGCCATCGATCAGCCGGGCGTTGCAGGCGGTGAAGCCGACCGCATAGGTCTCGTTGAGATGGGCGGCGAGATGGCGTTCCAGGAAATCGTCATTCCACAGATCGTCGGAATCGAGGAAGCAGACGAACGTCGCCTGGGTGGCCGCGAGGCCGCGGCGCGTGGCCCCGGTCTGCCCGACGTTCTTGTCCAGCCGGATCAGTGAAAAGCGCGGATCGGCGAGTTCGTCGAGCAGCTGGTGGACGACCGCGGCGGAATCGTCGGTCGAGGCATCGTCGACGACCACGCACTCGAAGTCGCGCAGGGTCTGGCGCGCCACCGAGCGGATCGCATCGCCGATGTAGTCACGGCAATTGTAGCACGTGACGACGACGGATATTTTCGGGAGCTTGGTGTCGGCCATCGCTAGCGCTTCGCGCCCGCCGATCCCAGGAAATCGAAATCCACGCCTTCGTCGGCCTCGAGGACCGTGTCGAAATAGAGACTGGCATAGCCGCGATGGCTGCCGGCCGGCGGCGTCGGCGCCTTCCAGGCCTTGCGCCGTTTGGTGAGCTCGGCGGCCGACACGAGCAGTTCGAGCTTGCGCTTGGGCACATCGAGCGTAATGCGGTCGCCGTTCTTCACCAGCGCGAGCGGCCCGCCGTTCGCAGCCTCGGGCGAGACGTGCAGCACGATGGTGCCGAAGGCCGTGCCGCTCATGCGGGCGTCGGAGATGCGGATCATGTCCTTCACGCCAGCCCGCGCGAGCTTCATCGGGATCGGGAAGGAGCCCGCCTCCGGCATGCCGGGCGCACCCTTCGCGCCGGCGTTGCGCAGCACGAGGATATCGTCGGCCTTCACATCGAGCTTGGGATCGTCGCCGCGTAATGCCAGGTCCTCGAGCGAATCGAACACAACGGCGCGACCGCTGTGCGTCAGCAGTGCCGGCGAGGCCGCCGAGTGCTTGATGACCGCACCGCGCGGCGCGAGGTTGCCGCGCAGCACGGCCATGCCGCCGGTCGGCTTGATCGGGTTCTTGGGCGTCCGGATGACGGTCTGGTTGGGCACCATCTCGGCCTTGTCGATCACCTGCTTCAGCGTGCGGCCGCTCACGGTCATTGCCGTCTCGTCGAGCGAGCCCCGGATCTCCTTCATCAGGCGCGAGTTGCCGCCGGCCCAGTGGAAATGCTCCATGTAGTGGTCGCCCGACGGTTTTAGGTCGACCAGCACCGGCACGTTCCGGCCGATCGTGTCGAACTCCTCCAGGTCGATCCGGATGCCGAGACGTCGCGCGACGGCGGTGAGATGGACCAGCGCATTGGTCGAGCCGCCGATCGCCTGCATGACGGTAAGCGCATTGCGGAAGGCAGCCTTGGTCATGATCTCGCTGGGCTTCGGCCCGCCGGTCCTGGCCATCTCGGCCGCGCGCTTGCCGGTGGCTTCGGCGATGCGGAGGCGGTCGGAGTGCGTGGCCGGGATCGAACCGCTGCTGGGCAGGCCCATGCCCAGCGTCTCGACCATGCAGCCCATGGTGCTGGCCGTGCCCATCACCATGCAGGTGCCCTTGGTTGGCGCCAGCCGCTCGCTCACCTGCTGGATGTCCTGCTCGGAGAAGGTGCCGGCGCGATACTGGCCCCACAGGCGACGGCAGTCGGTGCAGGCGCCCAGGACCTCGCCCTTGTAGTGGCCAACGAGCATGGGGCCGACGGGCAACACGATGGTGGGGCGGTCGGCGCTGGCGGCGGCCATGAGCTGGGCCGGTAGCGTCTTGTCGCAGCCGCCGATCATGACGACGGAATCCATCGGCTGCGCGCGCACCATCTCCTCGGTGTCCATCGCCATCAGGTTGCGCAGGTACATGCTGGTCGGGTGCGAGAAGCTCTCGTGGATCGAGATGGTGGGAAACACCATCGGCAGCGCGCCCTGCAGAAGGATGCCGCGCTTCACCGACTCGATCAGGTCGGGGACGTTGCCGTGGCAGGGGTTGAAGTCGCTGAAGGTGTTGGTGATGCCCACGATGGGCCGGTCGAGCGCGTCGTCGGTGTAGCCGGCCGCCTTGATGAAGGCCTTGCGCAGGAACAGCGAGAAACCGGCATCGCCATAGGTGGCGAGGCCCTGGCGCAGTCCGGTCGCTTTCGGCGCGCCTGATGTGCGCTTGCGGGAAGCCATGTTGCTCTCTCTCTTTTCTGAGTTCAGCGCATTTTGTCAGGTCGCTGCCGTCGCTTCCAGACCGGCCGCCCATCTTGCATGGGCCCCGGCATCGCGGCCCGTGGCGAGCGTGCGAGCGAGTTCGAGTCCCATCAGGGCCCCGAACTTGAAGCCGTGGCCGGAGCAGGGGGACATTACCCAGCCGTGCGCGGCTTGTTTTTCGACGACGAAACGCTCGTCCGCCGTGACGGTGTAGAAGCAGGCTTTCAGCCGGTCGGTGCGCCAGCGCTCGAAGCCGCGCAACAGGCTGCGGCAGCGTTCCAGCAGGGGGCGGATGTCGTCCTCGCTCGCGGCGCGTTCGGCCGTCGGATCGCCGGCCCGGCTGAATTCATGGTCGCCGACCTTGAGGCCGCGTCCTTCCATTGGGGGCACCAGGTAGAGCCCGACGTCGCCGGTCTTTTCGATGATCATGGGTCCGTTGGCCCAGGCGGCGCGAGCCGCGGCCGGCAGGTCGAAGTAGATGACGACCTGGCGCGACGGGACCAGGCGCCGTCCGAGATCGGGCAGCAGGTGGCCGACCCAGGCGCCGGCTGCGACCACGACGACGTCGGCGGCATGCGTGGCGCCGGCCCCGGTGACGATGCGACCCTGCTCGAGGTCGGCCGACCGGATCGGCGTGTGCGGATGGAGCCGAACGCGTGGCTGGCGCGCCAGATGTTGGGCAAGTGCGGTGACGATATCCTGGGCGAACAACACGCCACCCGAGTCCATCCAGAAGGCGCGCTCGACGCCCTTGGCTTCGATTTGCGGAAAACGAGTCGGCAGGTCGGCAACGCGGAGTTCGATCATGGGTCTGCCGATCGTCGCCAGCGCTCTGGCGGAACGCTCGGCCCAATCGGCGCCGTTGCCGGTGAGCGCCAGCGTGCCAGTGGCGGCGTAGAAGCGCTGGCCGAGATCGCCCCACAGAAGATCCCAGGCCGCATAGGCATCGTCGATCAGGCGGGCGTAGCCCATCTGGTCGCCATAGGGATGACGGATGAGACGATGCTCGTCCATCGACGAGGCGAGCGGGTTGGGCAGTGGGCCCTGCTCGAACAGCTCGACCTCGTGGCCGTCACGCGCCAGCCCCCATGCCGTGCTGAGGCCCATGATGCCGCCGCCGACGATGATCGCCTTCATGACTGCATCCTCATGGATGGCTAGCGTGCTGGCCAGCGTTCGAGGGCGGCCTGGCGCCGGCGCCATTCCGAGCGCGACGCCAGTTCGGCATGCACGCCGGCGGCAACGTCGGCCAAGGGGAGAGCGGCAATCAAGCGGCCCGACGTGTCGAACGACAGCTTCAGGGCGCCAACCCAGCGTCCGGGAAATTCCCCGGACTCGTAGTCGGCGGCATCGGCGACCAGGCGGTCGGCCGAGGCATATTCGTCGATGGTTCTGAGGCACTGGCCGCCGGCCTGCTGTTCGACGATGAGATAATAGGTGTTTTCCATCTCCCCTCCGTTCGAGGACGATAGGGGTAGATAGGATAAACTCCTATGGAGCGTCAAGCGATAGGCTAGCGGGAATACTTGCCGACGATCAGCTGGACCTTCTGCCACTGGCTGCGGTCGAGGTCGAAATCCTTCGCCGGATTGAACTGGCGGACCCGCCATTTCTCCGGCGTGGTCCGCAGCAGGCGCTTGACCAGAGCCTGCTGGGTGCCGTCGCCCTGGTCGCGGACGAAGACACAGTCGTCGCCGGGCCGTACCGGCCGGCCGGGGTGGACCAGCAGCAGGTCGCCCTGCTCGTAGGCCGGGCTCATGCTGTCGCCGATGACGTAGCAGCCGTAACCGTCGCGCACCGACAGGAGCGGCTCGGGCCGGCGCACATAGTCTATCGGCTCGCTGGTGATGATAATGGCGCCATTGCCGCCTTCAGCCGAGGCGTAGACCGGAAGATCGGCGCGATCGGCTGCCCGGAGCGGGCCGGCCATACGGAGGTCGCCCTCGAGCCGGCCACCGGCGCCGGGAGGGGCTGCGGTCGAGCGCAGGTCGTCCGGCGAAACCCCGAGCAGGGGCGCCAGACCGTGCCGCGCTACCTCAGGCAGTTCGCGCGGCGAGCCACGCATCAGGTACTGCTGGAGGTAGGCGTGATTGCGGCCAATGGCCAGGGACAGGTTCTTGAGATCGAGGTCCGGCCGACGCGCCAGAGTATCGACCAATACTTTGCGGGGTGCGTCCATGATGCTGGCATTTTGCCAGCGGGGGACGATTTCGTCTACTAGGAATTGTACGATTGACAGGGATAAATAATCCTATACTCCTGCCGACAGGAGGTACGGATGTCCTATCCCAGACTTTACGATCAACTGCCCAGCCGGCGCTTCGCCACCGCCTTCGGCGGTCGCGCCGCCGCCGCCAACTACCATGGTGCCCGGATCGCCCGGCTCCTTGCGGTCAAGATGGGGCTGCGCCCGGTCGACGTTTTGCCATTCATGGCGCGGCCGCTGGCTCGCGAAGCCGCCCGCGAACTCGGCCTGTCGGTCGATCGCGTGCTCGCCGATCTCGCCGCCGAGACCGTAGAGAACGGAGGCGGTCATGGCCGCTGAACTCACCTTCGCCGAGGTCCGACGGGTGGTGATCACCGCCCTGGAACGGGCAGCCGATACCCTGAAGCGCCTGCCGATGCCGCGGAACGGCATGCCGGGGCGGGAACATTCGTCGTGGCCGATGATGCCGGGCGATCCGGGCGACATCTGCGGCCCTGCTGCGTCACACCCCTCGAGGACTCCGCCCGGGGCGCGGGCGATTTCCGAACTCGACCGTGTGCTGCCGTGGCTGGCGGCGCTCGACAATACAGACCGCCGGCTCGTCTGGGCGCGCGCGGTCGGGCTGTCGTGGTCGCGCCTCGCGCGTGAATTCGGCATGAACGTCGGACAACTGCGCTACCGCTGGAATGGTGCGATCGATCGCGTCGTCGCGGCTGCGGCGCATGACACGACCGTGATTGGCCCCGGCGCGGCATTGCGTCGTAGGTCTTGCCAAACGGATCGCATTGCGCGTTGATGTGCCCAGAGCTTACACAACCGTAGCGTAGGCACCTCTAGTGTAGTTGGGAGAAGACCATGGCAATGACCATGCTGCAGATGGCGGGCGCTGCGCCCACGCCGGCGACAACGGCGGATGGCGTCCTGCTGATCATCGACGCACAGCGCGAATATACTGACGGCCTGCTGCCGCTGCCCGGTGTCGCCGCGGCGGTGGAGGCGCTTGCCGTGCTGCTCGAGAAGGCCCGAAAGGCCGGCGCGCCCGTCGTGCATGTGCGCCACCAATCCAAGGGCAAGGCGTTCAACCCGTCGTCGACGGGCTACGAGATCGTGGCCCCGCTCACGCCGCGCACCGGCGAGACGATCGTCGACAAGGCCTTGCCCAACGCCTTCGCGGGCACCGATCTCGCCAAGCATCTTGCGGCGAGCGGCCGCAAGAACCTGATCGTCGGTGGTTTCATGACCCACATGTGCGTCTCGGCGACGGTGCGGGCGGCCACCGACCAAGGCTTCATGAGCACGATCGCCGCCGACACGGTGGCCACGCGGGATCTGCCGGATGCCACCGGAGGGCCCACGATCGACGCGGCGGCCATCAACCGCATCACGCTCGCGGCGCTGTCCGACCGGTTCGCCTGGGTCGTCGGCAAGGTGGTCCAGATTACCTGAGGCATCGATCCGGCTCGCCGGTGCGGACGCCGATCAACCCGATAGGTCGGCAGCGGCATGGGGCGGAGTGGCCGCACCGCCTCGAACCTGTGTCAGCAGCGCAATCGCGGCGATGGCGACCAGCAGCATGAACGAGCTGTAGCCGACGAACACCGTGCCGCGTCGAGCGGTGAACAATCGGCGGCGAGGGGCAATGTGCTGCATCAGGTCATCGCATTGCCGGCGGTGCCGAGCACGTTTCGGATATTGAGCCCCGTCATGTCGAGGGCTGCGATGACGGCCACGGCGATCAAGGCGACGAGCGTGGTGTATTCGACAGCCGTTGCACCGTGGGCGCTGCTGACAAGGCGGCGAGCGAAACCCAGCAAGGTGGATGGCAGGGGCGATGGCATGAGCCAGTTTCCTCGGGGGCCGGTTTCCTCGGGGGCGAGTGTGCTCGGACGCTGCAGACGACGCGTTACCTGGAGCCTATCGGCCGGCGCGTCGTTCTCAATCCCCGAGGTGTAACATTGGTAGGCGGCGCGGGTCGGTGGCCAAAGAAAATGGGCGGCCCGTTACCGGACCGCCCATCTCTTGATCGAAGAAAGCGTCAATCGAGCGAGGATCGATCAGTTGAGATTGTTGCTGACGGCGGTCAGCGTGTTCGTGATCTTGCCGCCGACGGTGCTCATCGCGGTGATGGCGGCGACGGCGATCAGCGAGGCGATCAGCGTGTACTCGATCGCGGTGGCGCCGTTTTCGTTCTTCATGAGGCGACGGAAAATGGACAGCATCCCAAGCTCCAAGTGAAAAGAATTTCGTCAGTGTCCTGCAAGGAAATATGGGCGGACCGTTGCCGGACCGCCCATGCTTCGACCGAACCGGGGTTGACCAGGCTAGGTGAGATTGTTGCTGACGGCGGTCAGCGTGTTCGTGATCTTGCCACCGACGGTCTTCATGGCGGTGATGGCGGCAACGGCGATCAGCGAGGCGATCAACGTGTATTCGATCGCGGTGGCGCCGTTTTCGTTCTTCATGAGGCGACGGAAAATGGACAGCATTTATATCTCCAAAAAAAGACGTCTTTTGATCGGCTTTTGCGTCCACCGCCCCGTCGATGTTCTGGGGACTGCCGGGGTGATCGACACAATCGCTGGGGCCGATATGCGCCCCTACCTCAATGAATAGTTGAGGTATTGATATTAACTTATTGATTTGAATAATGTATTCAACGAATGAATTGTATCAACTTGTTCACGTCGTGCTTCCGCCGGCCATTCTTCGGCCGGCGAACGAAGTTGAGGGTCGGGCGGCGGCAATCCCCGTGTTATCGTTCGGCAGCAGGGAGCGCATGTCATGAAATCAATTCTGACAATGGCCTGGACGGCAGAAGATCCGTCCGCGTTCGATTTGGCGGCGAAGATGGCGCGGAAGTTCGACGCCCGGTTGGTCGGGCTCGAGCCGCCGTCCTATGGCGTCATGAGCATGGCCTGGGCCGATGCCGGCATGGGGGCGCCGATAGGTGGCGGCCTGGCCGAGGACGCCGAGGAACGGCAGCGCGTCGCCGCGGTGAAACAGGCGTTCGACCAACGGGCGGTGGGCCTCAGGTCCGAATGGCGTTCGGCTGACGACAGCGGCCCGACAGCGATCGGCACGATCGGGCGCGCCTACGACCTGATCGTCCTGCCCCAGCCGGGGGCGCTGCCGAAAATGCCGGAAAGCGTCTTCGAAACGGCGCTGTTCGATTCGGGCCGTCCGGTTCTGGTCGTGCCGACGGGTGCTGACGGCTTGGTGGGCAAGCGGATCCTGTTCGCCTGGAACGGCTCCACCGAGAGCGCGCGCGCCATTTCGCTGGCAATGCCGGTGCTGGCCGGCGCCGAGGCGATCGTGGTGCTGAGCGTCGATGGCGCGATGGTGCCGGGACCGACCTCGGCTGAGATCGCGGAATCCCTGAAGAGCCACGGACTGAACGTCACCAGCCAGCACGAGAAGCCGGGCTCGCGCTCGGCAGGCCAGACGATCGTCGACACGGCGATCGCCGTCGGCGCCGACTTGATCGTGAAAGGTGCCTACACGCAGAGCCGTTTGCGCCAGATGATCTTCGGCGGCATGACCCGCCACCTCATCCTCAGTTCGCCGCTGCCCGTGCTCTTCTCATATTGACCGGCTCTTTTCGTACTGACGGGTCTTTCTCGTCCTGACAATCCGCCGCCAGTACCTCCACCGACGGCCGTGCTAGAACCCGCCGCATGACGGCTGCCCGAGAACCGACCGGGAATGGCAAGCGCCTGCGCACCATCGGTGTCGTGGCGATCGGCATGTTGTGCGTTGCCGCCGCGCTCTTCCTGTTGTTCGGCCGCACCACGCCGCCCGGAACTGAGGCCACGATCGGCGAGAAGCTCGCGGCGCTTCGGGCCGAGCGGGCAAGCCTTCAGGCGCGCGCCGATGGCGAAGCAAGGATCGGCCTGCTTCAGGCGTTTCGGGTCGCCGGCCTGCTGACCGACACCCTCGCGGCGCGCTATGAATCCGACGCGGAGCGTGCCTTCGATCGGTTGCCGCCCGCCCGTCTCCAGGCCTTTGCGGAGGTCGACCGGCTGAATGCAGCCATCAAGGACGCCCTCGATCGGCCCGGGGAAGGCGCGCGGCGCGCCGCCCGCAAGGCGGCCGAGCAGGCGACCACTCAACTGGAAAGAATCGCAGGCCTGGACGACGCGCCGCTGGTGCTTGCCTACACGCCGCGCTTCGTGCCGCCGCGCCGTGCCACGGGCGAGCTCACCCTGACGCCGGGTGCTTCCGGCTCGGTGCCGCCGGAAGGCGCGCTTCGGCTCGACATGCCGCCAGCGGCAGGTGGGCTGGCGGCGCCCTCCGTGGTGCCGCCCACTGGAATGCCCACCGTGCCGCGCTATGCGCCGGACTTCGCGACATCGGGTGACGACGATCCGGCGGTCCAGATCGAAGTGGCTGGAGTCTTTCTTAACTCGAGTGGCGGACCGCCGCCGGTTCTGGCGGTCGGAACCTGGCGCGGCGACGCCACGCTTGCGCCGGAGCGGCTGCGGTTCTCGGTGCCGCGCAGCGCTTTCGCCAACGAAGCGGCCCGCACGACCTTCGCGTCGGGATCGTTGATCGTCCGCCGTGGCTCCCGCTCGGCAACGTTCCAGCTCCTGTTCACGGTGCTGCCCGATCGCCCCGGATCGTTTGCTCTCGACCAGCGGGTACGTACAACGGAACTCGAATCGAATACGCTGGTGTCACCGGAGATTCTGTCGCGGGCGCCGCCCGGAGAGACGCGCACCGTGCGCCGCTGCTTCGATCCGCCCGCCGGCTGGCGCTTCGACAAGGAGCGCCGGCGCGTCGTCATCGTCGAGCGATTGGGTTGGCTCGACGACATTGCCGATTCGACGATGAACGCCGGCTCGGTCGAGTTCGTGCCCGAGGAGGATCCCAACCAGATCTGCATCGCCGTGCTCGCGCGGCCGGCCACGAAGGCGGCGCGGACCGCCACCATCGGCCGCTTCGAGGCGACCCTGGTCCGTGACCGTCCGGTCGACAATGTCCTGAAGAGCGGCGTCCGGGCCCTCGACTGGCGCGAGCCCGCGCGCATGCCGATCGAGTCGGGCATGGTCGAGTGGAAGCTCTATGTCCGGCTGTTCGACGAAATCGTCCGTGAATTCGATCAGGCGACTCCGTCCGGCCTGCCTTTCTTGCGGGTCGACCTCGATCCTGGCGGCAGGATTCTCGTGCTCCAGGCCGATCCGACCGCGGAGCCCTAGCGGCTACCCACCAGCGCGCCTTAGCGACCTCTGGCCTCGAGGCGCAGGCGGAGCTTGCCACTGGCGTCCTTGAGATCGAGCGTGATCGCGGCGAGCTGGGCGCTCTTGACCGCGGCCAGGGCGTCGATGAAACGCCGCTCGACGGCATCGGATGGCGGCGGGCAGGCCGCCAGGGTCATGGGGCCGGCGACGAAGCGCAGGCCGTTGGGATCGAGCGCGTAGTCGCCGCCGACGCTGTTGCAGCCGGTCGATGCGGAAAATTTTCCATCGTCGTTGAGGGTCAGCGTCGGCCGGCGCAGCCCGTCGCCGAACGCCAGCCGCTCGCCGTCGATCTCGATGGCACGCCACTCGGTGCCGCGTAGCGCCGCGCTTCTGGGCGCCGGCGGCGGGCAAGTCGCGTTGGCTTTCAGATTGAGGACGCGGTCGACCTCGATCTGGCCGTCGTCGCTGAAGCGGCCAAGGATCTGGAAGAAGAGCTGGGCGTCCCGCGATGGGGCCGCCTCCATCCAGGCGCGTTCGAGATCCGGTTCGGCCCCCCCGGGCGCCACGGGGAACGTGCGGCCGGTGAAGCATTCGGCGAACAGCCCGCCATCCTGGGCGTCGCGGTAGAGGCCCTCGAGGCGGAACCGCCCATCGATCTTGTCAGCGGTGGCCGTCTGCACCAGCTCGGTGCCGTTGTCGGCGACCAGGCGACCGCTGTCGGCCTGGCGGAAGACGCGCCTGGCGACGAGGCTGCCCCGCAGGACCAGCCGGACGCCGCCGTCCACTTCCTGCGTCCACTGGCCGAGGTCGAACTGCGGCTCACCGGTGCCGTCACGGCGCTCGCGCAAGCGAAACGTCCCGTCAGGGAGCAGCGTGAGGGTGAGGCCGGCGCCCGTGAAAGTGCGCGGCGGATCGCCGGGTCGGCCGGCGGCATGGCAGCGCATCGACCGGCCGGCGGCCGTCAGCGTCGCTTCGCGACCGCGGCCGCGCAGTTCGTAGTAGGAGTCGCCGTAGGCGAAGCCCGAGCCTGAGCGTTGGCGCGGCAACTCGATCTCGGGATGGCCGGCGACCATCAGCGTGGCGAGGTCGCCATCCTTGGAGAAGTGGGCACCGAAATCGGTGCCGCCGGGGCAGACATATCTGACCTCGGGTCCCGGCGGCTGGCCTTCCTCGCGCGACGCGGCCGATGGGGGCGCCGAGGGGGTCTGGGCCATCGCCAGGCCGGCGACCGCGGACAAGAGCGTGAGCGTCAGGACTCCGACTTTCATGGCGCTTGCTCCGGAATTTCGCCGTCGGCCGACAACAGCACGGCGACGGGACGGGTTGTCTCGAACTGCGCCAGCACGATCAGCGCCACCACCATGATCGGCACGCAGAGGAACATGCCGACCACTCCCCAGATCGTGCCCCAAACGATCAGCGAGACGATCACGACCAGCGGCGAGAGATTGAGCGAGCGGCCGAGCAGGGCAGGCTCGAGCACGTTCGCCGTCACGATCTGGACGGTGCCGATCACCAGCAGCACGATCAGGAACGGCGTCAGGTGGTCGAACTGCACCAGGGTTAGGATCGCCGGCGCCGCGATGGCCAGGATCGAGCCCACCGTCGGGATGTAGTAGAGGAAGAAGAGCATCACCGCCCAGAAGCCGGCGAAGTCGACGCCGACCCAGGCCATCACGACATAGCCCAGGACCGACGTCGCGGTGGCAAGCGTGGTCTTGATGCGGATGTAGCTGCGGATCTCGCGGTCGATCCGCTCCAGCACCGCCCGCACCCGCGCCTGGTGGGCGTCGTGCCCGAAGACGATCGCGAGCTTGCGGCCGAAATGCGCCTGCTCGACGAACAGGAAGCCGGCATAGATCAGTACGATGCCGGTGATGCTGACGACCGAGGCTGCCGCGCCGGCGACGCTGCCCAGCGTGTCGGCGAGGCTGATGCGGTCGAACAGTTCGCCCAGCGTCGGCGCCTGCTCGACGCCGATCATCTTGGCCCCTGCCGTGACCAGGCCCTGCAGGCGCTTTTCATAGTTGGGCGAGGCGGCGATGACGGCCGTCACGTTGCTGCCGATGGTGCGGCCCAGCACCCAGAACAGGCCGCCGATGACGAGGACGGCGGCGAGCAGCGCGATCGGACGCGGCAGGTGGACACGCGCCAGCCGCGGCTGCTCGAAGGCGTCGGCCAGGGCGTCGACCATGTACCAGAGCACCAGCCCCAGCACGATCGGCATCAGGAGGCCGCGGCCGGCGACCAGCAGGTAGATGGTGGCGGCGATCACGATCGCCCACAGGGCGGCGCGCTGGAGGGTCATGTGCACACTATAGAATGTACCGCCGGGGGTGGGGAGAGTAGCTTTGACGGGCCCGATCCGGGTCAATGTGCGCTTGTGGGGGGAATGCAATGCAGAGCCTTCTGTTCAGCTTCCAGGGGCGGATCAACCGTGCCAAGTTCTGGCTTGTTCACATCGCAATGTGGGTCGTCATGGCGGTCGTGTTCGGCGCCGTCGTTGGCGGTGCCGCCCTGTCGACCGATCCGGAGGCGGCCTTGAGATCGGTCGGCACGGTCCCCGGCCTGATCCTGGCGGTAGTCTATATCCTTATCGTCTGGGTCGGCCTTGCCGCCGGCGTGAAGCGCTGGCACGACCGCAACAAGTCGGGCTGGTGGATCCTGATCGCCCTGGTGCCGGTGATCGGCGGCCTCTGGTACCTGATCGAGTGCGGCTTCCTGCGCGGCACGGCGGGGTCCAACACCTACGGTCCGGACCCGCTCGCGCTTAGTTGACCCGAGCGTTGGCCCGCGGACTCATCCGCGGGCTGGCCTGAAGGCCGACTTCCAGGGCACGCGCCCGGGCCAGCGCCCGGCGGCCGTGCGCGGTCAGCTCCACGCGGTTCTCGCCGCCGCCCGTCTGGCGGACGAGGCCCTCGGCGCGCGCGTCCTCCCACACCGGGAAGCGCGGGCACGAGCTCTGCCAAGCATCCAGCACGTCGGCGCGGCGGCGCGGCCGGTCGGCCACCCACTGCAGGAACTGGATCATGATCAGGCTGGGCTCGGGTTCCATGGCCTGATTTTGCCTCCGGCGGCGCCGGCCGCGCAAGGTGTGGTCAAAAAAGTGAAAATAAGAGTTGCAAGTTCAGCAGGTTTATGGTAGAAATTTTGGCAGGATGCGGAACCCGCGTCCGGACGGCCTCGTCCTCACCGGCGCAGCCCCCTCTTCAGCGCAAATCGACATGCGGCGCGCCGAACAGGCGGTAGGCGAGTGCGAGCGCGCGGCCGGCCAGCAAGCCGGCGGCGAGTACCGCGGCCAGCGTCGCCACCAGCCGCCACGGGTCGCCCGGCGGGCCGGCCAGCGCGCCGCCGATCTCGAGCCCGACCGCGACCGGAATGATCAAACTCACCCACAGCAGGGCGCGCCGGCTGGTCGGTCGTACCAGCCGCCACGTATGGTCGACATCCAGCAGCATGGTGGCACCGCGCAGCGCGCCGACCACGAGGCCGAGTGCGAACAGGGCGCCGAACCACCACGCCGGCTGCCTTGCCGCGAGCTGGAACAGTATCAGGATCATCGCCACCGCCACCGCCACCAGCGGCGGCACGAACAGCTTCCAGCGCCGCATGGTGCGGCGGCGGATTTCCCGCAGCACCAGCTGCACCGACACCATGGCGCCGAGCACCAGCACGAGATGAAGGAGATTGAGATGGAGGATCACGAGGCAACTTTATAGCGAGGCGGATGACGGCGACATGACGCTTCCCGAGGGAAAGGCGCCCCGGGAAGGTGAATGGTGCGGCACGGCGGGTGATACCACACCTGCCTGTGGTCATCTTTCCCGTGATCGACGACGCAAGGAGTGTGCCGAAGGCCCGGATCGGTTGCGGCCCCGGGCGTCGGGCGCAACGAAGCCCGCCCAGCGAGATGGATTGCCGGACGGGCTTCGGACACGTCGAACGCTGGGGGGCTACTTCGACGCATGAGTAAGTGCGCCGGGCGGGCTTGCGTCCTTGTTGCGGTCCAAGGGTCAACGCGCCCGGCCGCGGTGGGTTCCCGCGGCATCGACGGTGGCAGCCGGACCCTACAACCGGACCAGGTCGCGGTGCGGCGAGTGCGCGGTGCGCACGAACAGCGCCAGCGCCCGGCCGGCGAGGTGGCCCGCCACCGCCGCCGCGCCGGCCGCGGCCAGCGCCTCGAAGGGTGCCGCTTCGGCGTCGGCGAGCGTGAGCGCCACGGTGAGGACCGCGAGCCCGCCCAGCGCCGCTGCCATCCACAGCCCGTCGCGGCCGCGCGGCAGGCGGATCAGCGTCCACGTGTGGTCGACCTGCAGCCGCATGGTGAAGCCGCGCACCGCACCCGCCAGCGCGCCCACCGCCAGGGCAGCGCCCCACAGCCGGGGCTCGCGCCACTCGGGCGAGACGACGGCCAGCGGGAACAGCGCCGCCACAGCGGCCAGCAGCGGCGCCGCGAACAGTCGCGAGGGATGCACAAGGCGGCCGCTTGCCTCGCGCAGCACGACACCGGCGCAGCCGGCGGCGCCGAGCGCGATCAGGAGATGGAGGATGTTGAGCTTGTAGACCATGACGCCGATTAGGCGCGCCGGCCCTGACGGCAGGCGGGCGCCGGTAAGGCATTTCCGGGGGCTTTTGGCCTGCCGGCTGCCGCAATTGCTGAATGATCGTTCATTGGAGAGATACCATGCGGCGAGACGCGAAGGTCGACGCTGCGCCCTTGCTCGAGGCGATGGCGCGCTGGGCGCGCGATCCCCTCGGCTTCGTGACGCAGACCCTCAAGGCCGTGCCTGACAACTGGCAGCGTGAGGTGCTGCAGGAGATCGGGGCGGGATTGGCCACGCCGGACGAGGCGGTACGGATTGCCGTCGCCTCGGGCCACGGCGTCGGCAAGTCGGCGCTGGTCGCCTGGATTCTGCTGTGGGCGATGGGCACGCACCAGGACACGCGCGGCGTCGTGACAGCGAACACCGAGACGCAGCTTCGCACCAAGACCTGGGCCGAGCTGGCAAAGTGGCTGCGCGGTTGGGAGTACCGCGAGTGGTTTGACTTCACGTCGATGGCACTGGCCTCCCGCGTCGTGGGCCACGGGCAGACCTGGCGGCTCGATCTCGTGCCGTGGTCGGAGACCAACGCCGAAGCCTTCGCTGGCCTGCATAATCAGGGCAAGCGCACCATCGTGGTGTTCGATGAGGCTTCGGCGATCCCCGACGTGATCTGGGACACCACCGAGGGTGCGCTCACCGACAAGGAGACCGAGCTTCTGTGGCTGGTGTTCGGCAATCCGACGCGCAACACCGGTCGCTTCCGCGAGTGCTTCGCCCGCTTCGCCCATCGATGGCGAGGCCGGCAGGTCGACTCGCGCACCGTCAGGATCACCAACAAGGCCCAGCTCCAGCGCTGGGCCGACGACTATGGGGAGGACAGCGATTTCGTCCGCGTGCGCGTGCGCGGCGTCTTCCCGCGCGCCGGCTCCATGCAGTTCATCGATTCCGAGAGCGTCTCGGAGGCGATGCGCCGCGAACCGACGGTCCAACCTGATGAACCGACGGTGATCGGTGTCGATGTCGCTCGCTTCGGCGACGACCGCTCAGTGATCTTCGCCCGCAAGGGCCTCGATGCCCGCAGCCGGCCGCCACTGGTGCTGCGCGGCGTCGATACGATGACGCTGTCGGGCCGGGTGGTCGAGGCGGCGGCCCAGCATCGCGCCGACGCGGTATTCGTCGACGAGGGCGGGGTGGGCGGCGGCGTTGTCGACCGGCTGCGCCAGCTCGGCGTGCCGCATGTGATCGGCGTCAACTTCGCCGGCAAGCCCGACCGCTGGACGGCGGAGGGCAGCGGCCCGCTGTTCGCCAACAAGCGCGCCGAGATCTGGGGACGGATGAAGGAATGGCTGAAGGCCGGCGCCGTCCCCGACGATACGGCGCTCGCCCAGGACCTCACCGGCGTCGAGTACGGCTACGACGCGCGCAACGCCATCCAGCTCGAGCGCAAGGACGACATGAAGAAACGCGGCCTCGCCTCGCCCGATCTCGGCGATGCGCTGGCGCTCACCTTCGCCCAGCCGGTCCATCCGGTCTGGCAACGGCGCGAGGCCGATCTCAAGCCGCGCATCCTCGACGAGGACCACGACTACGACATGTTCCACGACCTCTAGCTCACAGGAGATATCAATCATGTGCTTCTTTTCTGGTGCCGCCGCCCCCTCGATGCCGCCAATGCCCGCGATGCCGCCGGCGCCGCCACCGCCACCCGAACCGCCCCAGGCCGCCGATCCCGCGGTGAAGGCCGCGCGCGAGGACGCGCGCCGTCGGGCCGCGGGCCTGCAGGGTTACCGCAGCACCATCGCCACCTCAGGCCTCGGCCTCGCCGATGCGCCGGCGCCCAAGACCACCGGCTTCAAGACCCTGCTGGGTCAATGAGAGGAGTGAAGACCATGACCCTTTCTGACGGCGACCTGCGTCGCCACTGCGAGCGCCGGATGGGCGCGCTCGACCGCGAGCGCCAGAGCTGGTTCCAGCACTGGCGCGAGCTCAGCGACCATATCCTGCCGCGCCGCGGCCAGTTCCTGAGCTTCGCCGGCCAGGGCGACCGCGGCCGCAAGCTGAACGGCAAGATGCTCGACTCGACCGGCACCCTGGCCGCCCGCACCCTGGCCTCGGGTCTGATGTCGGGCGTCACTTCGCCTGCCAGACCGTGGTTCCGCCTGACCGTCGGCGATCCGGCACTAGCGCAGGCGCCAGGCGTGCGCGTCTGGCTCGATCGCGTGCAGGAGGCGATGCTGCGCGTCTTCGCGCGCTCCAACCTCTACAACGCGCTCGCCACGGTCTACGAGGAGCTGGGCGTGTTCGGCTCCGCCGCCCTGCTCATCCTGGAGGACGACGAGGAGATCGTTCGCGCCTGGCCGCTGACGGTGGGCGAATACTGGCTGGCCTCGTCGGACCGCCAGGTGGTGAACACGCTCTACCGCGAGTTCCCGCTTACCGTGTTCCAGCTCGTCGAGCGCTTCGGCCGCGACGCGGTCTCGCCGCTGGTGCGCGAGCAGTACGACGCCGGCACCTGGGATCGCGAGGTCATGGTCGTGCACGCCATCGAGCCCAACGAGGGTCGCGACCTCGAGCGCGCCGACAACCGCAACATGGCGTTTCGGTCCGTCTACTATGAGAAGACGGGTGCCGACGAGTGCCTGCTGGCGGTGTCGGGCTTCGAGTCCTTCCCGGCGATGTGCCCGCGCTGGCATCTGGTCGGCAACGACGTATGGGGCCGCTCGCCCGGCATGGACGCGCTGCCCGACGTGAAGGGCCTGCAGGTCCTGCAGAAGCGTTTCGGTCAGGCGCTGGAGAAGATGGTGAACCCGCCGATGGTGGCGCCGCCCAGTCTGCGCAACGACACAGCGTCGTCGCTGTCGGGGGCGGTGACCTACGTCGCCGACCCGACCGGCGTGGGTTTCCGTCCGGCCTACCAGATAAACCCGCCGCTCAATCACCTCGCCTCGGCGATCGCCGACCGGCAGCGCAGCATCCAGGCAGCCTTCTACGCCGACCTGTTCCTGATGATGAGCCAGCTCGACGACGTGCGCAGCGCGACCGAGATCGTCGAGCGGCGCGAGGAGAAGATGGTGATGCTTGGGCCGGTGCTGGAGCGGCTGCACGACGAGCTGCTCGATCCGCTGATCAAGCGGGTGTTCGGATTGATGGAGCGGGCGGGGCAGGTGCCGGAACTGCCGCCAGCGATGGCCGGCACGGGTGTCGGCATCGAGTATGTCTCGTCGCTCGCCCAGGCCCAGCGTTCGGTGGCGACCGGCGGCATCGAGCGGTTCGTGAACTTCGCCGGCCGCGCCGCGGCGATGAAGCCGGACGTGCTGGACAAGTTGGATATCGACCAGACGGTCGACGCCTACGGCGATCTGTTGGGCGTGCCGGCGCGGCTGATCGTGTCGACCGACAAGGCGACGGCGGCGCGCCAGCAGCGGGCGCAAGTACAACAGCAGCAGATGGCATTGCAGGCGGGGCAGGCGATGGCCGCCGGCGCCGAGAAGCTCGGTCGCGTCGACGTCGGCGGCGGCAAGAACGCCCTTCAGGCCCTGGTGGGCCGCTAACCCGGAGAACGGATATGGCAACGACGATTTACCCGACTGTGCCCGTGGCGCGGCCGGAAGCGGAAGCGTGGCCGCCCAACGACATTGGGGACGACGATCCGATCGGCATCCAGGCCGACGAGATGTTCGCACGCCAGCTCGACACCGGGTTCGCGGGCGAGATCCGCGTCCTCGTGCACGACCCGGAGACGGGCCTCGCGGGCAAGGGCCCGGAGGATGCGCTGAGTGGCATCGCCGAGGCGATGCCGATGCTGGGCGAGCTGAAGGACCGCTATCTCGCGCAGGCGATCGGCCCGCGCCAGAGGGCCATCCTCGAGCCGCTGATCGACACGCGCCTCGACCGCGCCACCGGCGACCTTGGCCGCCTCGCGCAGCAGGCAACGTCGGCGCTCGACGACCGCATCGTGGCCGAGCGCCTTGCCGGCTTCCATCAGGACGCGGCGCTCGCTTGGCACGATCCGGCGCAGTTGCGGGTGCTGGGTCAGGCTGCGGTGGGCGAGCTGCGCTACCAGGGTGAGCGCAAGGGATGGGATGCGACCCAGACTGACACTACCGTACGTCAGGGCCTGAGCGATCTCTATGCCGGTGCGATTGAGCAGGCCATCGGCCAGGACCCCGACGGCGCCGCCAATCTCTACGAGCATGCCCGGGACGTGATCCAGCCAGAACGGCAAGTGGCGATTGACCGTCGATTTGTCGAAGCGTCGGAGGACAAAGCGGTTGCGCGTATTGGCGATGATCTGAGGACTGGATGGGCGAGAATGTCGATCGCGCCATCTACGGCTGACGTTCCAGATCTTGAATCTACAGCTCGACCGCGTCCCGATATCAGGTGGTTCCTCGATCAGGCCACCACGCAACTCGACGACAATAGTTCCCCACGCTTGCGTGGGCTTGTTCAGAGCGAAGCATTCGCGCAATTCTTTCGGGCCGGGAAGGAGTGGTTGGCCGGGCGCAGCCAAGCCGTTGCCGACGTCCTAAAATGGCAGACGGAAAATCCGACGGCGTTGTTCACGGACATCCCATCGGGCTTGAGGTCGAAGATGTCGCCGGATCAGATGGCGGCCTTTCGACTCTTCGCAAGTGTCCAGGGACACATCGAGCCAGACTTGGGTTTGTACGATCGCCTCGAGCGGGAGCTGATTGATCGTCCCGCTAGTTTCGCCTCCATCAAACTGGACGAATATGTCTTGGATCTGGGTGCGGAGAGCACCCATCGTTTGGTGGATTTGCAGAACGAGATTCGCAACGGCGACCCGGCAGGTCACGTAGCATTCGCGCGAGCGTCGCGACGCCTTGTCGAGGATGCGGTTGTAAGTGCGGGCTTCGAGGCTGACGCTGCGCTCGGCCAGATAGTGCGAGAGAAAGTTCGGCATCGCGTAGCCGATTTTCCCAAGTTGAACGGCCGAGTGCCGACTGAAAACGATCTTGTTCGCATCGTTGACGAAGAAGCGCAACACCTCGGGGCCGAAGGTCAGAAAAGGCAGCCGGAAAATGCAAGCCCATCTGGCGTCGAGATAGCGCAGGCGAAGTCAGAACAGGCGCCCGCGCCTCTTGATGCGCCTCCACCGCGAGCAGCAGGCGATCCAGTATTGCCTAACTCAATCAACGACCTGCCGGCTCCGCCGCAAATGCTCGACCCGATAAGGCCGAAGAAGAACCCGGAGCTGAACAGGCCCGACCGGTCGAAGTACCACCTGAAATTCGATGGCAGATATCTCAAGCTTTATCACGGCGAGGACGTCATCGAGGAATGGCCAGCAGTATCCGGCAAGGAGAACTTCGGAAGCGCCAAGGATCAGAACAAAGTTGGTTACGGCCCAATTCCCGAAGGGGCCTACGACATCAAGATGAGTCGATTCCAAAGTATCGACCTCAAGGGGGCTCTGTATGGAACGGCAAAGATAGCGGACGTTGACGCCGGCAAGTGGCCAGGCTCGCTCTGTAGCTGGGGTTCAGAACGCGTATGGGCCGATCCAACGAAAGAGACGGAGGACAGCGGCCTGACGTTTGGCCGCAAAGACATGGCAATTCATGGGGGATGGTCTCGGGGATCGGCCGGCTGCATTGATCTCACCGGTAGTATGTCGCGCTTTTCCAGGGCCTTCTGGGATCTAGGGATCGACCTAAAGCTGTATGTCGATTACTCCCCACCGGTACCTTAATCTCGTCAGAATGTGGGGCGAGCATCCTTGTCCATGATGATTGAGTCGGCGGAAACGGTGGCTTCCACAGAATCTGCCGAAACGAATCCGGGCACGGTGCGAGCACGATGGCTCGGAGCTATTCGCGCCGTCGCCTATTGGGGCCTTTGGCTTTTCCTGATCTCCATTTTCCTCGCAAGCGCTGGTGATATCTGGGACTACAACGAGGATCCGACGCCCTATCATCGGGTTTATCGCGATGCCGTCTTGCATGAGTATGTCATGTGGGCGTACCTCGTGTTGACGGCCGCCGCCATTCCCTTTCAGGTCGCCGGTTGGAGGGAGCGCCGCTTCTCGCCAGTCGCCGTCGCCGTGTTCGCACTACATGTCTGCTTCGCCGTCGCCAATCGCATGTTTGGAATCATCCAAACATGTTGCAGTTAAGCCGCCCCAAGGCCCACTACTACGAGACGGCGGCGGGCAACGTCGATCCGACATTGGGGATCGTGAAGTCGCTGATTTCGTGACCGCATAGTCGGCTAAGGGACAACCAAAGGTAGTGTCCCTCTCGATATTGGCCACAAAGGCGCCCAAATGGCACGCCAGAGTCGGCGCTTGCGGGTAAGCAGACCAGCTAGATGACATGTGGAAGGGCGAAGAGAAACCTACGCCAGGTTGTATTTAAGAACAACTAGTGTCGGCTCTCATGTTGCAGGTGCAACAGCAGCAGATGGCGATGCAGGCGGGCCAGGCGATGGCCGCCGGCGCCGAGAAGCTCGGCCGCGTCGACGTCGGCGGCGCCATCATCAATTTTCCAGATCGCTCTCGCGTCACCGTTCCCAAGGGATCAAAGGGGGATGGCCGATTCACGCCAGCGCCACAGACTCTACAGTAATTCAGTAGGTGGCGATGCTTGCCAAGTGGGTTGTTCTACTATTTTAGTAGACAATCATAGATTGAAATAACTTAATTGTGCAAACCGGGGCTAAGCATGACATCAGACAATGCAACGGAAGACACGACGCAGGCTCCGTCAGTGGAGCCGGCAACCAATGAGGAACTCGCGTCGGAAAATACAGCGTTTGCAGCGGAATGTATGGCCGGGCTCAATAATTTTCCACCTTTCGGAGATTGGAAGTTGGGCGCGCAGTTGGTGACGCAAAGCGACACTTGGGGAGAGGTCTGGCGTGCCGACTTCGAAATCGGCACCAAGTCACTCGCGCCATTGATCAATCGTATCGTCTGTTGGCGTAAAGCCGACGGTACGATTCCCATCATGGTCGCGATTGGTCAGAGCGTGCCGCCGCTTCGAGCTAAGTAGAGGGCCTCAAGCATCAAGATAGAGGGGCTGCCCGAGGCAGCGCCGGTGGAAGAACCATGGCCGGTGGATGACCACCCGATCGGCATCCAGGCCGACGAGTTGTACGCCCGCCAGCTCGACACCGGGTTCGCGGGCGAGATCCGCAATCTCCTGCACGACCCGGAGACGGGCCTCGCGGGCAAGGGCCCGGAGGACGCGCTGAGCGGCATCGCCGAGGCGATGCCGATGCTGGGCGAGCTGAAGGACCGCTATCTCGCGCAGGCGATCGGCCCGCGCCAGATGAGCATCCTCGAACCGCTGATCGACAGCCGCTTTCAATTCGCTCGGGGAACTACCTGACCTGAGCGGGGACAACCAACCTTCGGTTGCAGGCCGACCCGGCCAGTCCATTCATAAACCTCAAGGAGGATAAGATGTGTGCACCTATAGCCGCGGTACCTATTGCCACGATGGTAACAATGGGCCTGTCTGCCGCCACAACGGCAGTGGGCGTCGCGCAACAAGCGCAGCAGGCCCAGCAGGCGGCGGCGCAGCAGGCCAGCCGCGCCTGGCAGGCGGCCTACCAGACGGCCTATCAGACCGCGCAGGCGCGCAACGCCGCGGCGGTCTCGGAATACAATGCGCAGGATGCCGAGCGGCGCGGCGCGGTCGAAGAGGAGCGCCAGCGGCGCAAGACCTCGCTGCTGCTCGGCACCCTTCAGGCGCGCTTCGCGGCCCAGGGCAGCGATCTTCTGGGTTCGCCGCTTGACCTGCTGGGCGACGCCGCCGCTTTTGGCGAGCAGGACGCGCTCGCCACGCGCTACCAGGCGGTGCGGGAAGCCTGGAACCAGCGGATCCAGGCGGCCAACCAGACCGCGCAGGCCGATTTCCTGGCAAATTCGGTGGTGCCGCCGCTCACCAATCATGATCCGGGTCTGGGGATCGCCCAGTCGCTGCTGGGCGGGGCGACTAACCTGTTGGGGATCGCCGAAAGGCGCAATTTGCTGCCGAAAACCTGACCCTGACACCAGGAATATCCCACAGGGAGGAGCGTGGCTGGAACAAAACGGGAACTTTGCCGCAATGCACTGTGACTGTGTTGCCACAGCTGTTGAAACAATGACTTAGCAGCCGTTGTAGAGGATGGCTTGTCGCCGGGACCCTCGGTTACACTCTGCCGTCATTGTAAAGTCGCGTTCGGCCCGCGCGCTTGTGTCCCGGGTTTGGTGAAAATAAGGGGAGATCGAGACATGAAGAAGGCACTTATCGCTGCCGCTGCGCTGGTTGCGCTGCCGATGGCCAGCCAGGCGCAATCGCTCCAGCCGGGCGGTTTCTACATTGGTGCCGAAGGCGGCCTCAATTGGCTCCTCAACAATTCCTTTACCGCCACGGTCGCGGTGCCCGGCACCGTGGCGTCCGGAACGGTAAACGGAACCTACAACACGGGTTGGCTCGCCGGCGGTATGATCGGCTACGATTTCATCGGCCCGCGCGTCGAACTCGAAGGCGTTTATCGCGCCAACACCGGGACGCTGACCGTCCCCGGCGTCGCCGGCAGCGTTAACGGCTTTGTCAATCAAGTCTCGATCATGGCCAACCTGCTCTATGACTTCAATGCGGGCGGGACGATCGTTCCCTACGTCGGCGCCGGTGCTGGCGTGGCGTTCCTCACCGCTGGTGATTCTGGCGGGTCGGCCGGCGCCACGGCGTTTGCCTACCAGGCCATCGCAGGTCTCGGCTGGAACATCGACACCATGTTCCGCGTGAACCTGGAAGGCCGCTACTACGGCACCACCACGCCGACCTACGCCTATTCGAGCAACCTGGGCGGCACGCCCTACACGTTGAGCGCCAGCATCCCGAACCAGAACTTCTCGCTGATGGCCAGCATCCAGCTGAAGTTCGGTGACGCGCCGGCCGCTGCGCCGCCGCCGCCGCCGGTCGTTGCGCCGCCGTCGTTCATGGTGTTCTTCGATTGGGACCGCTCGAACCTTTCGGCCCAGGCGCTGAACACGATCAAGCAGGCGGCCCAGGCCTACAAGACCAAGGGCAACGCCCGCATCACGGCGACCGGCCACACCGACACGTCGGGCCCGGAAGCCTACAACATGGCGCTGTCGCTGCGCCGCGCCAACACGGTCAAGGATGCCCTGGTGCGCGAAGGCGTGCCGGCGACGGCGATCGCCGTCATCGGCCGCGGCGAAGCGGGCCTGCTGGTCAAGACCGCGGACGGTGTCCGCGAGCCGCAGAACCGCCGCGTCGAGATCGTCATCCAGTAAGACG
>NZ_SCVH01000102.1 GCF_004296935.1 Reyranella sp.
CTTGGGGATGGTGCGCATGAGGCGGATCACGGGATTGAAGTATTTGTCGAGCGCGGCGCCGGAATCGGCGGTGGCGCTGGCCTCGCGATCGGGATCGGCCAAGTCGGCGCCGGCGCAGAAACCGCGGCCCGCCCCGGTGATCAGCACGGCGCGCACCGAATTGTCGGCCGCTAGCTCCTCCCAGCAGGTTTTTATCTCGGCGATCATCTTGCGCGAGACGGCGTTGAGGCGATCGGGCGCGTTGAAGGTGAGCGTGGCCAGGCCATTGTCCTTGGCCAGCAGGATGGTGTTGTAGGTCATTCAGCGTCCCGTGAAGTTGGCCGGCCGCTTGGCGAGGAAGGCCGCCACGCCTTCCTTGAAGTCGGCGCTGCGGCCCAGTTCGCGCTGGGCGTCGCGCTCGAAATCGAGCTGCTGGTCGAGCGTGTTGGTGCCGGCGCGGTTCATGGCGTCCTTGATGGCGGCGTAGGAACGCGTCGGGCCCGCGGCGAGCTTGCGGGCGACTTTGCCAGCCTCGTCCATCAGGGTCGCATCGTCGACCACCTGCCAGACCATGCCCATGCGTTCGGCCTCCTCGGCCGGCACGGAAGTGCCCAGCATGGCGAGCGCTCGGGCGCGGGCGTCGCCCACGGTGTGGGGCAGGAACCAGGTGCCGCCGAGATCGGGGATCAGCGAGATACGCACGAAGGCCTGGTCGAAGCGGGCGGAACGCGCGGCCAGGACGATGTCACAGGCGAGCGCCAGGTTGGCGCCGCCGCCGGCCGCGACGCCGTTCACGGCGGCGACGACGGGCTTCGGCAGCGCCCGGATGGCGCGGATCATGGGATTGAACAGCCGGTCCATTGCGATGCCGACATCGGGCCTGCCGTCGGGGCCGGCCACACCGGGGCCGGAACCCGCGAGGTCGGCGCCGGCGCAGAAGCCGCGGCCGGTGCCGGTCAGCAGCACTGAGCGCACGGCGTCATCGTCGCGGGCACGGGCGAATTCGCGGATCATCGCCTCGATCAGCGGATGGCTCATGGCGTTCAGCCGCTGCGGGCGGTTGAGCGTCAGGGTGAGGACGCCGCCCTCAAGGGCGGCAAGGACGGGTGTTTCTTCCATGAAGCCCAGACTGGCATGCGCCCACCCTCACGCCAACCGGGGCCGCGCCAACCGGTCGCGTCGCAGGGCGGCACGCGGTCCCGTATGTCCCTTGGCAATGGCCAGCATCCTGATCCTGGTCGGTACCGAATCGGGCAACGCCCAGATGGTGGCCGACGCTCTGCAGCCGGTGCTGAAGGCTGCCGGCCATTCTGTCGACGTCAGCGACAAGGCGGCCCGCGCCACCGACTTCCTGGGCAACGACGTGCTGCTGGTGGTCTGCGCCACGCACGGCTCGGGCGACATCCCGACCAACATCCTGCCGCTGGCCGAGACGCTGGAGCACGACAGGCCCGATCTCTCCGGTCATCGCTACGGCATCATTGCGCTGGGCGACATGACCTACCAGGACACGTTCTGCGGCGCCGGCAAGAAGCTCGACGAGATTTTCGCACGCTGCGGTGCCGCGCGCATCGGCGAGCGGCTGGAAGTCGATGCCTCGTCGCAGCCCCTGCCCGACGAAGAGGCCCTCACCTGGATCGAGGGCTGGAAGGCGCTGGTCTGACCGGACTCAGTCCGGAAGCGTAAAAATCTCGACCGGCTTCGGCACACCGCGCAGGCGGTGGGTGCCCAGCGATTTCATCGGTTGCATACAAACCTCGTTGAAGTCGGCCGAGGCGCAGACTTGGACGCCGAGCGCCTTGGTGAGGCCCTCCAGTCGCGACGCCCGATTGACCGCGGAGCCGATGACGGTGAAGTCGAGCCGGTCCTCGGTGCCGACGTTGCCGAACGTCACGGTGCCGACATGCAGGCCGATGCCGAAGCGCACCGGATCGGCGCCGCCAGCGGCGCGCGCCTCGTTGGCCGCCTCGATGTCGCCGATCACCTGCCGCGCGGCGTTGAGCGCACCGGCCGTCACCATGGGCAGGAACAGCGCGTCCTCGGCCGGGAAATAGGCCATCACGCCGTCGCCGACGAATTTCAGGATCTCGCCGCCGTGCGCCGCCAGCGCGTTGCCGACGAGCTGGAAATAGTTGTTGAGAAGTTCGAGCACCTCGCTGGGCTGCAGCCGCTCGTTCAGCCCGGTGAAGTCGCGCAGGTCGGAGAACCACAGGACGGCGCGGATCTCCTCGCCGTCACCGCGGCGGATCGCACCATTCAGGATGCGCTGGCCGACCTGGCGGCCGAGATAGGTGTTGGCCACCGTGTCGGCGATGCTGTGCTCGATGTGCATCTCCGTCACGGCGCCCATCATGTCGATGAGACGATGCATGTCGTCGATGTCGGCGGCGGAGAAGCCGCCCTCGTGGTCGGTGGCGAAGGTCACGACCGGCATCGGCCGGCCATGGGAGATGCGCATGGAAAGTGCGTAGTAGTCGGTGCCGCCGGCGGCGCGGACCTCGTGCAGCACTTCATGGTTGCTTTCGTTGAGCTCGGCCAGCCGGTAACGCACGGGCCTGGCCTGCTCTCGGGCCTCCTGCATGGGGCTGCCGATATAGGCGGGCGTGAACTGGATGCCGTAGCCGCGCGCGATTGCCTGCACCGGCTCGCCGCGTCGCCACATGAAACCCATCGCCTGGAGCTGCGGGTGGATGAGTTGCAGGCCGATATAGAAGCGCCAGATCGGCAGGCCCGCCTCGACCACGCGATCCATCAACTGCGCAATGAAATCGACCGGCGTCGTGAGCAGGCGTCCGTCACGGATGAGCCATTCCGCTACCGGGGCCAGCCGATCGCGCGCGGGAGGCTCCGCGTTCAGGAGCCCACCACAGCAGCGACTTCTTCGCCGGAGGTGCGGAACACGCGGCCGGCCGACACGTCGGCGATCTTCTCGATGTTGTCGGCCACGTCTTCGATCGTGGGTGCGCGGCCCGCAATGCGCACGCCCTCGGCCTCGCGGTATTCGATGCGCGCGAAGGTTCCGGCGCCAGCGCTCCAGATGTCCCCGGTGCGCTGGCACTGCTCGCTGCAGAGCCAGGCCACCATCGGCGAGACGAATTCGGGGCGGAACTTGTCGAGCACTTCCGGGGTCATCAGGCTCTCGGTCATGCGCGTGGCAGCGACCGGCGCCAGCGCGTTGATCATGATGTTGTACTTCTGGCCCTCCAGGCGAAGCGCATTCATGAACCCCACGACGGCGAGCTTGGCGCCGCCGTAGTTCGCCTGGCCGAAGGTGCCGTAGATGCCGGAGTTCGACGAAGTGACGACGACGCGACCATAGGCCTTGGCGCGCAGGATCGGCCAGGCCGCATGCGTCACGTAGGCGGTGCCGAGAAAATGCACTTTTACGACGAAGTCGAAATCCTCCGTCGTCATGTTGTGGAAGGTCTTGTCGCGCAGCACGCCGGCGTTGTTGACCACGATATCGACCGTGCCGAAGGAATCGACGGCAGTCTTGACGATGTTGGCGGCGCTCTTCGGATCGGCCACCGAATCGTAGTTGGGCACGGCCTGGCCGCCCGCCGCCTTGATCTCGGCAACCACCTTGTCAGCGGCGGCATGATCTCCACCTTTGCCATCCACCGCACCGCCGGGATCGTTCACCACCACCCTGGCGCCGCGGCTCGCCAGCAGCAGCGCATGCGCGCGGCCGAGCCCGTTGCCGGCGCCAGTGACGATGGCGACGCGATTGTCGAAGCGGATGGTCATTGCCGTGTCTCCCCCGAGTTCATGCCGGAGACACCATGTTGGATGTTCCGGGACGGTTTCAAGGGCGCTGTAGAATCACCACCGATGCCACGGCTTCTTCCATGCCGATGAGGCCGCCGCCGTTCTCGGCGATTGCAACTTCCGCGCCCTTGACCTGACGCGGCCCGGCCTCGCCGCGGAGCTGCATGGCGAGTTCGGCCAGCATCGAGAGGCCGGTGGCGCCGACCGGATGGCCCTTCGACACGAGACCGCCGGAGGTATTCACCGGCAGCTTGCCGCCGGGGCCGGTCGCACCCGAGCCCACGAACTTGCCGCCCTCGCCCTCGGGGCAGAAGCGCAGCATCTCGCACTGGTAGATCTCGCAGAAGCTGGTGGCGTCGTGCACCTCGGCAACGTCGATGTCCTCAGGCCCCAGCCCCGCCATCTTATAAGCCTTGTCGGCGGCAGCACGCGTCAGGCCGGGCCGGTCGAGCTCGCGGTACATGCCGCCGGAGAAGCCCACGCCCGCGATCCTGATGGCCCGCGCCTGCACATCCTTTGGCAGCTTCTCGAGATATTCCTTCGAACAAAGCAACGCCGCCGCCGCGCCATCGCCGATCGGCGCGCACATGGCGCGGGTCAGCGGATACGACACCGGCCGGTCCTGCAGTACGGCCTCCTGCGTCATCTGGAACCGGTACTGCGCCTTTTCGTTCAGCGCGCCGTAATTGTGGTTCTTCGCGGCACCAGCCGCGATCTGCTCCTGCGTGGTGCCGTACTTCCACATGTGCCACTTGGCCTGCATGGCGTAGGTGTCCATGAAGATGGTGCGGTCGGGCCCGGTCTCGAACTTCGAGCCGATCATGGCACCGACCTTGTTCATTTCCTCGAGCAGCCTCTCGTGCTGGCTGGTGATGTAGCCCTGGTTGAAGAGGCCCGCCGTGCGCTCGGGCGCATCGGGGCTGAAGAGCTTTTCTATGCCGATGCAGAAGGAGAGCTCGTGGGTGCCGGCCAATATGTCCTTCCAGGCGCCCATGAAGGCGGTCGAGGCGGTCGCACAGGCGTTCTCGACGTTGAACATCGGCACGCGCTCGGGAAACAGCCCCTCCTCGACCAATGGCTGGAACAGCGCCTGGGCGCGGATCGAATTCTGGCCCCAGAAACCCATGCCGCAATTGCCCATCCAGCCCGCCTCGATATCGGCACCGGTCTTCATGCCGGCATCCGAAAGCGCGCCGACATAGGCCTCGCGCGCAAGATCACCGAAGCTGAGCCCCGGGTGCTTCTTGAAGACCGTAGTATAGGCGCCGATCACGTAGACATCGCGCATGGCAGCGTTTCCTCAGGTTGGCTTTCCGGCCATTTGAGCGTATCCAATCGCCCTGCGCTAGCCATCCTTCGCTGCTCCGCAGCTTCGGATGGCTTGAGCAACCGATTGATAGAGGTCCTCCGAAGCTCCGCAGGAGCGAAGGGGGCTAGGAGAACGAACATGGCCGCTGCGGCCCCGGCAAGCCCCCTCAACGTCGACAGCACCATCGCCGAGCTGAAGAAGCTCTACGGCGACCGGCTCAGCACCGCGCACGCTGTACGCGAGCAGCACGGCAAGGACATTTCCTACCACGAGGCACACCTGCCCGACGCCGTGGTCTTCGCCGAATCGGCCGAGGAGGTGCAGCAGATCGTCAAGCTCTGCGCCCGCCTCAAGACCCCCATCATCGCCTTCGGCACCGGCACCTCGCTGGAGGGCCATATCAGCGCGCCCAACGGCGGCATCTCGCTCGACGTCAGCCGCATGAACAAGGTCGTGCAGGTGAACGAGGCCGATCTCGACGTGGTGGTCCAGCCCGGCGTCACCCGCAAGCAGCTCAACGAGTATATCCGCGCCACCGGCCTCTTCTTCCCGATCGACCCCGGCGCCGACGCCTCGATCGGCGGCATGGCGAGCACGCGCGCGTCAGGCACCAACGCGGTGCGTTACGGCACCATGCGCGAGAATGTGTTGTCGCTGCAGGTCGTGACCGCCGACGGCCGCCTCATGCGGCTGGGCGGCCGCTCGCGCAAGTCGAGCGCGGGCTACGACCTGGTGAAGCTGTTCGTGGGTTCGGAAGGCACGCTCGGCATCATCACCGAAGTCACGCTCCGCCTCTACGGCATTCCCGAATCGATGGTGGCGGCGACATGCGCCTTCGACAGCCTGGAGGGCGCGGTCAACACCGTGATCCAGACCATCCAGTCCGGCATCCCGGTGGCGCGCATCGAGCTGATGGACACCGAGACGGTCGACACGGTGAACAAGTATTCCAAGCTCAGCCTGCCAGCGAAGAACCTGCTGCTGCTGGAATTCCACGGCACCGAGGCCGGGACCAAGGAACAAGCCGAGATGGTGCAGGCGATCGCGGCCGATCATGGCGGCGGCGACTTCGCCTGGACCAGCCAGGCCGAGGAACGGACCAGGATGTGGCAGGCGCGCCACGACGCGGCCTGGGCCGCCAAGGCCGCCAAGCCCGGCTGGGGCATGTGGGCGACCGACGTCTGCGTGCCGATCTCCAACCTCGCCGAATGCATCCTCGAGACGCAGAAGGACATCGTGGCCAACGGGCTCTACGCCCCCATCGTCGGCCATGTCGGCGACGGCAACTTCCATCTCACCATGATGGTCAACCCCGACGACCCGACCTACCTGAAGCGGGCCGAGGGACTCAACGACCGCATGATCGCCCGCGCGCAGCACCTCGGCGGCACCTGCACCGGCGAGCACGGCGTCGGCATCGGCAAGATCAAGTACCTCTACAAGGAGCACGGCGAGGCGATGTCGCTGATGCGCTCGATCAAGAAGGCACTCGATCCCGACAACATCATGAACCCGGGCAAGATCATCGGGCCGATCAATTAGACCGCCGCCGTGTCCTAGAGCGGGGCGCTGACCTGGGTCACGGGCTGGATGGTGGTGAAGTTGGCAATGTCGCCGAACACTTCGGCAGCGCGCGGTCCGGTGAGGCTCGCCTGCAAGGCGGCGGCACTTTCGAAGCTGAGGTGGGCCATGGCCAGGTAAGGTGCCGCCCCGCCGTCGCCAGCCGAGAGGCCGTGGAATACCTGCACGCCAGCAAGGCCTGTCGACTTGAAGGCCTTCTCCACGAGCGGAATATGGGTGGCGTTGTAGTAGGCGGCGTCGAAACGGGCGCCGTCGGTGGCGGGATAGAAGACGCTGAAGACGACCATGGGAAATCCTCGTTGCTCTGGGTGGTGGCATGGACCTTAGGCCGGTGATCGGGTTTAAGGTTCTTGGACGATCTGAAAAGCTCTGAAAGGCATATGAACGGCCAATCCCTTCCCGAGGTCGCCTTCGGCCCTTTCCGGCTGGACCTGCGCAGCCGGCGCCTGTCCAGGAATGGAGTCGCCGTTGCCTTGGGCGAACGCGCATTTGATGTGCTCCGCGCGCTGGTCGTTGCCGAGGGTGCGCTGGTCACGAAGTCAGATCTGATCGCGCAGGTCTGGCCGAGCGTCACGGTCGAAGAGAATAACCTGCAGGTGCAGATCTATGCCGTTCGTCGCGCGCTCGGCGAGGATGGCGACAGCCGCGGCTATGTCCGCACGGTCTCGGGGCGCGGCTATCGGTTTGTCGGCGACGCGCCGGCCGCCGGCGAGGCCGCGACAGCGACCCTTCCGGCTCAGGAGATCCGGTACTGCCGAATGGTGGACGGCGCCCATCTGGCGGTCGCCACTCTCGGTGAAGGACCACCCGTGGTCCGCGCGCCGGTCTGGATGAGCCATGTCGAGCACGACTGGCGCTCTACGATCTGGCGCGAGATCCTGACCGCTCTTGTCGGCGCCCACCGGCTGGTTCGCTACGATGCGCGGGGCACGGGTCTTTCCGACAGGGATGTAGAGATTTCCTTCGAAGCGGCAGTCAGCGATCTGGAAACAATCATCGATGCGCTGGGGCTAAAGCGCTTCGCTCTGCTCGGTATGTCACAGGGTGTCGCGGTCTCCATTGCCTACGCTGCGCGTCATCCGGAGCGGGTCAGCCGGATGGTGCTGGCCGGCGGCTATGCGCGCGGCTCGCTGGTGGTGACTCCGGAACGCGCGACGGCCGTGGAAGCCATGGCCACCCTCGTTTCAGAGAGATGGGGCAGCGACAATCCTGCCTTTCGGCAACTCTTCACTTCCTTGGGCTTTCCGGATGCAACCATGGCCCAGATCCACGAGATCAACGAGCTACAGCGCGTGTCCGCCTCGGGCGATACGGCGGCGCGGATTCTGAAGATGCTCGCCCGTGTGGACGTTTCGGCAGAACTCGCGCGGGTGCGTGCGCCGACACTGGTGCTGCACAGCCGCGATGACGCCTGGATACCGGCCGAGCGAAGCCGGGAGATTGCCCGTGGGATTGCCGGTGCCCGTTTTCACGAAATCGCCGGTGCAAATCATGTCGTGCTGCCGCAGGGACCGCTGTTCGACAGCTATATCGCCACGGTCCTGGCATTCCTCTCCGACGACTAAAAGCAAAGGGCCGGCGAATGCCGGCCCTTTTTCGTGACGATGGAGGAAACCTACTTGGCCGCCTGCACCATGATCTCGACGCTGAGGCCGGGGGCCGCGAGCTTGGCCTCGACGGTCGCACGGGCCGGCGCATTGCCGGGCGATACCCAAGCGTCCCACACTTCGTTCATCTGGCTCCAGGTCTTGATATCGGTCAGCCAGATATTGGCCGACAGGATCTTCGACTTGTCGGTGCCGGCCTCGGCCAGGAACTTGTCGATCTTGGCCAGGATCTGCTTGGTCTGGCCCTTCACGTCGGCCTTGGGGTCGTCGGCGGTGAGGCCGGCGAGATAGACCGTGTTGCCGTGAACCACCGCGCTCGACATGCGCGGGCCTGGGTTGATGCGCTTGACGCTCATGCTCTCTCCTCCTTGAAAACGGCCGCGACCTTAGCAGAGGCTAGAGCGCCGCGACGACCATGATTTCGATCTTCATGGCAGGGTCGTTCAGCCGGGCCTGCACAGTGGCGCGGGCCGGCGTCTGGCCGGGCACCACCCAGGTATCCCAAACTTTATTCATGGCAGCAAAATCTCCGATATCGCTGAGCCAGATCACCGCGCTCAGGATCTTCGTCTTGTCGCTGCCGCCCTTGACCAATAGCGAGTCGATCTCCGCCAACGCCTGCTTCACCTGGCCGGTGATGTCCTGCGCGGTGTCCTCCGGGATCATGCCTGAGAGGTACATGCGGTCGCCGTAGACGGTGGCCTCGCACAGCCGCGGGCCGGGATCGATTCGCCTGAGATCGCTCATGGCCGACCCTAGAACATTCCGCCCGCCGGCACGAGCTTCCGTTCCCCACGGCCTGTCGGTTCGCGATACAGTCCGCGACGGGAGGAACCACCATGATCATCAGCCGTCCGCTCGACGGAATGCTCGTCCTCGATCTGGGGCAGATCTACAACGGCCCCTACTGCGGACTGCAGCTCGGCTTCATGGGCGCCCGCGTGCTCAAGATCGAGCCACCGGAAGGCGATGTCGTGCGTCGTCGCAAGCGCGAGGTCGAACCCTGGCCGCTGGTCATGCTGAACTCCAACAAGGAGTCGGTGGTGCTCGACCTCAAGCAGCCACGCGGCAAGGAGATCTTCCTCGAACTCGTCGCCCAGGCCGATGTGCTGATCGAAAATTTCGCCGCCGGCGTGATGGACCGGCTCGGAATCGGCTGGGAGGTACTGAGCAAGCTCAACCCGCGCCTGGTCTATGGCGGCAGCTCGGGCTTCGGCCTCGACGGGCCCTATCGCGACCTGCCCGCCATGGACGTCACGGTCCAGGCAATGAGCGGCATCACCAACGCCACTGGCGATGCCGACGGACCGCCGACCAAGGCGGGGGCGGCCGTCTGCGACTTCCTGGCGGGCATCCATCTCTGCGCCGGCATCCTGGGCGCGCTGGTCCAACGTGAACGGACCGGCAAAGGCCAGCGCGTCGAGGTGGCCATGCACGAAGCGGCGGTAACATCGCTCGCCTCGGCCATGGGTGCCGTCATGGACGGCGATACCAACGTGCCGGACCGCACCGGCAACAGGCATCCGGCACTCGCCATGGCGCCGTACAACACCTACCCGTGCGCCGATGGCTATGTCGCGATCTTCACCGCCGCCGAGCGGCACTGGCATTCGATGTGCAAGATGCTGGGCCGCCCCGAGCTGCTGGACGAGCCTGGACTGTCGAGCACGATCGGCCGCGCCAAGCGCATGGCAGAGGTGGACGACATCGTGTCGGCCTGGACGCTTAAGCGCTCGAAGGCCGAAGTGCTAAAACGCCTCAACGAGGCACACGTGCCCTGCGCGCCGGTGAAGACGGCGCGCGAGGTGGCGACCGATCCCCATCTCGAGGCCCGCGGATTCTGGGTCGATACGAACCATCCGCGCCGCGGCAAAACCCGCGTGCCGATCTCGGCCATTCGCCTGCACACCGGCGGCAAGTCGGAAATCCGCTCGCCGGCGCCAACGCTCGGACAGCACACCGATTCGATTCTCGGCGAGTTGCTTGCGCTCAAGGCCGATGAACTGGCCCGCCTGCGCGCCGACGGCGTCACCAGGCCAGTGACGGAGAAGAAGGCCTAGACTCATCGGAGCGCGCCACTCCAGTGGCGCAATCATGAGCGCCACTGGAGTGGCGCGCTCCGATGACTAAGAACGCTCTCTAATATCGGAGAACTTTATCTTCGGGCTCTTCTCGGCGACGTAACCCAGCTCCCAGGCATTGCGCGCGAGAAACACCGGTGAGCCGTCGCGGTCCTCGGACATGCCGCCGCGGTTGGCCGACATGAACTCTTCCAGGTCGGCCTTGGTCTCGGCCGAGATCCAGCGCGCAGTCTCGAAGGGTGCCGGCTCGAGGTCGATCTTGACCTGGTATTCGGCGTCGACACGCGTCTTCAAAACATCGAGCTGCAGCTCGCCGACCACGCCCACGATGTGGTCGCCGCCGATGACGCGGCGGAACACCTGGGTGACGCCCTCCTCGGCGAGATCCTCGAGGGCGCGCTTGAGCTGCTTGGACTTCATCGGGTCCTCGAGCCTGACCCGGCGCAGGATTTCCGGCGCGAAGTTCGGGATGCCGACGATCTTGATCTGCTCGCCCTCGGTCAGCGTGTCGCCGACCCGGAGCACGCCGTGGTTGGGAATGCCGATGATGTCGCCGGGCCAGGCCTCATCCACGATCTCGCGCTCGCGGGCAAAGAACAGGATCGGCGAATTGACCGTCAGGACCTTGCCCGTGCCCATCTGTGTGAGCTTCATGCCGCGCTTGAACCTGCCGCTGCAGAGCCTGAGGAAGGCGATGCGGTCGCGGTGGTTGGGGTCCATGTTGGCCTGGACCTTGAACACGAAGCCCGAGACCTTGGGCTCGGTGGGCTCGATCGGCCGCGGCTCGGCCGGCTGCGGCCGGGGCGGCGGCGCCCATTGAGCGAGCGCGTCCAGAAGCTCACGCACCCCGAAATTATTGTAGGCGCTGCCGAAGAACACCGGCGTCAGATGGCCGGCGCGATAGGACTCGATGTCGAACGCCGGATAGCCGGCGCGTACCAGCTCGACGTCCTCGGCGAGTTTGGGATCGGTGATCTCGTAATTTTCGATCAGCTCGCCGATGCGGCTGCGGTCGGCCGTGTCGAACACCAGCATGCGGTTGTTGGCGAGATCGTAGGTGCCCTTAAAGTTTTGACCCGAGCCCTGCGGCCAGCTCATCGGCGTGACGTCGAGGGCGAGCGTCGAGGCGATCTCGTCCAGGAGCTCGATCGGGTCCTTGGACTCGCGGTCCATCTTGTTGATGAAGGTGATGATCGGCACGTCGCGCAGCCGGCAGATCTCGAACAGCTTGCGGGTGCGCGCCTCGATGCCCTTGGCCGCGTCGATCACCATGACGGCCGAATCGACGGCTGTGAGCGTGCGGTAGGTGTCCTCGCTGAAGTCCTCGTGGCCCGGCGTGTCGAGCAGGTTGAACACCGCGCCGCCGTACTCGAAATGCATCACCGAGGTGGTGACCGAGATGCCGCGCTGCTGCTCGATCTTCATCCAGTCCGAGCGGGCGCGCCTTGCATCGCCGCGCGCCTTCACGGCGCCTGCGACATGGATGGCGCCGCCGAACAGCAGCAGCTTTTCGGTGAGCGTCGTCTTGCCGGCGTCGGGATGGGAAATGATGGCGAACGTCCGCCGCAGGCCGGCGGGATGGCCGGCGAGGCGGGCGTCTTGCTCAGGAACAACGGCTGAATCGGGCACTTCTGGCGAAACCTTCGGGGGTGCGAGGGGGTAGCGGACAGGCCCTGCGGCGTCAACTCGGCCATGGCCACTTCTCCCGCGCCGCCGGCTTGGTGGCGTTGCCGGGGTTTGTTAGTACAGCGGCGGTCTTTTTCCGGCGCGGCGTGACTTTGGATGAGTGGATTTGGGTGAATGGGTACGTTTTGGGCTGTCTGGAAGCCGGTCGCGCTTCGCGTGTTGAAAGAGTCGCTGATCCCCCTTGCCGGTGGCGCCGTCTACGGCGCGATCGTTGGATACGCCAAGCAGTCGTCCCTCGACGGTGTGTCGGCAGGCGGCATGGTGTTCTTCTGCCTGCTTGCCGTGCAGGGCCAGATCTTGCGGGGGGCTGCGAACGCACGAGACGACCAACCTGTCCCGGAGGCAGGCGACGATTTCGTCAGCATCAGGAGCGGCATCGAAGAGCTGAAGGCGCAAGGCGCCTTGCAAGAGGTCGGCCCGGAAAAACTGGAAGACGGTCAGAAAGCGCTGTTCCGGAACCTTGCCCAGTCACCGGCCAAGAGGGCGCCTGTGGAGGCGCTCGTGCCCAAGCAGTTGCTTGATCTGAAGATGCCGTACCAAGCCGTGCTGAATGCGGCCGTGAATTTCGAACGCGAGGTCAGGCGCAGGGCGGATATTCCGGGTGGACGGACAGTTCCCCTGGCGCGCCTGTTCCTTCAACCGCAATTCAATCTGTCGCAGGAGAAGATCCAGCAGCTCGACACCTTGCTACGGGTAAGGAACAGCATCCTCCACGGCTTCGAGACCCTCGTCGATCCCCTCGAGGCGGCGGAGCTCGTCGCCGCCTACGACAGGGCCGCGTCGTGGTTCGAACCTCCCAAGGACGGACAACGGCAAAACACGGGGCTAGACTGACGCCATGAACAGCAACCAGCTCAAGACATTCATCGACACCTTCTGGGACGACGCGATCGTCCCCTCCCTCGTCGACTACATCCGCATCCCCAACAAGTCCCCGGCCTTCGACCCAAAATGGGAAGAGCATGGCTACATGGAGGATGCGGTGACGCTCATGGTGGACTGGGCGCGCCCGCACCTCGCCGCGTTTCAGGGCGCGACGCTGGAAGTCGTGCGCCTGCCCGGCCGCACGCCGCTGATCTTCATCGAGGTGCCCGGCGACGATAACGACGACACGGTGCTGCTGTACGGCCATCTCGACAAGCAGCCCGAGATGGTGGGCTGGGCCGAGGGCTTGGGACCTTGGATCCCCGTGCTGAAGGGCGACAAGCTCTACGGCCGCGGCGGCGCCGACGACGGCTATGCGATCTATGCCTGCTTCGCCGCCTTGCTGGCACTGCGCGAGCAGAAGGTGCCGCGCGCCCGCTGCGTCATCATGATCGAGGGCTGCGAGGAATCCGGCAGCTACGACCTGCCCTTCTACGTCGACCACCTGATCGAGCGCATCGGCGACCCGTCGCTGGTGGTCTGCCTGGATTCAGGGTGCGGCGACTGGGACCGGCTCTGGCTCACCACCTCGCTGCGCGGCATCGCCGCCGGTACTCTGAAGGTGCGCGTGCTGAACGAGGGCGTGCATTCGGGCGACGCGTCGGGGATCGTGCCCTCCTCCTTCCGCATCCTGCGCGGATTGCTGACGCGGCTGGAGGACGAGGCGACCGGCGAGATGAAGCTGCCGGAGCTCTTCGTGCAGATTCCGCCACAGCGCATCGCGCAGGCTTCGGAGGCCGCGCGCGTGCTTGGCGAGGAGGTCTATCGCAAGTTTCCCTTCGCCGGGACCACGAAGCCGATGGTCGAGGATCTCGGCCAGATGGTGCTGAACCGCACCTGGCGGCCACAGCTCGCGACGACGGGGATGGCGGGCTATCCCGAGCCGGTCGACGCCGGCAACGTGCTGCTGCCATACACCGAGGCCAAGATCAGCGTGCGCACGCCGCCGACGCTCGACGCCAGGGAAGCCGTGAAGGCGATCAAGAAGGCGCTGGAGGCCGATGCGCCCTACGGCGCCACCGTCGAGTTCGATGCCGGCGAAGGCGGCCAGAGCGGCTGGCATGCCCCGCCGCTGGCGCCCTGGCTGGAAAAGGCGGTGACGGAAGCCTCGCAGGAGGCCTTCGGCCAGCCGGTCGCCTACATGGGCGAAGGCGGCACGATCCCCTTCATGGGCATGCTGGGCGAGAAGTTCCCGAAGACGCAGTTCGTCATCACCGGCGTGCTCGGCCCGCACTCCAATGCCCACGGTCCCAACGAGTTCCTGCACATCCCGACAGGGAAGCGCGTGACGGCGGCAACAGCGCGGCTGATCGCGGCGCACTATAACCGCAAGCGCGCGGGTTAGCTGCCCAGCTCTTCCTTCAGCATCTCGAGTTCCAGCCACTCGGTTTCGGCGGCTTCCAGCTCGGCCTGGGCGGCGCCCAGACGGGCGCTCTTGGCGGCGAAGGCCTTGGGATCGCGGCTGTAGAGAGCGGGATCGGCCATCGCCGTGTGGATGGCGGCCATCTCGGCGTGGAGCGCATCGATCTTCTTGGGCAGTTCGACCAGTGCCCGCTCGCGCTTATAGCCCAGCCGCTTGGCCACGCTGCCGTTCTCGCGCGGCGCGGCGGGCTTCTGCCTGGCACGCGACGGCGTGACGCCCGTGGGCTCCACGCGCGGTCCGCGCTGGCTCACATAGTCGCTGTAGCCGCCGGCATATTCGACCGCCGTGCCGTCGCCTTCCAGCGCAATGGTCGAAGTCACGAGCCGGTCGAGGAAGTCACGGTCATGGCTCACCAGAAGCACGGTGCCGTCATAGTCAGCCAGGGCTTCCTGCAGGAGATCGAGCGTGTCGGCGTCGAGATCGTTGGTGGGTTCGTCGAGCACGATCATGTTGGAGGGTGCGGCCAGCGCCTTGGCCAGCAGCAGGCGGTTGCGTTCGCCGCCCGAGAGCGTGCGCACCGGTTGGCGCGCCTGCTCGTCGCGGAACAGGTATTCACGCAGATAGGTCATCACGTGCGTGGGATGGCCGCGCACCAGCACATGGTCGTTGCGATCGGCCAGGATCTCCCACGGTGTCTTGTCGGGATCGAGGCCGATGCGGCGCTGGTCGATCACCACCGGCAGCAGGTTGGCGCCGAGCTTCACGGTCCCTGAATCGGGTGCGAGCTCGCCCATCAGCATTTTCAGCAAGGTCGTCTTGCCGGCGCCGTTGGGGCCGATCAGGCCGATGCGGTTCTTTCGGAAGATGCGGGTCGAGAAGTCCTCGACGATCACTTTCTCACCCCAGCGCTTGGAGATGTTGCGCGCGGTCACCACCAGCGCGCCCGAGGCCTCGGCCTGACCCGCCTCGATGGTGGCGCGGCCGACCGGGCCGATCTGCTCGCGGCGCTGCTGGCGAAGCGCGTTCAGCGCCCTGAGCCGGCCCTCGTTGCGCGTGCGGCGTGCACGGATGCTCTTGCCCGCCCATTCGGTCTCGCGCTCGATCAGCCGGTCGAGCTTGTGCCGCTCCGTGGCCTCGCGCTCGATGATGTCGGTCGACCAGGCCTCGAACTCGCCGTAGCCACGGTCGAGGCGGCGCACGATGCCGCGGTCGAGCCACAGCACGGCGCGCGACAAGGTCGTGAGGAAGCGCCGGTCATGGCTCACCAGCACATAGGCGCCGCGCCACTTCGAGAGCTTCTCTTCCAGCCATTCGATGGTCGGCAGGTCGAGATGGTTGGTGGGCTCGTCGAGCAGCATGACGTCGGGCTCGCCGACCAGCACCCGAGCCAGTGCCGCGCGCCTCGCCTCGCCGCCCGACAGCTCGCCCGGCTGCCGGTCGCCGTCGAGCTTCATCTCCTCGAGGATGGCGGCGATACGGTAGTCGGACGGTCCCAGCGAATCGGGGAGCACGGAGGCGACATAGTCCGCGACGCTGGCATGGCCGGCAAAGTCGGGCTCCTGCGGCAGGGTGGCGATGGTGGCGCCAGGCTGGGCGAAGCGGGTGCCGCCGTCGAAGATCGGCTGGCCCGCCAGGATGCGCAGCAGGGTCGACTTGCCCGCGCCGTTGCGGCCGACCAGCGACAGGCGTTCGCCGGGCGCGATACCGAGGTCGACGCCGTCCAGGATCGTCTGGTCGCCGAGGTGGAAGCGGATGCCGGTCAGCGCAAGAAGGGGTGGGTCAGCCATCGGTCATAAGTTTGGTGGGCCGGTGTCATGGCCGAACCTGTCCCGATGGGCAAGGACAACCGGTAGGGCTAGGATCGCGCATGCTGCGGGCCGTGGGGGAACCAAGGCGGATCGACCGTGCCATCAGACGCCTGCAGGGCGCGCTGAAGGGCGTACCCGCGCGCGCCGTGCGGCTGACCTGGCGTGGCGGCGAGCTCGTCACCACAATCCACTGGGCGCGCGACGATCACTTCTGGTGGGCCTTCGAGCCACGTGCTGCCAAGCCAGGCAGCCCCGGTAAATCGACCGGCGCCCGGCATGCCCTGTTGCTGGGGCATGCCGCCCATCCGCCGACCAAGCGCGAGAGCATCACCTGCGAGATCAACCTGCCGCGCACCGGCGCCGACCGTAAAGTGGCCGGCATCATCGCCGCCGACGGCGAGGGCGCACTCTATCTCGCCCACTCCGGCCGCATGGGCGGGGCACGGCCGGGCCAACGCAAGGCGGGCTTCCGCGACTTCCTGGCCGACGGCGTGTGGCGGCCCCTTGTGTGGCCCGATGGCGCGGAGTCGGAGGCCCTGATCGTGGCGCCACTCGACAGCCCTCGCCTCACCCGCCTGCTCGGCCAGTTCGTCGACACCGTGCGCCGCTACAAGGCGGGCGAGGCGCCGGTGGCGCAGGCCGGGCTCTGCGTCGCGCCGCGCCCGGTCGACTCGGCCACCGCCGCCTGCGACCGGCGCCTGGTCGACGGCGCGCTGCATGAAGAACTGGTGAAGCGCGGGCTGTTCGGCGGCGCCGTCGACCTCTTCTCGCTGCGCGGCGAGCGCCCGCAACCGCTGTTCGCGCTGGTGGCCGATGGCCGGCCCGAGGAGCTGGCGCTGGCCGTGGGCTCGCTGTCGCTGGCCGCCGCACGCGGTGGGCGCGACGTCCGGCCGATCCTTATCGCGCCGGCGTCGCTGGTGGCGCGCGACGATGCCGCCCTGCAGGCCCTGCCCTTCGCCTGCGTCAGCTTCCGCTGGCGCGGCGCGCGCGCCATCTTCGATGGCCTCGACGACGCATTGGCGTAAGTTGGCCGGATGGTGATGGGTCTCACGACCGGATTATGGGTGAGCGCGCAGGTGCGGCTGTGCGATCGCGCCTTCATTCCGGCTACCGTGGTGCGGCGTGGCGATCCCGATGCCGGCACGGTACTGCTGAAGATCAACCGCTTCGAGGATGGCGTCACCGTCTTCACCCAGGCGAGCACGCTCGACGACGAGCCGGCATGGAGCCGCGGTACCGGGCCTCAGCCGGTGACCGAACCCGAGGCCGACGCCTACATCGCCCGCCAGGTCGCGCGCGACCCCGACCTCTGGGTCCTCGAGATCGAGGACCGCAGGAGCGTCTACAAACTCGACGGCAAGGTGGTCTGAACCGGCGCTATTGCGCCGGCAGCACGGTCATCGGATCGAGGGTCTTGTTGGCACGTCGCACCTCGAAGTGGACCTTTGCATCGGCCTTGGCGATGGCCTGGCCCTTCTTCACGGCGTCGCCCTTCTTCACCAGCAGCGACTCGTTGTTGGCGTAGGCGGTGATCCAGCCGCCGTTGTGGCTGACCAACACGAGGTTGCCCATGTTGCGCACTTCGTTGCCGGCATAGACGACGGTGCCGCCGTCGGCGGCCTTCACGGTGGCGCCCTTCTCGGTCTGGATGTCGATGCCGTCGTTCTTCTGCCCGCCGCTGGCGGTGCCGTAGCTGCCCACGACCTTGCCATTGACCGGCCAGGCGAAGCGCGGCGGCGGCGTGGCCGGAACGGTGACGCTGTTGGCGGCCGGGCTGAGCGGGGTCGGTTGGCCGGCCGGCTGGGCGGAGCGCGGCGCCTCGCCCTGGGCGGGCGGCGCCAGGCCTTCTCGCTTGACCGGGCCGGGACCGGCTGAGGTCGCGGTCTCACCGGGCACGGAGTCGGGGACATACTTGGCGCCCGGCATCTCCAGACTCTGGCCGGGACGCAACCTGTGGGGTGGCTGCAGCTTGTTGCGCTCAACGATGGTCTGGATCGGCACGCCGTACTTGAACGACAGGGCCTCGACCGTGTCCTTGTCTTTCACGACATAGACCGGCACCGCGTTGGGTCCGGCGCCGGAGCCCGGATATTCCATGGTGCCTTCGCGGGCACCCGTGAGTGTCGTGCAGGCGCCGAGCACGACCGACAGCACCGCCATTGTACCCAGCGTGCGCAACCGGCCGGCCCATCGCGAGGGGAAGCGAGGGGCTCTTTTCATGGACCCATTCTACTGCATCACGATTCCGGCGGGAATAGGTCGCTGCGCCCTGCCGGAGCGACCTTCATCCCTGTCCCAAGACAGGCAGCGGTCCGGTGACCAGCGGCACGAAGCGGACCGGCATCAGCGTGTCGCGCTGCAGCCCGCTCTCGCTCTTGACGATGCGCTCGACGACCTGGGCGGTGGGATCGCGGCCGACCGGCACGATCAGGATGCCGCCCATGGCGAGCTGGTCGATCAGGGCCTGGGGGCGTTCGTCGGCGGCGGCCGTCACGATAATGCGATCGAACGGCGCCTGGCCCGGCCAGCCCTTGCTGCCGTCGCCGATGTCGAACACGACGTTGTGGATGCGCAGATCGAGCAGCAGCCGCTCGGCTTCCCTGGACAAAGGCTTGTAGCGCTCGATCGAGTAGACGCGGCGCGCCAGCTTGGCCAGCACGGCGGCCTGGTAACCCGAGCCTGTGCCGATCTCGAGCACCTTCATGCGCGGGCCGACGCGCAGCGCCTCGGTCATGGCGGCGACGACCAGCGGCTGGCTGATGGTCTGGCCGAAGGCGATCGGCAGCGCGGTATTCTCCCAGGCACGCTCGACGAAGGGCGCCGACACGAAGCGCTCGCGGTCGACGGCGGCAATGGCCGCCAGCACGTTCTCATCGACGATGCCCGAATTGCGCAATTCGGCGATCAGGCGCTGCATGGCCGCGACGTTCACGGCGCCCGCCCCGCCCTAGTCTGCCTCGACGGGGGACGCCTCGAACTCGGCTCGCAGCCGGCGGCGCATGGTCTCGTGCGTGAGGTCGAGATGGAGCGGCGTCACCGAGATGTGGCCTGACCGGACGGCGGCGATGTCGCTCGCCTCGTCGATCTCGCCCTCCTGCGGCTGGTAGCCGATCCAGTAGTAGGTGCCGCCGCGCGGATCCCTGCGCTCGATGATGTGACCGCCGAAGCCCCGCGTGCCCTGGTGCGTGACCCGCACGCCCTTGACCGAGGCGGTGACGACGTCGGGGAAGTTGATGTTGACCAGGACGTTGCGCGGCCAGTCGGTGGCCAGCACGCGGCGCGCCACGGCGGCGCCGTGATGCGTGGCGGTGCCCCATTTCACCGGATGCTCGTGCGTATAGGCCTGGCTGAAGGCGATCGAGCGCAGCCCGAGCAGGCAGCCTTCCATGGCGGCGGCGATGGTGCCCGAGTAGGTCACGTCGTCGGCCATGTTGGTGCCGCGGTTGACGCCCGAGAGCACGATGTCGGGTTTGCGATCCTTGAGCAGGTGCTTTGCGGCAAACAGCACGCAGTCGGTCGGCGTGCCTTCGAGTGCGAACTTGGCCTCACTCACCTCACGCGCGCGAATCGGCCGCGACAGCGACAGCGAATGGCCGGCACCGCTCTGGTTGACCTCCGGGGCCACCACCCAGACGTCGCTCGAAAGCTGGTTGGCGATCTCGAGCAGTGCTTCCAGCCCTGGCGCATGGATGCCGTCGTCGTTGGTGACGAGGATGCGGGCCTTGGCGAGGTCGACCGGCTTCATTTGCGCGCAACCGGCGCGGGGATCGTCGCCAGACCACCCATGTAGGGGCGCAGCGCCTCGGGGATTGTCACCGAGCCGTCCTCGTTCTGATAATTCTCCAGGACGGCAACCAGGGTGCGCCCGACGGCGAGCGCCGAGCCGTTCAGCGTATGCAGGAAACGCGTGCCCTTGCCTTCCTTCGGCCTGTACCGCCCGCCCATGCGGCGGGACTGGTAGTCGCCGCAGTTCGAGCAGCTCGAAATCTCGCGATAGGCACTCTGGCCGGGCAGCCAGACCTCGATATCGTAGGTCTTGCGCGAGGCCGGCCCCATGTCGCCGCCGCACAGCACGATGGTGCGGAAGGCGAGCCCCAGGCGCCTCAGCACTTCCTCGGCGCAGCCGGTCATGCGCTCGTGCTCGGCCTGGGACTGCTCGGGCGTGGTGATGCTGACCAGCTCGACCTTGGGGAACTGGTGCAAGCGGATCAGCCCGCGTGTGTCCTTGCCGGCAGCGCCAGCTTCCGAGCGAAAGCAGGGCGTGAAGGCGGTGAAGCGCAGCGGCAGGTCCTTCTCGTCCAGCACCATGTCGTTCACCAGGTTGGTGAGCGGCACTTCGGCGGTCGGCACCAGCCAGTAGCCATTGTCGGCATGGAACATGTCCTCGGCGAACTTCGGCAGCTGGCCGACGCCGTAGGCGGCGTTGTCTCGCACCAGCAGCGGCGGGGCGACCTCGGTGTAGCCGCCCTCGACCGTGTGCAGGTCGAGCATGAATTGCGCCAGCGCGCGCTCCAGCCGGGCGAGATGCGCCTTCAGGAACACGAAACGCGAACCCGAGATCTTCGCCGCCTGGGCGAAATCCATCTCGCCGGTCGCCTCTCCCAACGCCACGTGGTCCTTGGGCGCGAAGCTGAAACTGCGCTGGTTGCCGTGGCGGCGGACTTCGACGTTGCCGTGCTCGTCGGTGCCTTCGGGCACCTCGTCGAGCGGCAGGTTGGGCAGCACTTCGAGCCGGTGCGTCAGCTCCTCGTCGAGGCGGGCCGCTTCGGTCTCGCCCTTCTTGAGGCTTTCCTCCAGCGCCGCGACTTCGGCCATCAGCGCCTCGGCCGGTTCGCCCTTGCGCTTGGCAATGCCGATCTGCTGGCTGAGCGCCTTGCGCCGGGCCTGCAGCCCCTCGCTCTCGGAGATGGCGGCGCGCCGGCGCTTGTCGATCTCGAGCAGCTCGGCGGCGAGCGGCGCCAGGTTGCGCTTCTTCAGGCCGGCATCGAAGGCCTCGGGGTTCTCACGGATGAAACGGATGTCGTGCATGGCCTAGCTCGCAGGATCCTTCGGCGCGGCCGCCGCCGTATCCTCGGCCTTCTTCTCTTCCTCGGCCGTCTTTTCCTTTTCGGATTCCTCGGCCTTCAGTTCGTCGGCCTCGGCTTTCTTGTCCGCGGCGTCGCGCTTCCGCTCGATCACGCGGCCGATCATGATGCTGAGCTCGTAGAAGACGAGCAGCGGGATGGCGAGGGCGAGCTGGCTCACCACGTCGGGCGGTGTCAGCACGGCGGCGACGATAAAGGCCACGACGATGGCGTAGCGGCGCTTGGAGCGCAGGCCCTCGGTGGTGACGATCCCGACCTGGACCAGCAGGGTCAGCAGCACCGGCACCTCGAAGGCGAAACCGAAGGCGAAGACGAGCTGCAGGATCCGCTCGAGATAGTCCGAGGAGCGCAGCGTCTTCTCGATGTCAGGCGGCGCATAGACCGTGAGCATGAAATTGATCACGTAGGGCAGCACGACGTAATACATGACCGCGCAGCCGGCATAGAACATGAACGGCGTGGCGACCAGGAACGGCACGAAGGCGCGCTTCTCGTGGCGGTAGAGGCCGGGCGCCACGAACAGCCAGATCTGTACCGCGATCAGCGGAAAGCCCACGATCAGCGCGACGAAACCCGACAGCTTCACCGTGACGAAGAAGAACTCGAAGATGTCGAGGACGATGACCTTGTAGCCGTCGGACAGCGCCGGCTGGATCAGGAACGAGAAGATCGGCTTGGCGAAGTAGAAAGTGACGAAAAAGACCAGGAAGAACCCGACCAGGGCATAGATCAGCCGTTTGCGCAGCTCGATCAGGTGATCGAGCAGCGGCATCGGCTTGTCGTCTTCGGGTCCGTCGTGCGCTTGGGTCAAGGTGTGCGTCGCGGCATGGCTGGCGCGTTATGCCGCCCTTTGCGCCTCAATTCAAAGCGCTAATTGGCGCTCTAGCCGGCGACCGCGGCCTTCGCCGGCTTCTCTTCGGCGAGCGTGGGCGCAATGGGTTCCACCGGGGCGGCGACTTCGGCCACCACGGGGGACGGTTCGGGCACCGGTTCGATCACAGCGGCTGCGGGTTCAGCAGTGGCGTCAGCGGCGATCTGGGGGGCCGATTCAGGTTCGGCCAGGGGATTGTCGATCGCGCTCTTGGCGTCGGCCAGGGCCTTCTCGCCCTCGGTCACGCCTTCCTGGATCATGCTCTTGATCTGCTTGGTCGGGTCGAGCGACTGCAGGTCGAGACCGGGTACGGCGTCGAGCTGCTTCTTCACGTCGTCGAGATCGGACTGGCGCACCATCTCGTCGACATGGCCGCGGAACTCCGACGCCATGCCACGCATCTTGGTCATCCACTTGCCCCAGCTGCGCAACAGGTTGGGCAGCTCTTTGGGGCCAATGACGACCAGCGCCACGATGGCGATGACGAGAAGCTCAGGACTGTCGATACCGAACATCGGCGTTCAGACCCGGACGCGAACTGCTGCGACCGTCGGCCCCGTCAGACCTTGGCGGCGCTGTCCTGGTGGACCGGGCCACCCGCCGAGGTCCCGGGGGGCGTGGTCGTGGCCTGAGCCGAGATCGGCTTGGCGGTGTCGCCCGGCTGTCCCGGCTGAGTCGGCGGCGTTGCTTCCTCGGGGGCCGCTCCGACGCCCTTCTTGAAGGCGTTCAGGCCCTTTCCGAAGTCGCCCATAAGCTGCGAGATCTTGCCGCGACCGCCGAACAGCAGCAGCACCACGGCCAGCACGATGAGCCAGTGCCATACGCTGAAGCTACCCATGTGAAAATGCTCCCAAAAACGATTTCGATCGGCGTATCGAATTCATGAGGGGTGAGTATGGCACCCCGGTCGAAGCCCCGGCAACCTGTCGAATGCGGCAGGATCTAGGCTGAACGAGCCGGTTCGTCGGCGGCGAGCGGCTCGTCGGCCTCGTCCTCGGCCGGTTCGAGCGGCAGATCCGGCTCATCCGGCCTGAATATGGGGGGCTGGGAGCGCGGGTCCAAGAGGCCGGCCGCCTTCAATTCTTCCTGCCCGGGCAGATCGTCGAGGCTGGGCAGGCCGAAATGCTCGAGAAAGAAATCCGTCGTGCCCCAGGTCACTGGCTTGCCCGGCGCCCGCCGGCGGCCCATCGGCTTGATCCAGTTCTGCTCGAACAGCAGGTCGAGCGTGCCCTTGCTCAGGCCGACGCCGCGCACCTGCTCGATCTCGGTGCGCGTCACCGGCTGGTGATAGGCGATGATCGCCAGCGTCTCGACCGAGGCCCGCGACAGCTTGCGCGTCACCGGCCGCTCGATCTTGAGCTTCTCCGACAGATCGGGCGCGGTACGGAAGGCATAGCCGCCCGCCACCATGATCAGGTTCACGCCACGCCCGGCATAGAGTTCGGCGAGATCGGCCAGCAGGCGCTTCACGTCGGCATCGTTGGGCAGCCGTTCGGCGAGTTCCTTCTCGTCGAGCGCCTGGGTGCCGGCGAAGACCAGCGCCTCCAGCAGCCGCAGATGTTGCGCGTGGTCGGGAGAGACGACGTCGGTCACGTTCTCGGGTGTGTTCTCTGACATGGGCCTGACCGTTACCGTTGCTCGGTACGCTTGCGAAGTTGGATAGGGCCGAAACGCTCGGTCTGGCGCAGTTCGAGCTGGCCGTCCTTGGCCAGCTGCAGACCCGCCACGAAGGTCGAGGCGATCGCCGAGCGCCGCCGTTGCGGATCGGTGAGACCGGCGGGCAGGAAGGCCTCGAGCGACTGCCAGTCGATGGCGATGCCCAGCATGCGGCCCAGCCGCTCGGCTGCTTCCTCGACCGAGAAGAACTGCATGGGCGCGATCTGGTAGGTGTCGGCATCCTTCGGCCGCACCTGCGCGCCATAGGCATGCAGCAGGTCGTAGAGCTTCACGTCCCAGATCGCGCGACGCACCACGACCACGCCCTCGGGCTGGCCGCGCACGAAGATATCGCGGCCGAGCTGCGGACGGGCCATCAGGCGGACACCCGCCTCCTGCATCGCCTCCAGCCGCCGCAACTGCCACTGCAGCGCATCGGCCATCTCCTGGCCGGACGGCTCCTCGCCGGCCGGCGGTTCGGGCAGCAGCAGGCGCGACTTCAGATAGGCGAGCCACGCGGCCATCACGAGGTAATCGGCGGCGAGTTCGAGCCGGAGCCGGCGCGCCTGGGCCACGTGCGCCAGGTATTGGTCGACCAGCGCCACCATCGAGATGCGGCGCAGATCGACCTTCTGGTCGCGCGCCAGCGCCAGCAGCAGGTCGAGCGGGCCTTCGAAACCCTCGAGATTGACGATCAATTCGCCCTCGCCCGGCGCGATGACGTCGGGACCGGCAGCGGCGAAGCTGTCGGCGCTACCATCGCTGGCGGCCGGCGGAGGGGTTTGTTCGGTCATGCAGGTCCGGTTTAGTCCAGTGGGAGCGCCTGCCGCCACTGGATTTGACCCGGCCTTATCCCCATTCGGGCAGAAGCGCCTGGAGCCGGCGCCCGGCGTCGGCCAGTCCGGCCTTGCCGGCGGGGTCGCGGTGACGGGCCAGAAAGCTCCGCCCGGCGTCGAAACGGCGCCCTGCCGCCTCGGTCATCGGGCCGGTCTGGGCCGCGATCTCGGTCATCTCGTTCATCCGGCCGTTGCAGTGGAGCGCCACGTCGCAGCCGGCCGCCAGGGCTCGCGACGCCCGCTCGCCCAACGAGCCGCCCAGCGCCTGCATGGAAAGATCGTCGGACAGCAGCAGGCCGTCGAAGCCGATATGGCCGCGAATCACCTCCCGTACACCGCGCGCGGAAACGGTGATGCAGGCGGCAGGATCGATGGCCTCGAACAGCAGGTGGCCGGTCATCGCCCAGGGCAGATCGGCCAGGAGCTGGAACGGCACGAAATCGGTGCGCTCCAGCAGGTCGCGCGAAGCGCTTACCCTGGGAAGTGCCTCGTGACTGTCGACCGTCGCTCGCCCGTGTCCCGGAATGTGCTTGATCACCGGCATCACGCCTTCGGCCAGAAGCCCTTCGGCCGCAGCGCGGCCCAGCGCCGCCACCGGCTCCGGCCGGTCGGCATAGGCACGATCGCCGATCACCGCATGGGTCTCTGGAAAGGCAATGTCGAGCACGGGCAGGCAATCGACGTCGCAGCCGACCGACGCCACGTCGGCTGCCAGCAGCCTCGAGTTCAACCGGGCCGCTTCGAGCCCGCGTTCGGGATCACGCGCGTAGAGCGCACCGAGCAGGCGGGCCGGAGGCGCCTTGCGCCAGGCGGGCGGTCTGAGCCGGGCAACGCGGCCGCCTTCCTGGTCGATCAGCACGGGCGCATCGGCCCGCGCCACGCAGGAGCGGAGATCGTCGACCAGCCGGCGTGTGCGCTCGGGCGTATCGACATTGCGGGCAAACAGGATGAAGCCCAGCGGATCGACGTCACGGAAGAAGGCGCGTTCCTCGGACGTGAGATCTGGCCCGGCACAGCCGAAAATCGCCGCGCTCGGGCGACTCATGGGCGAGATCTCACCGCGCTGAACCTCAACGTGCCGGCGGAACCGTGACGCAGTCGGCGCGGCGGCCCTTCAGCGTGCCGCAGATGCTTTGCGCCTGCTTCTCGTCGAGCGGCCCCGCCTGGACGCGATACCATACGCCCTTGTCGCCGAGATCGACGCGAACCGCCTGCATGCGCAGGTTGGCGAGCACGTCGCCGTGTGCGCTTTGCAGGCGCGCCCAGGTCGACTTGGCCACATCCTCGCTCTTCACCGCAGCGATCTGCACCCGCCAGCCACCGGTCGGACCGGACATATTCTCGATCAGGCTGGCAATGGACGGGCCGGCCTCGGTCGGCACGAGAGTCGTGGCGGTGGTCGCGCTGGCGGGCTGTGCGGACGCGGACGGTGTCGTTGCCGCCTGGACAGGCGCGGGCGTCGGCCCAGCGCCAGGCGCCGTCGGCTGCACCGGGGTCGGGGTCTTGGCGGCGGTGGCTTCCGGCTTCGGCGCCGCGGGCGCCGGCAGGCCGGCGGCCGGCAGCTTGGGTGTATCGACGCCAGGCAGCAGTTTCTCCGGCAGGCTCGGCACCGCGCCCGGCGCGATGCGGTTGAAGACTTCCTTGTCCTGGTTGGGCGGCACGAGCCCGCCTGCATTCTCGGGCTTGACCCGCGACGGCGTGGTCGGCGCCTGCACGACCAGGGGCTCCAGCCCGCGGCCGCCCGCCTTCACGTCCTGATTATGCGCCCACCACACGACGGAACCGAAACTCGCGATGGCCGCGATTGAGACCATGACGGTCAGGATCTGGCCACGGCGTCGGTTGACCAGGGTCAGCAAGGAGTCCCGCGGCGGCGGCGGGATGGAATCAGGCTCATGTGCGACGGGCCGAGGCGGCGGATCGAGCCGCACCGCAACCGACTCATTGGGTCGGTAAATCGTTGGACCGTCGCCGGAGGGGGACCGGCGCATGTGCATTTTTTATCTCATTTCATCGACGGGTGTGACGCCGAAGACCTTTAGACCCGATCCTATCACAAAACCGACCGCCTGTACCAATGCGAGACGCGCCCGGGTGAGTTCGGCGTCGCCCTCGATGACGAACTTCAGCTCCGGCTCCTTGGACCCGCGCGTCCAGTGGGCATGGAAGGCCGCTGCCAGGTCGTAGAGGAAGAAGGCGATGCGATGCGGCTCATGCGCCACCGCCGCCGCTTCGACCTGTCGTGGCCATTGCGCGATCAGCCTGATCAAGGCGAGTTCGCCTCCATCGGTCAGCCGATCGAGGACGGCGCCCGACACGGCTTCGGGGCCGATCCCGGCCGCGGCCGCCTGGCGCACCACCGAGTGGGTGCGGGCATTGGCGTACTGTACGTACCACACCGGATTATCGCGCGACTGTTCGGTGGCCTTGACCAGGTCGAAGTCGAACGCGGCGTCGTTCTTGCGCGTGAGCATCGTGAACCGCACGACGTCGGGACCGACCTCGTCGAGCAGGTCGCGCAGGGTCACGAACGTGCCGGCGCGCTTGGACATGCGCACCAACTCGCCGTTCTTGAGCACGCGCACGAGTTGGCAGAGCTTGACGTCGAGCTCGCCCTTCTTGTCGGTGATGGCGCTCACCGCCGCCTTCATGCGCCTCACGTAGCCGCCGTGATCGGCGCCCCAGATGTCGATCATGTCGGCGAAGCCGCGACGGTACTTGTCGTGATGGTAGGCGATGTCGTTGGCGAAATAGGTCCAGCTGCCGTCCGACTTCTTGAGCGGCCGGTCGACATCGTCGCCAAACTGCGTGGAGCGGAACAGGGTTTGCTCGCGATCCTCCCAGTCGTCGGGCTTCTGGCCCTTGGGCGGCTCGAGCCGACCCTGGTAGACGAGGCCCTGCTGGCTGAGTTCCGCGAAGGCGCGATCGACCGCGCCGCTCTCGACGAGGGCGCGCTCCGACGAGAAGACATCGATATGGACGCCGAGCGTCTCGAGATCGGTCCGGATCTCGGCCATCAGCATGGCGATCGCGAAGCTGCGCATCTCGGGCAGCCAGTCGACTTCAGGCTTGTCGATCCAGCGCGCGCCGTCGCGCTTGGCGATCGCGGCGCCCACGTCCTTGAGATATTCGCCGGGATAGAGACCCTCGGGGATCGCGCCGATGGTCTCGCCCAGCGCCTCCTTGTAACGGAGGTGGGTCGACTGGCCGAGCTTGTCGACCTGGGCGCCGGCATCGTTGATGTAATATTCCTTGGTGACGGCGAAGCCCGCCTTGTGCAGCAGGTTGGCCAGCGCATCACCCACCACCGCGCCGCGCGCATGCGCCACGTGCAGCGGGCCGGTCGGGTTGGCCGAGACATACTCGACATTGACCTTGTGGCCCGCGCCCATCTGCGAATCGCCGTAGGCGATGCCTTCCTTCAGGCACTCACCCAACCGCGCCCGCCAGAAGGCATCGGCAAGCTTGAGGTTGATGAAGCCCGGCCCGGCAACCGCGCCGTCGACCACATCGGGATTGGCTTTCAGCCGCTGGAGCAGCGGCTCGGCGATATCGCGCGGCTTCTTGCCCGCGGCCTTGGCCAGCACCATGGCAGCATTGGTCGCGATGTCGCCATGCGCGGGATCACGCGGCGGCTCGGCGGTGATGGCGGAGAAATCGAGTGACGGGGACAACTCGCCGGACGCCTGCATGGCCTCGAGGGCGGCCACGATCACGCCGATGAAATGACGATAGGGGTTCATGTGCGCGGGTATTACCTAATCGGGCCGATTTGTCATCCCGAAGGCTGACACCCCTACTCGTACAGATCGAACAGCCGCTTGTGCTCATCCAGCGCATAGCGGTCGGTCATGCCGGCGATGTAGTCGGCGACCAGGCGGGCCCGGGCCTGGGTTTCGGCCTGCTCGGCGCGCTCGCGCCACGGCGAAGGCAGGCAGTTGGGCTCGGCGAACAGCAGGCTGAACAGGTCGGCCACGACGCGTCGCGCCTTGGAGTGCGAGCGGTTGAGGCGCCAGTGCTCGTACATGCGCTTGTAGAGGAACGCCTTCACGGTGCGGTCGGTCGCAGCCATATGCGCCGAGAAGGCCACCACCGGCCGGCCCAGCGTCCGGATGTCCGCCACAGACTTCGGCGCCGCCTCGGCGAGCCGCCGTCGCGTTTCGGCCAGCACGTCCTCGACCATGGCGTTGATGACGCGGCGCACCGCCTCGTGGATCAGCCGTGCCTGATCGATGCCGGGATACTTCTGGGTCACGATCGAGAACATCTCGCCGACCAGCGGCAGCTCCATGAGATCGGCGATCTCGAACAGGCCGGCGCGCAGGCCATCGTCGATGTCGTGATTGTTGTAGGCGATGTCGTCGCTGAGCGCGGCAACCTGGGCCTCGGGGCCGGCGTGGCCGTCCAGTTCGAGGTCGTGGTCCTGGCAGTATTCGACGATGGCGGCCGGCAGCTGCGACAGCGTGCGGCCCTGCCTGAGCAGCGGACCGTTGTGCTTGACCGCGCCTTCAAGCGTCTCCCAGGTGAGGTTGAGGCCGTTGAACTCGGCGTAGCGCTCCTCAAGCTTGGTCAGGATGCGCAGTGTCTGGGCGTTGTGGTCGAAGCCGCCGTGGTCCTTCATGGCGGCGTGCAGCGCTTCCTCGCCGGCATGACCGAACGGCGTGTGGCCGAGGTCGTGGGCGAGCGCCACCGCCTCGCCGAGATCCTCGTCGAGGCGCAGCACGCGGCAGATCGTGCGCGCGATCTGCGCAACCTCGAGCGAATGGGTCAGGCGGGTGCGGTAGTGATCGCCCTCGTGATAGACGAAGACCTGGGTCTTGTGCTTCAGGCGGCGGAACGCCGTCGAATGAATAATGCGGTCGCGGTCGCGCTGGAACGGGCTGCGGCTGGGCGAACTCGGCTCGGCATGCAGGCGGCCCCTGGTCTGCCAAGGCAGGGTGGCAAAGGGCGCCAGCGCCTGGTTCCGCCACATCTCGTCTGCCAACGCAGCCCTCCGTCCGCCCCGGCGCATGCCGCGGTGGCGCGGTTTTACTGCGTCCGCGGCGAGGCAACAACCTCGCCTGGTCGCCTACTTGATCAGGGTGACCGGTACGTTGACGTGGGCGATCACGTCCTGCGCGACCGACCCGAGAAGGACACCGGCGAGCCCGGTGTGGCCACGGGTGCCGAGAACCACCAGGCCAGCGCCCAGCTTTTCGACGTAGTCGCTGACGATTTCGCCCTGCCGGCCGACGCCGATATGGACCTTGGCCGGCACCGCCGCCTTCTTGGCGAGGTCAACCGCGGAAGCCAGCGCCTTGTTGCCCTCTTCGCGGTGATGGCTGTCGATCTGCTCGCGCGAGACGAACGCCGAGATCGCGCCGCCGAGGTTGGGTTGCACGTTCAGGAAATGCAGCTCGGCGGCGAGGCCGGCCGACAGCAGGTCGAGTGCGTGGCGTACGGCGCGGTCGGAGGTCTCTGAACCGTCGACGGCGACCAGGATTGCCTTCATCTTGGCCATGGCGACTAGTCCTTCCCTTTGTCCGATGCGAGATCGACCGGCTCGGCGTGCCTGCGCTGCTTGGCGCGGTATTGCAGGTAGTATCCAAGAGCCACGGTGATGACCGCGCCACCAATCTCGAAGACAAGCTGCGCGTTGGGGATCGCGGCCGCAAGTTGCTTGGCATAGGCCGGATCGGTCGCCAGCACCTCGCCCGCGATCCAGCCGAGCAGGCCGCCGCCGGCGATGACGATGATCGGGAAGCGCTGGAGCAGCACCATGATCAGGGTGGCGCCGAAGATGATCAGCGGGATGCTGATCAGCAGGCCGAGGATGATCAGGGTCGTGTCGCCCTTGGCCGCCGCAGCGATGGCGATGGCGTTGTCGAGGCTCATCACCGCGTCGGCGATGATGATGGTGCGGATGGCACCCCACAGGGATCCCTCCGCCTTCACCCCATCGCCGTGCTCTTCCTCGCCCTGGACCAGCTTGATGCCGATCCACAGAAGAAGGAGGCCACCGATCAGCTTCAGATACGAGATCTGGAGCAGCAGATCGACGATCAGCACGAAAATGATGCGCAGGACGATGGCGCCGGCGCTGCCGACCAGGATGGCCGGCTTCTGGTGGCGATTTTCGAGATTCCGGCAGGCCAGCGCGA
>NZ_SCVH01000103.1 GCF_004296935.1 Reyranella sp.
TTGGTCCCGGTCAGCGTCAGCGTGCTGGCCGTCCCGGCCGCACTCTTGGTCAGTGCACCGGTGCCGGAGATGTTGTTGGCGATCGTGATCGCGGCGTCCGAGCGGTCGATCAGCAGCGTGGCGTTGTTGACGACGGCGCCGGTGCCCAGCGTGCCGGCCGTGCCGCCCGCACCGATGCTGAGCGTACCTGCCGAGATGGTCGTGGTGCCGGTGTAGGTGTTCGTGCCGGTCAAGGTCGCGACGTTGGCCTGGAGCTTGGTCAGCCCGCCCGTGCCCGAGATGTCGTTGGCGACGGTAACGACAGTCGAGCGGCTGATCTGCAAGGTGCCGTTGTTGATCACCGCACCGCTGCCCAGGGATCCGGTCGTCGTGTTGTTGCCGATGCTGAGCGTGCCGGCCGAGATCGTCGTCGTGCCGCTGTAGGTGTGGGCGCCTGTCAGGTTCGTCGTCCCTGCGCCATCCTTGGTGAGGGAACCGGTGGTCGTGCCGATGACACCCGCAAGGGTGAGGGTGCCGGCGCCGCCGACCGTCAGGTCCTGTGCCGCCCCGCCGATCACGCCGTTCAGCGTCAGCGTGCCGGCATCGGAATTGATTCGGGTCGCGCCCGCCAAGGTGATCGCGCCGCCATAGGTATTGGCGCCGGAGATGTTGCGCAGGGCGCCAGCGGCGGAAACGCCGGTCCCATTGAGCGTCAGGGCTTCGGCGCCGACCGTGATGTTGTTCTGCAGCTCGAGCGCGGCGCCGTTCGCCACCGTCACCCCGCCCGCCACGGTACCGAGCGCGGTGGCGTTGCGGATGTTGAGCACGCCCTCCGAGATCGTGGTCGCGCCGGTGTAGGTACTCGCACCCGACAACGTGACCGTGCCCGCCCCATCCTTGGTGAAGGTGCCCGTCGTCGTGCCGATGACGCCGGACATGGTCGTGTTGCCGGCGCCGCCGACCGTGAGATTCTGCGTGGCGCCGCCGACCGCGCCGCTCAAAGTGAGGGTGCCGGCATCGGAGTTGATGCGGGTCGCACCGGCCAGGGTAACGGCGCCGGCCAGGCTGTTGGTGCCCGAGATGTTGCGCAGCGCGCCGCCGGCGGAGATGCCGCTGCCGGCGAGCGACAGCGCCTCGGCCCCGACCGTGATGTTGTTCTGGACCTCCAGCGCCGCACCGCTGGAAACGGTCGTGCCGGCGGCCGTGGTGCCGAGCGCCGTGTTGCGCTGGATGTTGAGCGCGCCGGTCGTGATCGTGGTCGCGCCGGTGTAGCTGTTGGCGCCGCTCAAGGTCGTCGTGCCGGCGCCGAACTGGCTCACCGTGCCGGTCCCGGAGATCACGCCCGAGACCGAAAGCGCGTCGGAGCGGTTGAAGCGCAGGGTACCGCCGGTGGTGACGACGCCGTCCGTGCCCAGCGTGCCGGTCGTGCCGCCCGCGCCGACCTGCAGGATGCCCTCGGTGATCGTCGTGGTGCCGCTGTAGCTGTTGGTCCCGGTCAGCGTCAGCGTGGTGGCGGTTCCCGCCGCGCTCTTGGTCAGCGCGCCCGTCCCGGAGATGTTGTTGGCGACGGTGACCGCGGCATCCGTCCTGTTGAACAGGAGCGTGCCATTGTTGATCACATCGCCCGTTCCCAGGGTGCCGCTCGTACCGCCGCCGCCGACGCTCAGCGTTCCCGCCGAGATCGTGGTCGTGCCCGAGTAGGTGTTGTTGCCGGTGAAGGTGAGGCTTGTTCCGCTGGCGACCGTCGCGCCGGCTCCCGAAATCACCGGCGCGACGGTCGACGTCCCAGTGGCGGTGAGCGTCGACCCGGCCTCCAGCTGCAGGGTGCCGCTGCCCAGGACGGAGGCATTGGCGAGGTTGAAGGCGGATTGAACCGTGTACGTCTGTCCGCCGCCGATCGTAAGTGACCCCGCTGTCAGATCGACCGTGCCGATGGTGAAATTGCCGCCGATGGCCGGCTGGCTGCCCCCGGCGGTGCCAAAAACCGCCGTATCGCCGGCGCTTGGCACGCCATTGTTCCAGTTGGCGGGGGTGCCGTAGTCGGTCGTCCCGCCGGTCTGCCACGTCGAAGTCGACTGGGCACGCGCGATTCCGACGTCCCCGGGGAGGACGCTGAGTACGGCAGCAACACACGCTGCCCGACGCTTCCCGATCGAACGGACCGCCCTGCTGATTGCACTTTTTTTCATTCGAGAGATGCAGATTTGCATACTACAGGAATGACACTTTATTGAATAGCTACTGCGGAATTATTGATATGGATCAGGCGGTTCCGATGAGAATCTAGTTTCTACAGTAAAATCATGGACTTATCCGAAATTTCTCAGCTCGGCTGAACGCCAAGGAGGCAAAATTGTGACCACGCAACCAGCCCTTCCAGGCCCAACCTTCGGTAGAAGAACGGCTGTCACCCTGTGCCTCGGCGTGTTCGTCGGTCCCGCGCTGGCGCAGCAAACCTCGCCTCAAATGTTTCTCGAGGCGATCTATAAGCCTTATCTCGCGAAGGATTTCCCGGGACAGCCGTATCAGGAGGCGAGCCGCTTCTTCGTGCCCGCCCTCGCGCGCACCATGACGGCCGACTTCGCCGCCGCCCGGCGGCGCGGCGATGTCCCGACCCTCAACGGCGACCCGTTCGTCGACGCGCAGGATTGGGAAATCACGAAGCTCGCCATCGCCGTCGTCCCCAAGGGCACGACGGCGGCGACCGGCACGGTCACCTTCGCCAACCTCGGCCAGGCGAAAAAGCTGCTCATCGATCTGGAACAGACCCCTGCCGGCTGGCGCATCGCCGACATCAGGGGTCCGAATGGCGCCCTCAGCGCCCTCTACACCAGGCGCTGAACGGAGAGGCGCTGAACGCCGGCCGGACGGTCAGTGCCGCCAGCTCGTGTCGGTCTTGTCGAGTTTGCGTATGAGGGCGGCGAATTCGAGATCGCCGATGGCGCCGCCACCCTTTTCGGAGAAGCCGTCGACATCGGCGCCCGACTTGGCGGCGAGATTGTCGCCCAGGATGTTGAGCGTGCCGGCGGCGCCTGCATCGAGCTGGATCTGGCACGCCCGCTCCAGGCGATAGAGTCGTATGAACGCCTCCGGCACGGTGCGGCCGGTGGTCAGGATGCCGTGGTTGCGCAGCATCATGGCCTGGTTGTCGCCCAGGTTCTCCAGCAGGCGGCCGCGCTCGTCGAGGTCGAGGCTCGGGCCCTCGTAGTCGTGATACGAGAGCTTGCCGTGGAAGGTCGTGGCCGCCATCGAGATCGGCAGCAGTCCTTCCTTGAGCGCGCACACCGCCATACCGGCGCGGGTGTGGGTGTGCATCACCACCTTGTGGCGCGCAGCGTGGGCCATGTGGACGGCCGAATGGATGACGAAGCCCGCGTAGTTCACGGGATAGTCGGACTTGCCGATGATGTTGCCGTCGAGGTCGATCTTCACCAGGTTCGAGGCCGTGACCTCGTCGTAGTTGAGGCCGAACGGATTGATCAGGAAGTGCGGCTGCTCGCCCGGCACGCGCGCCGTGAGATGGCCGTAGATCAGCTCGGTCCAACCGAAATGGTCGACCAGCCGGTAGGCCGCGGCGAGCTGGCGGCGCAGCACCGCCTCGCCTTCAGCCGGCGGCAGCGAGCCAATGTCGATACCGGTCAGCGGCATGTCCTGGGCGATGTGCATGTCCATGGGCGGTTCCTCCCGGCGGAAACAGGCGAGGGGCAAGCTTAGGCCCGCGCGGTATGCTCCGGCAACAAAAGAGGAAACACCAGATGGCCGAAAAACCGCGCCTCGATACGACACGCCTGCAGAAGATGGCGCAGGCCTATTGGGAAAGTGCGGCCCTGATGGCCGCGGTCGAGCTCGAAGTGTTCACTGCCATCGCCCATGGCCAGGACACGATCGCCGCTGTCGCCAAGGCGGTGGGCATCAGCGAACGCAACGCCGAGCGCCTGCTGACCGTCCTGGTCGCCATGACGCTGCTTGGCCGCGAGGGTGACCGCTTCGCCAACGCGCCCGATGTGGAACGCTTCCTGGTGAAGGGCGCCGACCGCTACGCCGGCCCCTGGATCCTGTTCACCAAGCCGCGCTGGTCGGCCTTCGGCGAACTCTCCAAGCGCCTGCGCAATCCCGAGGAGAACCGGCTCGGCGCCTATGTCGACTTCACGGTCGAGGATGCCCGGCGTTATCACGCCGCCACCTATTCCATCGGCATGGGCGCGGCCCGCCTGTTCAGCCGCAGCGTCGATCTGAACGGCCGCAAGCGCCTGCTCGACCTCGGCGGCGGCTCGGGCGCCTACAGCATCGTGGCGACGCAAACCTTCCCGGGCCTGAAGGCGATCGTGCTCGACCTGCCGCCGGTCACGGTGGTGGCCGACGAATACATCGCGGCCAACAACGCCGCGGACCGCGTCACCACGCTCCCCGGCGATTTCACACGTACCGAGTTCCCCCAGAACATCGACGTCGTGGTGATGGCCAGCAACCTGCCGCAATACGAGCCCGACCTGATCCGCCTCGTGGTCGGCAAGGCCTTCGCCTCGCTCGTCCCCGGCGGCGAGATGCATCTCGTGGGCGAAACCCTGCACGACGACCGGCGCGGGCCGCTCTCCGCCGCCCTGTGGGGCCTCAATGAGGCGATCCAGCACAGCACAGGCCGCGCCCACACCGAATCGGAGGTGAAGTCCTATCTGCAGGGCGCGGGGTTCGTGGACGTCGCCGTCCACCCCTTCGTGCCCGGCGTGCTGTCGCGCATTGCCGGCCGCAAACCCGGCTGATTTGCCCGGGGGTTGCACCGGCCGGGCCATTCGACTATCTGTCGCGTCCGGCCCTTAGCTCCCTTCGTCTAGAGGCCTAGGACGTGGCCCTCTCAAGGCTAAAACACGGGTTCGAATCCCGTAGGGAGCGCCAGCCGGAAACTCAAAAAATTTGGCTGGTATCATGCTTTCCGTGCTGGTGGCGGCGCGAAGATGGGGAAGTGGCATGCAGCATTCACTCATTGCACTCTTGATCTTCCTGGGCTCGCTAGGCGCGGCACAGGCCCAGACGGTCGCCGAGGTCGCGTCGAAATGGGGCCTGCTGGGGACATGGCAAATCGATTGCCGTGCTCCCGTCAGCCGGAGCAACGGCGCCATTACGTATTTGGTGACAGGCGGGAAGCTTCAAATGCAACGCGACTTCGGTGGCGACAAGAACGCCGGCAACGATACCAACACGATCGTCGCGGCGGCGAGAAAGCCGGACGGGACGCTCGAATACACCACGGTCTTTCCATCACTCGGTCAAACCCGCCAGCAGACGGACACGAAAGGGAGCGATGGCCGCAGGCGAGCCCTCTCCAACCGAAACGTGGACACCAACGAATATACGATCAAAGACGGCAAGCTCGTCAGCAACGGCACCGACAGCCTGTGGCAAACCCGCTGCCGTTGAGGAAAGCCGAAAGCGCCTCGACCCGGCGAACCGGGCAATGGTACAAGGACGCGTTCAAACTGAGCTGGTTTGACCTCGGCGCGAACGGCAAGAAGCACCGCGGTCATTGAGTTTTTCCACTTGAGCGCTCAGTCCTGTCGGAAGCGCCAAGCCGGGACGCAAGCAGGCATTCCCTTGGTCTTCGTTACCAGCTCCACCAGATCATCACCCCAGGGCGGCTACGCCGCCGACCTCGCCCTGCTGGCGATCGGCGGCAGCGCGCTCCTGATCGCGATCATCCTGTGGTTCGACAACGCCCAGGGCGGGCTCACCGGCAACGGCGTGTTCAAGAGCCTCGAGCTGAAGGCCTGGGTGGTCGATCCCGCCTCGGCGCCGCTCTATCCCGCGAACTATCTCTTCTATCCGGTCTATGGCGCGCTCTGCCGGGTGCTCGACCTGCTGGGTGTCTTCGCGGGCGACCCGCGGCGGCAGATCACCATCCTGAACGCGGTGAGCTGCAGCCTCTGCCTCTGCGCGGTCTATCTGCTGGTGCGCGCGCTGACGGGCGACCGGCTGGTGGCGCTGCTCGCCGCCCTGTTCCACATCTCGTCCAGCTTCGTGATGTTCCTCGCCATCGTGAACGAGGACATCCTTCCGAGCTACACGCTGCTGTTCGCGTCGATGGCGCTGGGCGCCGTCTGGTTCGCCCGGCCGACGACGGCGCGGGTGGTGGCGGTGGCGGCGCTGTTCAGCCTCGCCTGGCTGTTCGAATGGCGTCTGATGTTCCCCACCCTGCCCGCGATGCTGGTGGCGCTCTGGCTTGGCGAGAAGCATCCGGCGCTGCGCGTCGGCCGGAGCGCGCTGTTCCTCGCCACCATGGCCGCGATGGCGAGCGTGGCGGCGCTCGCCTCGCACGGACACAACGGCGCCGTCGGGCCGCTCGATCTCCTGTGGACGGGCAAGGCCGTGAACTCGGTGTGGGCGGGCTTCACCTGGCCCAAGGTCGGCTACCTGTGGGACGGCATGGTGGCCTATCTGCTGGGCGCCGGGGTGGCGGCGATCCCCGGCATCCCGGGCTGGGACATCTGGCGCTACACCGCCACCGTCTGGATGCTGGCGATCGCCGCTGTGGCGGTGCCGATGCTGTGGCGCGCCCGTCACGACAGCCGCGCCGTGGCGCTCGCCGCCGTGTTCGGCGTCACCTTCGTTGCGGGCTCGGTGTTCAACCTCTATTCCCAGCCGCAGGATCCGCAGATGCAGATCAACGTCATGGCCTGGCTGACGCCGGCCTGGGCGCTGGTCCTGGTGGCGGCCCAGCGGCGTTGGGGCGCCCGGGGACTGGCGGCGCTCGGCGCCCTTACCATCACCCTGCTCGCCTACAACGTCTGGAGCCTGGCGCCGCTGCGCGGCCTCGACGGCAAATGGCAGCAGGCGGTCGAGCGCCTGGAAAAGGAATCCGACCCGGCGCGCACGGTGTTCGTGCTGCATGATTTCGACTGGTCGATGATCTACGCCTCGCTGCACTGGGGAACCGCCGAGCCCGGCGTCGAGGCGCTGGGTCCGGCGCCGCAGGCCCTGCCGAAGTTCAAGTGGATCGGCTTCACGGGCCAGGTGCTGCGCCATCCGGAGTGGACCACCGAGGCCCATGTCGCCGACCTCCGGCGCCAGATCGATCGTGCGCTTGAGCTCGGGTACGACGTGCTGGTGGCCCGGCTGTGGTCGATGGAGCAGAAGCAACTCGAGACCGAGACCGGCATGGTCGCCGACAGCGCCCGCCTGGCCGCGCTCCACCGCCTGCTGCGCACCGACTATGCGGCGACACTCGCCTTCGACGATCCGGTGGCAGGGCCATTCCACCGCTTGCGGCGCGCACCAGGGCGATAGGATCACCCTCTCCTCCCCTTCGCGGAGTCCGCGAAGGGGAGGTGTCGGCCGCATAGGCCGACGGAGGGGTCGGAAGCACCAGTCGCGTCGCTCATGACCCCTCCGTCGGCGTAAGACGCCGACACCTCCCCAGCGTAGCTGGGGAGGAGAAGAGGCGCGGCCGTCCTTACATCGTGGCTTGTTGAATCCGTCGCTCGTCGAGGCCGACCGAGCGCGCCGTCTCGACGATGGCGGCCCAGGTATCGTCGGGCAGCGGCACGCCCTCGGCCAGCCGCTTGGCGCGGGTGCGGGATTCAGGCTCGCCCGGCACCAGCACTTCGCCGCCGGCGCCGGCAGGCTTCGAACTCTTCACGAAGGCCACGTATTTGGCGATGTCGGCCGGGAAGAATCCCGCGGGATCGAACACCCTGGGATCGACGTAGAACGACAGCATGCCGTTGGCGAAGCGGCCGCGCTTGGGGTCGGTGGCGCCGTTGCCGCTGAGCGACCCGCCCAGCATCTCGCACATGAAGGCAAGGCCCGAGCCCTTGTGGTCGCCGAAGGCCTGGATGGCGCCGGTGCCCTTGGCATGCTCGCGCGGGCCGGTCGGGGTGTAGTCACCGTAGAGCAGGTGCGGATCGGCGCTGGGCTTGCCGTCGGGGCCGATCAAGGCGCCGTCGGGCACCTTCTTGCCGCCCTGGCTCGCCACCAGCACCTTGCCTTCGGCCACGATCGAAGTGGCGAAGTCGAGGACCAGCGGGTCCTGGCCGGGCCGCGGGATGCCAACGCAATAGGGCGCCGTCGAGAAGCGCCGCTCGACGCCGCCGTAAGGCGCCACGAGCACGCTGCCCGAGGCGTTGACGAAGTGGATGGAGACGAGTCCCGCCTCGGCCGCCATCTCGGCCCAGTCGCCGACGCGGCCGACATGGCCCGCATTGCGCAGGGTCACGGCGGAGAGGCCGTTCTTGAGGCATTTCTCGATGCCTATGCGAACCGCCTGCGGCGTCACCGTCTGGCCGAAGCCGTACTTGCCGTCGACGACGGCGATCACCGGCGTGTCGATCACGACCTCGACGGTGACATCGGACACCACCGTGCCGTTCTTCTTCTGGACGGCGTAGCGCGGCACGCGCACGACGCCGTGGCTGTCGTGGCCCGAGAGATTGGCGCTGACGAGATAGCGGCCGATGCGGCCGCCCTCCTCCTTGGAGCAGCCGGCCGAGGCAAAGATGTCCGCGACGAAGGCTTCGAGCGCCTCCGCCTTGAGGGTGACCGTCATGTCAGGCCTTGCCGCGCTGGAGGTTGGCGACGTAGCCGCGGTTCCAGGTCGGCGTGATCCAGACCTCGTTGATGCAGATGTGCGCCGGCAGGCAGGCGACGTAGCGGATCAGGTCGCCGACATCCTCGGACTGCGCCATCTTCGCCCGCTCCCCCTTGGTCACCGGCACCGGCCGTTTGTCGAGGATCGGCGTTGCCACCTCGCCCGGCAGGACCACGCTCGAGCGGATGCCGTTGACGCACTCTTCCATGTTGATCGTATGGCTCATGGCCACCACGCCGTGCTTGGCCGCCGAGTAGGCCGGCCCGCTCAGCAGGCTGGCATGACGGCCGGCCATCGAAGAGGTGTGGATCAGGATGCCGTCCTTCTTCTTGCGCATCATCGGCAGCACCGCCGTCGTGCAGTAGAAGGCGCTGGAGAGATTGCCGTCGATCACCTGCTTGGCACTAGCCGGCGTGAGTTTCGCCCATTGGCGCTCGAGGATATTGAGGCCGGCGTTGTTCACCAGGATGTCGCAGCGGCCATATTTCTTCTCGATCGCCTTGGCGATCCTGGTGACGGACGCCGCCTTCATCAGGTCGCCTGCCTGGATGTCGGCCTTGCCGCCCGCCTTCTTGATCGTGGCCACCGTCTCCTGCAGCGGCGCCTTGCGGCGGCCGGTCAGGACCACGGTCGCGCCCTCTTTTGCGAGTGCCACTGCCGCAGCCTGGCCAATACCCGAGCCAGCACCGGTCACCCAGGCGACCTTGCCCGTCAACGAACCCATTACTCTCTCCCCAATCCTGGAAAACGACGACTAGAGCACTTTCCCGGTGCCGTCGTCGATAAGGTGCATGTTGCTGAGGTCGGCTCTCAGCTTCATGGACTGGCCCGCCGTCGCGCCGGCATTGGGGTTGACCCGGCCGCAGATACCGGCGCCGGCAATCGTGAAGTAGACCAGCGTTTCCATGCCCATCGGCTCGTCGACGTCGATCATCATGTCGAAATCGTGCTGGTTGGGCTCGGTGTGCGGGCGCGTCTCGGCGATGTGCTCGGGTCTGAGGCCGAGCACCAAGCCGGCCTTCCCAGCATGGCTGGTGTAGCGCGCTGTGCGGTCGGCGGGCACCGGGAACGAGAGCTTGTCGCTGAGGCGGAGACGGAGCGCACCGGCCGCCTGCTCGAGCTGGCAGGGGATGAAGTTCATCGCAGGCGAGCCGATAAAGCCGGCCACGAACTTGGTGGCCGGGGAATGATAGAGGTCGTTGGGCGTGCCGACCTGCTCGATGACGCCGTGGTTCATCACCACCACGCGATCGGCCAGCGTCATCGCCTCGACCTGGTCGTGGGTGACATAGACGGTGGTGGTGGGGACGAGCTGGTGCACTTTCTTGATCTCGGTGCGCATCTGCACACGCAGCTTGGCGTCGAGGTTGCTGAGCGGCTCGTCGAACAGGAACACCTTGGGATTGCGCACAATGGCGCGACCCATGGCGACACGCTGACGCTGGCCGCCCGACAGCGCTTTTGGCTTACGGTCCAGCAGCATCTCGATGTCGAGCATTCTGGCGGCGTCGTCGACACGGCGCTTGATTTCGTCCTTGGGGAGTTTGCGCAGCTTCAGGCCGAAAGCCATGTTCTCGAACACGCTCATGTGCGGATACAGCGCATAGTTCTGGAACACCATGGCGATGTCCCTGTCCTTGGGCGGCACGTCGTTCACCACGTCGCCGTCGATCCAGATCTCACCGGAGGTGATTTCCTCAAGTCCGGCGATCATGCGCAACGTCGTGGATTTTCCGCAGCCGGAGGGGCCGACGAGCACGACGAACTCGTGATCATCGATCTCCAGGTCGATACCCTTTACCGCCTGGACGTCGCCCTCATACTCCTTGACGATCTTGCGGATCGAAACCTGCGACATGCCGTCTATCCCTTCGTTGCGCCTGCCGTCAGGCCGGCGACATAGTAATCCATCAGGAACGTGTAGATGATGATGGGCGGAGCCGCCCCCATGACGCATGCAGCCATGATCGTGCCCCAGGCGAACACGTCGCCCCGGATCAATTCGCGGACGATGCCGACCGTCAGCACCGCCTGATCCGCGCTGTAGAGATAGGCCAGCGGATACAGAAACGCCCCCCAGCCCACGGTGAAGGCGAAGATGGTGGCGGCGATGATCCCGGGCAACGCCACGGGAATGAAGATCTTCAGCAGGATCTGCGGGTAGCTGGCGCCGTCGATCAATGCTGCTTCATCGAGCTCCTTCGGGATCGAACTGAAATAGCCGATCATGATCCAGGTGCAGAACGGCACCGCGAGCGTGGGAAACAGCAGCACCAAGACCCAGGTGTTGTTGATCAGGCCGAGCGAACCCACGACCTGGAACAGCGGGATGAACAGCAGCGACGGCGGCACCAGGTAGGTCAGGAAAACACCCGTGGAAATCACCTGGCTGCCCTTGAAGCCCATGCGCGACAGGCTGAAGGCGGCGAGGATGGCGATCGTCATGCTGAGGATCACCACCAGCGCCGTGACCCAGACCGAGTTGAAGAAATAGCGTTGGAACTGTTCGTTGGTCACCAGATAGACGAAGTTGTCCAGGGTCGGATTCTGCGCAATCCAGGGGCTGCCCTTCTGCGCCGAGATCTCGGCCGACGACTTCAGGCTCGTCATGATCATGTAGAAGGGCGGGACAAGGAAGATCACCACGAAGACGCTCAGCGCGGCGAAGCTGCCGCGCAGCGCCCAGCGGTTCTGCCGCTCCAGGCTGCCGACCTTGGCCTTGCGCGGGACCGCGTTCGCAGTTGCCGTGACGCCGGTCATGTCGAAATCTCCTTGCTGCGCTTCAGTACGTCGCGCAGCACGAAGAACGCCAGCGTTGCCAGGATCGGGAACATGAACAGGCTGACCGAGGCGCCGCGCGGAATGTTGCCGGACTCGATACCGACGTTGAATGCGTAGGTCGCGAACAGATGGGTGCTGTCCTGGGGGCCGCCGTTGGTCAGGATGCGCACGATGTCGAAGTCGGCAAAGGTGACGATCAGGCTGTAGAGCACGGTGATCAGGATGATGTTCCGCATCATCGGCAGCGTGATGTAGATCAGCTTCTGCCACGCGGTGGCGCCATCGATGGCGGCGGCTTCGTAGAGCTGTTCGGGCACCGACTTGAGGGCCGCGAGATACATGATCATGAAGAATGGCGCGCCGAACCAGGTGTTCACCACGATCACCGCGATGCGCGCGTTCCATGTGGTGCCGAGAAACGGGATGGACTCGAAGCCGAACCAGTTGAGCGTCCAATTGAACGCGGAATAGGACGGGTCGAACAGCCACCACCAGCTAAGCGTGGACAGCGATAGCGGAATCACCCACGGCACCAGCAGCAGGCCGCGCCAGATACGCTGGTTCTTGCCGCGGATATTGTGCATCAGATGCGCTAGGATGAAGCCCAATGTCGCCTTCATGACCACCGCGGTGATCGCGAACAGGCAGGACTGGAAGATCACCAGTTGAAAGGACGGGCGGTTGAGAAGGTAGACGAAATTGTTGAGCCCGACGAAGTGCTCCATCTTGCGGTCGAGCATGCTGAGAAAGATCGCATAAAAGGTCGGATAGACCTTGAGTCCGACGATCAGGACAATGAGCGGCGCGCACAACAGAAGCGCGGTGGTTGAACGTCGCCTCGCCAGCTTCTTCAAGCTGCCCACCCGGCGTGACGCGGACGCCTTCGCCGAGCCCGCGCCGATCACCATTGTGCTACCGTCGGCCATTCAAGTCTCCTCGATCGAGAAGAAGCGACGTTCAGAGCTTCTTGGGCCAATCCCGTCGCGAGAAGGTCCGCCTGACCGGACGGGCACGATGCCGCGGCCGGTCAGGCGTCCACAACACGTCACATGAAGCCTTCGAGCTCACGATTGCCCCAGGCAATGACCTGGTCGATCGACTCGCCCGCCTTCAGCTTGGCCAGCATGGTCGGCGCCGTGCCGCGGTTGTAGATCTGCACCGCGATTTCCGGAGGAGCCGGCATGTGCGCCAGATGCGCGACCGCATTGTGTTGCTTGCGGACCGGGTAGTTGTAGACGGTCCCGACGGGCGGCCCGATCTTGTCCCAAACCTTCGACTCGGACATCTTTGCGAACGGCGGCAGATCGTAGCCCATGACCGCGGTGCTGCGGGCATCGACATTGTCGGGTTGCATCAGGAACTCGATCAGATCTTTCGCCGCACCCTTGTTTTGCGCGAACTGCCAGATGCCCCAGAAGTTCATGCTGTGCGGCTCGAACCGGCCCTTCGGGCCCGACGGTATTGGGAAATGCCAGGTGTCGGCAGCCACCGCCGGTGCATCGCGCACCGCCACGGCCCAGGCCGACGGCGGATTGTAGATGAACGATGCGTTGCCGGCGATCAGCGCGCGGTTGTTCGACCCATCGTCCCAGCTCTGCGCATCGGCCGGCAGGAACTTCACCAGTTTCTGGCAGTATTCCAGCGCCTGGCGGACAGCCGCCGACTTGATCTGGATTTTGCCATTGGCATCAACCAGCTCGGCGCCGAAGGAGGCGAAGATCGACCCCGCCGTATCGACATTGTCCGCCGTGGTGCCGAGGCCGATGCCGAACGGCTTGCCCGCCTTGAAGCAGGCCTCGGCGGCCTTCAGCATGGCCTCGTTGGTCCACGCCTTTGCCTCGGCAGTCTCCGGCACGTCCGCGGCCGGATACATCTTCACGACGTCGATGCCGGCAAATTCCTTCATCATGCTGATACGGGCGGCCGGGCCCTTGTTCTGCGTGCCCCAGCTCGACGGCACGGCAACCCACTTGCCCTTGACCTTGCCCAGGTAGTTGGCCACCGCGTTGGCCTCGCCATTCTTGGCGATCAGCCGGCCGACCACGTCATCGACATTCTCGAGTTTGTCAGCGTGATCCCGCACGTTCCAGTTGCCGATCGTGATGACGTCATGACCGCGGCGGGCCTGCGCCTCGGCGTTGATGGTCAGCAGAGTCTGCCGGCCCTGCGAAGTGATGAAATCGGCCTTCACCTCGACCTTGTTCTTTTCGGAAAAAGCGGCGACCTGCTTCCTCATCTCGACATTGCCGGCCGGCACCCAATGGTCCCAGAAGAATATCGAGACCTGGCCCGCGGCATAGGCGCCCCGGACGAACGGTGCAGTGACCATGGCTGTCGACAGAGCAGCCGTGCCAGCCACGAATCGACGACGATTGACCTTCTTCGAAGCCATCTTCAATTCCTCCCTTGTGCCGTCCAGGTTGGCCGGCTGGTCCCTATTGCCCACGTTACCGCGAAGCGATGGCTCCTTTTTCCGGAGCCTTGCGCGAATGCTATGCACAAGACGCCGCCCAAGCAATGCATTTTGCGGCCAGCAAATGCCGGCGACGCTCTTCTCCCGTCGCGTCTCCGTTGCTAGACCCCTTCAGCATGAACCGAACTCTTGCCCCCAATCCCTGGCTCGCCGCCGTCGAGCCCTCCCCCATCGGTGAAACCAAGCGCTGGGTGCTGGGCCGCAGCTTCCCCACCGAGCGGCCACTGATCGATCTCAGCCAGGCGGTGCCGGGCTATCCGCCAGCAATGGAGATGCGCAAGCATCTTGGCGAACTGCTGCTCGATCCGGCGGTGCACGGCTACACGCCGATCCTCGGATTGCCGATCCTGCGGGAAACCTATGCAGCCCATCTCTCGACTTTCTACGGCGCCCCTATCGGCGCCGACGAGGTCGGCATCACCTCGGGCTGCAACCAGGCGTTCTGCCTGGCGCTCATGAGTCTCGCCAAGGCCGGTGACCAGGTGATCCTGCCCAGGCCGCACTACTTCAATCACGACATGTGGATGCGCATGCAGGGCGTCGAGCCGGTATCGCTCGATTTCCGCCCCGGCTCGGGGGCGGTGCCCGACGCGGAGGACGCGGCGAAGCTGATCGGTCCGCGCACCCGTGCCATCATCCTCATCTCGCCCAACAACCCGACCGGCGCCGTCTATCCGCGCGCGACCATCCACGCCTTCTACGAGCTCGCCAAGCAGCGTGGCATCGCGCTGATCCTCGACGAGACCTACAAGGATTTCTTGCCGGAGGGCGAACGGCCGCACGATCTGTTCGCCGATCCATCGTGGCGCGGCACGCTGGTGCACCTCTACAGCTTCTCCAAGGTCTTCGCGCTGACCGGTTACCGGGTCGGCGGCGTGACGGCCGGGGCGAATCTGATGGCGGAGATCGAGAAGGCGATGGACTGCGTCTCGATCTGCCCGCCGCGCCTCGGCCAGGAAGCAGCCCTCTATGGCCTGCGCAACCTGCTGCCCTGGGCGCGCGAGAACACGAAGGGCTTGAAGGCGCGGGCCGATATGCTGGGCCAGGGCCTCACGCGCTCGAACCGCTGGCGACTGGTCAGCATCGGAGCCTACTTCGCCTATGTCGAGCATCCCTTCGTGGGCCAGCGTTCGACCGACGTATCCAAGCGCCTCGCCGACGAGGAGAACCTCCTGACCATTCCGGGCGACATGTTCGGCGCCGGCCAGGAGCGCTTCGTGCGACTGGCCTTCGCCAATGTCGCCGATGACAGGATTCCCGCCGTGCTGGAGCGTCTGGAACGCTTCGGCGCATAGAAATATCGGAACGGAGCAAGAGATGCCGCAGGCAACGACACCGGATGGCGTGAAGCTCTACTACGAGGAAATCGGCAGCGGCACGCCCATCCTCTTCGTCCACGAATACAGCGGCGACTGGCGCAGTTGGGAACCGCAGATGCGCTTCTTTGCCCGCCGGCATCGCTGCATCACCTATTCCTTTCGCGGTTACCCGGGCTCCGATGTGCCGGAAAGCGCATCAATGTACTCCCAGCAGCATGCCGTCGACGACGCCAGGCATGTGCTCGACCATCTGAAGATCGCCAAGGCGCATGTGGTTGGCCTGTCGCAAGGCGCCTTCGCCACCGCACATTTCGGCCGCTGCTATCCAGACCGGGCCCTTTCGCTGACACTGGCAGGCGTCGGTTCCGGCGCCGGCCGGGACGGCCACGAGCAGTTCAAGAAGAACGCCCAGGCGACGGCGAAGAAAATTCGCGCCGAGGGTATGGCGAAGTACGCCGAGAGCCTGATCGGCAATCCGACACGCTCGCGCTTCAAGCAGAAGGACCCGCGCGGCTTTGCCGAGTTCATCCGCAATCTCGGCGAGCATCCCGATATCGGCGGCGCCAACACCATGGAGAACTACCAGGGCAAGCGGCCGTCGCTGTACGATTTCGAGGATGAGTGGAAGAAGCTCGACCTGCCGACACTGATCATCTGCGGCGACGAGGACGAGCCCTGCCTGCAGCCCAGCCTCTACCTGAAGCGGGTGCTGCCGAACGCCGGGCTCGCGATGTTCGCCAAGACCGGCCACACGGTGAACATCGAGGAACCGGACGCCTTCAACCGCGAGGTCTGGAATTTCATCGCCCTCGCCGAGGCCGGCAAGTGGACGCCGGGCCATCCGGAGGCGATCGGCGCTAGCCCGGTCTGACCGTCACAGCGTGGTTGAGCGGACCGAGGCCGCCGCCGTAGCCCGGTGCGGCCTCGATGGCCTGCCGGACGTAGGCGCGCGCACGGGCGACGGCATCGCGTAGCGACATCTTCTGCGCCAACCCCGTCGCAATTGCGGAGGCGAGCGTGCACCCCGTGCCGTGCGTGTTGCGGCTATGAATACGCGCATCCTCGAAGCGGTCGAAACGTCCGTCGTGGAACAGCAGGTCGACCACGCGATCACCCTCGAGATGGCCGCCCTTCATCAAGACAGCTCTGGCCCCCAGCCGCGCGAGGCGCTCGGCGGCGCGGCGCATGTCGGCCTCGCCCCGAACGGGAAAGCCGGCCAGGACTTCCGCTTCCGGCAGGTTGGGTGTCAGCAGGGTTGCCATCGGCAACAGCACGTCGCGCATTGCCGCTTCGGCGTCGCTCAACAGGAGCCGGTGGGCACCCTTGCTGGCGACCATGACGGGATCGACGACAAGAGGGGTCGAGGGCGCGAGTCTGGCGATCGCACCCGCCACCGCAAGGATCACCTCGGTGCTGTGCAGCATGCCGGTTTTCAATGCATCGGCCCCGATATCCTCCAGAACCACCTCGATCTGCTGCACGATGAAGGCAGGATCGATCGGCACGACGCCATGCACACCCTTGGTGTTCTGGGCGGTGAGCGCAGTGATCGCCGTCGCGGCGAAGCCCGCCATCGCGGTGACGGCCTTGATGTCGGCCTGGATCCCCGCCCCGCCGCCGGAATCCGAGCCGGCGACGATCAGGACTCTACCCTTCACGTGGGACCCTTCATGCCGCTTGCCGGGGAATCGCTTCGATGATCTGGTCGACGACGGAGCGCACGAGGTCCGAGTCGTCGCCCTCGGCCATAACGCGGATCAAGGGTTCCGTTCCAGACTTGCGCACCAGGATGCGACCGTTCTTGCCGAGCTTCTGCTCGGCGGCGGCGATCGCCTTGACGACCGACATCGCGCCCATCGCGGCGTTGGCGTCGCCGACGCGCACGTTCTTCAGGAGCTGCGGCACCGGCGTGAAGGCATGAAAGGTCTCGCTCGCCGGCTTGCCTGTCTTGATCAAGGCCGACAGCGCCTGCAGCGCCGCCATCAATCCGTCACCCGTCGTGGCGTGATCGGTCATGATGATGTGGCCGGACTGCTCGCCACCCAGGTTGAATCCATCGGCACGCATCCGCTCGAGGACGTAGCGGTCTCCCACCTGCGTACGCGCCAGAGACAGGCCGCGCGACCCGAGATAGCGCTCCAATCCGAGGTTGGACATGACCGTTGCAACCACGCCACCACCTGTCAGCAGCCCGTCACGCGCCCACTGGTCGGCAATGATGCCCATCAGCTGATCGCCATCGATCAGCCGGCCATGCTCGCAGACCAGCAGGACGCGATCGGCGTCGCCATCGAGGGCGATGCCGACATGGGCGCCATGCGTGACCACCTGCTCCTGCAGGACAGCCGGATGAGTGGAGCCGCAGTTGCCGTTGATATTGAAGCCATCGGGCGACACGCCGACGCGGATCACCTCGGCGCCCAGCTCCCACAGGACCGTGGGTGCCACCTTGTACGCGGCGCCATTGGCGCAATCGACGACGACCTTCAGCCCCGTAAGATCGAGACCGCGCGCGGCCGAAGCCTTCACGGCCTCGATGTAGCGGCCATCGACGTCGTCGAGCCGCCTGGCACGGCCGATGGCGGCCGATGCGGCGAGTTGCATGCCTTGGGGTGACGCGACGAGCGCCTCGATCTCGCTTTCCACCGCATCGGAAAGCTTGAAGCCGTCCGGGCCGAACAGCTTGATGCCGTTGTCCTCGTAGGCATTGTGCGACGCCGAAATCATCACGCCCATGTCGGCGCGCATCGACCGCGTCAGGAAGCCCACCGCCGGCGTCGGGATCGGGCCCAACAGGAGGACATCGACACCGACCGACAGGAATCCCGCGGTCAGCGCCTGCTCGATCATGTAGCCGGAGAGGCGGGTATCCTTGCCGATGACGGCACGGTTGCGGTGGCCTTCCCGCTTGAACACCTGTCCGGCCGCCATGCCGATGCGCATGGCGATCTCGGCGGTCATGGGGTCGCTGTTGGCGCGGCCGCGCACACCATCGGTGCCGAAGAGGGAACGGGACATGCGTTGAAGCCTATCGCATTGCCGTCGAAACCGCGAGAGCCTGCCGGGTGGCGGCGATGTCGTGCACCCTGACGATGGCAGCGCGCCGCCGTGTCGCCTCGACCGCCAGCCAGACCGAAGCCGGGTCGCGGTCGCGGGGCTCGGCAAGCCCGGTGAGCTTGCCGATGAAGCCCTTGCGGGAAGACCCGACCACCACCGGGTAGCCGGCCTCGGCGAGGCGGCCGGCCCCGGCGATCAACGCCAGGTTTTCGGACACGCTCTTGCCGAAGCCGATGCCCGGATCGAGTGCGATGCGCTCGCGCGCAATGCCGGCCGTCTCGCAGGCCAGGGCCCGCTCGAGCAGGAACCGCCGAACATCCTCGACGACGTCGCCGTAGGCCGCTCCCTCGTACATCTCCTCCGACCGTCCGCGCCGATGCATCAGGACAACGGCCGTGCCGGTCCTGGCCGCCAGCAGCAGCAGTTCCGGATCGTCACGGAGCGCCGAAACGTCGTTCACGATCCGCGCCCCGGCGTCGAGACATGCGCGCGCCACCGCCGCCCGCCGCGTGTCGATCGACACGACCACCTTCTGCCTGGCAAGCGCCGCGACGACGGGAAGAACCCGTCTCAGCTCCTCCTCGGGCGGCGTCGGCCGCGAGCCGGGGCGCGTGGATTCGCCGCCGACATCCACGATGTCGGCGCCCTCCGAGACGAAACGCAGGCCATCGTCGATGGCCTGCGCCGGGTCGAGGCGTTCACCGCCGTCGGAAAACGAATCGGGCGTTACGTTGACGATCGCCATCAAGCGCGGGCGATCGAGCAGAATGCCGGCGTAGACCGCCGTCAAATGCCCGGCTGCGGCTCGGGATTGGCGCCCGGCGCCGGACCGCCGCTGCTGCTGCTGGTCGGGACCGAGGCGCGTCGACGCCGCTCCTGTCCCGCCCCGCCGGTGTCGTCGCGGACGATCTTCTCGCCGCGCAGGACCTGACCGATCTCTTCGGTGCCGAGCGTCTCGTATTCGAGCAGCGCCTTGGCGATCTTGTGCAGTTCGTCGAGGCGTTCCGTAAGGATCACCCGCGCCCGGCCCTCGGCCTCCTCGATGAGGCGGCGGACTTCCTGGTCGATGATCTGCGAGGTCGCCTCGGAAATGTTTTGCGTCTGGGCCACCGAGTGGCCGAGGAACACTTCCTGCTCGTTCGCCTGGTAACGGACGCGCCCGAGTTTATCAGACATGCCGAACGAGGTGATCATGGCCCGCGCTGTCTGGGTCGCCATCTGGATGTCGCTGGCGGCGCCGGTGGTCACATTCTCCGGTCCGAAGATGATGTCCTCGGCCGTGCGTCCGCCGAACAGGATTGCCAGCCGCGACTCGAGGAACTGCTTGGTGTGGCTGAGGTGGTCGCGTTCGGGCAGCTGCATGGTGACGCCCAAGGCGCGGCCGCGCGGGATGATCGTGACCTTGTGCAGGGGATCGCTCTTGGGTACGTGCATGGCGACCAGCGCATGGCCGGCCTCGTGATAGGCCGTGAGCGTCTTTTCCTCGTCGGTCATCGCCATGGAGCGGCGCTCGGTGCCCATCAGCACCTTGTCCTTGGCGTATTCGAAGTCGGCCATGGTGACGAGGCGCTTGCCGACGCGGGCAGCGCGAAGCGCCGCCTCATTGATCAGGTTCGCAAGGTCGGCGCCGGAGAAGCCCGGCGTGCCACGCGCGAGCACCCGCGGATCGACGTCGGGCGCCAACGGCACCTTGCGCATATGGACTTTCAGGATCTTCTCGCGGCCGCCGACGTCGGGGTTCGGCACCACGACCTGGCGGTCGAAGCGGCCGGGCCGCAGCAGGGCGGGATCGAGGACGTCCGGACGGTTGGTGGCGGCGATCAGGATCACGCCTTCGTTGGCCTCGAAGCCGTCCATCTCGACCAGCAACTGGTTGAGCGTCTGCTCGCGCTCGTCGTTGCCGCCGCCCAGGCCCGCGCCACGATGGCGGCCGACCGCGTCGATTTCGTCGATGAACACGATGCAGGGCGCGTTCTTCTTTGCCTGCTCGAACATGTCGCGCACGCGGCTGGCGCCCACGCCCACGAACATCTCGACGAAGTCGGAACCCGAGATGGTGAAGAACGGCACATTGGCTTCGCCCGCGATGGCGCGCGCCAACAACGTCTTGCCGGTACCCGGGGGGCCCACGAGCAGGCAGCCCTTGGGAATCTTGCCGCCGAGACGCTGGAACTTCTGCGGGTCCTTCAGGAAGTCGACGATCTCCTCGAGCTCGGCCTTGGCCTCATCGATGCCGGCGACGTCGTCGAAGGTGACGCGACCGTGCTTCTCGGTCAGCAGGCGCGCCTTCGACTTGCCGAACCCCATGGCCCGGCCGGTGCCGCTTTGCATCTGGCGCAGGAAGAAGATGTAGACGCCAACCAGCACCAGTACCGGCAGCCAGCTCACGAACATACTGCCGAGATTGACGCCCTCCTCGGCCGGACCGGCGTCGACCCGGTCGACGTTCTTGATCAGCATCGGCATGAGCTGCTCGTCGGGCGGCGTGCTCGGGACGTAGGTCGAGAACTTCTGCACACCGTTACGCGGCTCGCGGAACGTGCCCGTGATCGTATTGCCCTGGATGCGGACATCCTGGACCTGGCGCTGTTCGACCGCGCGCACGAAGTCCGAATACGAGACCGTGTTGCCGGCAGTCCTTGTCGCACCGCCCTGAAACACGCTGTAGAGCAGCGCGAGCAGCAGTACGATGACGATCCACAGGGCGGCGTTGCGATTGAACGGGTTCACAGGGTTCTTTTCCGTTGAATGGGGCTTCAATCTACATGGGATGCGGCACGCCCGCCGCAAGCGAAAAATTCAGCCGGAACGAGGGGCTGGCCTCCGTTCCTGCCATTTTCGGGCCACACAATCCAGCGCAGCCGGCGGCTTCCGGGGACCTGCCGGAGCGTCAGACGGCACGCCGACAGCGTGAAATCCTGACCTTTGCCCGATTTGCCGCGGAGAACGGGGGCTGCCAGACGGCGGGCCGCCCGCTCCGTCCTGTCGCGGCGCGGCGCATGATCGCGGCCGCCGACGGCCAGAACGACCCGGCTCAGCAGCCGCGCCTGCAGTTGGGTGCCCAGCCGGCAGAATCCGGTCCGGTCGATGACGGCAGCGCCCACCTGATCGAACTCCAGCGTTTCGACCGCCGCCTGGGCCAGACGTCGTTCGCCTGCCGCGCGGATGCCGCCCTCGCCGGCCGGCGTAGTGTCCGCCGTTGAAGCAGCCGCGCGCAGGCGCGCCCGCTCGAAGCGGAGGTCCACATTCGACGGATCGTCAATCCACGGCACGCCGCGTGCCAGGAGGGTCGCGGTCAACCGCGCCCGCGGCACCGAAAGCAACGGCCGCAGCAGGCGCACGTGTGGCCGTTCGACCAGCGCGGCCATGCCGGCCAGGCCGTCGAGGCCGCTGCCGCGCGCGGCACGCATCGTCACCGTCTCGGACTGGTCATCGGCATGGTGGGCCAGCAGGAGATGCAGGATGCCCTGCCGCCGGCATTCGTCGGACAACAGGCGATAGCGTTCGGTCCGTGCGGCCGCCTGCAGGCCGCTTTGCGGCTTCGGTCCAGACCAGCGAAGGACACGGGCCTCGATACCTAGTCGATGCAACAGGTCGCGCGTGCCGGCCGCTTCCTGTGCCGATGCGGCGCGCAGGCCGTGATCGACGATCAGAGCCATGAGCCGCCCTCCCCGCGCCGTCGCCCAATCCCGCGCCAGCAATGTCAGCGCGAGCGAATCGCGACCTCCCGACACGGCCACGGCGACGACGGGACCGCTCTCGAATGGCTCGAACGGCGCCATCAGGTGTGCGAACGCACCAGGGCTGACTGGTTGGACGTCAGCCGGCTGCGCGTCCGCCGGCGTCAACCGCAACCGTTCTTCTGGCGCTCCTGCACGATCCGCCGCTTCTGCAAATCGGTGGCGCGCGGATAATCCTGCGCGAAGCGCGCGAAGATCGCGCAGGCATCGGGCTTGCGGCCAAGGTTCGCCAGCGTGACGCCGAGCTTCAGGAGATTGTCGGGCCCCTTCGGGCTCGTCTTGTAGGCCTTGTAGCCCTCGGCAAAGGCCGTCATCGCGTTCTGGTAATCGCGGCGCGCATAGTAGGTTTCACCCAGCCAATACTGGGCATTGCCAGCCAGCGCATGTTGCGGATTGCGCTGCACGAAAGTCCGGAACCCCTTCTCGGCGCCGGCATAGTCGCCATCCTGCAACTTCTTGAAGGCATCGTTGTAGACTTGGTCGGCGGCACCTGCGGCCGCTGCGGCCTGCGGTGCCGCGGCGGCAGTCGGCGGTGCAGTCGGGCGCGCACCAGGCGCACCGCCCGGGCGGCCACCGCCCTTTTCGACCTGCTCCAGGCGGAACTCGTAGTCCGCCTGCATCTTTTCCATCTGCTGCTGGAGTTGCTGGTTGCGATACTGCAATTGCTCGATCTGCCCGGTGAGGAGCGAAATCGCCTGCTGCAACTGATTAAGCCGGTCCTCGACATAGACGGGGTCACCCCGTTGAGCGACCGCTGCGGTCGGCAGCGCCAGGGCGACGAGGATCAGGAGCCGTAAGGGCATCTTCATGGCAGGCGATTGTTTCAATTCAAACGCGGCCATTTTCAGGCATGGCCGCCCGGCCTCCAAACGAAAACGCCGGCCGAAGGGCGGCCGGCGCTCGAAACTGTTCCAGGGTCACCTGCAGCCGTGGTGCCCTACTGCAGCGCGGTCACGGCACGACGGTTGCGCGCCCACGCCGCCTCGTCGGAACCGACGGGATCCGGACGTTCCTTGCCGAAGCTGATCGTCTTGATCCGCGCCGCCGGGATGCCTTGTGCAATGAGATACTGGCGGGCCGCGTTGGCGCGACGCTCGCCCAGCGCCAGATTGTACTCGCGCGTGCCGCGCTCGTCACAATGGCCTTCAACTGTGAGCTGGTAGTTGGTGTATTTCTTCAGCCATTCGGCCTGTTTGCCGAGCGTCGCACGTCCGTCTTCACGGATGGTCGACTGGTCGGTGTCGAAGAAAACCCGATCTCCGACGTTCTGGCGGAAGTCGGCAACCGATCCGGGTGTCACGGTCGTGGTTGCCGGCGCAGCCGCCTGTTCGCTACTGCAGGCCGCGATAAGGAACATCGCGGCGATGGCCGTCAAAGCTTTGATCATGCGCATTTTCCATCCACTCCCTGACAACATCGACCCGGGCGCAGGGTACGCTCGGGTCGACAAGAAAAGAATATCCTCAGCTACTGTGGAATCAAGGGCGACCAGGCCGGATCAGATGCATCCGTCGGCGTCGGCACCTGGCGCTCGAAGCGCCCCGTGATGTCGATCTGGTGCAGCGTGACCGAACCGGCACGCCCGCCTGAATTCGGCTGCTGACGGAAGAACATCAGCACGCGGCCGTTCGGCGCCCAGGTCGGGCCCTCGACGAGGAATCCGCTCGCCAGCATGCGCTCGCCGCTGCCGTCGGCCCGCATCACGCCGATGCCGAAGCTGCCGGCGGATATCTTGGTGAAGGCGATGAAGTCGCCGCGCGGCGACCACACCGGCGTTGCATAGCGTCCTTCGCCGAAACTGATGCGGCGATCGCCGCCGCCGCTCGCGCTCATCACGTAGAGCTGCTGCGTGCCGCCGCGATCGGAGTTGAACACGATCTGCGTGCCGTCGTTGGAATAGCAGGGCGAGGTGTCGATCGCCGGCGAATTTGTGAGCCGTTGCAGCGCCCGCCCGCGCACGTCCATCTGGTAGATGTCGCTGTTGCCGTCGGCCGAAATGCTCATCACCACTTTCGTGCCGTCGGGCGAGAAGCGCGGCGCGAAGCTCATGCCCGGGAAGTTGCCGAGCAGCTCGCGTCGGCCACTGTCAACGTTCTGCAGGTAGACACGCGGCTGCTCGTTCCTCTCGCCATACGCCATGTAGACGATTTCCTGGAGCGTCGGCGAGAAGCGCGGCGTAAGGGCGATGGAGCGGCCATCAGTGATGTAGCGGTTGTTGAATCCATCCTGGTCCATGATGGCGATGCGCTTGACGCGGGCGCCGAGCGGTCCGGTCTCGGAGACGTAGGCCACGCGCGTGTCGAAGTAGCCCTCCTCGCCGGTCACGCGCTTGTAGATGGCGTCGGCGATGATATGCGCGAGACGCCGCCAGTTGTTGGGCTGGCTGGTGAAGGAGAGGCCCGTCGCCTGCTGGCCGACGACGACGTCCCACAGCCGGAAATCGACCTTGATGTTGCCGCCCGCCGTCGTGACCTGGCCGACGACGACGCCGGCCGCACCGATCTGGCGCCATTCGGGAAAACGTGGCGGCTGATTTGGATCGATATTCTGCTGGATGAATGTGCTGGGCGCGATCGACCTGAACAGACCGGAGTTCTGCAGATCGTTGCGGACCACGCCGGCGATATCCGCGCCGACCTTGTCGCCCTTGAAGTCGACGATCGCGATCGGCACCGGCTCGAAGCTGGGCTTGGTCATGTCGATGGTGAGCTGTGCGGCGGCAGGCGCCGCCGTGCCGGCAGCCAGCGCAACACCACCCAGGATCGTCTGGCGTCGGGGGAGCATCATGTCGAACCTCGTATTCATGAGCACATTGCCTCTATAGCGCGACATCCATCAGTAGTCGCGTGGATCGAAATTGAAAGTGATCGTGCGCCAGTTGTTGAACTTCTCCGACGAGAGCGGCCACGGCTGGCAACGCGGATTCATGATCGCACGATGAGCGGCGTCGGCGGCGGCGCGATAGGTCGGATCATTGTTGTAGCGCCCAGGCTCCTTGAGATCGGCTTTCACCGGCGTACCGTCCTGATTCATCTGCACGACCAGGGTCACGATCAGCCCGGCCTGATCCTTCACGCCGGCGGGAAAATTCCAGCACGGCCGGATCTTGCTCCGCACACCTTCGATCTCGCTCGCCGTCACCACGGCGGCAAGGTTGGGCGCCGCCGGCGCCTGGCGCGTGACCTGCTGCACCGGCTTGGGCTGCTGCTCCGGAGTCTGGACCTTCTGCGGCGACTGCTTGTTCTTCAGGATGTCGTCGAGAATCGCATCGGCCCGGTCCTGCTTGGGCGGCTGCGGCTTGGGCGGCGGCGGCTTCGGCGGCTCGGGCTTCTTTGCCTCGGGCGCAGGCTTGGGCGGTTCCGGCGGCTTCTCGGCCTTGGGCGGCTCCGGCTCCTTCGGCTTCAGCGCCACGAGATCCTCGACCGGCTTGGCCGGCTCGGGCTTGGGCTTCTCCGCGGGGGTCGGCGGCGGCGGCTTGGCCTCGGCGACCTCGGGCTTCGGCGGCGGCGGTGCCGGCGGCGGGTCGGCGGTCTTGGGCGGCGGCGCCTTGGTCGTTTCCTGCGCGATCGGCACGTCCTTGGGCTGCGGCGGCGGATTGCCGACGGTGGGCGCCGCAGCCTTCTTGTCGATCGCCTCGAATTCGACCATCACCGGTTCGGGCTCGATCGGCGGCGTCCGGCCGAAGAAATCGAGGTTCAGGACCGCCGCCGCCAGAACGAAGACGTGCACCATCGCCGACACGATCGCCGGTGTGCGCATCTCGATGCTGGTGGGAGAACGTCCGACCATCGATTGCTTCGCCTCCAACTTTCTACCGGCGCGGCGCAGGCTGTGGCGCGCGCGGTGCCGGGGCCGGCGTCACCGTGCCACCCCCCTTGCCGAGCTGCTGCGCCTGCTCGCCCAGAAGGCCGAGCTGGCGGAAGCCGCTGTCGATCACCACGCCCATGACCTCCATCATCTTTCCATAGTCCACGGCTTTGTCGCCGCGCATGAACACGCGCTGGTCGGGCTTCTCCTCGTGAACCGCCTTCAGTTTGGCGGCCAACCCGGCGATGTCGTACGGCGTTTCACCCAGGAACACCTCGCCCTTCGAGTTGACCGATACGACCAAAGGCTCGTCCTTGCCGCCGACCTGCTGGGCGCTCGTCTTCGGCAAATCCACGGGCACGCCGACCTGCAGCAGCGGCGCGGTGATCATGAAGATGACCAGCAGCACCAGCATGACATCGACCATCGGCGTCACGTTGATGTCGGCGATCGGACTGAAATTCTGCCGCCGCCGGAACCGGCTGCCGCCGCCTCCGCCGCCGCTGGGAATGATGGCTGCCATCAGACCTGCTCCTCGAGCTGACGCGACAGGATGGTGATGAACTCACCGGCGAACGCCTCGAGCTGGTGGCTGTAGCGCTGCACCTGTCCCGAGAGAATGTTGTAGGCGCCGGCGGCCGGGATTGCCGCGACCAGTCCGATGGCGGTGGCGAACAGGGCTTCGGAAATGCCCGGCGCCACGACGGCAAGCGACGTGTTCTTCGACTGCGCGATATGGCCGAAGCTGTTCATGATGCCCCAGACCGTGCCGAACAGGCCGACGAAGGTGGCGTTGGCGCCGACCGTGGCGAGGAAGCCCAGGCGCTTCTCGATCGCCTCCATCTCGCGCTGGATGGTGACGCTCATCACCTGCTCGATGCGCTGGCGGAGCGCGGCGCGCGCCGTGGCGCTGGTCGCCAGGCCCTTGGAGACCGAGCGGCGCCACTCGCGCATGGCGGCGGCGAAGACGCTCGACATCGGATCGTCGGGCTTGGCGCCGACGCGGTCGTAGAGATCCTCGAGCGAGATGCCAGACCAGAAGGTGTCCTCGAAGGACTGGGCGCTGCGCTTCAGCGTCCGCAACCGGAGGACCTTCTCGAAGATGATCGCCCACGACCAGAAGGACGCGATCAGCAAGGCAATCATCACCGCCTTGACGACCCAGTCGGCCTGCATGAACAGGCCGTAGACCGACATATCGATCGTCCCTGTGCCGCCGCCGAGGGGGGCTCCGGCGACTTGCGCAAACGCGTCCATTTTAGATTCTCCGTTGGTTCAAGAGGGTTATATCCGAATATGGCGTGAGCGGGGCGAGCCGCTCACCACGACCTGGGCCAAGGCAGTCCGCACGTGCGGCGGCAATCGGACCGGCCGGCCGGCCGCGCCCATGCAGGCGACGGTCAGCTCGGCGCGGACCAGGGTTTCTTCACCACGGCGAGCCTGCTGGAGCATATCCAGCGAGGCACCGCGCAATTCACCACAGCTGGTGACGATCTCGATCGACTCGTCCAGCCGGGCGGGCTTCAGATAGTCGATGGCGCAGCGGCGGACGACCCAACTCACGTCGCGCGCCTCGCGCAAGGCGCTGTGCTCGTGGCCGAGCAGCCGGAGCAATTCGGTGCGGCCACGTTCGAGGAAGCGCAGCCAGTTGGCATAGTAGACGATGCCGGCCGCATCGGTGTCCTCGTAATAGACCCGGAGCGGCAGCACATGGGCGCCGTCGGCGATGCGGCCCGAGGTGGGCGCTGTCACGCCTCCTCCGCCGAGCTGCCCGTCGCCAGCAGGTCGAGCTGCTGCTTCTGGTCCTTGGGCACTGCCAGGCCGAGATGGCGGTAACCACCCTCGGACAACAGTCGCCCGCGTGGCGTGCGCATCAGCAGCCCGAGTTGCATCAGGTAGGGTTCGATCACGTCCTCGATCACGTCGCGCTGCTCGGACAGGGCGGCCGCCAGGGTCTCCGCGCCAACCGGTCCGCCGCCGTAGTTCTCGGCGATGCAGCCAAGGTAGCGGCGGTCCATGGCGTCGAGGCCGCGTCCATCGACCTCGAGCCGGACCAGCGCGTCGTCGGCCACTGCCGCATTGACCACGGCATGACCGGCAACCGACGCGAAGTCTCGAACACGGCGCAGCAGGCGGTTGGCCACCCGCGGCGTGCCGCGCGAACGCTTGGCGATCTCCGCTCCGCCGTCTTTGGACATCGACATCTTCAGCACGCGCGCCGCGCGCTGCACGATGGTCTCCAATTCGGCCGGCTCGTAGAACACCATGCGCAGCGGGATGCCGAACCGCTCGCGCAGCGGGCGGGTCATCAGGCCGGAGCGCGTCGTCGCGCCGACCAGTGTGAACGGGGGCAGTTCGATGCGGACCGAGCGGGCGGCCGGCCCCTCGCCGATCATCAGGTCGAGCTGAAAATCCTCCATCGCGGGATAGAGCACTTCCTCGATCGCCGGATTGAGGCGGTGAATCTCGTCGATGAAGAGGACATCGTGCGGCTGCAGGTTGGTCAGCTGCGCCGCGAGGTCTCCCGCCTTCTGGATCACCGGCCCCGACGTGGCGCGGAAACCTGCCCCCATCTCGCGGGCGACGATCTGCGCCAGCGTCGTCTTGCCGAGCCCGGGAGGGCCGTGGAACAGCACGTGGTCGAGCGCCTCGCCCCGCGCCTTGGCCGCGGCGATGAAGATCTTGAGGTTCTCGCGGACCTGCTTCTGGCCGATGAAATCGTCGAGGGTCTGCGGCCGCAGCGCGAGCTCGGCGGCGTCCTCTTCCGCCCGCTTGGGCGCGACCAGCCGATCGGTCGTGGCGTTCATCGCGCCAACTCCTGCAGACCGGCACGAATCACGGCATCGAGCCTGGCATCAGCACCCAGCCGCTGGGTCACGCGCGCCACCGCACCGAAAGCCTCGACCCGGCGATATCCGAGATTGACCAGAGCCGAGACGGCATCCTCGTTGAGCGAGCCGGCAGGCGCCGACGCCGCGGTCTCGGCTGCGTTCGACGCAGGCGAGGCGATGCCGAACGCGGCCGCCTTGTCCTTGAGCTCGGTGGCGAGACGCGCCGCGAGCTTCGGCCCGACGCCGGCCGGACGGCTCAGCGTCGCACGGTCCTGGGCGGCAATCGCGCGCGCGATCTCGTCCGGCGACAGCGTCGAGAGGATCGACAGCGCCACGCGCGCCCCCACGCCCTGGACCGTCGTCAGAATGCGGAACCAGTCGCGTTCGGCGGTCTCCAGGAAGCCGTAGAGCGCGATGGCATCCTCGCGCACGATGGTCTCGACCAGCACCGTCGCCGGTTCGCCGACCACGAGGTTTCGCAAGGTCCGGGCCGACGCCGAGACGAGGTAGCCGACGCCGCCGACATCGACGATCGCGCTGTCGGTGTCGACGGCATCCACCACGCCCTTCAGCTTGGCGATCACAGCGCCGCCTCGATGCGTTTGGCCGTAGCCCGATGATGGGCATGGCAGATGGCGACGGCGAGCGCGTCGGCGGCATCGGCGGTGGCCTCGACGCCGGGCAACAGGCGGCCGACCATCATGGCGATCTGGTGCTTGTCGGCATGGCCCGCGCCGGTCACGGATTTCTTCACGAGGTTGGCGGCATATTCGTAGACCGGCAGGCCAGCCTGCGCCGGCGCCAGCATCACCACGCCGCGTGCCTGGCCGAGTTTCAGGGTCGAGCCGGGATTCGCGTTCACGAATGTCTCCTCGACCGCCGCCTCGAGCGGCCGGTGTGCCGCCACGATGCCTGCCACGCCATCGAACAGCTCCCGCAGCCGTTCGGCCAGGGTTCCCGCGGTCGCCACCTTGACGACGCCGTGGGCGACATGACGCAGGCGGTTGCCGTCGACGTCGATCACGCCCCAGCCGGTCAACCGCAGACCGGGATCGAGGCCGATCAATCTCATGGGGTCACGCTTCAGGCCGCGAACTTCGCCAGGGCATCGTCCGACGCCTCGAAATTGGCGTAGACGTTCTGAACGTCGTCGTTGTCCTCGAGGGCCGCGATCAGGGTGAACAGCGTCTGGACGCTATCGCCCTCGACCGGCGTCGTGGTCTTGGGCCGCCAGGTCAGCTTCGCAGCCGACGGCTGTCCGAGCGATTTCTCGAGCGCCTCGCGCACCGCGTTGAAACTGTCCTGGGCGCAATAGATCTCATGCACTCCCTCCGGCCCCTCGCCGCTCACGACGTCATCGGCGCCGGCGTCGATCGCCTTCTCCAGGACGTCGTCGGGGCTGCCGGCGGACAGCGGAAACCGGAACTCGCCCAGGCGATCGAACATGAACGACACGCTGTTGGATTCACCCAGGTTGCCGCCGTACTTGCTGAAGCTCGACCGGACCTCGCCCGCGGTGCGGTTGCGGTTGTTGGTCAGCGCCTCGACGATCAGCGCCACGCCACCCGGCCCGTAGCCCTCGTACCGGACCTCGTCATAATTGGCGTCCGCGTCCGAGCCCGAGCCGCGCTTGATGGCGCGATCGATCGTGTCGCGGGTCATGTTGGCGTCGCGGGCCGCGATTACCGCCGCGCGCAGGCGCGGGTTGGCGTTGGGATCGGCCGCACCGAGGCGCGCCGCCGTGGTGATTTCACGGATAATTTTGGTAAAGATCTTCGCCCGCTGGGCGTCCTGACGCCCTTTGCGGTGCATGATGTTCTTGAATTGGGAATGCCCCGCCATCGCCCGACAACCAGATTAAGTGACTTGGAGGCTTGGCTATACCACTTCTCGTGGGTTTTGGCAGGATCGCAGACCGTACAAGCGGCGTTGCGGACAAAAAAAGGCGGGGGCCGAAGCCCCCGCTAAAAAACGTCGGAACCTAGATTCCGACGCCCCCTCTAACCTTTGAAGACAGTTCGCCAACGCAGCGAAAAATCGTTTAACATCAAGAGGATGACTAATTTTCCCCAGGCCGTCAATCACCGTCTTTTGACACTTCTAATAGCTACGAACGAGGCCTGTGGGATACAAGATGCTGCGACCTAGCCGGCAGGCGGCAGGCGGCCCCCCAGCCGGAGGGGGCGAACCGACCGGGCCAGGCCGGTCTTGTCGTCGGTTTCTACCACCGCCGCGCACAAAGTGCCCTCGCCTTCGGCCGGCGACAGGCGCTCACCCGGCATCTTCTTGAGGAAACGCTGCACGGCGACGTCCTTTTTCATGCCGATCACCGAATCGTAGTCGCCGCACATGCCGACATCGGTCTGATAGGCCGTACCGCCGGGAAGGATCCAGGAGTCGGCTGTCGGCACATGGCTGTGGGTGCCCAGGACAGCCGACACGCGGCCATCGCAGTAGTGACCGACCGACTGCTTCTCGCTAGTCGCCTCGCCATGAACGTCGACCAGGATGAAGTGCGCCGAGCGGCCCAACCCGTACTTGGCGAGTTCGACATCGAGGGCCCGGAACGGATCGTCGAGGGCGTCCATGAACAGCCGGCACATGACATTGATCACGACGATCTTCTGCCCGCGCGCCGTCTGGAACAGGTTGGCGCCCCAACCCGGGGTGCCGGGCGGAAAATTGATCGGCCGCAGCAGCCGCTTGTCCTGGGAGATATAGGGGATGATCTCCCGCTGGTCCCAGGCATGGTTGCCCGTCGTGATGCAATCGACGCCGGCCTCGTGAAGCTCGGCGCAGATCTTGGCCGTGATGCCGAAGCCTGCCGCTGCGTTCTCGCCGTTCACCACCACGAAATCGAGACCGAGTTCGCGCCGCAGCCGCGGGACCTCCTTGATCACCGCATCCCGGCCGGCACGACCGACGATGTCGCCACAAAACAGAACTTTCATGCGCTAGACAAAGGCGCAAGCGCGCCGGTCGGTCAACATCCAATCGAGGCGCTGGTCGCCTGGCCCGTGCGGCACATCGGGAACGACCTGCGCGTCGAAGCCGACGCCGACCGCCGTTACCTTGCGCGTTGCCCGCAGGCCAAGGAGCGTGCGGTCGTAAAAGCCGCCGCCATATCCCAGCCGCCAGCCCTCCTTGTCACAGGCCAGCAGGGGGACCAGCAGCGCGTCGGGTTCCACCGTCTCGCGCCGCGCAGAAGGTTGCAGGGTGCCGAAGACGCCCGCTTCAAGGGGATCGCCCGGACGCCAGGCACGAAACAGCAGTGGCTGGCCCCGGCCCTGCACGACCGGCAGCGCCAGCTGACAGCCCTGGTTGAACAGCTCGATCATCAAAGGCCGGATGTCGATCTCGTCCTTGATCGGCCAGAAGCCGGAAACGACCGCCGGCGTCTCGATCGGCCGCTCCCGGCGCAGGGTGGCGAGCAGCCCGGCCGCGGCGGTGCGGCGCTCTTCCTCCTCCAGGGCACCGCGCCAGGCAAGCATGGCGCTGCGCAGGGTGCGCTTGGCGTCGATCAGGGTCATGTCGTGAGAAGAAACAAGGTGGGGCGGCTCCACGATGGGCCGATGGTTCGTAAGACCTCCAAGGCCTGCTAGTGCAGGTGGGCACCGTGTGATCGGGACCAAGGTCCCAACCAGGAACAGTTCCCGGGAGTTCTTATTGGCCCCGGGGTTTTAAGCGAACCACGCGCCGCGCAGAAATCCGCCCCACCTTCAATCTAGGCACTCGGGGCGGGCACCGCAATGAGCCCCCGCCAATATGAGCCAGAGCGGGCTTTCAGGCCGCGCCACTCACCTTCCTGGACATCTTGTCGACCCGGGCGGTGATCAGGTCCTCGAGCGCCGTGGCCAGCGTCTCGGCGCTGTCGGTGGCACTCGCGCGGGCATTTTCCGCCGCCTTGGCGACGCCACGGGCCTCGCGGCTCTCCTCGGCCAGCAGGAGGGAGGCGAAGACCATCAGCTTGATTTCGGGGGCGCCCGGCAACTGCTTGCGGAGTTCGCCGACCTTTTCGTCGACATAGGCAGCGAGTTCCTGGACGCGTTCTTCTTCGCCATCGCCACAGGCGAGTTCATAGGTACGATTGGCGATCTGAATCGAAACCTGCGGCATTGTCCGCTACTCCTGTTTTTTGCGCCTTACGGCGTTCGAGGGGATGCGTACTCTGACACGTCGCGCCCGACGAAGCATCACCCGCGTGGGGGAGCCCATGTGGGAGGCCCGCGCAGGGAAGTCCGGCGGACCCGGCTACTCCTGGTCGGCGGCGAGCAAGGAGCGGATATATTCCATCGCCCGCTCCAGCCGCCCTTCGACGTCGATGGCGACTTTCTTCAATTCGTCGTGCTGCTGTTCCAGCTTGTTGAGGCGTTTGGCGAGTTCTTCGGATCGCACCGCTTCGGCCCGCAGGCGCTCCTCGAGCATCGTTTCAAGCCGGCTGAGCGCAACGTCCACGCGGTCCTTCGCACTGGCTGCCTTGGACATCGCCCCCCCGCCGGCGGATCGCAGTGGGTCTCCCGGCTGCATCTGCTCCATGCCGGAAGGATAAGTTGAGCAGCCGGGAGCGGTCAACATCTGGGCCCTGTGGAGCAACGCTCGCCGCAAGATGTTGCCCTCGGGCGAGGTTTTGCGCATTGACGCGCCAAAGTGCGGTCGGCATGTTGCGCGCCGCTCCCAAAAACCATACGGCGCACGCACAAAATGACCGAACAGACCGCCGCCCACCGCGACATGGCGAACGCCATCAGGGCCTTGGCCATGGATGCCGTGCAGCAGGCGGACTCCGGCCATCCCGGCATGCCGATGGGCATGGCCGACGTCGCCACCGTCCTGTTCTCGAAATTCCTGAGGTTCGATGCCTCGGAGCCGAACTGGCCCGACCGCGACCGCTTCATCCTGTCGGCCGGCCACGGGTCGATGCTGCTTTATTCGTTGCTGCATCTGACCGGCTATGCCGACATGACGCTCGACGAGTTGAAGAACTTCCGCCAGCTCGGCAGCCGCACCGCCGGCCACCCCGAGCACGGCCATGCCAGCGGCATCGAGACCACGACTGGCCCGCTCGGCCAAGGGCTCGGCAACTCGGTCGGTTTCGCCATCGCCGAACGCCTGCTCGCCGAGCGCTTCGGCCGCGATCTCGTCGACCACTTCACCTATGTGATCGCCGGCGACGGCTGTCTCATGGAGGGCGTGGGCCAGGAGGCGATCACGCTGGCGGGACACCTCGGCCTCGGCCGCCTGATCGTGCTGTTCGACGACAACGGCATCACGATCGATGGCGCCACCTCGCTCAGCACCTCGGAAGATCACAAGAAGCGCTTCGCCGCTGCCGGCTGGCATGTGCTGTCGGTCGACGGCCATGACGCCGACGCGGTCACCCGCGCCATCCGCAAGGCGCGCAACGTCACCGACAAGCCGTCGCTGATCGCCTGCAAGACGGTGATCGGCTACGGCGCGCCGACCAAGGCCGGCACCGCGGCCACGCACGGCTCGCCACTCGGCAAGGATGAGATCGCGGGCGCCCGGCAGAAGCTCGGCTGGAGCCACGCCCCGTTCGACATTCCCGAGGCGATCTTCTCGGCCTGGCGCAAGATCGGTGCGCGCGGCAAGTCGGCGCGACGCAAGTGGGCCAAACGGCTGGCGTCGGTGGCGCCCGAGGAACGGACGGAGTTTGCCCGCCGCCAACGCGGTGACATTCCCGCCGCGGTCGGCGAGGCGATCAGTGCCTTCAAGGCCAAGGTCGCCGCCGAGAAGCCCGCCTGGGCCACGCGCAAGTCCAGCCAGGAAGTGCTGGAAGTCATCAACCCGGTGCTGCCCGACACGATCGGCGGCTCGGCCGACCTCACCGGCTCGAACAACACCAAGACCGCCACCCTGAAACCGCTTACGCGCAGCGACGCCTCGGGTCGCTACGTCTATTACGGCATCCGCGAGCACGCGATGGCCGCGGCCATGAACGGCATGGCGCTGCACGGCGGGGTGATCCCTTACGGCGGCACCTTCCTGGTGTTCACCGACTATTGCCGCGGCGCCATCCGTCTGTCGGCGCTGATGGGGCTTAGGGTGATCTATGTGATGACCCACGATTCGATCGGGCTCGGCGAAGACGGGCCGACTCACCAGCCGGTCGAGCATCTGGCGGCGCTGCGCGCCATTCCCAACCTCCGGGTGCTGCGCCCGGCCGACGCCATCGAGACGGCGGAGTGCTGGCAGCTTGCGCTCGAGTCGCACCACACACCCAGCGTCATCGCGCTGACGCGCCAGAACCTGCCGACGGTGCGTGGCGCCGGCGACGAAAATCTGTGCGCCCGCGGCGCCTATATCCTGGCGGGCGAGGCTTCGGCCGGCGTCCGCCTGATCGCCACGGGCTCGGAAGTCCAACTGGCCCTCGCCGCGCGCGATCTGCTGGCCAAGGAGGGCGTGGCCGCCGCGGTGGTATCGTTGCCGTCGTGGGAGCTCTTCGCGGCACAGGATGCCTCGTACAGGAACGAGGTCCTGGGCGGCGACGGCACCATTCGCGTCGCCTGCGAAGCAGCATCGGGCTTCGGCTGGGAGCGCTGGCTTGGCAGCCGAGGCGCCTTCGTCGGCATGAAGGGTTTCGGCGCATCGGCCAAGGCCACGGATCTCTACAAGCATTTCGGAATCACCGCCGAGGCGATCGCCGCAGAGGCACGCCGGCTGGCTAATTGACGGAGGAAGACATGGCTGTACGGGTAGCAATCAACGGCTTCGGGCGCATTGGCCGCAACGTCCTGCGCGCCATCATGGAATCGGGGCGCAAGGACATCGAGGTCGTGGCGATCAACGATCTCGGCCCGGTCGAGACCAACGCCCATCTCTTCCGCTTCGACTCGGTGCACGGCCGCTTCAACGGCGAGGTCAAGGTCGACGGCGACACGATCGACGTCGGCCGTGGCAAGATCAAGGTCACGGCCGAGCGTGACCCCGCCAAACTGCCGCACAAGGCGATGGGCGTCGACATCGCGCTCGAATGCACCGGCTTCTTCACGTCGAAGAAGGCGGCCTCCGCCCACATCGACGCCGGCGCCCGGCGCGTGCTGGTCTCCGCCCCCGCCGACGGCGCCGACCTCACCGTCGTCTACGGCGTCAACCACGACAAACTCACCAAGGATCACCTGGTCGTCTCCAACGCCTCGTGCACGACCAACTGCCTGGCGCCGGTCGCCAAGGTGTTGAACGACGCGGTCGGCATCACGCACGGCTTCATGACGACGATCCACGCCTACACCGGCGACCAGCCGACGCTCGACACCATGCACAAGGATCTCTACCGCGGCCGCGCGGCCGCCCTGTCGATGATCCCGACCTCGACCGGTGCCGCCAAGGCGGTGGGCCTGGTGCTGCCGGAGTTGAACGGCAAGCTCGACGGCGTCTCCATCCGCGTGCCGACGCCCAACGTCTCGGTGATCGACTTCAAGTTCGTGGCCTCGCGCAAGACCGATGTAGGCGAGATCAACAAGGCCGTGAAGCTCGCCGCCGCCAACCAGCTCAAGGGTATCCTGGGCTGGACCGACGCGCCCAACGTGTCGATCGACTTCAACCACGACCCGCACTCCTCGACCTTCCACATGGACCAGACCAAGGTCATGGACGGCACCCTGGTGCGTGTCATGAGCTGGTACGACAACGAGTGGGGCTTCTCCAACCGCATGTCCGACACCGCCGTGGCGATGGGCAAGCTCGGCTAGGCTGGCCGTCTTACGGCTGCGATCCCGCGAAACGCCTCCTCGAGCCTCACCGGATTCGGGGGCGGCTGCCAGGCCGATTGCCATTCGACGAGACCCAAAAGGTGGTCGAGCATCAGCTTGGCCGCCTTTTTTGCGTCGCGCGCCAGGATCGCCTTGACGATGTCGGCGTGATCGTGTGGACCGGCGCAGTTGTGGAAGCGCTCCGGCGCCGACAGCGAAAAATGCATGGTCGAGCGCGTCAGCAATCCACGCAGCAGTTTCGAGAGCTGCTCGTTGCCGCAAAGCTCGGCCAGCAGCACGTGGAATTCGCCTGACAGGCCGAACAGCCGGCCGCGATCGTCGTTCCTGACCGCCAGCCGCTCTTCGTTGATGTGCGCCTTGAGGCGCTGCGCCGCGGGCGGCCCGTATCCGGTGCAGAGCCGGCCGACGATGGCGGTCTCCAGCATCGTGCGTACGTCATAGATCTCCCGGACTTCCCCGATCGTGAGCGCGGGCACGAAGGTGCCGCGGTTGGGCACCGCCTCCAGCCAGCCCTCGTGCACCAGCCTGTGCAATGCCTTGCGCACCCTCTCGCGGCTGACCTTGAGGACGCGCGCAAGCGCCGGCTCGCCGAGCTTGGTGCCGGGCAGCAACCGGCCCATCAGCATGGCGCGCCGGATGGCCTCGTAGACGGCCTTGTCCATCGCGACATCACCTTTGCGAGGGCCACGCTTCCGGCGAACAAGGGCCATGGTCAGGCTTGGCAGTAGAATGTGCACATTATGGCCGTATATGTGCACAAAACGAGCCACTCCGCACGATCCATCGTCGCTTTGGAGCCGCCGCGCCACTCTCCCCTTGGCACGCCGCTTGCGTCGTTCTGCTGCAGGAGGCGCGGCATGCAATCGACCCCGGCGGGCCGGACACTCGACGTCGAAGACCTGACCGTACGCTACGGGCAGGCGCTGGCCGTCGATGGCGTGACGCTCGCCATCGAGCCGGGCGAGGTCGTGGCCCTGTTGGGCCCATCCGGCTGCGGCAAGACCACCCTGCTGCGCGTGATTGCGGGCTTCGTCCGCCAGGCTGGCGGCCGGGTACGGGTCGACGGAGCCACCATCGACCACCTGCCCGCCAACCAGCGCAACATCGGCATCGTCTTCCAGAACTACGCGCTCTTCCCGCACATGACCGTGGCGGAGAACGTGGCCTATGGGCTTCACGCTCGCGGCATGCGCGGGCCCGAAGTCCTGGCTCAGGTTTCGCGCTTCCTCGACATCGTGCAGCTCGGCGGCTTCCGCGAGCGCCTGCCGCGCCAGCTCTCGGGCGGCCAGCAACAGCGCGTGGCGCTCGCCCGCGCGCTCGCCGTCGAACCGTCGATCCTGCTGCTCGACGAGCCCTTCGCCGCGCTCGACCGCAATCTCAGGCTCGACATGCAGATCGAGGTCAAGCGCCTGCAACGGACGCTCGGCCTCACGACCATCCTGGTGACGCACGATCAGGACGAGGCGATGAGCGTCGCCGACCGGATCGCCGTCATGAACAGGGGCCGGGTCGAGCAGTTCGACACGCCGGTCGCGATCTACGACCGGCCGCAGACCCTGTTCGTCAACGGCTTCATCGGCACGACCAATCTGCTCAACGGCCGGGTCGCGGCGCTCGACGGCGGCACCGCCACCGTCGCCCTCGACGCCGGCGCCACGCTGCGGCTGCCTGCGCCGACGGGTCTCTCAACCGGCGCCCCCGTGATGCTGTCGGTGCGGCCCGAGCAACTCGCGTTGTCGCAAGTGCCGGGCCCGGAGAGCTGGCGCATCGAACGCGGCCTCAGCCTGCCGCTCGGCGCCCAGCTCGTGCACGAGGCCCGCACCACCGATGGCGCCTCGCTCAAGATCGTCGAGCCGCGACGCGCCTCGCCAGCCGACGCCGCCCGCATCTACTGCATGCTCGCTGCCGATGCCCACCCCACCCTGTTCCCGCGTTCCACCTGACAACCACGGAGTTCCTCTCATGTTCAGCCGCAGATCCCTGCTCGCCGGCGCCACCGCGCTCGGCGGCACCTCGCTCCTCCCCTCGCTTGCCCACGCCAAGGGCATCGTCACGGCCGCGACCTATCCCGGAAGTTGGGAAGAGGCCTACCGCACCGTCGTCGCGCCGGCGCTCAAGAAGGCGCACGACATCGATCTCGAATTGCAGCCGCTGTACGCGGTCGACCAGATCGCCAAGGTGAGGGCCGCCCGCGGCGCGCCGCCGTTCGACGCCTTCGTGCTCGACCCCGGCCCCCGCATCACCGGCATCGACGGCGGCCTGTTCGAGAAATTCGACGGCAAGAAGATCAGCAACGCCTCAAAACTGCCGGCCGGCATGATCGACGAATGGGGCATCTGCGTTGGCGCCCAGGTGGTGGGCATCGGCTACAATCCCAAGAAACTGCCCAAGCCCAAGGGCTGGAAGGACTTGCTGAGCGATCCCTGGGTGTCGCGGCTCGGCATCACCGGCTTCCAGACTACCTTCGGCACCGTGTCGCTGATCGAGATCGCCAAGGCGTTCGGCGGCTCGGAGACCAATGTCGAACCCGCTTTCGTCGAGCTGAAGAAGGTGCTGCCCAAGATCGCCGCGGTCGGCAATCCCGCCGCCATGGCCGGGCTGCTGCAGCAGGGCCAATGCGACATCACCTATACCAACATCCAGACGGTCGCGATCCTCAAGAGCCGCGGCGTCGACATCGAGTTCGTCAAGCCCGATAGCGGGGCGGTGGCCTTCTTCACCACCATGCACATCGCCAAGGGCGCCGCCGACGCCGAGAACGCCTACAAATACTTCGACACCGTCGTCAGCAAGGCCGTCGGCGATGCGCTCGTCCAGCCGCCGCACAACTTCATCCCGGTGAACAAGGAAGTCGTGCTGCCGCCCTCGCTGCCGATGACCAACCTCGACGAGATGTCGACCTACGTCCGTCACGACTGGTCGAAGATCAACCCGCTGCGCGCCGCCTGGATCGAGAAGTTCAACAAGGAAATGGCGAAGTGAACAAACTGGCCGAGTGGCAGCTCACGCTGCCACTCGCCCTCGCCTTCGCCGCGATCTTTCTGGCGCCGCTCCTCATGCTGGTCGGCGTCAGCTTCTTCAACGACGACAAGATCACCGAGCCGGGCTTCGCCCAGTGGGCGAAGTTCTACGGCGATCCCTTCAGTTACAAGGTGATCGGCGACACGATGTTGCTCGGCGTCAAGACGGTTTGCGCGACCATCTTGGTTGGCTACCCGCTGGCGCTGGTCTATCTCGACGCGCCTCAGCGCCTGCAGAAGGTGCTGATCTTCATCATCGTGATGCCGCTCCTGCTCTCGGTCGTCGTCCGCACCTTCGCCTGGATCGTGGTGCTGGGCCGCGAGGGCGTCGTGAACCAGCTCCTGCTCTCCCTCGGCATCATCTCCGAGCCGCTGCGCCTGCTGCAGACCGAGCTCGGCCTCGTGATCTCGCTGACGCAGATCGAGATGCCGCTGATGCTGCTGCCGCTGATCAGTGTGATGTCGCGCCTCGATCCCAACCTGCGCGACGCCTCGGCGGCACTCGGCGCTTCGCGCTGGCGTACGCTCTTCACCGTCATCGTGCCGCTCAGCATGCCGGGGCTGGTGGCCGGCTGCCTGCTGGTCTTCGCGAGCTCGACCACGGCCTTCATTTCCCAGACCGTAATCGGCGGCGTGCGGCTCATCTACCTGCCGCTCCTGATCTGGCAGCAGTCCCTGGTCGTCTTCAACTGGCCGTTCGCCGCCGTGGTCTCGATCTCGCTGCTGGTCTCCGTGCTCACCGTCGTGAGCGCTCTCTCATGGCTCGGTCGCCGCTCGGGCGGATACGTCCATGGGTAGGCGGCACAGCCTCGCGGACCTCTCCTACGGCCTCGCGATCGGCACGCTGGCCGTGCTGGCACTGCTGATCATCGTGGCGCCGGTGGTGATCGTGTTGACCACTTCGTTCACCGAGGGCCGCTCGCTAAAATTCCCGCCGACCGGCTTCTCGCTGCAATGGTATGAGGCACTGTTCGATCCCTCGAAGTCGCGCCAGATCCACCGCGCCGTCTCGAACTCGCTCGAGGTCGCGGCCTGGTCGACCGCGTTCGGCGTCCTGTTCGGCGCGCTTGCCGCCCTGGGCCTAGCCCGCAGTCGCAACAGGCTTGCGCGGGTGGCCGACAGCTTCTTCATGTCGCCGCTGGTGCTGCCCGGCCTCACCTTCGGCCTGGCAGCCCTGATGTACTTCACCCTGATGGGCTTCCGGCCATCGCTCAACCTCATCATCGCCGGCCACATGATCGTGACCGTGCCGTTCATCCTGCGGACCACTGCAGCCAGCCTGTCGCAGCTCGATCCCGCGCTGAACGATTCCTCGCAGAGCCTGGGCGCGAGCTGGCTCTACACGATGCGGCGCGTCACCCTGCCGCTGATCGCGCCGGGCATCATGGCGGGCGCCTTCCTCGCCTTCATGGCCTCGATCGACAATGTGCCGGTCTCGCTCTTCCTCTCGACCGCGCGGACCGACATGCTGCCGATCCGCATGTGGGGCATGATGGAATCGACGCTCGATCCCCGGATCGCCGCCGTGTCGGGCGTATTGATCACCGTGGCCTTTCTGCTGATGCTGATCATGGAATGGACGGTGGGCCTCACCCGCCGCATGCGCGAGTAGAAGCGCGATTGGGGAGTCACCATGGAAATCGTCCCGCAGCCCTTGACCAAGGAGGCCTTCGCCCCGTTCGGCGACGTGATCGACGTGCCGGACGCAGCCGGCCGCACCTACTACGAGGATGCGCTGGGCAACCTGCGGCCGACCGCACATGCCAGCCTCTCGGTCAGCCTGAAGCCCGAGACGCCGGAGCGGCCGCTGAGGGCCGACCTTCTGGAACGCCACCAATTCTCGTCGCAGACCTTCATGCCCCTCGATGTCGGCCGCTGGCTGATCGTGGTGGCACCGCACGCAAAGGCGGGCGGCCCAGACCTCGCCGGGGTGCGCGCCTTCATCGCCACTGGCAAGCAGGGCGTCACCTATCGGCCCGACACCTGGCACCACGGCCTCACCGTGCTCGACCGGCCCGGCCGCTTCGCCGTCTTCATGTGGCGTGACGGCACCAAGGGCGACGAGGAATTCGTGCCGGTGGCGCCCTTCACCATCCGCATTCCCTGATCCGGAGCCCGCGATGCCTTACGACGTCCGTCGCGATTTCATCGGCTATGGCGCCCATCCGCCGGACCCCAAGTGGCCGAACGGTGCACGCCTCGCGGTGAACTTCGTGATGAACTACGAGGAAGGCTCGGAACCCTCGATGCAGGACGGCGAGGGCCACACCGAGATCGGCCTCAGTGACGCCAGCCGCATGGGCCAGTCGATCAAGGGCCGCGACCTCGCCGCCGAAGGCCTGTTCGAATACGGCAGCCGGGTCGGCTTCTGGCGCCTGATGCGACTCTTCCAGGAGCGCGGTCTGCCGATGACGATCTTCGGCTGCGGTCTGGCGCTCGAGCGCAATCCGCAAGCCTCGGAGGCGATCAAGAAGTCGGGCTTCGACGTCTGCTCGCATGGCTGGCGCTGGATCAAGCATTACGAACTCGATGAGGCCACGGAGCGCGAGCACATCAGGAAGGCGATCACCGCCATCGAGAAGATGACCGGCGAACGGCCGCTCGGCTGGTACTGCCGCTATGGGCCCGGCGTGAACACGCGGCGTCTCGTCATGGAAGAAGGCGGGTTCCTGTACGACAGCGACTATTACGGCGACGAGCTGCCGTTCTGGGTCACCGTCGACGGCAAGGCCCAACTCGTGGTGCCCTACTCCGTCACCAACAACGACGGCCAGTTCGGCGCCGCCATCGGCACCTCGGACCAGTGGTTCTCCTTCGTGCGCGACGCCTTCGACATGCTCTATCGCGAGGGGGCGACGGCGCCGAAGATGATGTCGGTCGGCCTGCACATGCGGCTGATCGGCCATCCGGCGCGCGCCGTCGGCCTGGAGCGGCTGCTCGACCATATCCAGAAGCATGCCGGCGTCTGGGTCACCCGCCGCGTCGACATCGCCCGCCACTGGATCAAGACCCATCCCTATCCGGGCAAGGGGCTGAATGAGTGACAAAGGCCCATAGGCCTTTGTCATCCCGAGCGAAGCGAGGGATCTTTGAAGCAACAGGAAAGGTCCCTCGCTACGCTCGGGATGACACCGGTGTATTGTTGCGACCATGGGACCCGTAATTTTGGTCAGGGACTGGCGGCAGACAAAGGCCGCGCTAGCGGCTGCGCGCGACGAGGGCCGCGCACCCATCCTGCTGACGCCGGAGAATGCGGCCGCGACCTACGGCGCGGGATACCTGGCGGCGCTTCAGGATCGCGCGCGCGAAGAGTTCCCCGACGTGGCCTTCACCCTGATCGTCGATTGCGGCGACACGCCGGGCTATGCGCTGGCCTGTCTGCGCGCCGGCGTACGGACCATCTCGATGTCGCCGCCCAACGACAAGATCGCCGACATCGCCCGGCAGATGGGGGCTGAACTGGTAAGGAGACCGACATGAGCTGGCAGCCGACGCGCGACCTCGTGGGCTATGGCCCCAACCCGCCCGATCCGAAATGGCCTGGCGGCGCCCGCGTCGCGATCAATTTCGTCATGAACTATGAGGAAGGCTCGGAGCCTTCCATGCAGGACGGCGAAGGCTATACCGAGACCGGCCTCACCGAATCCTCGACCTCGTCGGTCGGCATGAAGGGTCGCGATCTGGCTGGCGAGAGCATGTTCGAGTTCGGCAGCCGCGTCGGCTTCTGGCGCATCATGCGCGCCTTCCAGGAACGCGGCCTGCCGCTCACCGTCTTCGGTTGCGCGCTGGCGCTGGAGCGCAACAAGCTGGCGGCAGAAGCGATCCGCAAGTCCGGCTTCGACGTCTGCTGCCATGGCTGGCGCTGGGTGCGCCACTTCCAGCTGAGCGAAGCCGAGGAGCGCGACCATATCCAGAAGGCGATCAAATCCCTGAAGCAGACGGTGGGCGACCGCCCGGCCGGCTGGTATTGCCGCTACGGACCCAGCGTCAACACGCGCCGCCTGCTGGTCGAGGAAGGCGGCTTCACCTACGATTCCGACTACTACGGCGAGGAGCTGCCCTTCTGGCAGACCGTCGAGGGCAAGCCGCACCTGGTCGTGCCCTATTCGCTCACCAACAACGACGGCAAGTACGCCGCCGGCATGGTCCATTCCGACCAGTGGTTCAGTCTCGTCCGCGACGCCTTCGACGTCCTCTATAAGGAGGGCGCCACGGCGCCCAAGATGATGTCCGTCGGCCTGCACATGCGGCTGATCGGCCATCCGGGCCGCATAGCGGGGCTTTGGCGCTTCCTGGACCATGTCCAGAAGCACCAGAACGTGTGGGTGACTCGCCGGATCGACATCGCCAACCACTGGAAGGCGACGCACCCCTACAACGGCAAGGGCCTGAACGAGTAAGGCGCTCCGCAGGAGCGCCTGGCGGCGTGTAGCGCTGCAGCGAAGCGAAGCGCGGGCGCCGCGCGCTGCAGAATGGGTCGAGATGTCGAAGACGCGCTCAGCCCTTCGCGCGCCCGGCGACCATGCGTACCTTGCCGGGTGCGGCGAACCAGATCGAGACGGCACCCAGCACGCTGAAGCCCAGCGCCACGGCGAAGCCCGTCGCGTACGTGCCCTGGACGTCGTACAGCACGCCGGTGACCCAGGGCCCCGCCGCGCCTCCGGCCAGCAACGAGACCATGAGCAGGCTGAAGATCGAGCCGAAGTGCGGACCTTCGAATATCTCGGCCACCACCGCGCCCATCAAACTGGTGAAGGAGTAGCCCAGCACGCCCTGCGACAGGACCATGACATAGAGCAGCGGTTCCGACGGTCCGGCGGCGAGCGCCAGGAGTGCTGCGTAACAGATCGCGAAGCCCATCGCGGCGATGCTCCAGACGATCTCGCGGCCGATGCGGTCCGAGAGTGCGCCAAGCAGGATCTGGCCCGGAATGCCGACCATCGCCACGAGGCCTAGCGACCAGGCCGCCTGCATCGGACTGAAGCCGATCTCGACCAGGTACTTCGTCTGGTGCACCTGCACCGCATACCAAGCATAGCCCCCGCAGAAAAAACCGATGCAGAGCCACCAGAAGCGGTGCGTGCGGATCGCCCTGGCGACCGTCCATTCGATCGCCGTCCAGTGCGGATCGACGATGGCGGCCGCGCGACGCGCGGCGGCGACGCCGGGTTCCTTCGCGCCGTCGGGCAGCAAGCCGAGATCCTGAGGCCGCTTGGTCACGATCAGGTTGATCGGCAGCAGCACGAACAGGGTCATGAGCCCGAGTGCCCAGCAGGCGCTGCGCCAGCCGTCCTTCAGGATGATTGTCTGCAGCCAGGGCAAGATCAGGATCGCGCCGACACCCACGCCGGAAAAGGCGAGTCCGATCGCGAGCGCGCGGCGGCGCACGAACCAGTTCGGCAGGTACTGCGATTGCACGGAAAAGCTCATGCAGTTGGCCCCCGCGCCGACCAGCACGCCGAGCGTCGCGTAGAGCTGCCACGGCGCGTGCATCATCGTGGCGCCCAGCAATCCCGCCGCCGTCAGCACGACGCCGACCTCGATCACGAAGCGCGGTCCGCGCTTGTCCATGACGCGGCCGACCACCGGGCTGATCACGGCGGAGACCAGGAAGCCGAAGGAGAAGGCGCCAGCCGCCAGGCCGCGATCCCAGCCGAACTCGTCGACGATGGGCGGGAACATCAGCGAGAAGGCCGTGCGGGCGGTCACGCTCACCGCCACGGTCAGGAAGGCGACCACGATGATCACCCAGCCGAAGAAGAACGGGAGGCGCGCCGCGAATGGCACCGGCGACACTTGAGGCTGCACTGATATTTCCTTATCCGTTTCGCCAGCCGCGTTGTGGCTTGAAGGGGAGGCCAACCTGTCCACAGCTCCGCGGCGGGGTCAACGACGTGGCAGGTAGTCGGCCGCTCCGGGGCTTGAACCGGTCTCCCGGCACCGCTATCACCGCGCGGTCAGGCCAGAATGGACCAAATGGGAGCCAGGACGTGAAGATCACCCGCAGCGTCAAGAAGATCCTCGACAACTACGAGAGCGACAATCCCGGCACCAAGGGCAATCTCGCGCGCATCCTGATGCACGGCCGCCTGGGCGGCTCGGGCAAGATGGTGATCCTGCCTGTCGACCAGGGCTTCGAGCATGGCCCGGCCCGCTCCTTCGCGCCCAACCCGGACGCCTACGATCCGCACTACCACTACCAGCTTGCGATCGATGCCGGCCTGAACGCCTATGCCGCCCCGCTCGGCCCGCTCGAGGCCGGCGCCGACACTTTCGCCGGTGCCATCCCGACCATCCTCAAGGTCAACAGCGCCAATTCTCTGTCGACCAACAAGGACCAGGCCGTCACCGCCTCGGTGATGGATGCGCTCAAGCTCGGCTGCGCCGCGATCGGCTTCACGATCTATCCCGGCTCGGAAGACCAGTACGAGATGATGGAAGAGATCCGCGAGATGTCGGAGGAGGCCAAGTCGGTCGGCCTCGCCGTCGTCATGTGGTCCTATCCGCGCGGCGGCAAGCTCGACAAGGCG
>NZ_SCVH01000104.1 GCF_004296935.1 Reyranella sp.
CAAGATTGACCAGCAGATATGGGCGGTTCGCCGATGCTGTCGAGCATTTCACCTTAAAATCAAATACCCCGACGGCCAAACAATTGAAGATAATTCCGTTCAGCGCCTACTCAATGACAGCCGAGATTGGCGAGTGAATCGGTCACTATTGGAAGAGTTAGTGGACGCACCCGTAGACGATCCCAATCGCGTGGCGTTTCTTAGGCTAAATGTTCCTTTTGCGCCCGACGAGCGGCACGAGTTGACGAGCCGAACTGACATGTCTCATTCGCCGCCGCTGGCTGACTGGTTCCAAATGCTGCGAGTGAGCGCGATAGATCCGAAAATCCAGAATAGCGCCGATCAAGTGCTCAGTTGGGTACTTAAGAACATATACTTGAAGCCAAGTGACGCTCAGAAGGTCAATCAGGCACTGAAAGCGCACAAGGCGACACGTGTGTCACCTCCATGAGCGCCACTGGAGTGGCGCGCTCCCAGCGGGCTCGACTGAAGCAGGCTGATTCAGATGATATTGATAAATCATGACGTTTCATGATACAGGAAGATCCAAGGAGTTTCCGATATGGCCATCACCCGTGAGAAATTCGCGACCCAGGTCAATGCCAAGACGCTGGCGGCGGTGCGACGGCTTGCGGAAAAGGAAGGCCGGCAGCTTCAGGCGCTGGTCGACGAGGCGCTGACGGACCTCATCGAGAAGCGCCGGCTGGGTCGGCCGCGTGTGCATGTCATGGACGCCTATCAGCGCAGCCATGCCCGGTATGGCGAACTCTACAAGAAGCTGGCGCAGTGAGGGATTACCTCACGCTCGCCGACGTCCTCGCCATTCATGCCGACCAGATAGACCGATACGGAGGGTCGCCCGGCCTGCGCGACGCCGGCCTCCTCGAGGCGGCGTTGTTTCGGCCGCAGACGGGCTACTACGCGGACGCGATCGAGGAAGCGGCGGCGCTGTGGGAGAGCCTCTCCCAGAGCCATGCCTTCATTGATGGGAACAAGCGCACAGCATTTGCGGCGGCTCTCACCTTCCTTGCGATCAACGCCGTTGAACTAAAAGCGTCAGCCGATGAGACCTACGATTTTATCGCGAACCTTCATGACACGGGCACCTTCCGTTTCGACGCGCTCGTAAAGTGGCTTCGAGAAAAAACCTAGGCTCTACTTCTTCAGCGGCAGAATCTGGCCGCGGATTTCGCCGTCGGGGAACTTTTCCGTCATGACGTTCACGTACCACAGGCCGGCCACGACCTGGGCCGCCTGTTCCTCGGTGAGCGTGACGCCGTTCGAAAGATGTGAACGGTCGCGGTAGAACGGCACGTCGATCGGCACAACCTTCTCGCCGTTTTCGCCCGGCGCGGCCGGGCCCTGCAGGTAGGCGATGGTGACGGGTCCGCTCAGGCCGACAAGGTTGAAGCGATATTCGAGCACCTTGGTAGAAGGCCGGTAGACCGCGGTGAAATAGCCGCTGCCCCTGGTCTCCGTGGGTGGCACTTCGCTGGCGCCATTCAGGATCGCCCGGAAGTCGGTCTTGGGCAGCGTGGGCTCGCCCATGTAGAACGAGCAGCCGCTCGTCGTGAGCAGGAGTCCGAGGAACAGGGCGCGGCGAAACATCGTTTCCAGTCTACGCTGCCAAGACGACGATCGTCCCCAGGGTAAATCACGCCCGGTGGTGGACCGGCGCCCGGCCGTAGACTTCTACCGGCAATCCCTCCAGCCGCGCCTTGAGCTGAAGCGCCAGGAACCGCGAATAGAGGCGCGACTGCATGAGATTGCCGCCATGGAACCACAGGTTCTCCTGGGCCGTCGGCTTCCACATGTTGCGCAGCTCGCCTTCCCAGGGTCCGGGGTCCTTCGCCGTGTCGGAGCCCAGCCCCCAGCACTTGCCGACCTTGTCGGCGACCTCGGGCGAGATCAGCTCGCCCGCCCACTGGTTCATCGAGCCGTAGCCGGTGGCATAGACGACGAGATCGGCCTTGAGTTCGCTGCCGTCGTTCAGCACCACGGAGTCGGCCGTGAGCCGCGCCACCTCGACGCCCGACTTGAGTTTTATGCGACCGTCGGCAATCAGCTCCGACGCCCCGACATCGATGTAGTAGCCGGAGCCGCGGCGGAGATACATCGGACCGATGCCGGTATCGTCCTCGCCGAAGGTGAGCTTGAAGCCGGCAGCGCTCAAACGACCGTAGAAATCGGCGTCCTCGCGGCGGATCTGGTCGACCACCGGCCGCATGACCTGCGGCAGCGCGCCATAAGGCATCGACGCCGTGGTGAGATCGGCGATCTCCGTCGTGATGCCGGCCGCCAGCGCCGCTTCCGAATAGAGCGCGCGATTCTTCGCCAGCGTCTCCGCCCGCATGACGAGCGTCGGCGAGCGCTGCAGCAGGGTCACGTCGGCGCCGTGTTCCCAGAGGTCGGCGGCGATGTCGTGCGCAGAATTGTTCGAGCCCACGACGACGCAGCGCTTGCCCGCCCAACCCTCGCCGCCGGTATGGCGGCTGGAATGGTGCTGCGTGCCCTTGAACAGGTCGGCGCCGGGAAAGCGCGGTATCTCGGGGAAGCCCGACATGCCGGTCGCCAGCACGATGTGCTTCGGCGTCATCGTCACCGGCTTGCCGTCGCGTTCGACGATGACCGTCCATTCGCGGCGGCCGGCGTCCCAGGACGCGCTCCGGCACGTCGTCGAACTCCAGTAGTCGAGTTCCATGATCTTCACATAGGACTCGAGCCAGTCGCCCATCTTGTCCTTGGGCGTGTAGATCGGCCAGTGATCGGGGAACGGCAGGTAGGGCAGATGGTCGTACCAGACCGGATCGTGCAGGCAGAGCGACTTGTAGCGGTTGCGCCAGGCGTCGCCCGGCCGCGGGTTGCGATCGACGATCAGCGCCGGCACGCCCAGCCGCTTGAGGCGCGCGCCGAGGCCGATGCCGCCCTGCCCGCCGCCGATCACCAGCACGAAGGGCTGGCGGCCGTAGCCCAGTTCAGCAGCGTCGGCGTGGCGCCGGTCGGTCCAGGTGACGCGGTTCTGGATGGCGCCATGCTGGACGCCCGTCTCGCGCGTCTCGCCCCTCAATTCCTCGAAGCCCTTCAGCTCCATCAGGGCGGTGAACAGCGTGAAAGCCTTGCCGTCCTTCAGACGGACGTGGCCCGTGCCGCGGCCCAGCGCCGTCTCGAAGCTGAACCAGCCGTCGCGGTCGCCGGCGCGGAAGGAGCAGGGCCGCACGTCCTCGAGCCGCGCCTTCAGCATGTCGGCGATCGCGGCGCGTCCCTCCAGCGTCACGATGTTCCAGGTGAAGGAAACGAGGTCGCGCCAGTAGCCATCTTCGGTGAACAGGGCGGTCGTGGCGGTGGCATCGCCGCCTTTCAGCGCCGCGGCGAAGCGGGCAAGCCAATCGGAGATAGAGGACGAGGGGGTGGTTTCTTTCATGAGGCCACTCTAGCCAAAGAATCCCCCGGCCGGTGCCGGGCGTTTTCGCGGAACGATGCGAAGGGGCTGGCCCGGCGAGCGGACCGGGAGGATGATTTGCCTCGGAGGACCACACCCATGAAATACGATGTCATCTCCGCCGATGGACACGTCGACCTGATCTGGCTGCCGCCCGACCTGTTCACCAAGAACGCGTCGAGCCAGATGAAGGAGCGCATGCCCTACGTCGTCGAGGGACCGAAGGGCCCGGAATGGACCAGCCGCAACGGCGCCAAGTTCGGCCTGGTGAACGGCATGGGCTCGGCCGGCCGCGAATATGTGCCGGGCATCATCCACCGCTCCGACCGCATGGCTTCGACCGGCCTCTACGAAGACGGCAAGAAGGGCATCCGCCGCCTCACCGAGGTCGACCTGCGCCTCAAGGACCAGGACCGCGACGGCGTGCAGGCCGAGGTGCTGTACGGCGTGCTGGGCTCGAGCGGCCGGCTGAACGATCCCGAGGCCGCGCTGGAAATGCTGCGCATCTACAACGACTGGCTCCATGATTTCTGCAAGGCCGCGCCCGACCGGCTGATCGGCCTCGCCAACCTCCCGAACTACAACATGGAGGAGTCGGTCGCCGAGGCGATGCGCTGCGCCAAGCGTGGCGTGCGCGGCCTCGACATCGCCAACCGGCCCGACATGACGCCGCTGTGGGACGAGCATTGGGAGCCACTCTGGAAGTTCGGCCACGAGACGGGCATTCCGCTCCACTTCCACACGATCGGCGGCCGCTCGCCCGACGTCACCAAGTTCCCGACGCACGTGCAGCGCCGCATCTTCGCCGTGCACATCACCGGCTTCCAGATGCACATGAGCACCATGCTGATGGGGCTGATCTTCTCGGGCGCCCCGGCGCGCTATCCGAACCTGAAGATCGTGATCGGCGAGGCCGGCCTCGGCTGGATCCCCTACGTGCTGCAGCACATGGATCTCGAGTGGGAGGACCAGTTCAAGGACCTCGACCTCAAGATGAAGCCCAGCGAGTACTGGCATCGCCAGTTCTACGCCACCTACCAGACCGACCCGGTGGGCATCGAACTGCTGAAACACCTGGGCGAGGACAATGTCATGTGGGGGTCGGACTTCCCGCACCCCGACGGCATCTGGCCGGACAGCCAGCAGTTCCTGACCGAGGAGCTGACGGACATCTCGGCCGGGGTGCGTCGCAAGATCGTCCGCGACAATGCGATGAAGCTCTATGGCCTGAATGGGTGAGACCGCCGGAAAGGGCAGCCTCTCGCGCGCCGCCCTTTTGACCACGCTGGCGATGCTGGCCTTCGCCGGCAATTCGCTGCTCTGCCGGCTGGCACTGCGCGACACCGGGATCGATGCGGCGAGCTTCACCGCGATCCGGCTTGCCTCCGGCGCGCTGATCCTGGCCGCACTCCTCATGCTGCGTGGGAAACGCCCGACGGCAGGCGGAAGCTGGCCAATGGCGACCATGCTGTTCGCCTACGCGGTGGGATTCTCCTTCGCCTACCGAGATCTCAGCGCCGCGACCGGCGCGCTGCTGCTGTTTGGCGCCGTGCAGCTCACCATGACGGGCTATGGCCTGTGGACGGGCGAACGGATCCGCGGCCTCAGGCTCGTGGGCCTGCTGCTCGCGCTGGGCGGCCTGGTCTGGCTGCTGCTGCCGGGCCTCGCGGCACCGCCCATCCTGGCGGCGGCGCTGATGCTGGGCGCAGGTGCCGCCTGGGGCGTCTATTCGCTGCTCGGCAAGGGCGCCGGCGATCCGACCGCGGCGACGGGCGGCAACTTCCTGCGCTCCCTGCCCTTTGCCGCAGCCCTTGCCCTCACCGCCACCACTGCCGGCACGGTCGACCATACCGGGGCGCTCTATGCGGTTCTTTCCGGCGCCGTGACCTCGGGACTGGGCTATGTCCTCTGGTATGCGGCGCTCCCGATGCTGAGGGCGACCTCGGCCGCGACGGTGCAGCTCAGCGTGCCGGCCATTGCGGCCCTGGGCGGGGCGGTGCTACTCGCCGAGCCGGTCACGATGCGCCTGCTGGTGGCGTCGGTGGCTGTCCTGGGCGGCATCGCGCTCATGATCTATCGCAGGAATTGAAGGAAGAGTTCATGTTCGAAGTCGCGGACCGTCTCAAGAATGTGAAAGTGTCGGCGTCGGCCGCCATGACCCGCAAGGTACGCGAGCTGCGCGCCGAGGGCGTCAAGATCGTGGGCCTGTCCTCGGGTGAGCCCGACTTCCCGACGCCGCTTCATGCCATCGAGGCGGCCCACAAGGCGGCGTTGGCCGGCGACACCAAGTATCCGCCGCAGGATGGCGTCAGGCCCCTCAAGGAGGCGATCCGGCGCAAATTCAAGCGCGACAACAATCTCGACTATGCGCTCGACGAGGTCATGGTCTCCAACGGCAGCAAGCAGATCATGTATGACGCGCTGATGGCGAGCGTGAACCCCGGCGACGAGGTGATCATCCCGGCGCCGGGCTGGATCTCCTACGCCGACCAGGCGGTGATCGCGGGCGCCAGGCCGGTGTCGGTGTCGTGCCCGGAGAACAACCAGTTCAAGCTGCGCGCCGCCGATCTGGAAGCCGCGATCACGCCCAGGACCAAGTGGATGGTGCTGAACTTCCCCAACAATCCGACGGGTGCGGTGTGCTCGCGCGCCGAGATGCGCGAGATTGCCGACGTGCTGCTCGGCCACCCGCACGTCATGATCATGGCCGACGACGTCTACGAGCACCTGATCTACGACGACTTCGGCTTCTGCACGATCGCCGAGGTCGAGCCCAGGCTGAAGGAACGCACGCTGACGGTGAACGGCGCGTCGAAGGCCTATGCCATGACCGGCTGGCGCGTGGGCTTCGCCGGCGGGCCCAGGCCGCTGATCGCCGCCATGACCAACATGCAGGGCCAGATCGGCTCGGGCATCTCGACCATCAGCCAGGCGGCGGCCACGGCGGCGCTCGACGGGCCGCAGGACCTGCTGAAGGAACGCGCCGCCGACTACCAGAAGCGGCGCGACGAGGTCGTGGCGATGCTGCGCGCGGCGCCCGGCATCACCTGCCACAAGCCCGAAGGCGCGTTCTACGTCTTCCCCAACATCGCCGGCTGCATCGGCAAGACCACGAAGGCCGGGCGCAGGATCGCCACCGACACCGACTTCGTGACGGCGCTTCTCGAGGAGAAGCACGTCGCCACCGTGCAGGGCGCGGCCTATGGCATGAGCCCCTATTTCCGCATCTCCTACGCCACCGACGTGGCCAGCCTGCGCGAAGGCTGCGGGCGCATCCAGGAATTCTGCCGCGAGCTGCGCTGAGCCGTGCTCTACATCCTCGACACCGGCGCGATCCTTCAACGGCCCGAGATTCTCGCCCATGCCGCCGCCGGCGACCTGCTCATCCCGCAGGCCACCGTCGACGACATCCGGGACCGGGAGAAGCGCGGGCTGCGCGCCGACCTCGCGCATCTCCTCGACCGGGCGATCGAGGCCGGCGCCGTCGTCGCTCCATCCGCCGACGGCGGCATTGCCGAGATCGCCCTCACCCTGGCCGCGGAAAACGGCGCCGGGAACGTCCGCGTGGTCACGACCGATCGCCGGCTTGTCCGGCGCCTGGAATCGAAGGGCGTGACGTCGATCGGCGGAAGCGACCTCCTGTCGGCTCAGGCAACGGCGCCGTCCGATGCGGACATCGAGCAGGCCGCCAGGCGCATCGTCAGGGCGCAGCACCGAAACCTCGCGGCCGGGCTCGCCATCGCCCTCGCCGGGACGGCGATCGCGATCGTCATCGTGCGCAATCACCAGCTCATCTTCCACACCGCACCCGACTGGATCGTGCCCATCGCGCTCCTGCTGGCGGGTCTCCTGTTCTTCTGGTGGCGTGAACGCGACCGGCTGTCCTACGGGCTGTTCGAGGTCATGATCGGCCTGCTCATCTCCTCGCAGTCGATCGTCACGCTGCCGCCGCCCTCCGAGCTGTCGACGGCCAAGTCGATCCAGCTGGTGGGCGGGCTCTACGTCATGGTGCGCGGGCTCGACAACATCGACCGCAGCATCGAGGACACGCGCTTCGGCGGCTGGTGGAAACGCCTGTTCCGCGGCGGCCGGTAGAATCAGCCCGGCTTGCCGGCGGCCGGTGCCTGCCAGCGCCGAACCGGCAGCGGATCCCGCCGGCCCTTGACGTACAGGATCTCGACCGCGCCGAAGCCGTCGCCGTCGGCGAGATCCGCGGCCGCGACCACGAGCTCGCCGCCGTGAGCGGCGGCGCAGAGCCGTGCTGCGACGTTCACACTGTCGCCGACCACCGTGTAGTCGCGGCGCTCGGCGGGGCCGATCGCGCCGGCCACGACGTCACCCGTGAACACGCCGATCCCGACCTGACGCGGCAGATTGGCGGCAGCGCAGGCCTCGAGGATGGCCCGCGCCGCGGCCACGGCGCGTTGAGCGGCATCCTCGCCGCTGAAGTGGGCGAGCAGGGCGTCTCCAATCAGCTTGTCGACATCCCCGCCATGGTCGTGAACCGCCCGCACCTGGATCGTCATCAGCTGATTGAGAAAGGCGACCACGGCTTCCGGCGAACTGGCCTCGGCGAAGCCGGTGAAGGCGCGGACGTCCGAATAGAGAAGGCTGAGGACGAGGCGACGCGAGGGAATTGTCCCGCCGCTGTCGGTCCCGCGTGCGGCCTCAGTCGCCCGTGCCGAGACGAAGCTTTCGATGCGTCGACGCAGCGCCACCATCGCCCGGGTACGCGCATCGATATCGTGCTGGGCGCGGCTCACGAGTCGCCAGAGCGCCGCCACGAGGAGAGCCATCAACACCGCCGGCACGATCAAGGGCGCCGCGGTCGCCCGTGCGAGAATGCCGTCGATCCGGTCGATCGGTTCATAGAGCTCGAACACCGCCTGAACGCGGCCCTGGCCATCGAGCAAGGGCACATAGAGTTCGTAGACCGCCGTTCCGTCGGGCTCGACCCGCGGGACGGCCGACGGCCCGGCGCGCTCGATGACGGCACGCAGGGCCGGCCCCTCCTCGATCCTGCCCTCACCCTGGGGAACCGAATCATAGATCGTTCGTCGCCGGAGATCGTAGACCTTGAGCCGGATGAGCTTCAGCTCGTGAACTTCATCGGCGAATGCCTTGTGCAACTCGGCCGAGTCGGTGCCCCGTCCGGCCATCAGATCGAGCCAGGCCGCGGGCGCCGCATTCGATACGGCACGGGCGATCGTATCGGCACGTCGCTGCGCCAGATCGAGATAGATCGCCTCCGTGGCCTGACGGGCACCGAAGACCGTCAAAGCGACCAGGGCGGCGATGAACAGGACGAGGAACGGCACGATACGACGCCGGAAGTGGCGACGCAGCGGAAATGGCTGCTCTTCGAGGGTTCTAAGGTCGCTCAAAAATCGTCTTCTCGCTCAACCGGGGTGGCGTTTGCGCCCGATTAGAGCTGCTTGATCAGCTTCAGCTGCGCCGGAATGCCGAGCTTGCGCGAGCACAGTGGCCAGTGCCACGGCTCCTGCAGGTCGTAGATCATGTACCAGGCGAGGCTGGCGGCCTTCTCGTAATTCTGGGTGTAGTCGGCGGCTTCCTTCATCGTGAGCACTGTGCCGTCGCGCATGCGGGTGTAGGTGATGAAGGTGCGCAGCGTGAACTGGAAGCGTCCGTGATAGGCGCCGCGACTGCCGTAGATCGGCCGCGCCGATGGCCCCCAGCTCCCGCTCTCGCAGGTCGCGAGCTGTTGCAGAAGTTGCTCCTTGCGATCTTCGATTTCCTGCTCGCGCGGCGTGAGCCCGGGGGCGACAGCGGCAACCTCGGGCGGCTTGGAGCCGAACAGGTTGGCGCAGCCTGCGACGCTCAACGAAGCGGCAACGAGAAAAGGGAGAGCGGTGGCGCGAAGAGCGATCACAACCGGTCATTGATCCCATGAAACCGCTGGCGCGGCAAACCCCGTCGACGCGGGTTCGCGACACACAAGGTGCAGTATGACGCACAATGGAATGCGCCAAGGAGTGTGGCGTGAGAGACGACCTCAGCGCCGACCATCCAATACCTAGCCGACCTGACGCGCCTGCCCTGCCCAGTACTTTGCCCGCAGCACTTTCTTGTCGACCTTGCCGACGGCGGTGAGCGGCAGGCTGTCGACGATCTCGATCTGCTTGGGCGCATGCGGGGAGCCCTTGCGGTCCTTCACGAGCTGCATCAGCGCCTCGGGCGAGGGCGTGCAGCCGGCCCTGGCGACGATCAGGGCGGCGACGGCCTCGCCCCATTTCTCATGCGGCACGCCGAACACGGCGGCCATGGCAACGTCGGGATGCGAGGACAGCACATCTTCCACTTCGCGCGGAAAGATGTTGAACCCGCCGCTCACGATCATGTCCTTCTTGCGATCGACGATGTAGAGGTAGCCGCGCTCGTCGGCGCGGGCGATGTCGCCGGTGTGCAGCCAGCCGCCCTTGAAGGTCTCGGCCGTCTGCTCCGGCCGCTTCCAGTATTGTTCCATGGCATGCGGCGCCCGCACGCAGATCTCGCCCGCCTCGCCGGGCTCCACCTCGTTGTTGTCCTCGTCGCGCAGGGTGACGCTGCACGAGGCGATGGGGAAGCCGCAGGAGGCGAACAGCTCGGGACGCCTGGCGTCGTGGTCGGCCTTCCTGAGCACGCTCACCGGATAGCATTCGGTCTGGCCGTAGAGCTGACTGAACACCGTGCCGATGCGCTCCAGCCCCTCGACCAGCCGCGTCGGCGACATCGGCGAGGCACCGTAGAGGATCAGTTCGAGTGAGGAGAGATCGGTCTTGTCGAGCTTGGGATGATCGAGCAGCACATAGACCATCGTCGGCACGAGCAGGGTGAAGTTGATCTTCTCGCGCTCCAGCGTGTCCAGGAACCGCTCGGGATCGAAACCCTTCATGAGATGGACCGTGCCGCCCTTCAGCAGCGCCGGCACCACCTTGGTGCCCGCGACATGGGTGATGGGCGCGGCGGCGAGGTAGCGCGGAGTCTCGGGGAATTCGAAGTCGGCGGCGACCGCAGTCGTCATGGCGGCCGTCGAGCGGTGACGGCGGATCGCGCCCTTGGACTTGCCCGTGGTGCCGCCGGTGTAGTTGATGACGGAATAATCGTCCGGCGTCGCAAGATTGACCGGGCTCGCCTCGCCGATCCTGTCGGCCGCCGCCACGAGGTCGCGGCCGAACGCCGCCTTGCCCATGGTCAGCACGACTTTCAGCCGATCGGCGGCCCTGGCGGCGATTTCACCGCCGCGCTCGGCGTGCGTCCTTGCATCGACGATCAGCGCACTCACCTCGGCGTCCTCGATGACGTCGAGATGATCGCCGAGCGCGCCCAGCGGATGCAGCCAGGTCGTGACCAGGCCCAGCCCGCCGGCCGCGACACCCGCGCACCAGGTCTCGGCGTTGTTGGCGCTCAGGAACGCCACCGTCTGGCCCTTCCTGAGGCCGGCCGCCGCCATCGCCGCCTGCAGGCGTCCGATCAGCGCCAGCGCGCCCAGGTAGGTGAGGCTGCCGCCGTCCCACACGAAGGCCCGGCGTTCCGGAAAGCGCGCCAGGGCACGCAGCACCATGTCGGTGCCGGTGGGAGCCTCGGTGATGGCGTCATGCATCGCATTCATCCTTGGGCCGGATGGACCTTGATCCAGTGCCGCGCGATCTCCTCGCGGGTGGCCACCCAGACCTTGGGCTTGGAGGCGACATAGTCGAGGAAGCGCGCCAGCGTGGCGGCGCGGCTCGGCCGGCCGGCGAGGCGGCAGTGCAGCCCGATCGACATCATCTTCGGGCTGCGGCTGCCCTCGGCATAGAGCAGGTCGAAACTGTCCTTCATCGCCTGGAGCCAGCCGTCACCCGCCGTGAAGCCCGGCGCCACGCCGAACTTCATGTCGTTCACTTCCAGCGTGTAGGGAATGATGAGATGTGGTGTCTCGTCGACGCTGACCCAGTAAGGCAGGTCGTCGGCATAGGAATCGCTCGAGTAGAGGAAGCCGCCATGCTTGATCACGGCCGACAGCGTGTTCATGCCGAAGCGGCCGGTGTACCAGCCGACCGGCGGCTTGCCGGCGGTGTCGGCGATGGCCTTCACCGCGCGCTGGATATGCAGCAGTTCCTGCTCGAACGTGAAATCCTTGTAGTTGATCCAGCGCCAGCCGTGGCTTGCCACTTCGTGACCGGCCGCGGCCATCGCCTTGCCAGCGATCGGGTTCAGCTCCAGGGCGCGGCCGATCGCCCAGGAGGTGAAACGCATCTTGCGCTCCTCGAACAGCCGCAGGATGCGCCAGAATCCGGCGCGGCTGCCGTACTCATACATCGACTCGGTCGAGAGATCGCGACCGCCCTGGATCGGCGTGCCGCCCGGCGTCTCGGTCAGGAACACCTCCGACGCGGCGTCGCCGTTCAGGATGGTGTTCTCGCCGCCCTCCTCGTAGTTCAGCACGAAGCTGACGGCGATGCGGGCATCCCCGGGCCACTGCGGATCGGGGGGATTGGGGCCGTAGCCGAACAGGTCGCGATCGAGATGGTTGTGCATGGAAGGCCCCCGGAAACGCCGACGATTGAAGATCGACTATGCCGCCGCTATAGCTCGCGCGACAAGCTTCGAGGAGAGGACATGGCGGAGAGCAGCGTCGCCGGGGCGGTGCGCGAGGATCGTTTGTGGCAGCGGCACGCCGACATGGCGAAGCTGGGCGGCACGCCCAAGGGCGGCGTCAACCGCCAGGCCCTGTCGGCCGAGGACGCCGCGGCACGAAACCTGCTGGGCACCTGGGCCAAGACCCGTGGCTTCGCCACCTTCACCGATGCCATCGGCAATCTTTTCGTTCGCCGCGAGGGCACGGATGCCAAGGCACAGCCTGTGCTGAGCGGCTCGCACATGGACAGCCAGCCCACCGGCGGCCGCTTCGACGGCATGTACGGCGTGCTGGCGGCCTTCGAAGCGCTGGAAGCGCTCGAAGATGCCGGTGTGAAGACGCGACGGCCGGTGATGGCGGTCGCCTGGACCAACGAGGAAGGCTCGCGCTTCCAGCCCGGCGCCATGGGCTCGGCGGTGTTCGCGGGCCACAACAAGCTCGACGAGATGCTTCAAGCGAAGGACTGGAAGGGAGTCGTGCTGAAGGATGCGCTGGCCGAGACGCTGAAGGCGGCACCGGCGCCGCGGCACGAGGGCCCGCCCGGCTTTCCGCTCGATTTCTACGTGGAAGCCCATATCGAGCAGGGGCCGCGGCTTGAGAATGAGAAGAAGACGATCGGTGTCGTCACCGCCATCCAGGGCAGCCGCCGTTACATCGTCTCCACTACGGGCGAGGAGGCGCATGCCGGCACGACACCGCGCGCCGCCCGCAAGGATGCCTTCCGGGCCGCCCTGCAGATCGCCACCGCGATGTACGAGGCCACGAACGATGGGGGCGACACGCTGCGCTTCACCATCGGCCGCGTCGACGTCTCGCCGGGTTCGCCCAATACCGTGCCGGGCAAGGCGGTCTTCACCATCGACATGCGCCATCCCGACGAGGCCGTGCTGGAAGCGCACGAAGCCAAGCTGGCGGCGATCGTCGCCGCGCGGGCCGCGCCCTGCTCGGCCGGGATCGAGCGCGTGACGGCGGTGGCACCGACGATCTTCGATCCCCGGGTGATCGACCTGGTGCGCACCAAGGCCAACGCCCTGAAACTCGCCAACATGGACATGCCCTCGGGCGCCGGCCACGACGCCATGCACATCGCCCGCCTCTGCCCGACCGGCATGATCTTCGTGCCCTGCGAGCGCGGCGTCAGCCACAACGAGGCCGAGAACGCCACCCCCCAGGACCTCGCTGCCGGCGCCCGCGTGCTGGCCGAGGTGCTGGCGGAGTTGGCGAACCGTTGACCTCAATCCGCACCCGCACATTGTCATCCCGAGCGAAGCGAGGGATCTTTGCTGATCAATAAAGGTCCCTCGCTTCGCTCGGGATGACAGCTTTGTTTTGAATAAGGATTTCGAGCCCATGTCGAAGAAGATGCAGTCCGAGCTCGTGGCGATCCTCACCGACCTGATCGCGCTGCCGAGCCCCTACCCGCCCGGCACCTCGGTGGAGATCTGTGCCTACGCGGCCAGGCGCCTCAAGAAGGCGGGCTACAAGGTCGAGACCGTGACCAAGACCCGGGGCGTCGACAATGTCGTAGCGCGGATGAAGGGCAAGGCCAAAGGCCCGGTCATCGCCTTCAACGCCCATGTCGACACGGTGGGCGTGGGCGAGCGCGCCAACTGGAAGAGCGATCCGTTCAAGGCGCTGGTGAAGGGCGGCCTCGTCCATGGCCTCGGCGCCGGAAACTGCAAGGGCAGCATGGCCGTCCAGATCTGGCTCGCGGAGGAGATCGCGCGCCGCGGTGGCCCGGCCAAGGGCGAGCTGATCTTCACCTTCGTGGCGGATGAAGAGAATCTCGGGCCCGACGGCATGGAGTTCCTGCGCAAGACCGGCAAGGTGCGGCCCGACGCCCTGATCCTGGGGGCGCAGACCGAGAACAATTTGATCGTGGCCGAGCGCGGCGTGATGTGGGCCCGGATCACCACCAAGGGCCGCGCCGCCCATGCCGGCAATCCCGCCGCCGGCGACAACGCCATCCTGCGCATGATGCGGCTGGTGGGCGCACTCAGCTCCTACTACGACAAGGCTCTCGCGCGGCGCGTGTCGGGCGCGATGAAATCGACCGTGAACATCGGCATGTTCCATGGCGGCCACAACACCAACGTCGTGCCCTCGGCCTGCACGGTCGAGATCGACCGCCGCCTTCTGCCGAACGAAAAGGTGAAGGACGCCTTCAAGGAACTGAAGAGCGTGATCGACGGCGTGCGTGAACCCAAGGGCACCTATGGCGTGGAATTCCTGACCGGCACCAACGGCTTCTTCGCACCGGAGAACGGCGCCACCGTCGGCGCCTTCGAGGCGGCGGTGAAAGCCAGGACGGGCCGCAAGGTGAAGTTCCTGAACGCTACCGGCGTCAGCGACGGCCGCTACTACGCCGACGACGGCATCGAAATTATCAACTTCGGCCCGGGCTCCGGCGCCCAGGGACACGCTGCCAACGAGAGCGTGCCGATTGCCGGGATGGTCGAGGCGGTCGAAATCCAGATGGACGTGGTCAGGCGCCTCTTGTCATCCTGAGCGTAGCGAAGGATCCTTCGCTACGCTCAGGATGACAGGGTAGGCGGAGTTACGCCGTCTTTTGCGCCTTCAGGCCAAGCTTGCTGATGGTCTGCTCGCGCATCACGAATTTCTGGATCTTGCCGGTGATGGTCATCGGGAATTCGGGCACGAACTCGATGTAGCGCGGGATCTTGTAGTGGGCGATCTGGCCCTTGCAGAACTCGCGGATTTCCTCGGCGGTGGCGGTCTGGTCGCCGTGCAGCTTGATCCAGGCACAGATCTCCTCGCCATACTTGGGATCGGGCACGCCGATCACCTGCACGTCCTGGATCTTGGGATGGCGGTAGAGAAACTCCTCGATCTCGCGGGGATAGACGTTCTCGCCGCCCCGGATCACCATGTCCTTGAGGCGGCCCACGATGTTGACGTAGCCTTCGCCATCCATGGTCGCGAGATCGCCGGTGCGCATCCAGCCCGCCTCGTCGATCGCCTCGGCGGTCTTCTCCGCGTCGTTCCAGTAGCCCTTCATCACCGAATAGCCACGGGTGCAGAACTCGCCGGTCTCGCCGCGCGGCACCGCCTTGCCCTCGGGATCGACGATCTTGATTTCTATGTGCGGCAGGACCTGGCCCACGGTGGAGACTCGCTTTTCCAGCGGATCGTCGGTGGCGCATTGCGTCGAGACGGGAGAGGTCTCGGTCATGCCGTAGGCGATGGTGACCTGATGCATGTGCATGTGGCTCTGCACCTTCTTCATCACCTCGATCGGGCAGGGCGAGCCCGCCATGATGCCGGTGCGCAGGCTTTTTAGGTCAAACTTGGAAAACTCGGGGTGATCGAGCTGGGCGATGAACATGGTCGGCACGCCGTAAAGCGCCGTGCAGCGCTCCTCGGCGACGGCCTGCAACGTCGCCAGCGGATCAAAGGCCTCGGCCGGATAGACCATGGTGGCGCCGTGGGTCAGGCAGCCCAGGTTGCCCATCACCATGCCGAAGCAGTGATAGAGCGGCACGGGAATGCACAGCCGATCCGCCGGCGTGAGTTTTAGTCCGAGGCCGACGAAATAGCCATTGTTCAGGATGTTGTGGTGGCTGAGCGTGGCGCCCTTGGGATGGCCGGTGGTGCCTGAGGTGAACTGGATGTTGATGGCGTCGTCGAACTGCAGTTTCGGCCCGAGCTCGGCCAGCTTCACCTTTTCGGCGTTGCCGCCTGCCGTCGCCACGTCGTCGAAGTTCAGCATGCCGGGAGTCTTCTCGCGGCCGAGCCGGATGACGTGCTTGAGATGCGGCAGCTTCTTCGCTTTCACCAGATCGTCGACGATCTCGAGATAGTTCGAGGTCTTCAGCGCCGGCGCCAGGATCAGCGCCTTGCACTCGACCTTGTTCATGGCGTACTCGAGCTCGGAGCGTCGGTAGGCCGGATTGACGTTGACCAGCACCAGACCCGCCTTGGCCGTGGCGAACTGGGCCAGAGTCCATTCTGAGGTGTTGGGCGACCAGATGCCGATGCGATCACCGCGCTCCAGCCCCAGAGCCATCAGGCCGGCGGCGAGATCGTCGACCCGCCGGGCCAGTTCACCCCAGCTCCAGCGCACCTTCTGGTGCCGCACGACCAGCGCCTCGCGGTCGCGATAGGTCTCGACCTGACGATCGAAGAAGGCGCCGATGGTCTCGCCGATCAGCTTCCTGTCCGAGACGCCGTGGTCATAAGAGATTTGAGGGGTGGCCTGAGCATTGGTCATGAAGGCGAGCTTAGCGTCCTGTGGCAGGTTTGAAATCATGAAACTCCAGTTCACCACCGTCGACGTCTTCACCGACCGCCAGTTCGGCGGCAATCCGCTGGCCGTCGTCACCAACGCCCAGGGCCTCTCGACCGAGCGCATGCAGGCCATCGCCGCGGAATTCAACCTGGCCGAGACGACCTTCGTGCTGCCGCCCCAGGATCCGGCCCATACCGCCCGGGTCCGCATCTTCACGCCCAAGGCCGAGATGCCGTTCGCCGGCCATCCCAATGTCGGCACCGCCTTCGTGCTGGCCCGCGCCGGCGAGAGCTACGGCCGGAAGATTTCCGGCGACCGGCTGGTGTTCGAGGAGAAGGCGGGCCTCGTGAACATGGACCTGACCCGCGAAGGCGGGATCGTCGTGGCGACACGTCTCGCCGCTCCGGTCCCGCTCAGCCTTGGCGAGGAGATAGCGCCCGAGATCGTCTTGCAGGCCTGCTCGCTCAAGGCCGACGACCTCAAGCTCGACATCCATCCGCCCCGCGTCGCGTCGTGCGGCGTACCGCTGTTGTTCGTCGAGCTGAAGTCACGTGCGGCGCTGCGGTCGGCTGCGCCACGACCGGAGGTCTTCGCCCGCGACCTGCCGCGCGACCGCGTCGTCGGCATCCATCTCTATGTGCAGGCGAAAGAGGGCAACATCGATATCCAGAGTCGGATGTTCGCGCCGGAGCATGGCATCCCCGAAGATCCCGCCACCGGCGGCGCCAACGTGGCACTGATCGGCCTGCTGGCGTACCTGCGGCCCGAAGCGGACCTCACGCTCGACAAGATCATCGGCCAGGGCTTCGATATGGGACGCCCAAGCGTCCTCGTCGCCGCCTCAGAGAAGAAGGCCGGCAAGGTCGTCGCCAACTATATCGGCGGGCGCTGCATGCCGATGATGAGCGGCGTCATCGATCTCGGCTGACGGCCAGCGGCAAGGCCGTACCCTGCTTGACCGGGCGCAACGCGAACGAACTTCGGATCTGCGCGATGCCGGCGATCTTGGTGAAGTCCATGACGAAGCGTTCGTAGGCTTCGAGGTCGGGCACGACGATGCGCAGCAGGTAATCGCTGTCACCCGTCATCAGGTAGCACTCCATCACCTCGGGCCGCTCGGCCGCGGCGCGCTCGAAATCCTTCAGCGCCTTCTCGACCTGGGTGGAGAGCGACACGCTCATGAAGACGTTGACCGAGAGGCCGATCGACTTGGCGTCGAGCTGGGCGGCGTAGCCTTTTATGACCCCCGCCTCCTCCAGCGCCTTGACCCGCCGCCAGCACGGCGAGGAGGAGAGACCGACCTGCTCGGCGAGGTCGGCGTTGCTGAGGCGGCCGTCGTGCTGCAGACGTTCGAGAATGCGCCGGTCGATGGCATCGAGGGTGATCATTGCGTGAATTGCCACAATTCAGGGTAAATCTACCCTATACAGCCCGTTTGGAGACCCAAACGCAAGGACCTTCCAAGCCTCAAGGCGTATGCCGATGGCCATGACCACGATCGCCCCCGTCCAGCGCCTGAAACTGCTTCGTGAGTTGGAGCGCAAGGTGCTGTGGCTCTCCGCCTGGACCATCCATCACGCCAATCACCTGCGACCGAACCGCGACGGGCTGAAGGTCGGCGGCCACCAGGCCTCGTGCGCGTCGCTGGCGACGGTGATGACGGCGCTCTATTTCTCGGTGCTGCGGCCGGAGGATCGTATTGCGGTAAAGCCGCACGCTTCGCCGGTGTTCCACGCCATCCAATACCTGTTCGGCCACCAGACTCGGGACAAGCTGGAACGCTTCCGCGCACTGGGCGGCGCGCAGTCCTATCCCTCGCGCACCAAGGACACGGACGACGTCGATTTCTCAACCGGCTCGGTGGGCCTCGGCGTCGCCATGACGCTGTTCTCCTCGCTGGTGCAGGACTATGTGCGCCTAAAAAACCTCGGCGACGGCACGCGCCCCATCGGCCGCATGGTGGCGCTGGTGGGCGATGCCGAACTCGACGAGGGCAATATCTTTGAAGCGCTGCTCGAAGGCTGGAAGCACGACGTGCGGAATCTGTGGTGGGTGATCGACTACAACCGCCAAAGCCTCGACGGCGTGGTGAACGACCGGCTGTTCGGCCGCGTCGCCGAGATGTTCGAGCTGGTCGGCTGGCGCGTGATCACGCTGAAGTACGGCCGCCTGCTGGAGACGGCGTTCGCCCAGCCCGACGGCGAGCAACTGCGGCAATGGATCGACGCCTGCCCCAACTCGCTCTACTCGGCCCTGGTGTTCAAGGGCGGCGCCGGCTGGCGCGAGGCGCTGACGCGCGACCTCAACCAGTATCCCGGCGTGCGGCAGATCCTCGAGCGGCACGACGATGCCGCGCTCCATCGCCTGATGACCAACCTCGCCGGCAACGACATGCAGGCCGTGCTCGACGCCTTCGAGGGCGTCAACGACGACAAACCGACCTGCTTCATCGCCTACACCATCAAGGGCCAGGGCCTGCCGTTCGCCGGTCACAAGGACAACCATTCCGGCCTGATGACGCTCGACCAGATGGCGGGCTTCAAGAAGGGCATGGGCATCGAAGACGGCGCCGAGTGGAACAAGTTCGCCGGGCTTTCCGCTGCCCCCGCCGAGCTGCAGGGCTTCCTCGATGCGGCACCGTTCAACGCCGAGGGGCGCCGGCGCACCGAGGCGCCGGTCGTTGCCATTCCGTCGGCCTTGCCGAAACCCAACGACAGGAAGTCGAGCACGCAGGAAGGTTTTGGCAAGATCCTGAACGGCATCGCGGCCGAGGACAGCGAGCTCAGCCGCCGTATCGTCACCACCTCGCCGGACGTCACCGTCTCGACCAACCTCGGCGCCTGGGTCAACCGCCGCGGCCTGTTCGGCCACACCGAGGCCGAGGACGTGTTCCGCGAACTGAAGGTCGTGTCGGCACAGCTCTGGCGCCAGACGCCGAAGGGCCAGCACATCGAGCTCGGCATCGCCGAGAACAACCTCTTCATCCAGCTCGCGGCCATGGGCCTCAGCCACGAGATCTTCGGTGCGCGGCTGCTGCCGATCGGCACGCTCTACGATCCCTTCATCGCCCGCGGCCTCGATGCGCTGAATTACGCCTGCTACCAGGATGCGCGATTCATGATCGTGGCGACGCCGTCGGGCGTGACGCTCGCGCCCGAGGGCGGCGCACACCAGAGCATCCACACGCCGCTGATCGGCATGGGCCAGCCGGGACTCGTCTCCTACGAGCCGGCCTATGTCGACGAGCTCGCCGTACTGATGCGGCACGGGCTCGAGTACATGCAGCAGCCCAAGGGCGGCTCGGTCTACCTGCGGCTCTCGACGCGGAGCCTGCCGCAACCCGAACGGATCCTGACGCTCGAACAGCAAGACGACATCGTGTCCGGCGGCTACTGGTACGCCCCGCCGGAGCCGGGCGCCGACATCGCCATCGTCGCCATGGGCGCGGTGACGCCGGAGGCGATCGCGGCGCACCAGAGCGTGGTGCGGGATTTTGCCGGCGCGGGGCTGCTGGTGCTGACCTCGCCCGACCGGCTGCACACCGACTGGCTGGCGCAGCAGCGGAACCGCGGCCGCACGGTGGGCCGGGTCGACACGAGTCCGAGTCCGGTCGAAACCCTGTTGGCGCCGCTGTCGCGCGATGCGCGGCTGGTCACCGTCATGGACGGCCATCCGCTGGCGCTCTCATGGCTGGGCTCGGTGCGCGGGCAGCGGGTCGTGCCGCTCGGCATCGAGAATTTCGGCCAGTCCGGCGACATTCCGGACCTCTACCGCACCTATAGACTTGATGCGGCGGCGATCATCGACGCGGTGGCGCGCGCCCTCTAAAGTGGCGGCGTGAAAGTAGACGGCAAACCCTATCGCACCATCTGGCTGGGCGCCGACGGCACGACCGTCCAGGCGATCGACCAGACCCTGCTGCCGCACGAATTCGTGGTGCGCGACTTGAAGAACGTCGTGAACGCCACGAACGCCATCAAGACGATGGTTGTTCGTGGCGCCCCGCTGATCGGGGCAGCGGCCGCCTACGGCATGGCGCTGGCCATGGCCGAGGACCCGTCGGACACGATGCTGGCCCGCGCCTACACCGAGCTGCTCGAGTCGCGACCGACCGCAGTCAACCTGCGCTGGGCGCTCGACGATTTGCGCGCCCTCCTCGCACCACTGCCGCCGGCGAAGCGCCGCGAGGCCGCCTACAAACGCGCAGCCGAGATCTGCGACGAGGATGTCGAAATCTGCCGCCGCATCGGCGAAAACGGCCTGGCCCTGATCCGCAAGCTGAAGCCCCACGGCGACCGCATCAACGCCCTCACGCATTGTAACGCCGGCTGGCTCGCCACGGTCGATTGGGGAACCGCTCTTTCCCCCATCTACCAGGCGCACGATGCCGGCATTCCCATCCATGTCTGGGTCGACGAAACGCGGCCCCGCAATCAAGGCGCCAGCCTGACTGCCTGGGAACTCGGCAAGCACGGCGTGCCGCACACCGTGATCGCCGACAATGCCGGCGGCCACCTGATGCAGCATGGCCAGGTCGACTTCTGCATCGTCGGCTCCGACCGCACCACCAGAAGCGGCGACGTCTGCAACAAGATCGGCACTTATCTCAAGGCGCTCGCCGCCCACGACAACGGCGTGCCCTTCTACGTCGGCCTCCCCTACCCAACCATCGACTGGACCATCAGCGACGGCGTGGCCGAGATCCCGATCGAGGAGCGCAGCCAGCGCGAGGTCTCTCACATGACGGGCCGCACCGACGCGGGCGGCCTGGCAACGGTCGCCGTGCTGCCCGACGGCAGCCCCGCCGCCAACCCCGGCTTCGACGTCACACCGGCCCGCCTCGTCACCGGCCTGATCACCGAGCGCGGCGTCTCGGCCGCCAGCGAAGCGGGGCTTCTCGCGCTCTATCCCGAACAAGCACGCGCGGCGTGATCCTGACGCCGGCCGTCCTCTCGCCGGCAGTACGGGCCACTGCGGGCCTCGGCATCACGCAGATCATCGGCTGGGGCACCACCTTCCTCATGCCCTCGGTGCTGGGCCGCCATATCGAGCGCGACCTCGCGCTGCCGAGCGAGGTCGTCTACGGCGGCATCACCGTGATGTTTGGCATGGGCGCCCTGTTCGCGCCCTGGGTCGGCAAGTCGATGGACCGCACCGGAGCCCGCAGCCTGATGGCAACCGGTTCGCTCATCTATGCGCTCGCCCTCGCCGCGCTCGCCATGACGCAGGGACTCGTGAGCTACCTCCTGTGCTGGGCCGTGCTGGGCGTCGCCTCCACCCTCGCCCTCAACACGCCGGCCAGCATCGCGCTCGCCCAGGTCGCCGGCGCCCGCGCCCGCCAGGCCATCGCCGTCCTGGCCATCGTCGGCGGCTTCGCGTCCACCGTCTTCTGGCCGGTCTCCGGCATGCTCGAACCCATCGTCGGCTGGCGCGGCACGCTCCTCGTCTTCGCCGGCCTCCATCTGCTGGTCTGCCTGCCGGTCCATCTGCTGATGCTGCCGGGCCGCCCGCCCGCGCTCCCGGCCAGCACGGCGCCGCCGCCCGCCGCCGGCCTGTCGGCGGCGGAGAGCACGCGCACCTTCCTGCTGCTGGCGCTCGCCTTCTCCTGCGGCGCCTTCATCTTCACCGGCTTCATCGTCCATGCCATCGGCGTGCTGCGCGGCCTGGGCCACGACCCGGCGACCGCGCTGCTGCTGGCCTCGCTGATCGGCCCCGCCCAGGTGGCGGTGCGCGCCGTCGAGCTCACCTTCGGCCACCGCTACTCGATCATGAACTCGGCCCTGTTTGCCGCCGCCGTCCTGCCCTTGGGTCTGGGACTCGCCTGGCTGGCCGGCGGCAACCTCGCCGTGGCGCTTCTCTGCCTCATGGCCTACGGCATCGCCAACGGCCTGAAGGCGGTGCTGCGCGCCACGCTGCCGCTCGCGCTGTTCGGCCGCGCCCAGTTCGGCACCGTGATGGGCCGCCTCGCCCTGCCGCAGGGCATCGTCTCCGCCGCCGCGCCGCCCGTGCTGGCCGCCGTCATGGCCAACTTCGGCGCCGAGGGCGTGCTCGCGCTTTGCACCGCCATTGCGAGCATCGCTCTCGCCGCCACGATCATGCTCGCCCGCACCAGCCCCACGATCCGATAGGCTTGTCGACGCATTTTACGGACACGACTTGTCCAGAATCTGTTGGAGTGACCCCCTTGGGTTGGACAGAGTATCTGGATTGAAAGGCGACTAGGGTTATCGGGCTTCAAGGCGAAGCCCATGAAGTACCGGTATTCGGCGGCGTTCCGCCGTCAGGCTGTCGAAGAGATCCCGAGTGGCGAGCAGACGGCCACGATGCAGGCAAGGCGGCACGGGATCAGCCGCGCGGTGATCTACGACTGGATCGCCAAGTATCGCCTGTCCGGTCTGCCGAGCGATCGGCGGCAGCGCGGCGCTCGCCGCGAACGTCGGGCCGGGCGAGACCCGCTTCGTCGAGGTGACGTTCCGCCCCGGCCTGATGGGCAGTCGCTGCGCGGTGACGGAAGTGGCGGACGCTGAGGGCCATGCGGCGGTGCTGGCGGGCAAGTGCGCGGCGGGACCGTAGCAAGGCCGGATAACACGGCGTTTGGCCGACTTTGCGCCGACGCACCAACATCAGCCTAGACAAAATATGGGCAGAAACCTGCTGAACTTGCAACGCCACCTGATGAGGTGACGACCTTACGCGCGCTGACGCGCCAGCCTGCGGCGGAGCGACCGGGCAGCGGCGTCGTTCAGGGCGAAGACGCGTTCGCTGCGATAGCGCTGGTAGCGGACGATCTCGATGGCGCCCACGGTCGCCGCCAGCCGGTCGGCATCAGCCTTGTGCTCGAAGGCACAATGGACGGCCGGGCCGCACTCGTCCTCGATGGAGCGGACGGAATAGTGGCCCTGCGGCGCGAAGGCCACGATCAGGTCGTGCAACACCCGCGCCGTCTCGACGATGGGCCGGCCGCCGTCGTCGGCCTGGCCCAGCACGAGATAGGGGCTGATCGCCTCGAGGTTGGGTTGTTGCATCATGCTTGGGTAACGACGTGCCCCGCACACAGGTTCCGCCGGAATGCCCGCCCGCCTGTGACGTTATCTCGCCGTTCGGATGCTGGTTCGCAGCCGAGCTGCCTTTGCCCCGCCGGCGGGCGTCCCGGAGCCAGCCGCCGAAACGGCCGCCCGGGGTACGTCCGAAGCCGACGCCAGGGCCGCGATCGAGGCCGACGGCTACAAGAAGGTTCGCGTCACGAGCAAGGGTGCCGACGGAAGCTGGCAGGCGCGGGCGTTCCGTGGCGCGACCGAGGTGGCGGCGCGCGTCGCCGCCCGAGGCACCGTAACCGGGGACTGAGGCTACCGGCTGACGGGAGATCGTTTGCCGTGGATAATGGGGCGATGCCCAAGCCCCCGTCCTTCATCCGCCTCTCGACCGTCGCCCGCGTCGGCTGGCTGGAATTCAACCGGCCGCCGGTCAACGCCTTCACCCGCGAGATGGTCGACGAGGTCCATGACGGGATCACGGCCCTGCTTGCCGATCCCGAGGTACGGGTGCTGGTGCTGGCGAGCGCGATCGACGGCTATCTGAGCGCCGGCGCCGATCTCAATGTCTTCAAGGGCATCACGCCCGACGGCATGCGCGGCTGGGCGAACCGCTGTCATCAGATCGTGCGGCTGCTGCGCGGTTCGGCCAAGCCGCTGCTGGCCGCGATCAACGGCACCGCCGTGGGCGGCGGCCTCGAGATGACGCTGCATTGCGACCTGCGCTTCGCCGCCGCCAATGCGAGGCTGGGCCAGCCCGAGATCCGCATCGGCTTCATCCCGCCGATCGCCACCACCCAGGCGCTGGCCCATCTGATCGGCCGGTCGCGCGCCATCCGCTATCTCTACGAGGGCCGCATGGTGGCGGCCGAGGAAGCGCGAAGCTGGGGCCTGGTCGACGAACTGGTGGCGCCCGACGATCTGCGTGCGCGGGTGCAGGCCTATGGCGAGGAGCTGGCGGCGAAATCGCCCGCCGCCCTAGCCGCCATCCGCCGCACGGTGACGTTGGGCGGCGGACTCGCCTTCGAGGACGGCATGGCGTTCGAACTCGAAACGGTGGTCGCCCTCGCCGGCACGGCGGACTTCGCAGAAGGTGTCGAGGCGTTCCTGGCCAAGCGTCCGCCCAAGTGGCCGCGCGGCTAGGGCGCGTACCTGTAGATCGAGCTTGATTGCTACTCGATGTCCGATTTGCACCGATAGCCGACCAAATTCCAAGTCGCAGCGAAACGACGCTAAGTGCCAAAATCGGACGAATCGATTCGCAGTAGTCAAAGTCACCAAGTTGAAGACGGGCGGCATCGGCTAGCCCCCAGTTGAAATGAAAGTGCTCTATGAAATAATGGCCGAGGAATCGGTATGCGGCCCTTGGGGAGGGAGGCTCTCGATGTCGCGCGACTATCGTCAGGTTCTTGCTGGCCTCGGCAGCGGACTGCTGGTCACGGATGGTGGCCTGGAAACCACCCTGATCTTTCAAGAAGGGATTGAGCTGCCGCACTTCGCGGCCTTCCCGTTGCTCGACAGCGAGCAGGGACGAAAGACATTGAGGCGCTACTACGACTCCTACGCTGCTGCTGCAAGGCGCAGTGGCGCCGGCTGCATTCTCGACACGCCGACCTTTCGGGCCAGTCCGGAGTGGGCCGCGAAGGTTGGCTATGACCGACCTCGGCTGGAACGAGCCATTCGTGCGGCGGTTGCGTTCGTGCGGGAAGTTCGGCGCGATTGGGAAACACCGAGTATGCCCATTGTGGTGAACGGCGGAATTGGACCGCGTGGCGATGGATACTCCGGAGCCGATAGTATGGACGCCAAAACCGCGGAGGATTTTCACGGTCCCCAGGTGCGCCTCTATGGCGAGGAAGGAGCAGACCTCGTGACGGCGCAAACGATGACGCATATTGGAGAGGCAATCGGCATTGCCCAAGCTGCGGCGAGGGCCGGAATTCCCAGCGTAGTCTCCTTCACGGTGGAGACGGATGGCCGTCTTCCTGACGGCACCAATCTTCATGATGCTATTATGGCTACGGACACAGCGACTGGCGGGGCGCCAGCACACTACATGGTGAACTGCGCGCATCCGAGCCACCTGGGCTCGGCTTTGGAGGCCTCTGGTCGATGGATCGAACGCCTCCGCGGCATCCGCGCCAATCCATCGCCAAAGAGCCACGCGGAGCTCAACGAATCGACAACTCTCGAGGCCGGTGATCCCGATGAGCTGGCCGTCCTCCTACGCGACATGCGCACCCGCCATCGTCATTTTTCCATCTTGGGTGGGTGCTGTGGCTCAGACCATCGTCACGCTGAGAAGATTGGGCTGGTGTGCCAGTTGGTATGACATGGACCTAAGCGCTCTTGCCACATCCGTCAGCTTGCGGATTGAAAATGCGGTGGCTGGGATGCATGCTGCCATGGAGTTAGAACTTGCGTAGCGTGGTAGGGCGTTGCCATCGTCGCGCCGTCTTCCCAAGTCTCCTCGCGCGAAAATGCGATGCCGGCCCGCGACGACACGAGAAATCGTATCCATGGGGAGGCAAACATGTTGAAGGGAAAGTCAGTCGTCGGTCTCGCGGGTGTCGCATTGATATGGTGTTCGGCAGCAACTGCCCAGCATGGATCCCACGGCGCGGTTCTCGGCGACATCGACTTCAAGACCTCGTGCAATACCGAAGCACAAGCCAAGTTCAATCTCGCCATGGCCTACCAGCATTCCTTCTGGTATCGCGCCGCGACGGACACCTTCAACGAGGTCCTCAAGCTCGACCCGTCCTGTGCCATCGCATATTGGGGCTTGGCCCTCGCCAACCTCCGCAACCCTTACGCGCCACCGATCGCGGAATGGCTGAAGGATGGATCGGCCTCGATCGACAAGGGGTTGGCGCTGGGCCCAAAAACCGAGCGTGAAAAGGGCTACCTTGAGGCGCTTGGTATCTTTTACCGCGACTCCGACAAGCTACCGCATGGCGCCCGCCTCGCCGCCTACGCCAAGGCAATGGAAGCGTTGGCCGCACGCTATCCAGACGACAAGGAGGCGCAAATCTATTGGGCATTGGCGTTGGCGGTCTCGGCATCGCCTGCCGACAAGACCTACGCCAACCAACTCCGGGCAGCGAAAATCCTCGAGCCAATTTTCATCGCCAATCCGCAGCATCCTGGCGTCGCACACTACCTGATCCACGCCTACGACTATCCGCCGATTGCCAAGCATGGCGTCGATGCGGCGCAGCGCTACGCCAAGATTGCGCCTGACTCGCCCCATGCACTGCACATGCCGTCGCACATCTTCACGAGGTTGGGTTACTGGCAGGAGTCGATCGACTCCAACGCCGCGTCGGCGCGCATCGCCAAGGATCAGAAGGAGAAACAAGACGAGGCGCACGCGCTCGACTATCTGGTGTACGCTTTTCTGCAAACCGCGCGCGATGGCCTTGCCGCCAAGGCGCTCGATGAGCTGCGCCAGATCACCAACCCCGGAGCAGGCAGATTCGCAGCGCCCTTCGCGATGGCGGCGGCTCCGGCGCGCTACGCCCTTGAGCGTGGTCAATGGGCCGAAGCCGCTGCGCTGGCACCGCAACCATCGGAGTTTCCTTATACCGAGGCGCTAATTCACTTCGCCCGCGCCGTAGGCGCCGGCCAGACCGGCAATGCCGCCGCGGCAAAGGAGGAAGCAGACAAGCTTGCGGCGCTGGTGGACAAGCTGAAGGCAGTGAAGAACGACTACTGGGCCGAGCAGGTCGACATCCAGCGCCGCGCCGCGCTGGCGTGGTCGGCCTGGGCCGACAAGCGGTACGACGAGGCGGTCACCGCCATGACCGAGGTTGCTGATAACGAAGATCGCACTGAAAAGCACGTGGTGACGCCGGGGCCGCTGCTACCAGCCCGCGAAATGCTGGCCGAGATGATGCTTTCACGCGGCCGGAAAGGCGAGGCGCTCGCCGCCTACGAGGCCGTGCTCGCCAAGGAGCCCAACCGCTACCGCTCCATTGCGGGCGCGGCGCTTGTGGCTCAGCAATTAGGGGACATGGGCAAGGCGAAGACCTACTACCAGGCATTACTGACGATGACCAAAGACGGCAACGCCGACCGTCCGGAGTTGAAGGTTGCCCGAACCGTAGTCGGCGGTGGCTAGAGCGTTGACTGTCACTTTCTATGAAGCAAGGTAAGCAAATAGCAGCTGTTGCCAGGGATCAAGCTGATAACGACTGGCGACGTGCCGATTGAGTAACCGACGAAATTCCGTTTCATCACCAATTCTGCGGCGGCAAAATCGCTCGGCCTAACCCGTCCCGCCGTTGCCGCTGGCCCGTGCCGACAAGCTGATAGAGTTCCCCATGTCCGTTGTGGGTCATTCGCTACAGGGGCGACCCAACGGCGATTTCAGCCATGTCCGTTGTGACGCCGAAAGCGGAAGTCAAACCAGAATGTTGGCGGCCACGCTACGGGTCGTTGCGGGTCGATGATCCGGCCGTGGGTGTGATCCAGGCGCTCGAACCAGAGCCTCGAATCATGCGCTGCGAACTCGACGATTTCGAATGGACCGCCATCAAGCCGATGCTGCATTTGGCTGCGCGCCAATGAGCCCACGCCCTAGGTCAGGGCGAGCAACGCCTCGTCCTCGCCCGGTCCCGCGATCACGGAAAGACCGAGCGGACAGCCGTCAAGCGTGGCGACCGGCAGCGTGACCGCGGGAAGACCGGCGAGGCCCGCCACCGAACAGAGCGAGAGAGCGGCCCGATAAAAACGCCCGGCATCGGCATCGCGCAGGAAGCGTAGCGGAGCGATGCCGGGGGTCGTGGGCAACAGCAGCAGGGTTCCCGACGGCAGCAGCGCACGCATCCGGGCGGCCATGTCCCGGCGCCACGCCCGCCACGCGGGCTCGAGGGCGGGATCGAGCGCGCGGGCGCCCTCGAAGCGCGGCGCGATCGTGGCACCGAAGCGCGGCTTCGACCCGAGGAAGACGCCCAGCGACCGCACGATGTCGAGGCCCTGCAGGGTGGTGTAGGCCTCGAGGAATTCGGCCGCGCGCCCGCCGTAGATCTCAATCTCCTCGACGACACCGAAACGGGCGGCTGCCGCGCGCAACGGCGCCTGTGCCTCGGGATCGGCCAACACGAAGGCATCGGCCGCCAGCAGCAGCCGGACGGGGCACGCTTCCGCCGGCGGAGTCTGCAGCAGCGTGTGGCCACCAGCGGACAGATGCGCCGCCGTGCGGGCAAAGAGCCCGACCGTGTCGAAGCTCGGCGCGAAAGGGATCACGCCCGTCATCGGCACGCGGCCGTGCGTCGGGCGCCAGCCGTGGAGGCCGCAGAAGCTCGCCGGCACCCGCACCGAGCCGCCGGTATCGGTGCCGAGGCCGAGATCGGCCAGACCGGCCGCGACAGCCACCGCCGAGCCGCTCGACGAGCCGCCGGGCAGGCGGTCGGGGCAGCGAGGATTGACCGGCGTTCCATAGTGCTCGTTCTCACCTTCGAGGCTGAAGGCGAGTTCGTCGGTGACGGTCTTGCCAACCAAAGCGGCGCCGGCCTGCAGGAAGCGCTCGACAACGACGGCCGAGACCGTGCCCATCTCCTGCTGCCCGTGCCAGTCGGGATTGCCGCCGCCGGTGATCGTGCCGGCAACATCGATCAGGTCCTTTACGACGAAGGTGAGGCCGTCGAGCGTTCCCGAACCCGAAGGCGGGATCTCGGTCCGCGGCCCGGGAACGAAGGCACCGAAGTCGGTGACGGTCACCGCAAGGCTTTGACGATCGTATCCGTCGGCGCCGTCCAGCCGACGATGCCGCCCTGGGCCCGGATCATGGCGAGCGTGGCCGCCTTGAATTCGGGGAAATAGCTCTCGGTGGCGTCCTCGGCCAGCAGGCATTCGTAGCCGCGGTCGTTGGCCTCGCGCATCGTCGTCTGCACGCAGACTTCCGTCGTGACTCCGGCGAACACCAGATGGCCGATGCCCTGCGTCTCCAGCAGATGGCCGAGCCGCGTCGCATAGAAAGCGCCCTTGCCTGGCTTCACGATCACCGTCTCGCCCGGCAGCGCCGCGAGTTCGGGCACGAGGTCGTTGCCCGGCTCGCCGTCGATCAGGATACG
>NZ_SCVH01000105.1 GCF_004296935.1 Reyranella sp.
ACGACGCTGACTCTTACCGGCACGAACAGCTATTCCGGCACGACGACCATCACCGAGGGCACCCTCCAGGTCGGCGCGGGCGGTACCATCGGCACGCTGGGCACCGGCGGCGTCGTCACGACCGGCGGCACGCTGGCCTTCAACAGGTCCGATACGATGACGGTCGGGAACGTGATCTCGGGCACCGGTGCGGTGACCAAGCTCGCGGCCGGCTTGACCATATTGATGGGCGCCAACACCTACAGCGGCATCACCACGATCTCAGCCGGTACCTTGCGGGTGGGCGACGGCGGCACAACCGGAACGCTCGGCACCGGCGCCGTCACCAACAATGCGGCGATGGGATTCAGCCGATCCAACACGATCACGGTGGCGAACGCCATCTCCGGCACCGGCACCTTGAGCCAGATCGGCGAGGGAACGACGATCCTGACCGGCACCAACACCTACAGCGGCGTGACGACGATCTCGGACGGGACCTTGCAGGTCGGCGCCGGCGGCACCGCCGGTACGCTGGGCACCGGGGCCGTGACCAACAACGCGACGCTCGCGTTCAACCGGTCGGACGCGATCACGGTGGCCAACGTGATCAGCGGCACCGGTGCGGTCACCAAGCTCGGGGCCGGCACGACCAGCCTGACGGGCGCCAATACCTACAGCGGCACGACGACGATCTCGGCCGGGATCCTGAGCGTCGGCGCGGGCGGCACGGTGGGCACGCTGGGCAGCGGGGGTATCGTCAACAACGCCACGCTGCAGCTCAACCGGTCGGACGCCATCACCGTCGCCAACGACATCTCCGGTACCGGCACCCTCACCAAGCTCGGGGCCGGTGTCGCGACCCTGACGGGCGCCAATGCCTACTCGGGGACGACGACGATCTCGGTCGGGACGCTCAACATCGGCGGCGGCGGCTCGTCCGGCACGCTGGGCACGGGCAACGTCGTCAACAGCGGCATATTGCTGATCGACCGGACGGATGCGGCCTTCACCGTGGCCAACAACATCTCCGGCGCGGGTGCATTGACCAAGAGCGCGGCGGGGACGGCCAGCACACTGACGCTGACCGGGACGAACACCTACAGCGGCACGACCACGATCACCGAGGGCACGCTTCAGATCGGTGCCGGCGGGACGACGGGCACTCTGGGGACGGGCGGCGTCGTCACCACCGGCGGCACGCTGGCCTTCAACCGCTCCAACGCGCTGACCGCGTCGAACGTGATCTCGGGCACGGGTACGGTGACCCAGATCGGTGCCGGTACGACGAGCCTGACCGGCGCCAATACCTATTCGGGGACGACGACGATCTCGGCGGGCACCCTGAGCGTCGGGGCGGGTGGCGCCGCCGGCACGCTCGGCACCGGCGCTGTGGTCAACGATGCGACGCTGCAGCTCAACCGGTCGGACAGCATCACGGTGGCAAATGCCGTGTCGGGAACCGGCGCGCTGACCAAGCTCGGGGCGGGCGTGGTGACGCTGACCGGCGCCAATACCTACAGTGGCACGACGACGATCTCGGTGGGCACGCTGCAGATCGGCGCGGTGGCGGCGGCGGGCACGCTCGGCACCGGCGACGTCGTCAACAACGGGACGTTGACCTTCAATCGCACCGACAATCTCACGATCGACAACAATATCTCGGGAACCGGCGCGGTCACCAAGACGACCGCGGGAACGAGCACGACGCTGACGCTGACCGGGACCAACAGCTATTCCGGCACGACGACGATCACCGAGGGCATCCTGCAGGTCGGCTCGGGCGGCACGACCGGCACGCTGGGCGCGGGCGGCGTCGTCACCACCGGCGGTACCCTGCGCTTCAACCGTTCCGACGCGCTTTCGGTCTCGGGCGTGATCTCCGGCACCGGCACGGTAAGCCAGTTTGGCGCCGGCACGACGACCGTGAGCGACGCCAACACCTACACGGGCGCGACGACGGTCACGACGGGCGCGCTCAACATCCAGAACAACACGGCGCTCGGCACCACGGCGGCGGGCACGACTGTCTCGAGCGGCGCGGCGCTGGAGGTCCAGAACAACATCACGGTCGGGGCCGAGGCGCTGTCGCTCACCGGCAGCGGCATCTCCGCCGGCGGCGCGCTGCGCAACATCTCGGGCGCCAACACCTACGGCGGCGCCATTACGCTCAGTGGCGGTGCCACGCGCATCAACTCCGATGCGGGCAGCCTGACGCTCAACGGCGCGGTCGGCGGCGCGGCCCAGAACCTGACGGTCGGCGGCGCCGGCAACACGATATTCGGCAGTGTCATCGGCACGACGACGGGCACGCTCACCAAGGACGGCGCCGGCACGGCGACCCTGACGGCAAGCAACACCAATACCGGAGTGACGACGATCTCGGACGGCACGCTGCAGGTTGGCGCCGGTGGGGCCGCCGGCGCGTTGGGAAGTGGGGCCGTGACCAACAACGCCGCGTTGGCATTCAACCGATCGGACAATGTTTCGGTTGCCAACGTGATCAGCGGTACCGGTACGGTGACCAAGCTCGGTGCGGGGACGACCAGCCTGACGGGAGCGAACACCTACGGCGGCACCACGACGATCTCGGGAGGGACGCTCAGCATTGGCGCCGGCGGCGCGACCGGCACGCTGGGTTCGGGCGCCGTAGTGAACAACGGCACACTGCAGATCAACCGCTCGAATGCGATCACGGTCGCCAACGACATCTCCGGCGCGGGCGCGCTCAGCAAGATCGGCGCGAACGCCCTGACGCTGACGGGCACCAACGGCTACAGCGGCACGACGACGATCTCGGCCGGCACCCTCAACATCGGCGTGGGGGGCACTGCCGGCTCGCTGGGAACCGGCGCCGTCGTCAACAATGGCACCCTTGTGTTCAACCGGTCCGACACGCTGACCGTCAACGGCGCGATCTCGGGGACAGGAGGCGTGAACCAGGCTGGCACCGGCACGACGGCCCTCGTCCAGGGAACCAACGGCTACAGCGGCACGACGACGATCTCGGCGGGCCGGCTGCAGATCGGCAACGGCAGCACGAGCGGCACGGTCACCGGCAACATCGTCAACAATGCCGTGCTCACCTTCGACCTGCCGAACGCCACGAGCTACACCGGGGTGATCTCGGGCACGGGCTCGGTGACACAGGCCGGCACCGGTACGCTGACACTGACGGGGACCAATACCTACACCGGCCCGACCACGATCTCGACCGGCCGGCTGGCCGTCAATGGCACCATCACCAGCAACGTGACGGTCGCCAGCGCCGGCAATCTCGGCGGCAGCGGGACGATCTTCGGCACCGTGGCGAACAACGGCATGCTCGCCCCCGGTAACTCGATCGGCACCCTCACGGTGAGCGGCTCGTTCACGCAGGCCGCCGGCAGCTCCTACGAGGTCGAGGTCAATGCCGCCGGCCAGGCCGACCGTCTGAACGTGATCGGCGCACCGGGTACCGCGACGATCAACGGTGGCACGGTAACCGTCGTGGCGGCGGAACGCGATCGGCGGGGTGACCGGCACCTATGCGAATGTCACCAGCAACTTTCCCTTCCTGCTGGCTTCGCTGGGCTACGACACCAACAATGTCTACCTGACCCTCAAGCCCGGCGGCTTCGCGCGCGGGGCACGAACGGCCAATCAGATGGCTGTCGGTGGCGCGCTCGACCAGAGCGTGGCGGGCTCGAGCGGCGACTTCGCCACGGTCATCGGCACCATGTCCACGCTCACCCTCGCGCAGGGTCAGGCGGCGATGGATGCGCTGAGCGGCCAGCAATATTCCGGCTTCGGCACCGCCAACATCGCCAGCGGCCTGATGTTCATGAATGTCGTCGGCCAGCAGATGGCTGCTGCCCGCAGCCGCGGCGGGGCCGGCGGCCGCGTCGCCCTGGCCCAGGCCTGCGAGGTCGCCTGCGACGATCCAGAAGGGCGCGAAGGTCCCGGTCCCTGGAGCCTGTGGGGCAGTGCGCTGGGCGGCACCGGCAGCGTCGCGGGCATCGGTAACGGCAACTCCTCGACGCTCACGTACAATGCCGGCGGTTTCGCGACCGGCGTCGACTTTCGCGCCGATCCGCGGCTGCTGTTCGGCGTTGGCCTGGGCTACGCCAGCGGCAACCAGTGGACCAACGGCTTCAACAGCCGCGGCACCAGCAACAGCTACCAGGCCAGCGTCTACGGCTCTTTCACCGAGGCCGCCTTCTACGTCGATGCGCTGGCGGGCTATGGCTACAACGACAACCAGATGACCCGCATGATCGCCATCCCCGGCCTGCAGCCGCGCACGGCGAAGGGTGAGACCGGTGCCGACCAGTTCCTGGCCCAGGTCGAGGCCGGCTACAAGGTCGGGATCTACACGCCGGCGGCGGCCACGCTGACGCCGTTCGCGCGCTTCCAGACCTCGACGGTGACCCAGGCTTCCTTCACCGAGACCGGCGCCCAATCGCTCAACCTCAACGTGGCGCAACAGACGACCAAGTCGATGCGCGGCACCCTTGGCGTCGAGCTGGCGGGCGCCGTCGACGCGCCCTGGCGCGAGAAGCTGGGGCTGCAGCTTCGTCTGGGCTGGGTCCACGAATATGCCGACACATCGCGGCCGGTGCTGGCCACCTTCGCCGGGGCACCGGCCGCGAGCTTCACCGTCTTCGGGGCAGCACCGCAGCGCGACAGCGCCGTCCTGGGCTTTGCCGCCAACACTGCCATTGCCCAGAGCACGTCGCTCTACCTGCGCTACGACGGCGAGGTCGGCACCGGCACCGACAATCACTCGATTTCCGCCGGATTGCGGCTTTCGTGGTAGCCGCCGCCTAGGCGCGGAACTGCTTTCGATCGGTGCCCGAATAGAGGGCCTTCACCGAGCGTTCGGTGGCGTCGCGATGGGCGGCGAGCGCGGCCGGGTCGAGATCGGCCCGCGGCTCGGGTTCCATGTCGAAATTGCCGTGGCTATCGCGGCCGCGCACCAGCATGGCGGAGTCGCGCACCTTGAGCTGGCGCACATGGGGAGGGATGTAGCGGATGGCGAAACCGATGCGGCGGTCGTCGGTCGTGTTGGGCCCCGATCCGTGCACCAGCAGCACGTGGTGCAGCGACATCTCGCCGGCCTTGAGCGTCACGTCGACACCGGCGCCGTCGGGCACGTCGACGGCGATCTCCTGGCCACGGGTCAGGAGGTTGTTCTGGTCGAAGGTGTCGCGGTGCTCGAGCTGGTTCTTGAGATGGCTGCCCGGCCAGAACTTCATGGCGCCGCTGGCCACCGGCGCATCGGCGAAGGCGACCCAGGCGGTGATCACGTCGTCGGTGCTGAGACCCCAGTAGGTCGCATCCTGGTGCCATGACACAAAAGAGGACGAGTGCGCCTCCTTGGTGAAGAATGTCGTGCTCCAGCACAGGATGTCGGGCCCGATCACGTCCTCGACCGCATCGAGGATCGCCGGATGGCGCGCGAGCTCGTTGGCCCAGGTATAGAGGAGGTGGACCTTGTGGCGGCGGTCGCCTGCCAGCGGTCCGCCGGCCGCTCTCTCCGCCGTTTCCAGCCGGTCGCGATACGAACGCGCCTCTGCCGCCGGCAGAACGCGGATGGGAAAGTGAAAACCGTCCTTGTGATAGCGCGCCACCTCGGCGGCGGAGAGAAGCTTGGGCATAACCCAAGCATAGCCCCGCTTGTCGCGAGGCCACAACCCATTCAGGCTTTGGCAGACGAAACTGACCGGGAGGCTACTTCTTTTCGCCGATCTTGCCGCGCGCCTCGAACAGCTTGTCGGTCTCGTTCGACAGCACGCCGCCCAGCAGCAGCTTGTTGCTGTAGATCTGCTGACCGGCGTCGGCGACCGTCTTGGCGCGGATGTTGATGTCGGCCACGTACTGGCGCACGAACGGCGTGTCGGAGCCGTACACCATGCGCGGAATGCCTGCCCACACCATGGCGCTCATGCACATCGGGCAGGCCTCGCCCGTGCCGTACATGGTGAGGTTCTCCCAGCCCTTGTTGCCGTGCTTGGCGATGTAGGCGTTCATCGCCATCACCTCGGAATGGAACATCGGGTTGGCGGCCAGGTCCACCACGCCTTCGCCCACCACCACGCCGGTGCGATCGTCGACCAGGACCGAGCCGAACGGCCGTCCCGGGTTGCGGTTCGCCTGCGCGATCGCCAGCCGCATGAATTTCTCGTGCTTGGCCAGCTCGGCCGGGCTCACGCCCGTCGGCTTGGTCTGGGTTTGTGCCTGCGCCTCGTTTTTCAACGCGGCGAGGCCTGCTGCTGCGGCGGCCGATCCGGCAACAACGACGCGGCGACAAATGAGGTTGGTCATTGACGTGGGCCCTCTTGTGGCGTGTCAGAAGAACTTCCAGAAGACAAAGACGCTGATGGCGTAGATGACGCACATCAGCAGGGCGCCCAGCAGGTTGGCGCGCAGCACGCCGCCCTTGGGGAACATCCACCAGCCCATGCGATTGGCCACCCAGGGCACTCCGAAGCCCGTCAGGGCGACACTGAAGATGTTGCCGATGAACAGATTGAGGGCCCAGGGCATGTTCATCTTGTTCTGCAGGATCGGCGTCCCGAACCAGACACCCCACAGGAACACGATGGGGTACAGCAGCAGCAGCACGACCATGTCCATCTTCCAGACGGACAGGCCGCCACCGCCGCCCGACTCGTCGCGGAACCACTGCTCGAAGCCGGTGCCCACGCGGGAGTGGAACTCCTCGGTGAGCGGCTCGGCTTCCTCGATGAGCTGCTTGCGCACCGGCGAATCGAGCCAGGCCTGCAGATTGGCCTGGTTGTCGAAGCGCAGGATGGCGACGTAGTCCTCCTGGACGCCGGGCACGGGCGGCTCGAAGCGGTAACCCTGCAGGCCGGGGGCCTTGGACTGGGCGGCGGCGATCTTGTGCTCCCAGGCGCGGTATTCGACTTCCTTGCCCGGCTTCACGCGGGTGCTGATCACCGCCGACACCGGAGCGGGCTTCCGGCCACCTTCGTCGTCGCGCACGATGTGCACGTCGTCGCGGCCAACCAGCATCGGCGCCGCGCCCGCGATGCGGGTCTGGCGCTCGCTCGAGGCGAGCCAGCGCTGCGCCTCCTCCATGGTATGGAAGCGCTGCAGGATGACCCAGTCGACCTGCAGCGGCGGGTTGGGCGGCATCAGCCGTTGCTCGACAAAGCCCGGGAAGCCCGCGATGAGGGTGCTGGTTTCGCCCTGCCAGCGTGCGAAGTCCTCGGATCGCTCCGGCCGCACGCTGGTCTGGGTGACGATGCTGACGGTCATTTTGCCTTCGCGAGCTGGGCGAACAACCGGTCCGCCGTGAAGGGCAGGTGGGCAAAGCACAAGCCGGTCGCGTTGGCGAGCGCGTTGGACACCGCGGGCGCCACCGGATTGATGCCGCACTCGCCCTGGGACTTCGCCCCCAGCGGTCCGATCGAATCGACCGTGTCGGCGAAGAAGATGTCGGTATGCGGTGTGTCGGCGAAGGCCGGCACGCGGCAGTTGCGCAGCTGCGGGTTCACCATGTGGCCCTGGTCGTGGACCATGTTCTCGAGCAGCGCCCAGCCGTAGCCCATGGCGACCGCGCCGTCGAGCTGGCCGCGGCATTGCATGGGGTTGATCGGCCGGCCGATGTCGGCGGCGTGCACGCTGTGCAGGATGCGGATCTCGCCGGTGACGCGATGCACCGCAAGCCGTACGCCCTGCACGTTGAAGGCGATCGAGCGCGGCGACAGGTAGGCACGGCGCCCCACCGTGAAGCGGTGGTTGATCTTGGCGCCCTCGGCATGCAGCTCGGTGAGCGGGATGCGCTTGTTGCCGCAGATCACCGCGTCCTTGTCGAGGCGGCACTGGTCGACCGGTGTCTTGGTGCGGCGCGAGGCGAACTCGAGGATGTCCGATTTCATCGCCTCGGCGGTCGCGAGCACCGCCTTGCCCGCGACCACCGTGCCGGTGCTGGCGAAGGTGCCGGTGTCGTAGGGTGTGCGGTCGGTGTCGGCGTTGATGATGGCGACGTCGGCAGCGCGCACCCCGAGCACCGAGGCGGCCATCTGCTTGTGCGCCGTGGTGATGCCGTTGCCCATCTCCGACGAGCCGCAGGCGAGGTGGTAGGTGCCGTCGGGCAGGAGCTTCATCTCCGCCCCCGAGCGGTGCTCGGTCGGTGGGCCGCATTCGAGCATGGCGAGCGCCGCCCCGGCGCCCTCGAGCCAGTCGTCGCCCGCCGGCTTCTTGACGCCGTTGCCCTTGGTCAGCTCGCGCTCGACGATGTCCAGGCACTGGTCGATGCCGTGGCTGCCGAAGCTCGCGTCGCTCGGCTCCTTCCAGATCGATTCTATGTTGTCGCCCGGCCGCACGACGTTCTTGCGCCGGATCTCGAACGGATCGAGCCCCATGATCTTGGCCAGCTCGTCCATGGCGCATTCCATGGCGAAGGTGGTCTGCGAGGCGCCGTAGCCACGGAAGCCGCCGCCCGGGATCATGTTGGTGTAGACGACGCGGCCGATGCCCTTCTTGTTCTCGCAGCGATAGGCCGCGAACGGGCTCGCCATGGCGGCGGCCAGCGTCTCGCTGGCGTGATTGCCGTAGGCGCCGGTATTGGAGACCACATGGACGTCGAGTGCCGTGAGCGTGCCGTCCTTCCTGGCGCCGATCTTGACCTTGGTCGTCATCTGGTGCCGCGTCATGGCGCCGATGAACTCGTCCTCGCGGGTCCATTCCCATTTCACGGGTCGGCCGTCGAGCTTCATGCTGGCGAACAGGGGCAGGTCTTCCGACACCATCTCCTGCTTGCCGCCGAAGCCGCCGCCGACACGTTCGGTGAAGACGTGGATCTGGCTGGCGGGGACGCCCATCAGGTAGGCGAGCTTGGTGCGGGCCGCGAACGGGCCCTGCGAGCTCGTGCGGACGTGCCAGCGGCCGTCCTCGCCCTTGTAGGCGATCGAGCCGTGGGTTTCGAGATGGACGTGCTGCACACGCGAGGTCGAATAGGTGTTCTCGTGGATGACGTCGGCCTCCTTGAAGCCCTTCGCGACGTCGCCGATCTCGCCCTGCAGGGTGCAGAAGATGTTGGCGTTGTCGGTGACGCCCTCGCTCTTGTCGTGGAGGATCGGCGCGCCGGGCTCCATGGCGGCCACCGGATCGAATACCGCTGGCAGGATCTCGTAGTCGACGACCAGGGCGCGCACGCCGGCCTCGGCCGCGGCCTCGCTCTCGCCGATCACCGCGACGAGCCGCTGGCCGACGAAGCGGGCGACGTTGTCGAGCAGGTACGTGTCGTCGGGGTCGACGAGATGGTCCTCGTGCAGCGCGGTGCTGTAGAGTCGCCGCGGCACGTCCTCCCAGGTATGGACGGCGACGACGCCGGGGACGGCGAGCGCCTTGCTCTTGTCGATCTTCTTGAGGCGCGCGTGGGCATGCGGCGAGCGCAACACCTTGAGGTGCAGCATCCCTTCCATCGCGACGTCCATCGTGTAGCGCGCCTTGCCCGTCAGGATGGCGTCGGTGAACGGATTGGCCAGGCTGGCCCCCAGCGCGTTGCCGGCCACGTCCTCCTCGATGTTCTTCTTGCCGTGCAGGGCGTCGACGATCGAGCGATAGCCGGTGCAGCGGCAGATGTTGCCCTTGAGCGCGTGCGGCAGGTCGGCCTTGTGGGCCTCGTCGAACGCGGCCGACGCCGTCGTCATCATCATGCCGGCAGCGCAATAGCCGCACTGGAAGGCCTGCGCGTCATGGAAGGCCTGCTGGATGGGATGCAGCTTGCCGTCCTTGGCGAGGCCTTCGATGGTGGTGATCTTCCGGCCCTCGCCGCGGAAGGCGGGCACCAGGCACGAATGGAACGGGTGGCCGTCCAGCCACACCGTGCAGGCGCCGCAATCGCCGGCGTCGCAGCCCTTCTTGACGCCGAACACCTCCAGGTCGCGCAGGAAGGTGCGCAGGCACTGGCCGGGCTTGGGTTCCGCCGAGTACAGGTGGCCATTGACCTCGTATTTGCTCATGACAGCTCCGCGCGAATCTGTTCGGCCAGGTAGTGGGTGACGTGGCGCTTGTAGGGTGCCGAGCCATGGACGTCCTGGAACCAGGCGTCGGCCGGCAGCCGCTCGTCGATCGCCTGCCGCATCTCCGCGGCGGACGGTATCTTCCTGAAGCGCAGATGCATCGGCCGCGGCGTCGCGGCGCTGATGGTGAGGAGGAAATCCTCGCCGTTGTCCTTGACGGTGGCGATGATCAGCGCGGCCGAGCGGCCGAAGTGGGTGAGCGACACCTGACGCAAGGCAAAGCGCTTGGACAGGGCCGAGGCGGGCAGGAGGATCGAGCGCAGGAGCTCGCCTTTCTGCAGCACGTTCTGGTGGTTGCCGGTGACGAAGTCGACGATCGGCACCTGGCGCGGCTTGCCGCTCTGCGGCCACAGTGTGCAGATGCCCTCCAGGGCCGCCGTGAGCGAGATCATGGCACCGGCCGGCAGTGACATGACGACGTTGCCGCCGACGGTCGCCGCATTCCAGATCTTGAACGACATCAGGAAGCAGTCGATGGCCTTGTCGAACAGCGGCACGGCCTTCCACTCGGGCGGGCCCTTGAAGTCGTGCAGATCGACGATCCGGCAGGTCGCCGCGATCTCCAGCCCTTCGGGGTTGACGGTGAGCGACGGCCAGCCGAACTGCTGGAGGTCGACCAGGGTGTCCGTGCTCACCTGGGGTTCGGAGAAGAGCCAGGTCCCGCCTCCCAGGAAGGCATGGCCGTCGCGCCATTCGATGTCCTCGAACGACTTGGGCCGCTTCACCTCGACGATCGTATTGAGATTCATGCCATCCCACTCCCGCTTGCTTGGTGGGCACCCACGGCGTGCGCCGTGGGTGCGGTTCTCTGGATGCCGGCGCTCCTTACTTCAGGTCGTCGAGCGAGGTCGGGCCGGGGCCCGGCGTGACCAGGGCCGGCCACTGCTTGGAGCCGAACGGCACGGCGGGTGGCAGGAAAGGCTGCCTTCCGAGGCGCTGCATCTCGGAGATGATGGTCTTGCGCCCGTCGCCTCCCATCAGCTCGAAGTCCATCAGCCTGTCGTTGCCAAAGAACAGCGCGCCGACCGAGCGGTCGGAGATGATGCGGACCATCGAGGTGAGCATCTCCTGCGGCGTGGTCGTGAACGAGATCGTCTCGATCAGCATCAGCCGGTCGTTGATCGCCTCGGGTCCGAAGAACTGGGCGAGGACCGAGAACAGGACATTGTTCTGGCGGGCGACATAGATCGTGTTGGACGCGGCATAGGTCTTGTTCCAATCGGCGCCGAGGCTCGTCTTCCATCCGTCGACCACGCCCATCCAATGCTTGACCTGGGTCGAGGCCGCCCAGTTGATAATGAGCTTGATGTCCGGCGCCTGCTTCTTGGCGAAGGCCTGCAGCGCCTCGAGCGTGATCACGCCCTTGATCAGGCAGTCATCCATGAAGGCGACGTTGTTGCCCAGGATGTTCTTCACCGCCGGCTTCCAGTCGTCCTGGATGGGCAGGATGTCGACGCCGTCGAGCGCCGTCTTCATCTGAGTGCGGTAGGCCAGCAGCGGCGCCATCCAGCTCTTGTCGGCGGCATTGCCGACGAATGGCATGACCACCTCTGAGATCGCCATGGTGCTGTGCCCGGTCGACTTCATGACCTGGTAGACCATCGGTACGGACGGAGCTTCTTCCGGCGGCTTGCCCGGCCGGTAGAGAATCATGCGCCCACCGGCGCCCGAGAACAGCGCCAGGATGATGGGATGCCTGGCCATGATGTTGCCCTGGAAGATCTTGGCGGCATTGTCGTAGAGGGAGAACATCGAGACGTTGAGCTGCAGGACGTCTCGCGTCGCGAGCGCGGCCGGCGTCTGCGGCGTGGTGCCGATGATGGCAGATAGATAGCCGGGAAGGTTGGCTGGCGTCTGGGCCGACGCCGTCCCGGCGACAAGGCCGGCCGCGAGGATGCCCGCGGCCAGGTGCAACATTTTTTTCATCAGTTCTCCATTCCTGGCCCGGATGGGCCATCCACAGTTTGTACAGATCAGAAGAGCATGGTGAGTCGCAGCGTTGTCGCCAGCGCGCCGGGCAGTGTAGGCGACAAACCCGGCGTCGGTATGTAGCTAACGGTCGGCTGCAGGAAGGTCGAGGCGAAGAGATGCGCCTGGTAGTACGCCTGGAACATCAGCTCGTTCTGCCGCTGGAAAAGGTTCTGGTTCAGTTGCGACAGGCCCACACCGAAGCCCATCGAATCGAGGGCGCGGCTGCCGATCAGGCCGAAGCCGGTGATGCCACCGCCGTAGTACTGGGTCATCGGCAGCGTCTGCGAGGCGTTGGCGCCCAACTGATAGAAGAGGGAGATCGACGAATTGTGAACGCTTGGGTTCACGCCGTAGGCCACGCGTTGTGAGCCGAACAGATAGAATCCGCCGGTGCCGTCCTCGGTGGCGCCGCCAAACGACAGGATGCCGGTCTGCCGCCACAGGCCTAGGGCGAACTGTCCCGGGTGTTTGCCTTCGCCCAGCAGCCAATTGACGCCGACCTCGCCGATATTGAACCAGTAGCCGTTGAACATCGGTGGCTCGAGGCCGGTCTGGATGCCGCGCGCGCGATTGCCGTCGTAGGCGCCGAGATTGACGTAGAAGGACTTGGTTGGCGAGAAGTTGACGGTCACGCCGTTGCCAGGGTTGTAGTAGCCCATCATCGCGCCGATCATCGAGGGGTTCACGAAGACCGGGCTGTAGAGTAGGGCGGTCACGGCCGGAATGTTCTGGTCCGGATCGGCGAGCGCCAAGGGCCGCGAGACATTGCCGAAGTCGTAGGATGGCAGGCTTCGGCCGATCCGCATTGAGAGCACGTTCGGCATCATCTCCTGCAGGTACCAGGCTTCGAGGAGCTCGGTGCGGTTGAGCGGCGGCAGGCCGACGATGCTGTTGTAGCCCGCGATGCTGCCCGCCTGCTCGTTGGTCTCGCCGCCGTTGAACTGCAGGAACTGGATGCCGAACGACGCGCCGCGCCAGCCAACGAGCTTCTCGGCTTCGACGCTGAGGCCGATGATCAGGGCCTGGTTGTTGGTCCACCCGCCGGGCTGGGCGCCGCCGGCGACCAGGACATTGGTGTCGGCGATCCACACGCCGCCGAGCTTCACGCCCCACTCGTCCTTCAGTCCGAGTGTACGGCCGAGCCAACCGGTGCCGGTGATTCCGAAGTCTGTCGCCCCCGGATTACCACTGACGGAAGTGACCTTCTCGGTCGGCTTGGGATTGGCGGCCGCGTTCGGGTCCTGCTGGCCCAGGGCCTCTCCGGTGAGCGCCGGGAGCGTCATCGCGCAGACCATCGCCAGCAAGGCGGGGCGCCAGCGCTGGCCCACGACAAGGGCTGGCGCGAGGCGATGATCGTGTGGATCGGCCTGCTCGAGCGCACCAACCTCTGGGAGGGCGCTGCCCAGCAATGGATGGCGGTCGGAGAGCCGGTGCGTGCGCTCGATGCCCTCGGGCATTGCGTCAAGGCATGGACCACTTACCTGTGCTTCGTTGCCCAGAACCCATGCTTCCGGCTGCTCCATGGCGATCCGCGCTTCGAGCGGATTCTTCGCACGCTCAAGCTCGAGGGACGGATCGGCGCCGCTCGGCCCACGGCCTGAGCGGCCGCCGCAAGGGGCGGGTCCCGACCAAATCGCGGCATCCGTGGGGGCAATGGCCCTGTTTGGCATGGAGTCCCCATCTCCCTGAAAATCGCCGTCCGCCCACCTCTTCTGCTCCCCCGAGCCAGCGGACCGTGGCATTATTGCAGCGGAGGTACGCTGCGGTGAGTGCGGGCCGTCTCAATTAGGGGACTTCATGCTTGACCATGCGTCTCAGTCCTATGGTCGTCTGGTCGACCTGACGACGGACGGCGTGTCCGCCCGCGAGCGCATCGACTATTGGCGCGACGTGGTGCTGCGCCGCACGCGGCCGGAGTTGCCGGAACGGGGGCAGTCGTTCCAGGCCCACTTGCGACGTATCGTGCTGAACGAGGTTGAACTCATCGAGCACGCCGCCAGCGCCGTGGTCTCCGGGCGGTCGCCGGGCCGCACCCGCTTCGACGGCGGCGACGACATCGCGCTCGAGCTGATCCGCTACGGCACCTCGAACCTCACCCACAACGGCGAGCACAGGCTGGGCTCCGGCGACCTCTGTCTGGTCGACTATGCGCGGCCCTTCAAGACGGTGCGCACGCACCATCGCGCCAGCGGCGTCGTGCTGTCGCGGCGGCGGGTGCGCGAAGTGCTGGGCGACGATCTGTCGGGGCTGGCCGGCCGTCGCGTGCCGGCGCGCGGCCTGGCCGCGGTGCTGCGCGCCCACATGACGACGACGCTCGACGAGTCACCGCGCATGACGCCTGAGGATCGGGTGATCGCGACCAATGCCGCGGCCGAGATGGCTCTGGCCATCCTGCAGGCGGGCCGCTTCGGCGCCGCCGATCCCGAACAATTCGGCGAGGGTCTCTACCGAGCGGCGCGCGCGCTGATCGACCGTGCCTGCCCCGATCCGGACTTGTCGCCTGACCGCATCGCGCTCGCTGTCGGATGCTCGCGTGCCGCGCTCTACCGGTTGTTCGCCCGCCGAGACCAGAGCGTCGCGGCGGTCGTGCGGCAGGCGCGCCTGGAGCGCGCGCGGCGCATGCTCTGTTCCGCCGAAAGCACCGCCGTACCGATCAGCGACGTCGCGATGCAGAGCGGTTTCACCGACATGCCGACCTTCACGCGCATGTTCAAGCGGCGCTACGGAAAGACGCCCCGCGAGGCACGCGTGGCGTGGGCCGAGGGCGACGATGAACGCCTTGGGTGAAGCGGAGCAGCGCTGAATGTCCTCTTCAGGTCGTCTTCGTCTCGATCCGGCCCCGCCGACGGAAGGCCAGCTGCTCGTGCACAGCACGGACGGCGTGCCTGTCGCCCAACGGTTGGCCTACTGGCGCGAGGGAGTCATGCGACGCATGGTGCCGCTTGGCGTCGAGGGCACCGCCAACCCGTTCCGTGGGCGCATGCGCCGCATCGTGGGCGATGGCCTGGAGCTGATCGAGTTCGCTTCCGAGGACGTCGTTGCCGTCCGCTCGCCAGAACGATGCCGCATCGACGGTTGCGACGACATCACCATCGACCTGATGCGCCGCTCCCGCAATACCTGGATGGACCATGGCGGAGCACACCGGGTGAACTTGGGCGATCTCTACCTGGTCGACTACGCCAAGCCGAGCGAGGTGAGACGCGGCGCGCACTGTACCGTGGGCCTGACCATGTCGCGCCGGCTCGCCCGTGACGTGCTGGGCGACGACATTGCGCCCCGCGCCGGCATGAAGTTCCAAGCAAGCGGCCTCGCGCGCGTGCTGTGCCGTCATTTGCAGGCCACGTTCGACGAGGCGGGCAAGATGGCGGTGGCGGAGCGGGCGGCGGCAGCGAAGGCGGCGAAGGACATGGTGCTCGCGCTCCTGCAGGCCACCCACGAGGGCATGGCAGACCCGGAGCGCTTCGCGCGCGGCTTCCATCAAGCCGCCCTCGCCTTGATCGACCATGAGTGCGGCGACCCCAACCTGGCGCCGGAGCGCATCGCCATCGCCCTCGGTTGCTCACGCGCCTCGCTCTACCGCGCTTTTGCCAAGCGTGACGAAAGCGTCTCGGCCGCCATCTGGCAAGCGCGCCTGGACCGCGCCTGGAGGATGCTGAGGTCTCCGGAAGGGATCGGGTTGCTGATCTCCGAGGTCGCGGCGCTCTCGGGCTTTCGCGAGATGCCGACCTTCACCCGCATGTTCAAGCGCCGCTACGGCATGACGCCGCGCGACGCTCGGGAGAATTCAAGGTCGGGCTGACCCGGACTCAGCCTCGCGGCCGGAACTCGGGCAGGCGATGCGCCGTCACCGCCGGCGCCGGCCCGTCGAAGCGCTCGATCTCGACCAGGCAGGTCTGGGCGATGCAGCCCTGGCTGAGCTTCGAGGCGCCGATGTCGAGGGTGAGGGCGTTGGGGTTGCCGTGCTTTTCCAGCGGCCGGTTGGAACCGGCATCGGCCGGATCGAACCAGGCGCCGGTCGAGAGCCGCACCACGCCCGGCCGGATACGGTCGGACAGGCGCGCGGCCGCGAGGCAGGCGCCGCGGTCGTTGAACACGCGCACCAGGTCGCCGGCGGCAATGCCGCGCGCGGTGGCGTCGTCCGGATGCAGCGTGATCGGCTGGCGGCCCTTGATCTTGGTGGCGCGGGCATGCGGACTGTGGTCGAGCTGGCTGTGCAGCTTGTCGGTGGGCTGGTCCGACAACATGTGCAGCGGATAACGCTCGGCGGTCTTGCCGCCCAGCCATTCGATCGGCTCCAGCCACACGGCATGCGGCGGGCAGTCGTCGTAGCCGAACGAGGCGATCTTCTCGGAATAGATTTCGATCCGGCCCGACGGCGTCTTGAGCGGGTGGGCGGCGGGATCGGCGCGGAACGAGGCCAGCATCACCGGGTCGCGGTTCTCGCCCTTGGCTTCGGCGATGCCCGCTTCCCAGAACGCGTCGAAGGCGGGAATGGTGACACCGGCGGCGGCCGACTTCTCGCGCGACAGTTCATAGAGATGCGACAGCCACGCCATCGTGTCGCGGCCTTCGGTGTAGACATCGCCCTGGCCGAGGCGCCGGGCGAGCTCGGAGAAGATCCAGTAGTCGTCGCGCGCCTCGCCGATCGGCTCGCGCGCCTTCTTCATGGCGATCAGGAAGGGCTCGCGGCTGCCGTAGCCGATATCGGCGCGTTCGAGCGTCGTCGTGGCCGGCAGCACGACGTCGGCCATGCGCGCGGCCGGCGTCCAGAACTGCTCGTGGAAGATGATCGTCTCGGGCTTGCGCCACGCCACCATCAGGCGGTTGAGGTCCTGGTGATGGTGGAACGGATTGCCGCCCGCCCAGTAGACGAGCTTGATGTCGGGGTAGGTGAGGTCCTGGCCGTTGTAGGACACCTTGCCGCCGGGATTGAGCAGCATGTCGGTGAAGCGCGCGACCGGGATGAAGTCGCTGACCGCGTTCTTGCCCTGCGGCAGGGTCGGGCCGGAGTATTTCGGGTGCGCGCTGCCCATCAGGTTAACCGGGCCGTAGCCCACACCGAAGCCGCCGCCGGGCAGGCCGATCTGGCCCAGCATGCAGGCGAGCGTGATCAAGGCCCAGAACGGCTGCTCGCCGTGATGGCTGCGCTGCAGCGACCAGCCGATGCTGACGGTGGTGCGGCTGGCCGCCATCTCGCGCGCCAGCGCGACGATGCGGCTCGCGGGAATGCCGGTGATCTTCTCGGCCCAGGCGGCGTCCTTCGGTTGGCCGTCCGTCTCGCCGGTCAGGTAGGGCGTGAATTTGTCGAAGCCAACGGTGCAGCGGTCGAGGAACTCGCGATTGTAAAGCTTCTCGACGAACAGCGTGTGGCAGAGCGCCAGGATCATCGCGGCATCGGTGTTGGGCCGGATCGCCAGCCACTCGACGTCGCCGCCGGTGTCGAGATCCTCACCCGTCGGCGTCACGTTGACGAAACGCACGCCCGCATCGCGCATGGCGTAGAGGCCGCCCTTCACGTGATGCAGCGTGGCGCCACCGGCGTTGATCTGCGCGTTCTTGCGCGGCACGCCGCCGAAGGTGACGAAGAGCTTGCAGTTCTCGGCCAGCACGTCCCAGCCGGTGTGCATGGACATCAGCTCTTCCATCGTCGCCACGATGTGCGGCATCAGCACGCGGGCCGCGCCCAGGCTGTAGGAATCCTGGTGACGCACATAGCCGCCGATCGAATTCAGGAATCGATGGACCTGGCTCTGGGCATGATGGAAGCGGCCGGCACTCGACCAGCCGTAGGAGCCGCCGAAGATCGCGCGGTTGGTGTGCTGCGCTTTTACGCGCGCGAGTTCCTTCGAGACGAGACCCAGCGCCTCGTCCCACGAGACTTCCACGAACGGCTCCTGGCCACGTCGCTCCGGATGGCTGCCGGGGCCATGCTCCAGCCAGCTCTTGCGCACCGCCGGCCGGCGGACGCGCAGGCGCGCCACTTCGTCCGACAGCATATGCAGGCCGATCGGCGAAGGATCGGGGTCCTTGGAGAAGGGATGCAGGCGCACGGCCTGGCCCGCGTCGTCGTACTCGACTTCGTAGACGCCCCAATGGGCGGTCGTGAGGGTACGCTGGTGGGTCATGCTCAAGCCGCCTTGGCGATGGAAAGGAAGCGTTCGACGTCCGCCGAACTCGTGTCGAAGGCGGTGACCAGCCGGAACGCCCGTTCGCCGGGCCGGTCGGATGGCCAAGGGTGATACTGCGCCCCTGCCGCCTCCAGCGCATCATGCATGCGGGCCGGCAGGACGACGAAGATCTCGTTGGCATCGACAGGATAGAGAAGCTGCGTGCCCTTGAGCGCCGTCAGCCCGGCCACGAGGTGGCGGGCCATCGCGTTGGCATGGCGGGCGTTGGCGAGCCACAGCCCATCCGTCAGATAGGCTTCGAGCTGGGCCGACAGGAACCGCATCTTGGACAGAAGGTGCCCGCCGCGCTTGCGACGGAACTCGAACTCGCGGGCGAGGCCGGCGTTGAAGAAGACGACGGCTTCGGCGGCGATCGCACCGTTCTTGGTGGCGCCCAGGCTCAGCACGTCGACGCCCGCCTTCCACGACAGTTCCGCCGGCGTGCAGCCGACGAAGGCGAGCGCGTTGGCAAAGCGTGCGCCGTCCATGTGGAGTTTTAGGCCATGGCGGTGCGTCGAGGTGGCGATGGCGGCGATTTCCTCGGGGCCGTAGACGGTGCCGGATTCGGTTGCCTGGGTGATGCTGACCGCGGCCGGCTGCGGATGATGGACGACGCCGTAGACCGGCTCGGCCAGCGCCTCGGCGAGCTTGCGCGGGTCGATCTTGCCCGCCGGTCCGCCGACCGGGCAGAGCTTGGCGCCGGAGGTGAAGAATTCCGGCGCGTTGGCCTCATCGACCGCAATGTGCGCCGCCGGGTGGCAGAAGATGGCGCCCCAGGGCGGCGTGCAGCACGCCAGCGACAGCACGTTGGCTGCCGTGCCGGTCGCGACCGGGAAGGCCACCAGGTCGGGACGCTCGAAGAGGTCGCGCAGGCGCTGTTCCACCTTGTGCGTCCAGGCGTCGGCGCCGTAGGAGGGGGCGGTGCCGCCCGAGAAGGCGCGGCTCACGGCCTCGATGATGGCGGGATGGGCGCCGACCTCGTTGTCGCTGCGAAAGTTCATTTCCTGTCCTCGCGCTGGTGCGTGACGGCCTCGATGCGATTGCCATCGGGATCGCGCACGAACGCTCCGTAGTAGTCGGGGTTGTATTGCGGCCTGAGACCAGGCGGTCCGTCGTCGGTGCCGCCGTGTTTTAGCGCGGCGGCATGGAACGCCCGCACGGCGGCGGGGCTTCCCGCGCGGAAGGCCCAATGCCGGTTGTCCGGCACGAAGGTGCCGCGACAGAGGTAGATCGAGATATAGGGCGGCGAGTCGGGGTCGCGGCCGCGCTCGCCGTAGCCGATGGCCTCGGGCCGGCGGTAGACCCTGGGATAGCCGAGCGCTCCCAGAACAGCGTCGTAAAAGGTCTGGGCGCGGTCGACGTCGGTCGTGGTGATCGACAGGTGATCGATCATCGCTAGCGCGCGACCCCGGGCGGGAATTCGATGGTGCCGAGCAGGGCGCCATTGCGCGGGTCGACGACATAGGCCGCCGTAGGTCCGCCCTGGGTCTCGACATGGACGACGAGGCGGTCGCCGACCGCGTTCATCGACACCACGCGCGCGCCCGACGGCAGCGCAATGCGCTCGGAGAATCCGCTCGCCGCGCCGGACGCTGGCGGCCGGGCGGCGTTGGGCGTAGACATGCGGCGGGCGATTTCGGCCGCGATGACGACGAAGCCGGCCACGATCAGCAGGCCCATCACGATGACCAGCACCTTCAGCCAGAGCGGTGCGGAGGCCTGAACGGGAGACGCCAAGAAAACTCCATGAGCGATGCCGCCCGCCACACTGTGACCTTCGACGAAAGCGCTTCCGGCGAGCGACTGGACCGCGCGCTGGCCCTAGCCTTGCCGGCCCTCACGCGAAGCCGCGTAAAGGCGCTGATCGAGGGCCGCCGCGTGACGCTGGCCGATGGGACGACGATAGAAGAGCCGTCCCGCAAGGTCAAAACGGGCGACCGCTTCGTGGTCGATATTCCAGAGCCCGAGCCCGCGACGCCGCTGCCGCAGGCCCTTGCATTGGACATTCTCTATGAAGATTCCGACCTGCTGGTGCTCGACAAGCCGGCTGGCCTCGTCGTCCATCCGGCCCCGGGGAACCCCGACCATACGCTGGTCAACGCCCTGCTGGCCCATTGCGGCGACAGCCTGTCGGGCATCGGTGGCGTTCGCCGGCCGGGCATCGTCCACCGCCTCGACAAGAATACGTCGGGGGTCATGGTCGTGGCCAAGAACGACCGGGCCCACCAGGCGCTGTCCAAGCTCTTTGCCGCCCACGACCTCACGCGCATCTATCAGGCGCTGGTCTGGGGTGAGCCGAAACCCCGGACCGGCACCATCGATGCCGCCATCGGCCGCCATCCTGTCGATCGCAAGCGCATGACGGTCCGCAAGACGAGCGGCCGGGCTGCCGTCACGGAATATTGGCTGGAAAAGCGCTTCGGGCCTGCGCTGCATCCGCTGGCGAGCCTGGTCGGCGCCAGGCTCGGAACCGGCCGGACGCATCAGGTCCGCGTTCATCTGGCGCATATCGGTTGTCCGGTGGTCGGCGACCCGGTCTATGGCCGCAAATCCCGGAACACGGCTGCTCCCGAGGCGTTGAAGGAGTTCCCGCGGCAGGCCCTGCATGCAGCCCGGCTCGAGTTCCGCCATCCCACCACCCACAAAGTGATGAGCTTTGCCACAGAATTGCCTCAAGACTTCAAGAAGTTGGTGGCATCGCTGAACGGCGTTAAGTAATCTCCTTAATACCTGAGGGGGTTAGTAGGATTTAGATTGACCCAGGGACTATCTGACTTTTAGAGTCAGGTTTAGCAGTCGACGGGCGAGAGTGCTAAACGCCCGTTCACACCAGTCTGGAGTACGAAAGAGAGCCGCCCCATGAGCGCAGCTACCAGTGCAGCTACCGCCAACCTTCCCTCCCTGCCGTCGTCCCTGACGCCGGAAGGCAACCTCAGCCGCTATCTGCAGGAGATCCGGAAGTTCCCCCTGCTCGAGCCGCAGGAGGAGTTCATGCTCGCCAAGAGCTGGCGCGAGCACGGCGACTCCAAGGCCGCCCACAAGCTCGTCACCAGCCATCTGCGCCTCGTGGCCAAGATCGCCATGGGCTACCGCGGCTACGGCCTGCCGGTGGCGGAGCTCATCTCCGAGGGCAACGTCGGCATGATGCAGGCGGTCAAGCGGTTCGATCCGGACCGCGGCTTTCGCCTCGCCACCTATGCGATGTGGTGGATCCGCGCCTCGATCCAGGAATACATCCTGCACAGCTGGTCGCTGGTGAAGATGGGCACGACGGCGGCGCAGAAGAAGCTGTTCTTCAACCTGCGCAAGCTGAAGGGCCAGATGCAGGCGATCGAAGAGGGAGACCTGACGCCCGACCAGGTGACCAAGATCGCGACCCGCCTCGGCGTGCCCGAGGAGGAGGTGGTCAACATGAACCGCCGCCTCGCCGGGCCCGACTCCTCGCTCAACGCCTCGGTCAAGGCCGAGGGCGACATGGAGTGGCAGGACTGGCTGGTCGACGACAGTCCGAACCAGGAGGTGCGTCTTGGCGAAAGCCAGGAGCTCGGCCAGCGCAAGCAGATGCTGGCGGCGGCGCTCCGGCAGCTCACCGACCGCGAGAAGCACATCATCGTCGAGCGGCGTCTGGTCGACGAGCCCAAGACGCTCGAGGACCTCAGCGCCAAGTACGGCATCAGCCGTGAGCGCGTGCGCCAGATCGAGGTGCGCGCCTTCGACAAGCTGCAGAAGGCGATGAAGAACATGGTGGTGGAAGCCGCCGCCAGGCCGACCACTCAGCCGGGGACCCAGCCGGCCCCCGCGCACGGCTGAGCGACGCGGAACGTCCAGTACGGTAGGCTCCCGGAACACCCGGGAGCCTGCCATGACGACTTCGCCCATTCTCTACGAGACGTTGCCGAGCGGCATTGCGCGCATCGTCCTCAACCGCCCCGAGACGCGCAATGCGCAGGACACGGCATTCCTCTATGCGCTGAACGACGCCTTCGACCGCGCCGCGCATGACGACACGGTGAAGGTGATCGTGCTGTCGGCCAGCGGGCCGCATTTTTCCTCCGGTCACGACCTGCGCGAGGCCGACGGCCACCGCAACATGGCGAAGCACGACACCGTCGGCACCTGGGGCGGTTTCGGCAAGCCCGGCGCCGAGGCCCAGTATGCGCGCGAGCAGGAGATCTACCTCGGCTTCTGCGAGCGCTGGCGCAACATTCCCAAGCCGACGCTGGCGCTCGTCCACGGCAAGGTGATGATCGGCGGCCTGATGCTGATGTGGCCGTGCGACCTCATCGTCTGCGCCGAGGACGCCGAGTTCCTCGATCATTCGGTGGCGATGGGTGTGGGCGGCGCGGAGTTCTTCGCCCATCCCTGGGAGATGGGCATCCGCAAGGCCAAGGAGTTCCTGTTCACCGCCGACTGGATCAAGGCGGCCGAGGCGCACCGGCTGGGCATGGTGAACCACGTCGTGCCGCGGGCCGAGCTCGAATCGTTCGGCATGGCAATGGCCGAGCGCGTCGCGCAGAAGCCGCTGTTCGCACTGAAACTCGTGAAGCAGGCGATCAACGCCGCCCAGGACGCGCAAGGCCGTGTCGGGGCGATGCAGACGTCGTTTGCGCTCCATCACCTCGCCCATGCCCACAATATGCTGGCGCACGGCAAGCTGGTTGACCCAACAGGGCTAATGCCAGCCATAAAGAAGCATGAGAAAGCGGCGGACTAGCGGACTTTTCGCAGCCAGGCCGCTCCTGTATGTTGCGCGCCATCATGAACGCCCAGAACATTGCCATCGTCGGCGCCACCGGCGCGGTCGGAGTTGAAATCCTCCGCGTCCTCGAGCGACGGAACTTCCCCGTCGCTTCCCTGAAGCTGCTCGCCTCGGCCCGCTCGGTCGGCAAGACCCTCGAGTTCAAAGGCAAGCCGCACAAGGTCGAGGAGCTGACCGCGTCCGCCTTCAAGGGCGTCGATATCGCCTTCTTCAGCGCCGGCGCCACGCGCAGCCGCGAATTCGTTCCCCACGCCAAGGCCGCGGGCGCGATCGTGGTCGACAATTCCTCGGCCTTCCGCATGGACCCCAACACGCCGCTGGTCGTGCCCGAGGTCAACCCGGGCGATCTCGCCCTGCACAAGGGCGTGATCGCCAACCCGAACTGCACGGCGGCGATTCTTGCCACGGCGGTGTGGCCGATCCACCAGGCCGCCGGCGTGAAGAAGATCGTCGTGTCGACCTACCAGTCGGCCTCCGGCGCAGGTGCTGCCGCCATGCAGGAACTCGAGGACCAGGTGCAGCAGCACGCCGGGGGCAAGGAAGTCACCAGGAGCGTCTTCCCGCACCAGATCGCCTTCAACGTTTTCTCGCACAACACCAAGGTGGCCGAGAACGGCTACAACGAGGAAGAGAACAAGGTCGTCGAAGAGACGCGCAAGATGTTCCATATGCCGGAGCTTGCGATCGTGCCGACCTGCATCCGCGTGCCCGTGCTGCGCGCCCATTCCGAGTCGATCGCGCTCGACCTCGAAAGGCCGCTGTCGCCGGCCGAGGCGCGCGCGATTCTCGGCAAGTCGCCCGGCATCAAGCTGGTCGACGACCCTGTCGCCAACCACTTCCCGATGCCGCTGGAAGCCAGCGGCGATCTCGACATCCATGTCGGCCGTATCCGCAGCGACCTCTCCAACCCGAATGGCCTGGTGCTGTTCGTGGCGGGCGATCAGCTCCTGAAGGGAGCGGCCTGGAACGCGGTGCAGATCGCCGAGGAACTCGCCAAGCTCCAGAGCCGCGCTCAGGCGGCGGAGTAGGGCGAGTCAGGATCATTCTCTTCCCCTACGCGGAGTCCGCGTAGTCGGTGCTAGGTCGCAGGCGACCTAGCACCTGAAGTGCCCTCGTCATACGAGGGCGATGGGGTTCATGACCCCCTCCGTCACCGTAAGACGGTGACACCTCCCCCGATGACGGGGGAGGAGAAGATCTCAGCTCTTCTTCACCATCACCTCGATCAGCGTCGGGCCGTCGGTCTTCGCCAGCGCCTTGTCGAGCGCCGAATCGAAGCCGGCTGCCGTGTCGACGCGCTCGGCGGCGAGGCCGAAGCCCTCGGCGATTTTGGCGATGTTCATCGGCGGGTCGTTGAAGTCCATGCCGATCGGCGTGTCGTTGCCGTGGAACAACTTCAACCGGTTCTTCAGGATCTGGTAGCCCTCGTTGTTGGTGATGACGAAGATCACCGGCAGCTTCTGGTTGGCCGCCGTCCACAGCGCCGTGATGGAATACATGGCGCTGCCGTCGCCGATCACCGCCACGACGCGGCGCTTCGGCTCGGCGATCTGCACGCCCACGGCCGCCGCGATGCCCCAGCCGATGCCGCCGCTCACGTTGCCGAAGAAGCTGTTGCGGTCGCGGAAGGCGAAGTAGTTCATCAGCGTCGCCGTGCTGGTGAGGCCTTCCTCGACCAGGATGGCATCCTTGGGCAGCTTGTCGGTCAGCCGCATCATCGCCCACTCCGCCTGCAGCGGCTTTTCGCTGGCGGGCTGTGTGAGCTTGGCCGCGCGCGCCTTGCGTTGGGCGTTCCAGTTGCGCGGGGCGATCTCGGCCAGCGACGCCCTGGCGCGCTCGGCGAGTGCCGCGCCGCCCAGCTTCTTCAGGAGCGGCACGAGCGCCTTCAGCGTCTCCTTCACGTCGGCGCGCAAGGCGATCTCGGCGGGGAAGTTCTTGCCCATCTCCCAGTCGCGCAGGCCCACCATCGCCACCGCCGTGGTCTCGGGCAGCGGCTCGGTCTCGCTCCACACCGACATCTTGAGCACATCGGCGCCGACGCAGAACATCAGGTCGTAGTCGCTGAGCACGCGGCGCACGTATTTCTGGTCGCGGTTGAGCGCGCCCAGGTAAGCCGGATGCTCGGACGGGAAATGCGCGCCCCAGGCCACGGTCTGCTGCAGCACCGGCGCGCCCAGCGCTTCGGCGAGCGCCGTCGCCTCGGCGAAGGCGTCCGATGTGGCGATCTCGTGGCCGGCCAGGATTACCGGCTTCTTCGCGGCAAGCAGGCGTCTGGCGAGCTGCTCGAGTGCTGCATCGGAGGGGCGGACGGCGGTGTCGACCCGGGTGACCTCTCCCATGTCGATGGCGGCTTCGTTGTTCAGGATGTCGCCGGGCAGGGAGATGAACACCGGACCGGTCGGCGCCGTGGTCGCGATCTTGGCGGCGCGTCGCAGGATGCGCGGCAGGTCTTCGATGCGGCTCACTTCCGTCGCCCATTTCACGACCGGCGTGGCGATCGGCACCAGCGGCGCGTAGAGGAGGGGCTCGGTCAGCCCATGGCCCTGTTCCTGCTGGCCGGCCGTCACGATCATCGGCGTGCCCGACATCATCGAGGTGTAGATCGAGCCGATGGCGTTGCCGAGGCCGGGCGCCACATGGACGTTGCACGACACCAGCTTGCCCGAGGCGCGGGCGTAGCCGTCGGCCATGGCGATGACCACGGCTTCCTGCAGGGCGAGCACATAGCCCATCTCCGGCGCTGAAGAGAGCGCGTGCATGATCGGCAGTTCGGTGGTGCCGGGATTGCCGAACATTTTTACGACGCCTTCGTCGGCGAGCACGCGGAGAAAGGCGTCACGGCCGGTGATGGTATTCGTAACGCGGGCGTCGGGCATTGTTTCCTCCCTGGAGGCGGCGAGGGTAGCGTGCGCGCGCGTCGCGTGGAATGATTGTGTCGGGGAGGCACGCGCGATGCGAAAGGACGATCTGGAGAGCAAGCTCGCGCATCTGGCGTGCTGGCGCGGCCCGGTGACCCTGGCGCCGCTCAAGGGCGGGCTCACCAACCTCTCCTATGTCGCCGACGATGGACGGGAGAAGTTCGTCGTGCGCTGCGGCGCCGACATTCCCGTCCATCACGTCTTCCGCGACCGCGAGCGCGCGGCCTCGGTCGCCGCCTTCGAGGCCGGTCTCTCGCCCGAGGTCGTTCACGCCGAGCCGGGCATCATGGTGCTGCGCTTCATCGATGGCCGCACGTTCGGCGAAGCCGACCTCGCCACGAACATCGGCCGCATCGTGCCGCTGCTGAAGACCTGTCACGCCGAGGTCGGCCGGCGCGTACGCGGACCGGTCAATGCCTTCTGGGTGTTCCACGTCATCCGCGACTATGTGCGGCTGATCGATGCCGATCCCCGGTACATGGCGCTGGCCGACCGGCTGGAGCGGGCGCAGGTGCCGATGCCGACGGTCTTCGGCCACCACGACCTGCTGCCGGGCAACTTCATGGATGACGGCAAGAAGTTGTGGCTGATCGACTGGGAGTATGGCGCTTTCGGCACCGCCATGTTCGATCTCGCCAACCTGTCGTCGAACGGCGCTTTCGGCGAGGCCGAGGACGCGTCGCTCCTCGATGCCTATTTCGAAGGCAAGGTATCGGGCGATCTGCGCCGCGCGTTCGAGGCCATGAAGGCGGCCAGTGCGCTCCGCGAGGCGTTGTGGGCGATGGTCTCGGACGTGCATCTGAAGACACCGGGCGTCGACTACACCGCGCACGCGCGTGAATACCTCCGCCGGTTCGAGCAACTCATGGCCCGGTCATAGCTGGGAGCGCGCCACTCCAGTGGCGCATCTTCGTGCGAACACGGTGGATGAGCGCAACTGGAGTTGCGCGCTCCCAGCAATGAAGTGCAGGCAAAATGCTGGCACCCCAGGCTGGAATCCTACTAAATAGGCCTATTTACGATTACCTATCCTTCTGATATTCCTGCCACAGAAAGCGAGGAATCACAGGAGGATCTCATGACTGCACAGGAAGCCCTCGAACGCTGGGAAATCTTCGGCGACGGGCCGCACCTTCCGCAGATCTACCGCGACATGGGCCTGACTCGGCTGCGCATCCTGGCCGCCGAGGAAGCAAAGCCCTCGCTCCCGAGCGCCATGGACCGCATGCCGATCCCGCGGCTCAATTATAATCCGCTCGATCGCGCGCTCGGCCGCGAGACGCCGCCGGCGCCCGCCGTGAAGGAGGAAGCTCCGCCACAGGCGCCGAAGTCCCTGCGCGACAGGGCGCTCACCAACCCCGCGCGGTTGCGCACGCCGGCCCGTAAGCGCGCCTCCTTTCGCTATCACCTTGCGATGTGCGGGTTCGTGGCCGAGGCGGCGGAGCGCGCCAAGGTCAACCGCAGCACGCTCTACCGCTGGCGCGACGAGCTGCCCCGGTTCGCCGAGTTGTGGGACAAGGCGATCGCCCAACGGACCCGCGCCGTCGACGACGACATCATCCTGCGGGCGGGCCACGTCGAGGTGCAGCCGATCCTCTACGCAGGCAAGAAGGTGGGCGAACGGCGCCGGATCGACTCACGGATGCTGATGCATGTGCAGAACCGGCTGGACGTCGACCGCCGTCGTGCCGAGGACCGGGCCGAACGCCGAGAACTGGCGGCGCTGCGCACCAAGCCGCTCGACGAGGCGGCGCTGGCCGAACGGCTGCTCGTCCTGATGGAACGGCGACGTGAAACACGCCATTCCGTGTCCCACGACACGACTCCGGACACGCCGGATTCGGCGAATGCAAACAAGGACTTGGACAAGGCGGCGTGAGGGGCAGGCGACGTGAACCCCTGTCCCACGGACTCCTCCCCCGTCTCGGGGGAGGTGCCCCGCAGGGGCGGAGGGGGTCATGAACCCCATCGCCCTCGTAAGACGAGGGCACTTCCCCTTTGCGGACTCCGCAAAGGGGAAGAGATGACCATGACTCTAATCCCTGAACGGGTCCGTCATCAGGATCGTGTCCTCGCGCTGCGGGCTGGTGCTGACCAGCGCCACCGGGCAGCCGACCAGTTCCTCGATGCGGCGCACATACTTGATGCAGGTCGCCGGCAGTTCGGCGAAGGAGCGGGCGCCTTGCGTGCTCTCGTGCCAGCCCTCGAACGTCTCGTAGACCGGCTTGAGCTTGGCCTGCGCGCCCATGGTGAACGGGAAGCGCCCGATCGTCTTGCCGTCGAGCTCGTAGCCGACGCAGACCTTGATCTCCGTCATGCCGTCCAGCACGTCGAGCTTGGTGAGCGCGATGCCGTCGATGCCGTTCAGCTTGACCGCCTGGCGCACCATCACCGCGTCGAACCAGCCGCAGCGCCGCGGCCGTCCGGTGTTGGTGCCGAATTCCTTGCCGCGATCGCCCAGTCCCTGGCCGATCTCGTCCTGAAGCTCGGTCGGGAAGGGGCCGTCGCCGACGCGCGTGGTGTAGGCCTTGGCGATGCCCAGCACATAGCCCACCGAGCCGTTGCCCATGCCGCTGCCGATCATGGCCTGCGCCGCCACCGTGTTGGACGAGGTGACGTAGGGATAGGTGCCGTGGTCGATGTCGAGCATCGTGGCCTGCGCGCCTTCGAACAGGATGCGCTTGCCGGCGGCGCGCAAGCCGTCGAGCCGCTCCCAGACATCTTCCGCGAAGGGCAGGATCTTGGGCGCGAGCTCAAGCAGCTCGGCCGTCAGCTTGGCGGCGTCGACCTGCGGCTGGCCCAGCCCCTTGCGCAGCGCATTGTGGTGCGCCAGCAGCGTGTTGACCTTGAGCGGCAGCATGTCGGGCTCGCCGAGATCGCCGACGCGGATGGCGCGGCGGCCGACCTTGTCCTCATAGGCGGGACCGATGCCGCGCCGCGTCGTGCCGACGCGGATGACGCCGGGCGCGTCCTCGCGCCAGCCATCGAGATCGCGATGCAGCGGCAGGATCAGCACGGCGTGATTGGCGATCTTCAGGCTCTCCGGCGTGACCGACAGGCCCTGGCCTGTGACCTTCTTCACTTCCTCGAGGAAGTGCCAGGGATCGATCACGACGCCGTTGCCGATGATCGAGAGCTTGCCCTCGCGCACCACGCCGGACGGCAGCAGTGCCAGCTTGTAGGTCTGGTTGCCGATGACCAGCGTATGGCCGGCATTGTGACCGCCCTGGAAGCGCACCACGACCTCGGCGCGCTCGCTCAGCCAGTCCACGATCTTGCCCTTGCCCTCGTCGCCCCACTGGGCGCCGATCACTGCCACGTTGGCCATTGCCCCATTCCTTCAGACACAAGCCCTTCACACACGAAAACGCCTCCCCGGGGCCGGTGCCGGAGAGGCGTGACGTCGGATAGCACTTCCGCCCGAGGCAGGCGAGGTGAAATCGATCCTCAACAGGCAGCCTCAGAGGGGGACGGCGTCTCCGTCGATCAGCGCGTGGCTGCAGTTCAGCCGCTTGGCTTCGGCACGCGGCTCGGACACTGCGACGACTGCGCGCACGATGGCGTAGCCTTTGGCCTGCCAAGGCGCGGCTTCACGCCACGCGACACCCAACGGCAGGTAGAGGCGCGGCCGTTGCGGCGCGGCATCCGAGGCCGCCAGCACGGCATCCATGTAGACGGTGAAGCCGGTCGCGGGCTCGCTGACGCCGTCCTCCGGATAGCCTGCCGAATAGCGTCCGCCGCGCGCCAGTTCCTGACGCCCCTTCAGCGCGAACACCGAGAACGACACGCCGGTCTGGTACTCGAGGCCGCGATATTCGACCGGGTCGATCGTGAGCGGCAGATCGGGATCGGCGGCGCGAACCAGTTTCACCACCTCGGCCAGGCGCGCCGCCTCGGCGGCGCCGGCGGCCGGCAGCTTGAGCCCGGCGAGCTGGGCGATGCCGCGATCGGCCGGGCCGGCGGCACGCAACAGGCCGACGAACAGCTCGGCACCCTTCTTTTCGCCGAGCGCCTTGGCAACGGCCGCTTCGTCCTTGCGATCGAGCGCCCGGCGCAGGCGACGCAGCGGCTCGGCCGGCAGTTTCAGCCCGGCGGCGACGGCAGCGACCAGCGTCGGCAGGTTGAGATCGACCGTGAGGTCGGCAACGCCGATGGCGCGCAGCGCATCGATGGCCAGCAGCACGGCCTCGGCGTCGGCCTCGGCCGAATCGACGCCGATCAACTCTGTGCCGACCTGGGCGAACTGGCGTTCGGGCTTGAGCGCGCTGCCGCGCACGCGGATGACGTTGCCGCCGTAGGACAGCCGCAGCGGCCGCGGTTCGTGCTTCAACCGGGTGACCGCGATGCGCGCCACCTGCACGGTCATGTCCGGGCGCACGCCCATCATACGCTGCGAGACCGGGTCCATGAGCCGGAAGGTTTGCGGGCCGAGTGCCGCGCCCGGGCCGCCCAGCAGCGATTCCTCGAACTCGACGAGGGGCGGCTTCACCCGTTCATAGCCGAACGCGGCAAAACGCTCGATGGCGAGGTCGATGGCCCGGGCCTCGCGCGCCGCGTCGGGCGGCAGCAGGTCGGCAAGTCCGGCCGGCAGAAGGCCACGGTGGTCGTTGTCATTGGCGGTCATGGTGCCGCTTGATAGCCCATTGCGCCCCAAATTGGGAGGACGACAAGGGGAGGGAGTGCTTGTATCCGGCCACCGATGGGCTATTGGTCGCGGCTATGAATGAGCTCTCCCGCCCGGCGCTTTCCGTGGTGGCTCCTTGCTACAACGAGCAGGACGTCCTGCCCGAGTTCCTGCGCCGGGTCGGCGCGGTGCTGGATTCCGCGGGCGGCGGCGCCGAGATCGTGTTGGTCGACGATGGCTCGCGCGACCGCACCTGGGAGGTCATGACAGCCGCGGCAGCCGCCGATTCCAGGATCGTGGCTGTCCGACTGATGCGCAACCACGGCCACCAGCTCGCGCTGACGGCCGGACTGTCCGTCTGCCGGGGCGAGCGCATCCTGATCATCGATGCCGACCTCCAGGATCCGCCCGAACTGCTGCCCGACATGATGGCCCTGATGGACGGCGTGGATGGCAAGGGAGGAGCCGACGTGGTCTATGGCCAGCGTCGGCAACGCGACGGCGAAAGCCTGTTCAAGCGCGCGAGCGCCGCTGCCTTCTATCGCCTGATCAACAAGCTCACCGACGTCGACATTCCCACCGATGCCGGCGACTTCCGCCTCGTCAGCCGCCGCGTTCTCGACCTGCTGCTCGCCATGCCCGAGCGCCATCGCTTCATCCGCGGGATGGTGGCCTGGATCGGCGGCCGGCAGGTGCCGCTGCTCTATGATCGCCACGCCCGCGCGGCGGGCGAGAGCAAGTATCCGCTCAGCAAGATGATCCGCTTCGCCGCCGACGCCATCACCGCCTTCTCGGTGGTGCCGCTGATGGCGTCGATGACGATCGGCTGGGTGATGGCGGCGGTCGGGTTCGCCTTTTTCGTCTATTCGATCATCGGCTGGCTGATGCATGCCAACCTGCCCGGCTGGACGTCGATCATGGCGGCTCTCGGCCTGCTGGGCGGCATGCAGTTCCTGATGCTGGGCATCATCGGCGCCTATCTCGGCCGACTCTACGACCAGAGCAAGGGGCGGCCGCTGTTCATGATCCGCGACATCGTTGGCGGGCCGAAATGAATCCGGGCGATCCGGTCACGGGGCCTGTCTCCTGGTCCGGCGAGCCGGCGGAATTCGACGACTACGCTGCCGAATACGAGGGCGGCCTCGACAATCCGGTCAAGCGGATGATGGGAAAGTCGGCCGACCAGTTCATCGCCGTCAAGACGCGCTGGCTGATGCGCCGCGAGCCGGCGCTCCGGACCGGCGGGCTCGCCGTGCTCGACTACGGCTGCGGCGTCGGCAGCCTGATGCGGGTGTTGGCGGAGACCGGCGCGCGCGCCGAGTTCACCGGCTGCGACATCTCCAGCGGGATGCTGCGCCAGGTCGAGAAGCGGTGGCCGGCCAGGCTCGGCAAAGCGCCCGCGCTGGCGCCGCAGCAGGGCGCGCGGACGCCGTTCGCCGACGGCCGGTTCGACATCATCACCATCAGCGCGGTGCTGCATCACGTTCCGGTGGCGGAGCGTCCGGCGGTCTATGCCGAGCTCGGTCGCGTGCTCAAGCCCGGCGGGCGGATCTATGTCTTCGAGCACAATCCGCGCAACCCGCTGGTGCGGTATGTCATTGCGCGCACGCCGATCGACAGGAATGCCATCCTGCTCGACTCGACCGAGGTGCGCCATGGATTGCTGAATGTCGCACGCTACGATCTCGACACCGACTACCTGATGTTCATGCCGCCGGGGCTGGCCGTGCTGCGTCCGGTCGACCGGGTACTGGCGTGGTTGCCGCTCGGCGCGCAATATGTCGTGGTGGCCCGCAAGCCTGCCTGACGGAGGAGCAGATGGACCGAGTGACGTTCGAAGCGGAATTGCAGCGCGACGGCTACGAAGTGCAGACCAACACGACGCCGGGCGTGAAGGTCAATCCGGAGCACAGCCACCCCTACGACGTGCGGGCGATGGTGCTGCAGGGCGCGCTGACGTTGTCGCGCGACGGCGGCGCCCGCACCTACAAGGCCGGCGAGGCGTTCGCCATGCCCAAGGGGTGCCTGCATTCCGAAAGCTATGGACCCGAAGGCGCGGTGACGCTGTTCGGCCGCAAGTCCTGACGATCCCAGCCAGACCGTCGGGAGTGTGATGAAGACTCCGGCGCTCGGCTGGCAGCTCCTGTTGGCATTCGCGCTGTCGCTGCTGGCCCTCGTCGGCCTGATCGGCTGGCTGCAGAACGTCCACATCCTGACCGCGAACGGCATGTACAAGGCTATCCAGACCGAGCCCTGGATCGCCAATCCCGTCACTGCGCGGCTCGACGACTCGAACTATCTCTACTTCCCGCTCTATGGCGCTCTGTGCCGGTTGCTGGATGTCCTCGGCATCCAGCGCGGCGTGCCATGGAAGCAGCTCGCCTATCTCAATGCCTTCTGGGCGAGCCTCTGCATCGTCTTCGTCTATGCCTTCGTCCATCGCGTGACGAAGAGCATCGCGGCTGCCGTTCTTGCCGCGATCTTCCATTTCGGTTGCGGCTTCTTCCTGCTTCTCGCGGTGATCAGCGAGGACATCATGCCGGGCTATGCCTTGGTCCTGGGCGCCATGACGCTGGCCGGCCTGTGGTTCGATCGGCCGACTTATATCCGCGTGGTGATCGTCGGCGCGGTCTTCACCCTGGGCTGGCTGCTCGAGTGGCGGCTGATCTTTCCGACCCTGCCGGCGCTGCTGCTGGCGCTGGCCTTGTCGGGGGTCTCGATCCCGCGGCGGCTCAGGCGCATCGTCGCGATGATCGGCGCGATCCTGGCCACGGCAGGCATCGTCCAGCTCCTGTGGGACGGCCACAACGGCGCGGTCGGACTCCACGACATGCTGTGGACGGGCAAGGGCGTGGCCAGCGGCTGGGCCGGCTTTTCCTGGGACAAGGCCTGGATGATGCTGTCGGGCATCGGGAACTATTTCCTGATCATGGGTGGGTTCACCGACCCCATCACAGCCCGGCGCCTGGTGTTTCCGCTGTCGGTATCCGTGCTCTTGCAGGCCGCGATCTTCGTTGCCGCCGTGGTGGCCCTGTGGCCGCAACGGGCCGACCGGCGGCTGCGCGCCATCGCCATCGTCTTTCTTGGCACCCTGGGCGCGGGCGAGGTGTTCAATCTCTACGCCCAGCCGCAGGATCCGCAGATGCAGATCAACGTCATGCCGTGGCTGACGGTGGCGTGGGGCCTGTTGGCGGCGCATCTTCTCGCGACCAGCCGCCGGCGGCATACGCTGCTCTTCCTCGCCATCCTGTCGCTGGCGCCGCTGGTCTGGAACGGTGCCCAACTCGCACGTTGGCGCGGTGGCGATCCGGCGTCGTTGACCGCGCTCGCGGCGATCGAGAAACGCTTCCCGCCCGACTCGACGGTCTTTCTCTACTGGGGCTTCGAGCCGATCACGGTCTGGCAGTACGCGCTGTGGAGCCGGACGTGGGACTGGGACGGCGCCTTCACGCCGGCGCCCGCGCCATCGGCCCAGCCGAAATTCAAATGGATCGCCATCGCCGCCGGCGCCATCCGTCATCCCGACTGGACGGCGGAGCAGCATGCGCAGTCGATCAAGGGCGACATCGACCAGGCGCTCGACCATGGTTACCAGGTGGCGGTTTCCGACGTCTGGAACTGGAGCGTCGACGAACTGGCGGGCCAACTCGGCAGCCTGGCGGCCGCCAACAGGGCTGCAGCCATTGCCAGGATGCTGCACGACAACTTCGAGGCCCGGCCGGTCTTCAGCAATCCCACCGTCGGCACCTACTACGAATTGCGACGGCGCTGACGCTCACTCCTTCTTCCGGCAGCGCTCCGGAAGCGGCGGCACGGTCGTCGACGATCGCAGCGCGGCCAGCGCCGGCGTCAGCAGGGCGTTCGCCATGACCTGCTGGCCGGCATAGTTGGGATGCACGGAATCGGCGAAGAGCTGCAGCTTCTCGCCCTTGTCGAAGATACGGGTCAAATCGATGTACTTGCCGCGATGCGGGCTGGCCGCGACCTTCTCGAGCAGCAGGGCGTAGATCTCCGTCATCCGCTTTTGCGACAGGATGTCGTCGCTCCCGGTGCCGAGGCGTCCGGCCGTGACCGCGCGCGCGGGCTGGACGGCCACGAGACAGGGCTGGCCGCGCGCCTCGCAGGCGCCCAGCACCTCGTTCATGTTCTCCGTATAGATGTCGGTGATCGCGTCGGCCTGCTTCCTGAAGACGGCATCGTCGTTGTTGAGTTGCCGCCGGAACTCGCTGACATGGCCGTTGAATTCGTTCTGGAGGATGGTGTGTGCGATCGCACTGTGGCGGGCGAGCCACCAGATGAAGCCGTCGTTGAAGAGCTGGCTGTAGCGCAGTCCGAGCTGGAACGGATCGCCGGGGCGCACGGCAGAATTCGCCGGAATGGTGACGTCGTTGTAGCCGTTGACGAACAGCACCAGGCTGGCGCGCCGCGGCGCCACCGCAAGATGGTAGGCGAGCTTCTCCTGCACCGAGACGAAGCCGCCCATGGCGCCGTTGAAGACGTAGACGTCCTGGCGCCGCAACCTGTCGCGCAGCAGGCCTTCCAGCCTGGCATGCCAGGTATCGGGTGTTTCATCGGCCGAGAAGCCCTGGGCGACGGAGCCGCCCAGGACATGGACCAGCGTGGCGCCGGGTTCTGCACAGGTGATGCGGTCGATTTCGGCGGCGTTGTAGCGCGAGTGTCTGTGGGCGAAGAGAAAGTCGGTCAGCGTCGTCGAAGAGCGGGGCGGCGTCGTCGCGGCATCGTAGTACAGGCCGAATCGCGCCTCGTGGTAGCCGAGCGCCACGGGCCCGCCAGGCACATAAGGTAGTCGCTCGTTCGGCATCAGGTAATGGTAGTCGCCCGAGACGAACACGGGCTGGTAGGGGCGCCGGTATTGCAGGGTCTCGAGGTCGAAAAAGGTGCGGGCGACGATTTCCGCGGCAACCGCTGACACGGCGAGAATGCCCAGCGTTGCGCCGATCGCCCGGGCCCAGTTGCGGGCCGGCTTGCCCTGTCCAGTCATGAGTCTTTTTCACACGTTTTACCGGCCTGCGACAATCGCCCCGGATTGACCGCAGCAGCGACCGCCCTTATACGGGCCGCGGGCCACGCTCCCCCACCGGAGTGCAGCTCTTCTGTAAGGGAGAGGTAAATGATGAAGCCGAATATGCGTCCGGCGTGTCCCGACTTTTCGTCCGGACCCTGCGCCAAGCGTCCCGGATGGACGCCCGAAGTCCTCAAAGATGCCGCCACGGGGCGGTCCCATCGTTCCAAGCTCGGCAAGAAGAAGATTGTCGAGGCCGTCGATCGCACGCGCGCGATCCTGGGCATTCCCGCCGACTACCGCATCGCCATCGTGCCCGCCTCGGATACCGGCGCCGTCGAGATGGCGCTGTGGTCGCTGCTCGGCGCCCGGCCCGTCGACATGTTGACCTGGGAAAGTTTTGGCGAGGGCTGGGTCACCGACGTGGCCAAGCAGCTCAAGCTCAAGGACGCCCGCGTGCTCAAGGCGCCCTACGGGCAGATCGCCGACCTGAAACAGGTCGATTGGAAACACGACGTCGTCTTCACCTGGAACGGCACGACCTCGGGCGTGAAAGTGCCGAACGGCGACTGGATCGCCGCGGACCGCGAGGGGCTCGCGATCTGCGACGCGACCTCCGCCGTCTTCGCCATGGATCTGCCGTGGCAGAAACTCGATGTGGTTACCTGGTCGTGGCAGAAGGTGATGGGCGGGGAGGGCGCACACGGCATGCTGGTGTTGAGCCCGCGCGCCATCCAGCGGCTCGAAAGCTACACGCCAGCCTGGCCGATGCCCAAGATCTTCCGCCTCACGTCGGGCGGGAAATTCTCCGAGGCGATCTTCAAGGGCGACACGATCAACACGCCGTCGCTGCTCTGCGTAGAAGATGCGATCGACGGCTTGCGCTGGGGCGAGAGCGTCGGTGGGCTGAAGGGCCTGACGGCCCGCTCCGAGGCCAATCTCGGCGTGCTCGAGAAGTTCGTCGCGGCGCGGCCGTGGGCGGCCTTCCTGGCGGCCGACAGGGCGATCCGTTCGAACACCTCGGTCTGCCTCGTCATCACGGCACCCTGGTTCACCGCACTCGCAGCCGACAGCCAAGCGGCGGCGGCCAAGAAGATGGCCGATCTCCTGGAAACCGAGAAGGCCGGCTACGATGTCGGCTCGTATCGCGACGCTCCGCCGGGCCTGCGCATCTGGTGCGGCGCCACGGTGGAGGCGAGCGACCTCGAGGCGCTGCTGCCCTGGCTCGACTGGGCCTATGGCGAGATCGAGCGCGAATTCGGCAAAGCAGCGGCCTGAGGAGCAGAAACATGGCGAAGCCCAAGGTCCTCATCTCCGATGAGCTTTCCCCGCGCGCTGTCGAGATCTTCTCGGAGCGCGGTTGCGACGTTGATTTCAAGCCGGGTCTCAAGCCCGCCGAGCTGCGTGCCATCATCGGCAACTACGAAGGCCTCGCGATCCGGTCGGCGACCAAGGTCACGGCCGAGGTTCTGGCCGAGGCCAAGAAGCTCAAGGTCGTGGGCCGCGCCGGCATCGGCGTCGACAACGTCGACATCAAGGCCGCGACCGCGCACGGGGTGGTGGTCATGAACACCCCGTTCGGCAATGCCATCACCACCGCCGAACATGCCATCGCGCTGATGTTCGCCGTCGCCCGCCAGGTGCCGGACGCCAACACCAGCACCCAGGCCGGCAAGTGGGAGAAGAACCGCTTCATGGGCGTCGAGCTCAGCTTCAAGACGCTGGGCCTGATCGGTTGCGGCAACATCGGCTCGATCGTGGCCGAGCGGGCGCTCGGCCTGAAGATGCGCGTGCTGGCCTACGATCCGTTCCTGAGCGACCAGCGCGCCGCCGAGTTGGGCGTCGAGAAGGGCACGCTGGACCAGGTGCTGGCGCGTGCCGATTTCATCACCGTGCACACGCCGCTCACCGAGCAGACCAAGAACATCCTGAGCCGCGCCAACCTGATGAAGACCCGCAAGGGCGTGCGCGTCATCAACTGCGCCCGCGGCGGGCTGGTCGACGAACTGGCGGTGCGTGACCTGCTGGTCTCCGGCCATATTGCCGGAGCGGGCTTCGACGTCTTCACCGTGGAGCCCGCCAAGGAAAGCGTGCTGTTCGGCGCGCCCAACCTCGTCTGCACGCCGCATCTCGGCGCGTCGACGCTCGAGGCGCAGGAAAACGTGGCGCTGCAGGTGGCCGAGCAGATGGCCGACTACCTGCTGACCGGGGCGGTGACGAACTCGCTCAACATGCCCAACGTTTCGGCCGAGGACGCGCCGCGGCTGGCGCCCTACCTCGACCTTGCGCAGAAGCTCGGCTCCTTCGCCGGCCAGCTCACCGATACCGACATCAAGGCGGTGTCGATCGAGTACGAGGGCGACGTGGCGGGGCTCAACGTCAAGCCGCTGACGCAGGTGGCGCTGATGGGCGTGCTGCGGCCGCAGCTCGATTCGGTGAACATGGTCAATGCTCCGGTCGTTGCCCGCGAGCGCGGCATCGAGGTCGCCGAGGTCAAGCACGAGCGCACCAGCGACTACCATTCGATGATCCGCCTCTCGGTGACGACCGAGAAGTACATCCGCTCCGTGACCGGCACGCTGTTCGGCGGCAAGCACCCGCGCATCGTCGAGATCAAGGGTATCGAGATCGACGCCGCCTTCGCGCCGCACATGCTCTACATCACCAACGACGACAAGCCGGGCTTCATCGGCCGCCTCGGCACGCTCCTGGGCGAGAGCAAGGTCAACATCGCGACCTTCCATCTCGGCCGCGACAAGCCCGGCGGCTCGGCCATCGCCCTGGTCCAGGTCGACCAACCGATCTCGTCGGCCCTGATTGGCCAAATCGCCGCCGTCGAGGGTGTCGTGCAGGCCAAGGTGTTGGGGTTCTAGCGGCTCATTCACCACGTCATGCGCAGGCCGGCGGAGAAGGCGTGGTTGTCGGTGCCGGTGCCGACCTCGCCGTCGTAGCGAAAATAGATCGAAGTGTTCTCCGCAATCGCGGTGCCGGCGGCGAATCCGAGGGCAGCGGAGTCGCGCTGAGGGGCCGCGCCGAACACGGTGAAATTGCTGCCCGGTGCGCCGGCGAACGAGGCGGTGACAGGCCGCGAGGTGTCGGCATATTCGTGGGCCCAGCCGAGGCGAACCTGCAAGGCGAGCCTGTCGCGCCAGCCGGCGTCGAGGGCCCCCGCGAGTTCCATGCCGATCGTGCTGCGCACCGAGTTGGTCGTCTGCTGCGCGACGTTGAGGCTGAGCGAGCCCGCGCCCGTCTCGTTGAAAGCGGCCTGGTTGTTGTTCACGCCTTGCAGGCGGGCGAACGGTGTCAGCGAAGCGGCGGCCTGTTCGTAGATGCCGATCCTGTAGCCGGCCTCGACCTGGCCGACGAGCTGGCTGGCGCCAGCATGGCCCGTCGCCGTGCGGGGCTGCAGGCCCGGGATGGCGATCATGCGGGTCATCTGGTTGTCGTTGTAGCCGTAGCCCGCCTGGGCATCGAGGTAGAACGCCGCCTGGGTGAAGGAAGCGTAGAGGCTGGCCTGGTAGCTGTCGCTGGTGCCGCGGCCGCTGAAGCCGCTCAGCCACTGATTGCCGCTCGAGAAGCCGATGCCGAGGCCGACGAGGAACTGCGGAGCGAGGCGATAGTCGGCGCCGGTGGCCATGCCGCCACCGTTGTAGGTAAGTGTCGAGGCGTTGCCGTTGCCGGCGACGCTGCCGGTGCCGCCCAGCGCGCTGCCCCATAGGCTCCACGGGCTCGGGCTTTCATCACCATCGGGGCCATCGCAGGCGACGTCGCAGACCTGGGCCAGGGCGACGCGAGTGCCGCTTCCCGCCCCACCGCGCGACTGCCTCATCTGCTGGCCGATGGTGTTCATGAACAAGAAGCTGCTGCCGACATTGGCGGTGCTGAAGCCCGAATAGTTCTGGCCGCTGAGGGCATCCATGGCGGCCTGGCCCTGGGGCAGGCTGAGCGTCGCCATGGTGCCGATCACCGTGGCGAAGTCGCCGCCCGAGCCCGCGACGCTGCGGTCGAGCACGCCGCCCACGGCCCGCTGGTTGGCGCTCTGCGCGCCGGCGGCGAAGCCGCCGGGCTTCAGCGTCAGGTAGACGTTATTGGAGTCGTAGCCGAGCGAAGCCTGGAGGAAGGGATAGTTGCTGGTGACGCCGGCATAGGTGCCGGTGACGCCACCAGTGGCATTGAGGATGGTGTAGGTCGTGCTGGGCGCATAGACGCCGGGGTCGGCCAACGCCTGGACCGTGCCGCCGTTGATGGTGGCCGTGCCCGGCGCACCGGTGACGTTGGTGCGATCGGCCTGGCCCGCGGCATTGGCCTCGACCTGGTAGGTGCTGCCGGCATTCTGGGTGAAGGAGCCGACGATGTTCAGCGTGCCGATCGAATTGCCGGGCGCCATGACGCCGCCGTTGGACACCGTGCCGGTGATGGTGCCGACGCCACCGAGGTTGCCGCCTGCGCCCACCGTGACGTTGCTGGTGATGCTGCCGTTGATGGCGAGCCGGCCGCCCGAGACCGTGGTCGGGCCGGTGTAGGTGTTGGCGCCGGTCAGGTTCAGCAGGCCGGCACCGCTCTTGGTGATGCCGCCGGTGCCGGTGATGGTCGTGCTGAGCGTTGTGTTGGTGGCATCGTCGGCGATCAGATTGCTGCCGCCCAGCGAGATCGTGCCGCCGCTGCCCGCCAGCGAGCCCACCGTCAGGTTGAAGCCATTAAGGTCGAAGATTCCGCCGTTCACCGTGAGCGCACCCATCGTCGGCAGCGCCGTGGAGCTGCCCAGGCGGAAGGTGCCGGCCGATACGGTCGTGCCGCCCGTGTAGCTGTTGCTGCCCGACACCGTGAGCACGCCGGCGCCGATCTTGGTGAGGCCGCCGCTGCCCGACATGTTGCCGGCGTAGGTGCCGGCGCTGGCCTGGTCGAACACCACCGAGGCGTTGTTGACGATGGCGCCCTGCAGGCTGGTGGTGTGGCCCTGCAGGACGCCGCCCGACACCGTCGTGCCGCCGGTGTAGCTGTTTGTTCCGGTCAGGATCACCGTGCCCGCCCCCAGCTTGGCGAGGCCGCCACTGCCCGACATGTTGCCGGCATAGGTGCCGTTGCTGGACTGGTTGAAGGCGACCGAAGCATTGTTGACGATGGCGCCTTGCAGGCTGGTGGTGTTGCCCTGCAGTGCGCCGGCCGAGACGGTCGTGCCGCCAGAGTAGGTATTGGCACCCAGCAGGGTGAGCGTGCCGGTACCCTGCTTCACGAATGCGCCGCTGCCAGTGATGGCCGCCGAAAGCGAGGTGCTGCTGGCGCTGTTCGCGGTCAGCGTGCCGGTGCCCAGCGCCAGCGTGCCGCCGGTGCCGGAGAGAGCGCCGACCGTCTGGGTATGGCCATCGAGGTCGAAGATGCCGCCGTTGATCGTGAGCGCGCCGGTCGACAGCAACGACCCGCCGGCGCCCAGTCGCAGCGTGCCGCCGTTCACGACGGTGCCACCGCTATAGGTGTTCGCGGCGCCCAGTTCGAGCTTGCCCGAGGTGAGCGTGAGCGAGTTGGGTCCGGTGATGACGGCGTTGATCCTTGCCGTTCCCGTTCCGCCTACGGCAAAGCTCGTCGCGCCGAACAGGTAGGTCGGCAGGGTCGACAGGAAATTGTCGGACAAGGTCACCGGCCCCGTCAGCGCGACACCGGATGTCGAACTGCCGCTGACGCCACCGCCTGTGGCGACATTGCCGGTCCAGGCATAGCCCACGTAACCGTTGTCGTAGTCGTAGAGATAGTCGAATCCGGCGAAGAACTCGCGGCCGGTGTTGAGGTAGATGTTCGGGCTGCCGACGTTGACCGCGGTCACGTTGCAGGGAACGACCGTTGGCGCCACCGGCGTCGGGCAGCTGGTGTTCGAGTGCCCCTGGGCCTTGAATCCGTAGGACGCGCCCTGGCCCGGGAACGTGACCAGGATGTCGGTGCCGTTCGGCGCGAAGAAGCCGCTGCGCAGGCCCGTGCCGGGCGGCGGCGTCAGGAACGCGTAGTTGATGCCGGCGTCCTGCAGGACGGTGCCGCTGCCGCTGATGCCGTTCACCGAGACGGTCATGCCGGTGGCGTTCCAGTCGATGGAATTCTGGACCAGCTTCACCATGGCGAAGCCCGAGTTCGCGCTGGCCGGGACGCCGAGCGTGACCCCGGTGTTGCTGATGATGTAGCCCTTGGTGGATACGCCGTCGACGTTGAGGAACGGATTGGCGGAGACGGGAATGGGGGTGGCGGGGTCCGCGCCGTTGCCGCGATTGTAGCCGACGCCCATGTAGAGCGCGTCGGCCTGTTGCTCTGTGTAGAGCACCCTGACGGTCGCGGTTGCGACGGGAAGGGTGCCAACACCCGGATTCGGGTTATAGATCTGCACTGTCGTGTCGTAGTACGTCCCGGTGTAACCGACGCCGCTGCTGCTGTAGGACTGGCTGCCGGGGCCGACCTTGACGTTGCCCGGGGCATTCGGATTGAAATAATCCCGCCCGACGACGATGCCGGTCGAGCCGGTGTCCATCGTGGCTGCGACGGGTGTGCTTACCCTGCCGCCGGGCAGCAGGATGTTGATCGTGCCTGGATTGTTGGGCCCCATCGGCCCGTTGGCGTATTGCACCGAGATGCCGGTACCGCTGTACTGGTTCCACGACTGCGCTCGAGCCTGCTCCGAAGCCGCCGCGGCGGTGGCGAGCCACAGGCCTATGCCGGTGATATACGGCCTGCAGACAGTCATTCGTTGCTTTCCACGCCCTCTGCCTTGTCGCGAAATGAATATGCGCCTCGGTTGCGTTTTCGCCAGCGATGAACTACCCGGAATGAGCCAGTCGGTTCTTCAAAATGGGCGGCTCAGGGTTCGTCCTGCTTCGGGTCGGCATGAGAAAAGTTTCCTCGCGCCGGGCGAGATGACGGCGCTATCGTCGCCGCGATGAAACAGAGGTGTGCCGATGGCCCGTGTCAGTGAAATCGAGGAGGACGGCGGCGATCCGACCTTGAAGGCGATCTTCGACCGCCAGCGCGAGATGTTCGGCGGCCTGCTCAATCCCACCAAGGTCCTGGCACACTGTCCGCCGATCCTGCGCGCCGCCGGCCTGCTCGGCCAGTCGATCGAGCAGTCTGGCCTGCTGCCCAAGGGCCTGCCGGCGCTGCTCTACGTGCGGGTCGCCACCATCAACGGCTGTCCGTTTTGAATGGACATAAATTCCAGCCGTGTGCTGGAAACCACTGAAGGCGGGATGGAGAAGCTCGCGGAAGTCACGGACTGGCGCGACAGCAAGCTGTTCAGCGAGGCCGAGCGGCTGGCGCTCGAATATGCCGAGCGCATCACCTACACCGACCGACAAGTCGACGATGCGCTCGTCGACAAGTTGAAGAAACACTACAGCGATGGCCAGATCGTCGAACTCACGGCGGCGATCGCCATGGAGAACTTCCGCTCGAAGTTCAATCCGCCGCTGGGCATCGAGGCTCAGGGCTTCTGCATGGTTCCGAAACGGTAGCTGACGGCGAGAGCCTTCACTCCATCTGGACGTTCAGTGCCTTCAGCTTCTTGCCCCAGAAGGTGTGCTCGTCGACCACGAACTTGGTGAAATCGGCACGGCTGCGGTTGGGCGGCAGTTCGAGGCCGTCCTTGGCCAGCGCCCCGGTGTATTTCGGGTCCTTCATCGCCGCGACCGTCTCCTTGTGGATGCGGTCGAGGATGGCGTCGGGCGTCTTGGGTGGCGCGAACAGGCCGTGCCAGCCGGTGACGGCCACATCGACGCCCTGTTCCTTGAGCGTCGGCACGTCGGGCAGGGAGCTCACCCGCTTGTCGCCGGTCACGGCAAGGGCCTTGAGCTTGCCGGCCTTGATCTGGCCGACCGCAGGCGGCAGCGAAGAGAAGTTCATGGTGATGATGCCGCTGATGACATCGAGCAGCGCCGGCCCCGTGCCTTTATAGGGCGCATGCGTGAGATCGATGCCGGCTGCCTCGGCGAACAGCGCGCCGGCCAGGTGGTTGTTGCCGCCGACACCCGACGAGGAATAGGTGAGCTTGCCTGGCTCCTTCTTGGCGAGCGCGATCAACTCCTTGACGTTGTTGGCCGGCACGCTCGGGTTGACCGCCAGCACGTACTGGTAGTCGGTGGTCTGGATGATCGGCACCAGGCCCTTCAGCGTGTCGATCGAGCTCTTGAGCACATGCGGGTTGGTCACGACGTTGGTGCCGACGGCGTAGAAGATCGTGTAGCCGTCCGGCTTGGCTTGCGACACGAAGCGCGCGCCGATCGCGCCGGCCGCACCCCCCTTGTTCTCGACGATCACCTGCTGGCCGAGAAGCGGCGTCAGCAGATGGGCGAGTTCGCGGGCCACGATGTCGGCGCCGCCGCCGGCGGCATAGCCGACGACGAAGCTGACCGGCTGTGTCGGCCAGGCGGCCTGGGCCTGCAGGGACGAGGGCAGGACGAGCGCGGTCGAGCCGAGTGCGAGCGCATGGCGGCGAGTAATTGTATTCATATCTTTCCTCCCAAACCTGTCATCCCGAGCGCAGCGAGGGATCTTTCTTGTGGCCTCAAAGATCCCTCGGGCGGCGCCCTAGGGATGACACTTCGTGTCAGTTCTTGCCCGAAACGTAGCGCCCGGCGCCGTCGCCCGCCAGCTTGCCGAGCACCGCGCCGGAGACCAGCCCGGTGCCGCCGGGGTAGTTGTGATAGAACAACCCGCCGACCAGCTCGCCGGCCGCGAACAGGCCGGGAATCGTGTGGCCGTCGGTGCTCTCGACCTCTCCCTCGGTGGAGATCTTGAGGCCGCCGAAGGTGAAGGTGAGGCCGCAGGTCACGGCATAGGCCTCGAACGGGGCCTGGTCGATCGTGTTGGCCCAGTTGCTCTTCGGCACGGCGAGACCCCGCGTGCTGCGGCCGTCCTTGACCGCCGGGTTGAACGGCACCTCGGTCATGACGGCGGCGTTCCATTCCTTGATGGTCTTGAGAAACGCCTGCGCATCGACGCCCTCGAGCTTGCCTGCCAGCTCCTCGATCGTGTCGGCGCGCACCTTGGTCATGCGCTTGATGCGGTACTCATCGCGCAGCTTGTCGAGCACTTTCGAATCGAAGATCTGCCACGCAAACTGCTGCGGCTGCGACAGGATCACGGCGCCGTACTTGGCATAGGTATAGTTGCGGAAGTCCGCACCCTCGTCGACGAAGCGCTGGCCGTTGGCGTTCACCATGATGCCGAGCGGGTAGGAGTGCTTCTGGAAATTGTCGCCGACTTCCAGGTCGCCGAACTCCGGCGCGTTCATGTCCCAGCCCACGGCATGACCGCCCGACCAGTTGCCGTGCGGCTTGGCGCCGATCGCCAGCGCCATGTTGATGCCGGCGCCGGTGTTGAAGCGCGTGCCGCGCACCTTGGCGAGATCCCAGGTCGGTCCCAGGTAGCGCGTGCGCATCTCGGCGTTGCTCTCGAAGCCGCCGCAGGCCAGCACGACAGCCTTGGCGCCGATCCTGACCTTGCGGCCTTTATGTCTGGCGATGACGCCGCGCACGACGCCGTCCTCCTCGATCAGCGACACCGCCGCCGTCTCGTAGTGGATCGGGATGCCGGCCTTCACCGCCGCCTTGTGCTCGAGATCGACCAGGCCCGGCCCGCCGCCCCAGGCTTCTACCGCGAGGCCGCCCCAGAACTTGTACTTGCCGTTCACCTTGAAGGCCTGGCGGCCGTAGCTCGGCTGGAAGCGCACGCCCTTGGAGCGCATCCACTTCAGCGTCTCGAAGCTCCTGCCGATCAGGATGTCGGTGAGCTCGGGGTCGCAGCGGTAGTTGGTGACGCGGCCCATGTCGTCGAGGAACTCGTCGGCCGAGTAGCTGCCGAAATCGACGTCGCGCTTCTCGTCTTCGGTCAGGTCGTAGAGCTGGACCAGATCGTCGACGCCATGGAACACCACGCGCATGGCGCCCGCGGTATAGGTGCTGTTGCCGCCGCGCTCTTCCTCGGGCGCCGCCTCCAGCATGGCGACCGTGGCGCCCTTTTCGCGGGCCGCCAGGGCCGCGCAGGCCGCGGCATTTCCTGCACCCACCACCAATACATCGACCTGAAAATCGTCCACGTGGCGCTCCTCGATTCTGGCCCCAACTTTGCGTTAGAATAGCGCAATGGGTGATCGTTTCGACCGTCTAGGGGTCCGGCATGCCAATGTCGAGGCCCTGCTGCGCAGGCCGGGCATCGGGCACAACAACGGCCCGACATTCGACATGTCCTGGGAGGCCTGGGTGTGGCGTCGTGCCAGCGCCAAGGCCTGGAAGGCGCCCAAGCCCGAAGTGGCGATGCTGCGGCTGAAACGGGCCGAGCGGCTGGGCATCACTTATAAGGAACTGACCTCGGCGCTGATGGATTCTGGCGCCCATCTCGGGGCCGCCGTGCTGCCGCTGTCGCTGGCTGCCCGCGTGCGCCGCGGACCGAACCGCGAAATCGTCGTGGAGCCACGCAACAGCATCGCCGACCTCGTCGCGAAATTCCGCGGCCGCCTCTTTATCCTGGGCGACCTCGATGCCGTGCCGGCGATGAGCGAGGCCGAGCGCGCCGAGTTCCTGTTGCTGCTGAACCACGCCTTCGACGGCAAGGTCGAGGCGGTCGGCTGGGGCCATGACGGCCCCGCCATCCGAAGCATGCTGAAGGCCAATGCGCTGCCGCACCAGGAAGCGTTCCTGGTGGGCTCTGGCATCGGCCATCGCGTGCTGGGCGAGTCGGCCGGCCTGCCGCTCACCAAGGACATCGATAGCTGGCTAGCCTCTGGGAAATCCTCATCCTGAGGAGGCCGCGTAGCGGCCGTCTCGAAGGATGGGCCCCAACGACGATATAGGTTGCCGACCCTTCGAGACGCGTCCCTGCGGGACGCTCCTCAGGGTGAGGTTATGCTGTTTACGCTGGGTGCGGTAAACGAAGGCATGACCTCATCGTTTGAACCGCCCCTAAAAGGCGTCCGCGTCGTCGAACTCACCCACACCATCCTTGGACCGTCGTGCGGCATGATCCTGGCCGATCTCGGCGCCGAGGTGATCAAGGTCGAGCCGGTCGACGGCGACCGCACACGCAAGCTGCGCGGCTTCGGCGCCGGCTTCTTCGGCTACTTCAACCGCAACAAGAAGAGCCTGGCGCTCGATGCCGATGCGCCCGAGGGCCGTGCGGTGCTGGTGAAGCTGCTGCAGTCGGCCGACGTGCTGATCGAGAACTTCGCCCCGGGTTCGATGGCCAAGCGCAAGCTGGGTCCGAAGGACCTCGAGAAGATCAATCCGCGCCTCGTCTATTGCTCGCTGAAGGGCTTCCTGCCCGGGCCGTATGAAAAGCGTCCGGCGCTCGACGAGGTCGTGCAGATGATGGGTGGCCTCGCCTATATGACCGGGCCGTCGGGACGGCCGCTGCGCGCCGGCACCTCGGTGGTCGACATCATGGGGGGCATGTTCGGCGCCTTCGGCACGGTGCTGGCGCTGAAGCAGCGTGACCGGACGGGCAAGGGCGGGCTGGTCGAGAGCGCGCTGTTCGAATCGGTGGTCTTCCTGATGGGCCAGCACCTCGCCATCACCGCGATCAATGGCGCGCCACCTCCGCCGATGCCCGAGCGCGTGAGCTCGTGGGCGGTCTACGAGATCTTCAATACCTCCGACGACCTGCAGGTCTTCGTCGGCATCACCAGCGACGGCCAATGGAAGCGCTTCTGCGAGTTCTTCAGGCAGCCCGAACTTGCCGCCGACCCCAGGCTCGCCACGAACAACCTGCGCATCGAGGCCAGGCCGTGGCTTGTCCCCAAGGTCGCGGCGGTCTTCAAGGCCTACACCAAGGACGAACTCGAACGGATGTGCCTCGAGGCCGATGTCTCCTTTGCACCGGTCGCCCGGCCGCAGGACCTGTTCGACAACCCGCATCTGCTGGCCAACGGTTCGCTGGCACCGACGATCCTGCCCGGTGGCGTGAAGACGCGCCTGCCGCTGCTGCCCTTCCAGATGTTCGGCTGGCGGCCTCCGCTGCTCCGCGATCCGCCGGAGATCGGCCAGCACAATGACGAGGTCCTGGCGGAGATTGGCTACGACAAAACCGGCGTGGCTGCGCTCAGGGCAGCGAGACTGTTGGGGCCCCAATAGGGCCAGCCTAAGCAGGACCGATTGGGGGCCACGATACAGACGAAACAATTTCACGGCCCGGCAATACTTCGATGATACGGGCGGCCGGTACACAGGCGTCACCGGCAAGGGCAAATCCGCCCCGGCCGCTTCGAGACACCGGGGATAATCATGTTCCAGATCATCGGTTCCTTCTTGGCCCTTGCCACCGTCATCGCCACCCTCTCCGCGGCGCCCGTCTACGGCCTGTTGTTCGCCCTCGCCACGCTCGGCTGGGTCGTCAAGGCCAAGCCCGCCCAAGCCACCGAAATCCAGTACGACGCCCCGCAAGGTGGCGTCGTCATTTCGGCCCAGTTTCGCTAAGTCTTCGCTGATCCAGGCCGGCGCCGCCCGCGAGGGCCGCTCGCCGGTTTGCTCCCGGTCCGCGTTTGCGGTCCAGGTCGAGCCACTCCCACCAGCCCCAAAGTCCTATCCGATCTCCGCCTGCGCCCGTTGCACCTCGACGGCCAGCGGCCCGAGGCTGTCCTGGCAGGCCGCACGGTCGCCCGCCTTGGCGGTCCGTTCTAGCATGCCCGCGGCATCGCCCAGCGCCCGGGCGCCGACCGCCAGCGCGCTGCCCTTGAGGCGATGGGCGGCGGCGGCAAGGGCAGGCAGGTCGCCCGCCGTCATGGCCGCCTCGATGTCACGGCGCGACTCGATGGCGGTCGCGGAAAATTTGCGCAACAGATCGCGCCGGGCCGCCTCGTCGTCGGCAATCCAGGGGTCGAGCACGCTGCGGTCGATCGCCGGCTTGGCGCCGGCGTCGCCGTGCAGCCAGCGTTGCAGGGTGGCGCGCAGGCGGGCGAGGCTGACCGGCTTGGAGAGATAGCCGTCCATGCCGGCGGCCCGGCAGCGCTCGTCCTCGCCCGCGAGCGCGTTGGCGGTGACCGCGACGATCGGCGTGTGCGGCCGGCCGCCGGCGGTCTCGAGACGGCGGATTGCCGCCGTCATTTCGAAGCCGTCCATCTGCGGCATATGGATGTCGGCGAAGACGATGCCATAGCCACCGCTCTGCCACGCCTGCAGGCCGGCCAGGCCGTCGGCCGCCGAGTCGGAAGCGACGCCGAGCGCGCGGAGCTGGCGGACCAGCACGTCGCGGTTGATCGGGTGGTCGTCGACCACCAGCACGCGGTTGCCGGCAAGGCCCGCCAGTCCGTTCGTGGCCGCCGCTTCGGCTGCGGGCCGGTCGATCAGGGGCAGGTCGATCAGCGGCGAGTCGGCCGGGGCGGCCAGCAGGGTGAGCGTCACGGTGAAGGTCGAACCGGCGCCGGGGGAGCTCTCGGCCGACACGTCGCCGCCCATGAGCTGGGCGAGGCGCCGCACGATCGAGAGCCCGAGGCCGGTGCCGCCGAAGCGGCGTGTCGTCGAGCTGTCGGCCTGGGAGAAGGGCAGGAACAGTCGCGCCCGTTGCGCCTCGTTCATGCCGATGCCGGTGTCGCTCACCGACAGCACGACGCGCGTGCCGCCTTCGCCCAGCGGCTCGGTGCGGGCGCGGATCATGGCGCCGCCGCGATCGGTGAACTTGAGCGCATTGCCCAGGAGATTGAACAGGATCTGGCGCACCCGCGTGGGATCGCCCATCAGGGCGTCGGTCGATCCCGGGGCGACGGCGGCCACCAGCGACAGGCCCTTGCGCTCGGCCTGCGGCCGGAAGGTGGCGATCGCGCTCTCGACCAGGCCGGTCAGCGAAAACGGGGCTTCCTCCAGTTCGAGGGCGCCGGCCTCGATCTTGGAGAAATCGAGCAGGTCGTCGATGATCCGCAGCAGTGCCTGCGCCGACTCGCGCATGGTCGCCACCGTGCGCGCTTGCGTCTCGTCCACGCCTTCGGCTTCCAGCACCTCCATCATGCCGAGCACGCCGTTCATCGGCGTCCTGATCTCGTGGCTCATGGTGGCGAGGAACGTCGACTTGGCCTGGTTGGCGGCCTCGGCATCGGCACGCGACTTCTCGGCGGCGACCAACGCCCGTTCGAGTTCGCGCTGGTGATGGCGCTCTTCCGACACGTCGCTGACCAGCACCACGGCGCGCCGGTCGGCTTCGTAGCGCATCGACACGCGTGCCCATTTCCCGGGACCGTAGGAGATCAGCGCGGGCCGGCCGGCGCGCAGCGTTGCGAGCTGCCGGTCCGCCCAGCCGGCGGGGTCCTCTTTCGGTGGCGCCGCCCCGACTTTGGCGGCGTGCAGCACGGCCGCCGGATAGGCCGTGCCCGGCGCGACGATCTCGGGCATGTGCTGCATGAAGCGGCGGTAGGCCTCGTTGCACAGGATCAGCTTCTCGTCGCTGTCGAGGAAGGCGATGCCATCGTCCATCGCCTCCATGGCGAGGATCAGCCGCTCTCGCGCCTCGGCGACCTCGTCGCGTGCCGTCTCCAGTTCGCGCTGGCGCGCCTTGACGTCGCTGAGGTCGGTGACGAGGGTCACTACGCCGCCTTCACGAGTCGGATGCTTGGCGATGCGGATCCAGCGACCTCCGCGTGTGGCCATCTCGCGCTCGCCGAACGAGGTGCGGTGATGCGCAACCATCTCGGCGATCCATGCCTCGCCGCGTGCGGCGCTGTCGGGCCTGACGAGTCCGCGCCGCAGCATCTCGCGCAGCATCTCTTCATGGGGCATGCCGCGCACGAGCAACCCCGCGCCGCTGCCACCGGCAAACGTCTCGTAGGCATCGTTCCAGACGATCAGGCGGCCTTCGCCGTCGTGAATCGAGAAGCCGGAGGGGAGCGCCTTGATCGCGTCGTCGAAACGTTCGCGCTGGCGTGTGGCCTCGGCACGGGCGTTCTCGAGTTCCGTCACGTCGCGGTGCATGACCAGCCGCCAGCCGTTGGCCAGTACGGTAAGGGTGAACTGCAGCGTGCGGTCGCCGCGCTTCATCAAGGTCCAGCCGTCGCTGCCGGTCTCGAACAGGCGGCGCTGCGAGGCGATGAATTCGGCGCGGCGCGCGGCGTCCATGACGCCGAAGTCGCCGCGGTCGATTTCGTAGCCGAGCATCGACCAGACGTCCGGCAGCTTCGCCAGGGTCTCGCGGCTCATGTCGTGGAACTTGACCAGCGCGTCGTTGAGGAACAGCCATTTGCCGTCGGCGTCGTAGACGACCATGGCATCGGGCATTTCGTTGAGCATGGTCTGCAGGTCGCTGCGCGAGCGTTCCAGCTCCTGCTCGCGCTGCTTGAGTTCGGTGATGTCGCGATAGGTCACGAGCAGGCGTCCGTCGGCCAGCGCGTGCGAAGTCACCTCCAGCATGCGGCCGTCGCGGCCGGTCCGCGTGAAGGGCGTGCCGCTGCCGCTCAGGACCAGGGCGGTACGGCGCTCCGCCTCCGCCTCGAGATCGGCCGGCGGTCCGAAATCGCCGCGCAGGAGCTGATAGCGTCCGAGCTCGCCGAGGCCGGGGTGTGCCGCGATCGTCGCCGGGTCGAGATCCAGCAGGCGGCGGAAGGCGGCGTTGTGGAACAGCAGGCCACCGTCGGGGGTGTAGAGCGCGGCGCCGTCGCCCATGTTGTCCAGGACGGCCTGCATCGTGGCGCGCGTCTCCACCAACTCGGCCTCGCGCACCTTGATGTCGGTGATGTCGGGCAGCAGCGAGACCGTGCCGCCGTCGCTGGTCCGGCGGTTGAGCAGCCGGGTCCACCGGCCGCCATGCGTCGGGATCTCACGGTCGACGCGGCCCGACCGGAAGAGGGCGAGCGTGTCGGTGATCGCCTGGGCGTGATTGCCCTCTGCCGACAGCATGTGCCCGGCTTCGATATAGTCGCGGATGCCGTCTTCGAACTTCTCGCCGGGGGTGACCGCGCGCGCGATGTTGCGCATGCGCTGGCGATAGGCGTTGTTGCAGACCACGAGACGCTCGTCGGCATCGAAGGCGGCGAACGGCTCGTCAAGAGATTCGATGGCATCGACAAGTCGCCGGCGGGTGTTCTCGGCTTCTGCGCGCGCCGCGTCGATGTCGGTGAGGTCGCGATGGACGGTGAGCACGCGCCCGCCGGGCAGCGGCCGGTAGGTCACCTCGACGGTGCGGCCGGTGACGGTGCGGCGTCGCTCGGCCGGCTGGCCGGGCGCGTCGAAGCGGGCGACGCGGCTTGCGATCCAGCCTTCGAGGCCACCCGGCAGCGCCTCGATTGGGCCGTAGTCGCCGCGATGGGCGCGGAAGCGGACGATGTCGGAGAAGGTCGGCAGGGTCTTCAACAATTCGTCCGGCATGTCGTGCAGGCGGGCCATCGCCCGGTTCTGGTAGAGCCAGCGCCCGTCGCCCTCGTAGAGCATGGCGCCGTCGCTCATGTTGTCGAGCACGGTGCGCATCGTGTCCTGGGCGAAGGCCACGTCGCGGTGCGCCTCGTCGAGCGTCTGCGACATGTCCGACGCGGCGAGGTCGCGCGCGATCTGCTCGCGCATGCGGCGGCGCTCGAAGTGCGCGAACAGGTTGATGATGACGAAGAAGCCGAAGGCGATCGCGGCGAGGCCAACGGCCGGGCGGCTGCCGTCGTCCAGCACCAGTACGGCACAGGTCGGCAGCAGGGCCGCCGCCGCGACGAGGATGAAGGTGCGGCCATCGAGCCCGCGCGATGGCGACCAGCCGCCGATCAGGCAGAGCGCGAAGGTCCAGAGCGTGCGTTCCTGGTCGGCCGGCAAGGTGGCGAAGAAGCCGCCCATCAGGCCATTGGCGAAGGTCGTGGGCACGGCGGTGACGGTGTAGAGCCAGCGCCAGCCCGACAGGCTCGCGGCGCCGGGATCGCGCTTGTGCGCGACCTGCACACGCCACGATCCCCAGACCGAAACCAGGTAGACGACCGCCGGCACGAGGAACATCCAGAGCGGCGCGATCCCGGCATAAAGCGAGGCCGCCACGGCCGCGAATATCGGCAGGGCGACCAGCTTGGGCAGGATGGGAATCTCCACCAGCCGGTCGGTGATGATCCGCTCGACCCGCTTCGGGTCGATGCCGGCGATGTCCAACTGGTTCATGTCGATCATGCTGGGAGCCCGATGTATCGGCCGTGTGTCGCGGACCCGGCGCTTTGTATCGTCGAAGTCGCGGGCAGGGCCCGACGATACACCGGCGACACGAACCGGCCCAATCCCGCGATACAGACGGCACACCAAGCCGGGTGGTGCGACACCGCCACGACTTGGGACACGGGCATGATCCTCCCATCGACGGACCGCATGCCGCGGCTCCCGTCAAACCATGAAACGGGAGACTGACCATGCTCAAGACCATCGCGACCTTTGCCGCCCTCGCCACCCTGGCGGCCACCACCATCGCCCCGGCCCATGCCATCCGTTCGTCGCAAGGCATGAGCCTCAACGGCGTCGGCGAGAACGGCATTGGCGTCAACGGCGGCGGCAACAATGGCTTTACCACCAACGGCTTTGCCAACAACGGCGGTGGCAACAACGGCGTGGAGGACAGCTCCTCGGCCTTGTCGATCCAGGCGATCGAACTGCCGCCCGAGACCCGCTAACCGATCCTGCGAACGGCCCGTCCTCCGCGACGGGCCGTTTCCTCTTTCAGGAGCACCCGCCATGCGCCACTCGATCCTCGCCCTTCTTGCCTTGCTGTGCGCCGCTGCGGCGCCAGCCGTCGCCCGGCCGGCCCCCCAGGTGACGGTCGAGGGCACCGAGTTCGTGGCGGCCTTGGCCGATGGCCGCGTCCTGCGCAGCCGCGACCTGGTGGGCGCCGTGCTCGACGCACGCTTTGCCGGCCGGCCGGTGCGGATCCGCATCGCCGCGGTCGAGCCCGATCCCGACGACCGCAGCGGCACCGTCTGGCTGCATACGCTGGAACAGACCGATGCCGACGGCGCCTGGACCAATTTCTGCACCGCCGGCCCCGACGGCCGCCGCCAGGGCTTCCCCCTGGAAGGTGGTCCGAACGGCATTGAACTCAGCTGCACGTCGGGCGCGATCGCCAAGTGCGTGCGCTTCGGCTACCGCCGCTGGAGCGCGGCCGCCGATGGTGCGGCGCTGGCGCCACTGCATGCGGCCTGCGTGCGCATGGTGCGCGGCGACTACGGCGGCGCCGACCGGCCGTGGACCAAGGACGGCATGCGCATCGACATGTACGACGATCACGGCGTGCAGGTGCCCGACAATTCACCCGACGATGTCTTCGAGGCGGGCTGGAGCCCCAAGGGCGCGGTCTGCGTCCACCATGTGCGCGTCAAGGAGAACACCACCCTGGCCGAACTCGAGGCGCGCTATCCGGCGCTGCGTGGCCGCACTGGCGAGGTCTGCACCGAGGCCTTCGCCCGCACCCATGGCGCCGTTTTGTTCAATCGGTCCAGGCCCTGATTGCCGTTTGCCCCGTGTCGGCGTGTGCTAGGCTGATGTCGGGGGAGAGATGGATAAGCGTCAGCATATTGTCGTTGTCGAGGACGAACCGGCCCAGCGCCAGCTTCTGCTCGATTACCTGAGCAAGCAGGGCTACCGCGTTACCGGCTTCGAATCGGGCGTGGGTCTGCGCCGCCTGGTCGAGCGCGAGTTGCCGGCGCTGGTGCTCCTCGATGTCGGCCTGCCCGGCGAGGACGGCTTCGCCATCGCCCGCTGGCTGCGCGAGAAGAGCGGCAAGGTCTGCATCATCATGGTGACGGCGGCCGGCGACACGGTCGACCGCGTGGTCGGCCTCGAGACCGGCGCCGACGACTACATTCCCAAGCCGTTCGACCCGCGCGAGCTTCTGGCCCGCATCAAGAGTGTGCTGCGCCGGTCCGGTGGCGCGGTGACGACCAGCAGCGGTCCGCGTGTGCGCATGGGCCGACGCGTCCTCGACCTCGACAAGCGCGTGCTGGTCGATGCCGACGGGACTGAGGAGGCGCTGGCCGCCAGCGAATTCGACCTGCTCAAGCTCTTTGCCGAGAACCCCAACCGGCCGCTGGCGCGCGACTGGCTGCTGGAGACGGTCGGCCATCGCGAGATGGAAGTGTTCGACCGCGCCATCGATCTGCGGATCACCCGGCTCCGCCGCAAGATCGAGAAGGACGCCGCCCATCCCGAGGCGATCCGCACCGTGCGCGGCGTCGGTTATATGTTCGTACCGCCCAAGGAATAGGCGGAACAATACTAGAACTTGTGTCAATAAGATAAATTAAATCAGGGGGTTATTTACCCTCTTGCCGGCTGGAACAAAATAGGTACATTGGCGCTCTACCCGCTGCGGACTTATCCGCATTGCTGCTCCTGACAGGGCCGTGGGACAACGAGGAGAGAGCCAATGTCGGCGATGCTGAAAGTGGTCGAAAAAGAAGGCATGGAAAACAAGAACAAGGCGCTGGATGCCGCGCTCGCCCAGATCGAGCGCGCCTTCGGCAAGGGCTCGATCATGAAACTCGGCCAGCGCGAGGCCGTGGAGATCGAATCGATCTCGACCGGTTCGCTCGGCCTCGATATCGCGCTGGGCATCGGCGGCCTGCCCAAGGGTCGCATCATCGAGATCTACGGCCCGGAAAGCTCGGGCAAGACCACGCTGGCGCTGCACGTTCTCGCCGAAGCCCAGAAGAAGGGCGGCTCTTGCGCCTTCATCGATGCCGAGCACGCGCTCGATCCCGGTTACGCCAAGAAGCTGGGTGTCGACATCGGCAACCTGCTGATCTCCCAGCCCGACGCCGGCGAGCAGGCGCTCGAGATCGCCGACACGCTGGTGCGCTCGGGCGCCATCGACGTGCTGGTCATCGACTCGGTGGCGGCCCTCGTGCCGCGCGCCGAACTCGAGGGCGAGATGGGCGATTCGCTGCCGGGTCTCCATGCCCGCCTGATGAGCCAGGCGCTGCGCAAGCTCACCGGCTCGATCTCCAAGTCGAACACGCTGGTGATCTTCATCAACCAGATCCGCATGAAGATCGGAGTCATGTTCGGCAGCCCCGAGACCACGACCGGCGGCAATGCGCTCAAATTCTATGCCTCGGTGCGCCTCGACATCCGCCGCATCGGCGCGCTCAAGGACAAGGACGAGGTGGTCGGCAACCAGACCCGCGTCAAGGTGGTGAAGAACAAGGTGGCGCCGCCGTTCAAGGTCGTCGAGTTCGACATCCTCTACGGTGAGGGCATCTCCAAGGTCGGCGAGCTGATCGATCTCGGCGACAAGGCCGGCATCGTCGAGAAGTCGGGCTCGTGGTTCTCCTACGACGGCACGCGCATCGGCCAGGGCCGCGAGAACGCCAAGCAGTACCTGCGCGACCATCCCGAGGTCGCCGATGCGATCGAGCAGAAGATCCGCGCCAACGCCGGCATTCTTGCCAACGCCCTGATGGACGGCGGCAAGGACGACAAGGAAGACGACGACGAATAGTCGCCTCGTCGTCTCCCTCATGGGCTTCAGTCGAAATTAAAGAGTCTTAGCGGCCCCGATCCCCTGTCTCGGGTCCCCGGGCGGTGTTGCTCCCCCACGCGCAACACCGCCCACTTTCTCGCCCGCGCCCAGGCGCGGGCGAGAAAGTGGGGCGGGCGTCAGCGCTTGTAATCAAGCGCGGGAGCCCGCACGGCGCAGAATGAATATGGCAGGCGCCTTCGTCTTTTCTGCACGGCGTGAGCTCTCGCGCTTGATTACAAGCGCTGACGCTCACCTTTTTCGAGCGCCGATGGCGCTCAAAAAACGCTGTACCCACTCGGGTCCTGTCCGCCGCACGCTTTTGCGTGGGCGGGTCGCGGCCCACGCCATCAGGCCGGCGAGCGGAAACCAGTCCTCGCTCTCGTCCTGCAGGCTCCGCGCGGCCATCGACACCTTGGGCACGGCGACCGGCGTCACGCCTTCCTGGGCCGGGCCGGCGCAGAGCTCGGCCGGCGAGGTCACGAGATACTCGCGACACACCAGCGGCCGCTCCGGATGGATCGAGCAGCTTTCCTCCTCGAGGAACGGGCAGGGGATGGCGAGCGCGAAGTAGGCCAGCGACAGTTCGCGGTCGCTCTTCTGTCCGCGCGCCGCGAGGCCGGCACCGTCGAGGGCCGCCTCGGCCGCGGCGAAGCGGGCGTGCAGCGTCGCGCGGCGTTCCCCGGGCATGGCCTCGATCAGCGCCAGCAACCGTTCTCCCTCCGTGCGCGAGACCGGCACGAGCTGACGGCAGCAGGCGCCGCAGCCCTTGCGGCAGGAGATCGTCTCTCCGCTCTTCTTGAGGCCCGCCTCGGCCGCGTCGACCACCGCGTTCACCAGCCCCTGCAGTGCGGGCACGATGTCGGCCGCGGCCACCGGACTAGAGGGCACGGTGATCGGGTGGACGATCCGGAGATCGCCCACGGTGAGCCTCAGAGTGGCGGTAGAATGGGCCTCGGCGGCCATTTCCGGACGGTTCCCTGTTCTGGACTTGGGCAGCAGGCGCACGCTACAAGGCCCGCATGCAAAGCGTCAGCGATATCCGCCGTACCTTCCTAGAATATTTCGCCAAGAACGGCCACGCGATCGTGGAGTCGAGCCCGTTGGTGCCGCGCAACGACCCGACCCTGATGTTCACCAACGCCGGCATGGTGCAGTTCAAGAACGTCTTCACCGGCCTCGAGACGCGCTCCTATGCGCGCGCCGCCACGTCGCAGAAATGCGTGCGCGCCGGCGGCAAGCACAACGACCTCGAGAACGTGGGCTACACCGCCCGCCACCACACCTTCTTCGAGATGCTGGGCAACTTCTCGTTCGGCGACTATTTCAAGGAACGGGCGATCGAACTCGCCTGGAACCTGCTGACGAAGGACTACGGCCTGTCCAAGGACAAGCTGCTGGTCACGGTGTTCCATACCGACGACGAGGCGGCGGGCTTCTGGAAGAAGATCGCGGGCCTGCCCGAGGACCGCATCATCCGCATCGCCACCTCGGATAATTTCTGGGCGATGGGCGAGACCGGCCCGTGCGGGCCCTGCACCGAGATCTTCTACGACCACGGCGAAGGCATCCCCGGCGGCCCGCCGGGCAGTCCCGACCAGGACGGCGACCGCTTCATCGAAATCTGGAACCTGGTCTTCATGCAGTTCGACCAGGTGACGAAGGACGAGCGCAAGGCGCTGCCCAAGCCCTCGATCGACACCGGCATGGGGCTGGAGCGGCTGGCCGCGGTGCTGCAGGGCAAGCACAACAACTACGACATCGACCTGTTCCGCGCCCTGATCGAGGCGGTGGCACACGAGACCGGGGTCGATCCCGACGGTCCGCAGGGCGCCTCGCACAAGGTCATCGCCGACCACCTGCGCACGACCTCGTTCCTGATCGCCGATGGCGTGCTGCCCTCGAACGAGGGCCGCGGCTACGTGCTGCGCCGCATCATGCGCCGCGCCATGCGCCACGCCCACATCCTGGGGGCGCAGGACCCGATCGTCTGGAAGCTGGTGCCGGTGCTGGTGCACGAGATGGGCGATGCCTTCCCCGAACTGGTGCGCGCCCAGCCGCTGATCACCGAGACGCTGAAGCTCGAGGAGGCGCGCTTCAAGCGCACCCTCGGCACCGGCCTCAAGCTGCTCGAGGACGAGACCCGGAGCATGGCCGCCGGCGGCACGCTCAAGGGCGACGTCGCCTTCAAGCTCTACGACACCTTCGGCTTTCCCCTCGATCTCACGCAGGACGTGCTGCGCGCGCGTGACATCAAGGTCGACAATGCGGGCTTCGAGGTGGCGATGGACGAGCAGCGCGCCAAGGCGCGCGCCGCCTGGGCGGGCTCGGGCGACACCGCCGACCAGGCGATCTGGTTCGACATCCGCCAGAAGGCCGGCGCCACCGAGTTCCTGGGCTACGACACCGAGCGCGCCGAGGGCCAGATCAAGGCGATCGTGGTCGACGGCAAGGAAGTACCGTCCCTGAAGGCCGGCCAGACCGGCTGGATCGTCGCCAACCAGACGCCGTTCTACGCCGAGTCGGGCGGCCAGCAGGGCGACACCGGCCGGCTGGCGAGCGGCGCCAACGAGGCCTCGGTCAGCGACGTGCAGAAGATGGTGGGCGATCTTCATGCCCATCACGCCACGGTCGAGAAGGGCGAGCTCAAGGTGGGCGACGACCTGGTCATGACCATCGACCCGATCCGCCGCGCCCAGCTGCGCGCGCACCATTCGGCGACCCACCTGCTGCACGAGGCGCTGCGCCGCCATCTCGGCCAACACGTCACGCAAAAGGGCTCGTTGGTGGCGCCCGACCGGCTGCGCTTCGACATCAGCCACACCAAGCCGGTCTCGGCCGAGGAGCTGCGCAGGATCGAGGACGAGGTCAACGACCGCATCCGCCACAACTCGGCGGTCGAGACCAGGCTCATGACCCCCGACGAGGCGATCGCGGCCGGCGCCATGGCGCTGTTCGGCGAGAAGTACGGCGAGGAAGTGCGTGTGCTTTCGATGGGCGGCGAACCCCATATGGAAGGCGGCGAGAAGTATTCGGTCGAGCTCTGCGGCGGCACGCACGCGCGCCGCACCGGCGACATCGGCCTGTTCAAGATCGTGGGCGAGGGCGCGGTCTCTTCCGGCGTGCGCCGCATAGAAGCGCTGGCCGGCGCTGCAGCCGAATTGTATGTCCGCCACCAGGCCGATTTGCTGGCCGAAGCCGCGGCGACCTTGAAGACGCGGCCCGAGGACCTGCCGGCGCGCCTCGCCACGCTGGTCGAGGGCCAGCGCCGCATCGAGCGCGAACTCTCCGACGCCCGCAAGGCGCTGGCGCTCGCCGGCTCCGACTCGGGCGCGGGCAATGCCGCGGCCGACGAGATGCGCGACGTCGGCGGTGTGAAGATGATCGGCCGCGTGCTGAACGGCGTGCCGGGCAAGGACCTCAAGGGCATGGCCGACGAGTTCAAGAAGAAGCTGGGCTCGGGCGTGGTCGCGCTGATCGGCATCGAGGACGGCAAGGCCTCGGCCGTGGTCGGCGTCACCGATGAGCTCTCGAAGAGCCTGAGCGCCGTCGAGCTGGTCAAGGCCGGCGTCGCGGCGCTGGGCGGCAAGGGCGGCGGCGGCCGGCCCGACATGGCCCAGGGCGGCGGGCCGGACGCGGCCAAGGCGTCCGATGCGCTCAAGGCCATCGAGGCGGCGGTCGGCGCCGCGGGCGTGAAATGAAGCGGTTCGCTCTCCTGATCGCGCCCCTCGTCGCCGCAGCGCTGCTGCTTGGCGGCTGCGGCCAGAAGGGCCTGCCGAAGGACGACGCCCAGGCAGCGCAGTACGCCAAGGACGAGCAGGCCTGTCGGGCGCAGGTGCGCCAGACCGCGCAGAGCGAGCGCAACATCGAGGACCAGCGTCGCGCCACCTTCGAGGGCGAGCGCGAGCGCTTCGGCCAGCAGGGCCTCTACACGACCATGGCCAACCAGGGCTACACCAACAACTTCGACCGGCTGCTCGCGAGCTGCATGGAAAACCGCGGCTGGACGCCGAAGAAGACCTCGATCTTCCCCAAGCTGAGCTGGTAGCCGCCGGACATCGGGCGTTCCCATCCTGAGTCGATCGGCGACACAGAAGGAGAGGGCCAAGCCCTTGATCCGCCGTCACAACATCGGGAACGGATCGGACTCGGCCTGGCTGATGGTGCCCCAGCGACCGAGCTGGCGCAGGAAGGCGACGCGCAGTCGGCCCGGCGTGTGCCGCTTGGGCGGGCCGGCGAGTGCGCGGCGGAGCGAGTCGGGCGCCGCCGCTATGGCGCGGCCTTGATCTCGGCGAGGCGGATTTCGGCCAGGGCCTTGAACTCGCCCTCGGGATATTTCTCCAGGTAGGCGCCGAGCGAGGCCGGGTTGTCGCTTTCGCGCACCGAATCCCAGAACGCCAGCTCGACCTCGCGGTCCTGCGGATCGCGCATGCCGCCCTGGGCCGAGGCGAACTCGTCGAGGCGGGTCTGCGCCAGGGTGGCGAAGCTGCCCTCGGGATACTGTTCGAGATAGGCCTCGTAGTCGGCGGGGCGGACGCTCTCCTTGATCGACGCCCAGAACACGATCTCGACCGACTGCTGCTCGGCCTGTGTCGGTTCAGAGGGCGTCGGTTCGGCCGGCGGCGTCTCGACCGACAATTGTTCCGCCGGCGGCTTCTCCGCGTCGCCATCGGCGGCGTCGGGCAGCAGGCGGAAGACGCGGATCGGCTGGGCGATGTTCTTGACCGTCTGCTCGCCCAGGTCGGCGAAGCCGTAGGGCACCTTGTGGCGGATGTGGTCGCGCACGCCGCGCGAGATGCAGATGCCGCCGGCCTCGGCCAGCCCCTCGAGGCGGGCCGCGATATTGACGCCGTCGCCGAAGATGTCGGCGTCCTTCACCATGACGTCGCCGACATTGATGCCGATGCGGAAATGCATGCGCTTGTCTGCGGCCAGGGCCGCGTTGGCCACTCCGAGGTCGCGCTGGATCTCGACGGCGCAATCGACGGCGGCGAAGACGCTGGCGAATTCGGCCAGGATGCTGTCGCCGGCGGTGCCGCAGATCCGCCCGGCATGCCGCGCGATCAGCGCATCGGTGACGGCGCGGTGCGCCGACAGCGTCGCCAGCGTGCCTTCCTCGTCGGTCCCCATCAGGCGGCTGTAGCCCTCGATGTCGGCGGCGAGGATGGCGATCAGCTTGCGTTCGAGCGGCGGCGCTTCCATGTCGGGACGTTCTCCGGCGGTGTCTTCGTCATTTCCTGAAGCGACCATGCGGACACCCGGGCACCACGCTAACGCCGCCGGGGAGCCGCCGGTTCCCGGCCCTTGCCGGAGCGCCGCGCCTGACGGAAAGTTTCGCCATGAAAGCCCTGCTTCCCTTGCTGTTCCTGCTGTGCAGCCTCGCGCCCGCCGCCCTCACGCAACCTGCCTGGGCGCGCGACGAACTGGTGACGTCGGCCCGCACCGCCGGCGGCGAGACCGTTCCCTATGTGCTCACGACCAAAGGCGGCACACCGGCCTACGCCGTCATCCTGATGCCGGGCGGCTCGGGGGTGATGAATCCCCGGATGCAGAACGGCAAGCTGGCGTTCGGCTTCGGCGGCAATTTCCTCATCCGCTCGCGCGAGCTGTTCGCCGACGGCCGCTTCGTCGCCGCCTCGACCGACGCGACTTCGACGCCGGCGCGCATTCTGGCGATCGCCCAGGATCTCCAGCGCCGCTACGGCGGGGTCGCGATCTACGTGATCGGTACCAGCCGCAGCACCGAGGCGACGATGCTGCTGGCGGCGCCGCTCGACGGACAGGTGGCGGGCTTCGTCCATACCTCGTCGATGAACGGCATCGCGGGCTTCGATCCGCGCAAATACAAGAGCCGCCACCTCGTCGTCTATCACCGCATGGACGCCTGCCGCGTCACCAAACCGTCGTCCAGCGCATCATCGCGCGCGAGCTACGGCACCGAGACGATCGAGATGGAGGGCGGCATCTCGACCGGCGACGATTGCGAGGCGTACTCCTATCATGGCTACAACGGCATCGAGGCGGTGACCGTCGAGCGCATCAAGGCGTGGATCGTGGCCGGGAAGTAGAATTTTTCCGACGAGAACAGGTCGCTTCTTCGCCGCCCTGGAGCGAGATGAGCCTAGGTCTGTCTCACCCTGCCACCTCACCCTGAGGAGGCGCGCAGCGCCATCTCGAAGGGTGGCTGACAGACGTGGTCCGTGTGGCCCATGCTTCGAGACACTCGCTGCGCTCGTTCCTCAGCATGAGGATTGCTTGCGAGATGGACCTGAAGTCATCACGCTCTGGATGACTGGGGACGAGATCCTGAGCGCAGACAGAAAAAAGGCGGCCTGTCGGCCGCCTTTCTTCCGTGATGCAGGGGCCTAGTAAGGCGCCGTGTAGGGCTGGCCGGGCCAACGGTAGCCCGGCGCCGGCAGCGGCAGCTTGTTGTCGATATGAGCCTTCTCGAGCGTCTCGATGCCCTCGGCGTAGCGGCCGGATTCGCACTGGGCGATGGCGGCGGCTTCCGGCGTATCGGTCCGCGCGGTACGGAACTGGCGCCACTTGTCGCTCAGCGCCTTACAGTAGGCCGCCGGATCGCGGAAGATCGCCGGGACGGCAACCTGGCCGTCCATCACGATCTCGACGCGACGGTTCTGCGGCTCGCGCACGCCGTCGCCGGTGGCGACCAGCGGCGATGCCTCGCCGCGGCCGATCACGGAGATCGACTGGGCCGGCACGCCGTTCTGGACGAGAGCGTCCTTCACGGTGTTGGCGCGACGGAGCGACAGCGCCATGTTGTAGGCCTCGGGACCCGACGTATCGGTATGTCCGGTGGCGGTGACGCGGGCGCTGCCGCGCGTCTTGTAGGCCTGGGCGGCCTGCTGGATCGTGCTCACCGCCTGGGCCGACAGGTTCGAACGGTCCCAATCGAAGAACACCATGAACGAGGTCGGCGGCGGCGGCGGCGGAGGCGGCGGAGCTGCCTGTGGCGGCGGGCTATCGCACGCCCCCAAGAGTAACGCGGCGATACCGGCAACGAGCAGCTTCTTTAGCATGAGTGAATCCCCTCAAGGTTGCGGACCGAGTCTGAAAGACCCGGTCACTGAGAGGTCAAACGCCTCATTTCGGGCAAGGTTCCCGGAGGCTGCGCGTTTTGAGTGGAGAGAGCCGGCCTGGCGAAGGTGGAGCCCGCCCAATCGTAGGCCGGGCGGGCTCCGGGCCCATCGCACATCGGGGGGATGTCCGAAAGATACGGGCCCTGTCGTGGACAACGCCGGACGAGGGCGATGGTTGCAGGGCCATGGACATGACAGGAGAGGACAACAAAAGGCCCGCAACGGCAAAGCCGGGCGGGCCTCGACCCGCCGGTACATCCGCGGACGGGTCGGTTGGAGCGTCGTGCTCCTGGAGCGTCGTGCTCCGGCGATGAAACGCCTGTAATCGCCGGAAGGTTGCCGGGCCTGCTGGCCGCTATTCAGCCTTGATGCCGGCGACCTTGATGACCTTCGCCCACTTTTCGGTGGCCTCCGCGACGATCTTCCCGAATTCGGCCGGGCTGCCTCCGGTCGGCGTGCCGCCCAGCTCGACGATCCGGCCCTTGATCTTGGGGTCGGCGAGGGCGGCGTTGAGCTGCTTGTTCAGCAGATCGACGATGTCGGCCGGGGTGCCCTTGGCCACGCTGACGCCGGCAAAGCCGCTGGCCTCGTAGCCCGGCACGAACTCGGCAATCGTCGGAACGTCCGGCAGCACGTCCAGACGGGCCGCGGGCGTTACCGCCAAGGCGCGCAGCTTGCCGGACTTGATCTGCGGGATCGATTCCGAGATGGGCGCGAAGATCACCTGGACGTGGCCGGCGAGCAGATCGGCGACCGCCGGCGCGCCGCCCTTGTAGGGGACGTGGACCAGGTTAGCCCCGGTCATCATCTTGAAGAGTTCGCAGGTGATGTTCTGCGGCGTGCCCTGGCCGGCCGATCCGTAGTTGATCTTGCCCGGGTTGGCCTTGGCATAGGCGATGAGCTCGGGCAGCGTCTTGGCGGGGACCGACGGATTAACCACGACGACGTAGGCCAGCCGCGCGAGGTAGATGACCGGCGCGAAGTCGCGGATGAAGTCGAAACCGAGATTGGTGTAGAGCGCGGGATTGATCGCATTCGGCGTCACGGTCAGCAGCAGCGTGTAGCCATCGGCGGGTGACTTGGCGACCATCTCGGTTCCGATGCTGCCGCTGGCGCCGGGCTTGTTCTCGACGAGGAATTGCTGGCCGAGGCGCTCCGTCAGGAAGTCGCTCATCAGGCGCGCCATGATGTCGGTCGCCCCGCCGGCGGGAAAGCCGACGACGATGCGTGCCGGCCGTGACGGATAGGCTTGCGCCCGCGCGATGCCGGGCAGGGCTGGCAAGGCGGCGGCACCTGCGGCCAGATGCACGAATGAGCGGCGGGGAAATTTCATGAGGCTGCCTCCACAGTTTGCGCGATGACCCGGATACGCAACTCTACTGGACGCCCTACGGGAACAGCCTACATCCGTCTTGCGAGGAGGCGGAAGAGGCCAAGGCCGCCTCCTGGCGCCTGACACATCGCGCCATTTCGCTGCGCGGCGGAATCGGGCCGCCGTCGGGGTGCCGCCGGCATGCGCCATCGCTGCACGTCACGAGGGGCGATGTCAGGGGACGACGTCATCGGGTACGATCGGCGAAGCACTGGGGCGAACACGGGCCGGGAAACAGAATGGCAGACAATTCGAAAGCCCGGGTCCGCCGTCTGATGCCGGAGGACGCGGCTCCGTACCGGGAGATCCGGCTGGAAGCGCTAAAATTGTCTTCGGAAGCCTTCGGCAGTTCCTTCGAGCAGGAGGGCTCGCAACCTCTGGACTACTTCCGGGAGACTCTCGCGAAGACGGACGTCTTCGGCGCCTTCGTCGAAGCGGACCTTGTCGGCGTCGCCGGCTTTCGCCGCCAGGCCGGCACCAAGCAGGCTCACAAGGGCTATCTGTGGGGCATGTACGTTCGCCCCGTTGCGCGGGGGACCGGCGCCGGCAAGAGCCTCGTCAAGGCGGTGCTCGATCATGCGCGCGAAAGGGTCGAGCTCGTTCAACTGGCCGTCGTCAGCGACAATGAAGCGGCCCAGCGGCTCTATCGCAGCTGCGGATTTGTCGCCTATGGCCATGAAGTTCATTCCCTGAAGCAGGGCGGCCGTTATTATGACGAGCTTCTGATGGCCGTGGCGCTCACGCTACCTTCAACCTAGGGCCCTCAGGCCCTGGCGTGGGCGAAGAACACCTTGCTGTCGATGCGCCAGCCGTCGCCCTGCCGGACGAGCACGAAGAAATCGGTGTAGCGCGTGCCGCGCCAGTTCTGCGCTTCGAGGCGCGCCATCGCCGCGCCGCCGGCAGATTCCATCGACACGACGCGCGCTTCCAATCCCGGCGCCGCGCCGCCCTTGGCGACGGCGTCGCAGAATTCCTGCAACGACCAGCTCACCGGCTTGCCGCTGTAGCTGCCGCTCACGCGGGCGCCTTCGGTGAAAGCGGAACGCAGCAGCGCGACGTCGCCGCTGCGTGCGCCATCGATGTAGCGGCTTAGGGTTTCGGCGATGGCCTGGGGGATGGCGAAGCTTTGGGTCTCTTTTTCCGGCGTCATCAGGTTCTCCTTTGCGCGCAGGGTCGCGCGGCTGGCGCCGGCATGTCCTTGCTATTGCGCCTCCAGAAGGCCTATCCGTTGGCAGGATATTGCGCTCAGGAGCGCACGAGAGGGAGAAGATGCCAAACGAAGACCTCGACGCCCTGGACCGCCGCATCGTGGCCGCCCTGCAGGACGATGGCCGCCTCAGCAATGTCGACCTGGCCGAGAAGGTCGGCCTCTCGCCGTCGCCCTGCCTGCGCCGCGTCAACCGGCTGGAGCGCGACGGCTACATCGAAAGCTACCGCGCCATGCTCGGCCGCAAGCGCATCGGCCTCGGCCTCACGGTCTTCGTCGGCGTGAAGATCGAGGGCCACGCCGACGACCGCGCCACCACCTTCGAGGAGGAGGTCGTGGCCTTCCCGGAAGTGATCGCCTGCCACATGATCGCGGGCGAGGCCGACTACCTGCTGGAAGTCACCGTGCCCGACCTCGACGCCTACCAGCGCTTCCTGGTGGGCAAGCTGCTCAACCTGCCGCTGGTGCGCGAGGTCAGGAGCAACATCGCGATCCAGACCCTGAAGGCGGGGGCGCCGTTGCCGTTGGGGCATTTGGGGGCAATGCCCCCGGGGCGGTAACAATTTTTCTGCAAACTCAGCTTTGCGGCCGTGCGAGCGGCGGGAGCCACTCCTGCTGCTTGAGGCGGGGATTGTTCAAAGTCCCTTTGTCGGGTTGAAACCGATCAAAATTGATTGCATTGCAATCAATGATCTCATTCTGCTATTTTGGATCCCGAGCAGAAAGGAGGCTCTTCATGGCCAGTCTCACCATTCGCAATATCGATGACGACATGAAGGAGCGCCTTCGCGTGCGCGCGGCCCAGCACGGCCACTCGATGGAGGAGGAAGCCCGCATCATCCTTCGGCGCGCCGTTGGCGGCATCACCGGGCCGGCGCTGTGGGATCTGTCCCGCAAACTGTTCAAAGGCGAGAAGGGCGTCAAACTGGACCTGCCGGCGCGCAGCGGCGATCGGGACGCGCCGAGGCTCGACGGGACCACGCCACGCCGATGATCGTTCTCGACACGAACGTCATCTCCGAATTGATGAAGCCTCATCCGGATCCGGCCATGCGAGACTGGCTCTCGCATCTGGGTGACACCACGCTCGCGACAACGGTGATCAGCGTTGCGGAGATCACCTATGGGCTGCACCGCCTCGCCGACGGCCGCCGCAGGGCGGCGCTGGAAGCGCGGTTTGAAGATTATGTCGGCGACGGGTCTGCTCTTGCGGTCTTGCCGCTCGACGACATTGCCGCGCGGGAGGCGGGACGATTTCGCGCCCTGCGTCAGGCCGCGGGACTGGGCGCCCAGCCCTCCGACATGATGATCGCGGGCATCGTCGCCGCGACGGGCGCGAGTCTGGCCACGCGCAATGTGAGGGATTTCGAAGGATTGCCCTTTGAGGTCATCGATCCGTGGCGCCAGACGGGCGCCTGAAGGCGGGAACCCGCAACGCGATCCTCACTCCGCCGCGCGCACACCCTGCGCCGCCGGCGCGATCGCCTTCATCGTGCCGCCGTAGCGGTCGGTGAAGGCGGTGGTGTCGATCTCGTCGAGCACGATCTCGCGGTTCAGCACCTTCTCCTTCCACTTGAGCAGGTCGGGATGTGCCGCCTGGAACTCGGGCATGACCTCTTTCGCGAAGAGCTCGAGCGATTCGCAGATGTGCTCGTGCCGGTTCTTGCCGGCCTGGTTCAGCAGCACCACCTGGTCGATGTTCGAGTCCTGGAACTTCTTAAGCTTGCGGCGGATGGTTTCCGGCGAGCCGATCAGGCCGCCGCGCAGGGAGGCCGCGTGCTGCTCGGGGTTGGCCTTCTTCCACTTCTCGTATTCTTCCCACATGTTGACCGTGCCGGCGGCCGGCCGGCGGCGGTCGGCCGACTGGCCGTAGAAGCGGAGCGCGAACTGGAAGAAGGTGTCGCCGTCGGCGCGGGCGCGCGCTTCCTCGTCGGTCTTGGCGCACATGAAGAAGCTCACCAGCGCGATGTTGGGGTTGGTTCGGTAGTCGGCGAGCTTGTTCTGCCGCTTCACGAAGGCGTTGTAGTAGGCGTGCACCCAGGCGTGCGCGGCATCGGCCGAGACGAACTGGAAGCCGAGCGCGCCCATGCCCCATTCGCCGGCCTTGGTGAGCGTCTGGAGCTGCGAGCAGGCGACCCAGAGCGGCGGGTGCGGCTTCTGCATCGGCTTGGGCACCACCATGCGGAGCGGAATGTTCCAGGTCTTGCCCGCGTGTTCGCTCGGGCCGTCCTTGAACATGGGCAGGATGGCGCGCACGGCCTCCTCGAAGATCTCGCGCTTGTTCTCCATGGTGACGCCGAACGGTTCGAGCTCGGTGATCGAGGCGCTCTCGCCCATGCCGAACTCGCAGCGGCCGTTGGACAGGAGGTCGAGCGTGGCCACGCGCTCGGCGACGCGCGTCGGGTGGTTGGTCGTCACCTGGAAGATGCCGTGGCCCAGGCGGATGTTCTTGGTGCGCTGGCTGGCGGCGGCCAGGAAGGATTCCGGCGAGGGCGAGTGTGAATATTCCTCGAGGAAGTGATGCTCGACCTGCCAGGCATGGTCGTAGCCCAGGCGATCGGCGAGCTCGATCTGGTTCAGCGCGTTCTGATAGAGCCGGTGCTCGTCGCCGTCCTTCCAGGGACGAGGCAGCTGCAGCTCGTAGAAGATTCCGAATTTCATGGGGCTTCCTCCGCTGGAGAGAGGATGCCCGCAAATCAGGCTGGTGCAAGAGGGGGCGGAACGGCGTTTCGCTGGTAGAGACGTGACGGCCGGGTCCTAGGGCCGCGCTACCGGATCGTCCTTCACCCGCCCGAACCATCTGAAGTCGTGGAAGGCGCCCTTGAAGTAGCCTTTCTGGCGCATCGTGCCTTCGTGGGCGAAGCCTGACTTGGCGAGCACGCGGTCGGACGCGTCGTTGCCGGGGAGCGTCCAGGCCTCGAGGCGGTTCAGTTCGAAGAAGCCGTGCGCGCAGGCGACGACGGCGTGCAGCGCTTCGGTGGCCAGCCCCTTGCCCCAGAAGCCGGGATGCAGCTCGTAGCCGATGCCGCCGACGCGCGGGCCCTTGATGATGTAGTTGAGGCGGATCGCGCCGATCAGCGTGGCCGACGTCGTTTCCTCGATCGCCCAGGCGCAGCCCCAGCCTTCGGGATAGGAGCTGATCATGCGCTTCACGGCGGCGGCGCACCGATCGGGCGGCGGCGCGTCGGGCCAGTCGCTGAAGCGCGTCACGATGTAGAAGGCGAGCAGCTCGCTGAAGACCGGCGTGTCCGCCTCGGTGAAGGCGCGGAGCGTGAGGCGCGGCGTCGAGAGCGCGGGGAAGGGGCGGGTCTCGACCGGTTCGACGTTGGACTCGGCAGGGTCTGCGGGCATCGGGTCGCGATCCTAGCCTGCCTTGCCGATCGCCTGCACCGTCGGCGCCACGCCGACATCGCCCACCGTGCCGGTCTCGCGCACCGTGAAGCGCCGCGTGCGGCCGTGGCAGGCGACGGCGACCTCGCTCACGCCGGAGCGGGCGTCGATCACCGCTTCGGTCGTGGCCTCGATCGCGAGGCCGGGCAGCAGCGTCAGCCGGTGCGTGCCGCTCTGGCGCCAGGTGCCGCTGGCGGCATCCCAGTCGCGGCGGTAGCGGCTGTCGAACGCGGCGCCAAAGGGGCGCAACAGCAGCGTCGCCAGCCGCAGCACCGGCGGCAGCGGCGCCAGTTCGACGCTGGGCGCATCCGACCAGGCGCGCGCGCTGGCCGAGAGCGGGGTGAGGCCCGCGCCCAGCAGCCAGGCGTCGAGGCAGCGGTCGCGCGGACCCTGGCGATCGAAGAAGGCGAGGATGTCGGGCCGCTCCTCGAAGGCGGCCGAGGCGCCCGTGCCGCCGGCGAGACGGAACTGGCCGAGCAGAGTGAGCTCCACGGTGAGCCGGTGACGCGCGCCGCCGTCCGACTCCAGCGTGAGCGTGCGGCCGGCGGGCAGGTGCACGGCCTCGGCGAGCCGCCCATCGCGCAGCGCCGCCGAGACGAGCTGGCCTTCGTCCGGCTGGGCGGCGAGGCGGAAGTCGGGCGCCTCGCCAAGGTCGGTCTGGACGGTGACGCTGCGCAGATGCAGCGGCCGCGTCGGCGCGCCGAGGTCGGCCAGGGTCTGGACGTGCAGATGAAGATGCGGCTGTGTCGAGCGGCCGGAATTGCCGCAGGCGGCGACGATCTGGCCGGCCTCGACCCAGGCGCCGGGCTTGACGTGCAGGCTGCCTTGCTTGAGGTGTCCGACCAGCACGAAGACGCCGTCGGCCGTGCGCAGTAGCAGCAGGTTGCCGAAGTTGCGGCCGCTCCTGGCATCGACCTCGCCCGGGGCATTGTCGGCCATGCGATCGTCGGCCTGCCAGACCATGCCGGAGACCGGCGCGAGGACCGGCGCGCCGAAGGCGTAGTAGTCGGCAAGCTGCGCGCCCTCGCCGCGGAAGCTGCGACCGCGTTCGTCGACCACCACGAAGTCGAAGGCGTCGCGCCACGGGCCGCGATGGGTATGGCTGCCGTCGATGCCCTGCGAGATTTTCCAGGCGCCGAAGAAGGGTGGCGTCACGGGATAGGAACCGGGTGCTCCCAGCCGCGCCTTCGCGAGCTTGGCCGCAAGCAGGCTCCGTTCGGGCAGCGCCGGGTTCTCGAGCAGGAGATAGGGGCTGCGGCCGGCGGGGCGCGAGGAGAGGCCCGCCATCAGGAGATAGCTCGCGAGGAGGAAGGGCGCGGCGAGGGCGGGCAGGTGCAGGCGGCCAAGCGGGGCTGCGATGGCGGCCACCATGAGCGCCGCGACCAGGGCCGCGAACATGCCCCACAGGAAGCTGACCCTGTCGGGGAAGGCAAAAAGGCCGCCCACCGCCATCGCGGCCAGCATGAAGTTGAAGCCGACGACGCCTGGCAGCACGGCCGAGCCGACCAGCCAGAGCGAGAGCGTGCCGACGGCGTAGCCCGCGACGCAGAGGAGCGCGAGATAGCGCGACGAGATCAGCAGCGCCACGAACATCGCAAGCCCGGCGACGGGATGCGGCGTGAACAGGAACCAGCCGAGGGCAGAGAAGAAATCGTCGAGCCAGCTCGGCGAGAAGGCGGGGAAGGGATCGTGGCGCAGCGCCACCAGAACCTCGACGTCGCGCGCTGCCAGCAGCAGCGCCCACATCATCAGCACGAAAGTGAGGCTCATCACCGGCAGGCGGTTCAGCCGCCACAGCCAGACGCCCAGCACGTGGGTGGCGAGCGCCGTGAGGGCACCGACGACGACGAGCACCGTGACCAGCAGGACATTGAGCTTCCAGATCGCGCCCAACGCCAGGCCGACGAGCAGGGCGTTGTAGATCTCCGGCGGCTGCTCGACCTCGGGATAGCGCAGGTGCCGCGCCGTGAGATGGGCCACGATCGCGGCCAGCAGGCCGGCCGCACCGACCTCGGGCCGAATGAAGGTGACGGCCAGGATCAGCAGGCCCGCGAGATCGTGGCTGCAGAACAGCACGGCCGCATAGCCGCGCAGGTAGGGTTTCAGCTGGCGGTGCGCGGTGCCGAACAGGGCCGGGAGCATCAGTCGGGCATGCCTTGCGGGAACGGGTTGCGCAGGACCTCGGGCAGGCGCTCCTGGCTCAGCATGGTGGCGAGCGTGTCGGGCGTGCGGACCTCGGAGACCTCGCCGTTCTCGTGCACCATCACGACCGATGGCCGGTACTCGATGAACTGCTGCCACTGCGTGTTGTTGTAGGCGCCGACCGGATTGAACACGAGCGAGTCGCCGATGCCGAGCGGCGGCAGCCACACCGAATGGCGCATGACGTCGATGTTCATGCAGAGCGGGCCGTACAGCACCGTCTCCTCGGGGATACCGTCGATCAGGCGCGTCGGCTGGCAGTCGTGGTGATACCAGTAGGCGGTGAACAACAGGTTGACGCCGGCATCGAGGATCATGGCCTTGCGGCCGTCGGGCAGGCGCTTGGAACCGACCACCGAAGTCACGAGCGACTCGGCATCGTCGACCACGGCGCGGCCACTCTCAAGGATCAGCCACGGCCAGTCCTTGCGGCCGCGCACGGCCTCCATCATCGCCTGCGCGATGGTCTCGGCGTACTGCTCGATCGAAGGCACGGCCTGGTCGGGCGGCAGGTAGATGCCCTGCAGTGCGTTGCGCGACGCGAAGCCGCCGCCGATGTCGAGATACTCGATGTGCGCGCCGGTCTCCTTCTCGGCGAATTCCATGAACTGCGCCATGATCTTGATCTGCGCGGCGTAGGCGCGGGGATCGAGCACGAAGGTGCCGATATGGCTGTGCAGGCCGGTGAGCTTCAGCAGGCCGGCGGCGGCGACGCGGCGGGCGGCGTCGTGAGCGGCCTGAGATTCGACGTTGAAGCCGAAGCGGCTCCACGCCTCGTGGTAGCCGGTGTCGAAGTTGAGCCGGAGCGCCACCGGAATGGTGCGGCCGAGGCTGCGTGCCACGTCTTCCAGCAGGAACAGCTCGTCGAGATTGTCGAGATGGATCAGCGCGCCCTCGGTCGCGGCGCGCTCCAGCGCCTTCCTGGGCTTGTGCGGGCCGTTGAAGATGATGCGCGAACCCGGCACGCCGAGCGACCGGGCCTTGTCGTATTCGAACTCCGAGACGACCTCGGCCCAGGCGCCTTCCTGGTGCAGCGTGCTGCAGACGGCGTTCAGGTAGTTGGTCTTGTAGGACCAGCCGTAGCGGACACGCGGATAGCGCGTGCGGAAGGAGCGCAGCAGGCGGCGGGCATTCTCGCGCAGCCGGTGCTCGGACAGAACGAATAGCGGCGAGCCGTAGCGTTCGAGCAGGCTGTCGATCGACACGCCGTCGATCTCGGTTCGGAAGGCCCGGGTGCGCGTGTTGCCGAACTTGTTGGGGCCGCCGGCGCGATGCGGCGTGAGGACTGGCTTGTGCCAGGGCTTGCGGGCGGCAACGGTCATGCGGGGATTCCTTCGCGAGGCGAGGTGGCATTCGACGTGCGGCCGCCTTCGGTCACGACATGCTCGAAGGCGGAAAGCGGCACGACGACTTCCTGGGCATAGCGGATGAACATGGTGCCGACCTTGGGAGCGGCGAAGACCGGCGGCAGGCCGCCGTCGATCAGGTCGAGCAGCGCAGCCGGCAGGTTCCGGCCGACGCCGTGGGTGAAGTAGACCCAGGCCGGGAAGCGCGGGTTGATCTCGAGCAGGCGGAACTCGCCGGTGCGGCTGCGCACGCCCTCGATCTCGCAGGGGCCGCGCCACTTGAGCGCCGCGATGAGGCGCGCCGAGGCGTCCTCGATCGCCCGGTCGGAGACGCAGACGCCCGCCCAGGCCTTGCCTTTGTCGGTGAGCGCCCGCTTCTTCATCATGACCGGGCCGAGCATGCCGCCATGGCCGTCGCCGATGGCGCAGAGATTGTACTCCTCGCCCGCGACGTGGCGCTGGACCAGCACCGGGTGACCCCACTGTGCGGCGATGCGGTGGTAGGCCGCGATCGCCTGCTGCGCGTCGTAGGCAACGACCGCATCGTAGAAGCAGCCCTTCACCACCAGCGGATAGGTCCAGCCGTCCTGCGTGCAGGTGCGGAAGAACGCCGGGTTGCTGATGGTCGCCGTCTTCGGCATCTCGACGCCCGCTGCCTTGGCCGCCTCGGCCAGGCGGTCCTTGGCGCGCAACGCGAACTGGTCGGCGGTCGGCAGGAAGGTGTGGATGCCCATCGCCGCCAGCCGGTCGGAGAGTGCGATGCAGGCCGGCAGCTCGGCGTCGAGGCAGGGGATCAGCACATCGATCCGCTGCTCCTCGTGCACGATCTTCAGGCGCTCGAGGAACGCGGCCTCGCCCGCCGATGGGTAGGGCAACATGTAGGTCGCGGCGAAGAGGCCGTCGAGATAAAGGCCGGGGTCGAGCAATTCGTAGGCGAGACCCACGAGCCGCACGTCACGGCCGGACTCGGCGAGGCAGCGGCCGACGGCGACGCCGGGCCCCGGATTGTCGGCGCGCGCATTCATGCCGGTGATCGCGACCGTCAGCGTTCTGGTGCTCATGATGCGCGGCCTAGCCCAGCGCCTGGCGCAGCACGGAGGCGAACTCGACGACCTCGCGCTCGGCCTGGACCCGGGAGACGTCGAACTCCTCGGCCAGCAGCTCGGCGATGCGCGCGGGACTCGACTCGGTGGTCGCGAGCCGGATGATGGCGAGCGCGGAGGCGTTGGCGGTGAAGCTGTCGCCGCTCGCCGGATCGAAGATGAAGCCGCTCTCGCTGGTGGCGAGTCGCTTCAGGAGATCGGCCGGCAGCAGCGCGCTGCCGCCGACCGAGGATGCGTTGCCAGACATGGGTGCCCCCGGGGTGATCAGGAGTTTTTCTTCAGGAACGCAAGCGACTCGGCGTGTTGGGGAATGCGCTCCAGCACCTGAGCGTAGGCCTGGCGGGCGCCCGCGATGTTGCCCTGCGCCACACGTGCGCGGGCGAGGTAGACCAGAGCGTTGGCGTCGGAGCCCCACATGGTCGAGATCTCCCGGGCATGTGCCTCGAGCTGCGGCCACTGCTTCAGCCCTTCCTCGCAGACCAGCAGGCGGGCGTGGGCGGTGTAGTCCCATGGCGAGGTCGCCAGCACCTGGCGGGCCTGGGTCGCTGCTTCCTGCCAGCGCTTCTGGACGAGCAGCGGCAGGGTGAGGCCGAGCCGGCCGTCGATCGAGTTCGGGTTGGCCCGCAGGACCAGGTTGTAGTGGTTGAGCGAGTCGTTGTAGCGGCCGGCCAGGTAGGCGAGCCAGCCCAGGCGCAACCGGGCGAACTCGTGGCCGCTGTCGGCGAGGCTCTTGATAACCTCTGCCGCGCGGTCGTACTTCATCTCGTATTCGAGGGTGTAGGAGGTCGAAAAAGCGGCCTGGTTCTGGGCCGATGCCGGCACAACGGCTGTGCCGAGGATGAGCGCCAGCGGCGCCATCCAGCGATAGATCGTATTCATTGTCCGCTCAGCTCCCTGCTTCCGTCTTCTTGTGCAGCCTATATTCATGGGAGCTTACGGGGGACTGACTGTTAGCATCCCCGAAGATGCATTATTTTTTCGCGGCGGACGGTCGAAAAAGGTCGCAATTGCAGGGTGTGGCGGAGGCGATCCGGCCGGACCCGCCTCAGCGTCCTCACTCCGCCGCGGCCTTCATCGCCTCGGGGTTGCGCCACTGGTGCAGCAGCTCGACTTCCTTCTTCCTGGCCTTCTCGAGATGCGCGTCCTTGATGTGGCCGTAGCCCTTTATATCGTCGGGGATGGCGGCGAGTTTTACGGCGAGCGCGTGGTTGGCGGGGGAGAGCGTTTGCAGCAGCTCGGCCACCAGCGCCTCGTATTGGCCGATCAGTGCGCGCTCGGTCTTGCGCTCCTGCGTGTAGCCGAAGATGTCGAGCTTTGAGCCGCGCAGGCCCTTCAGCTTCGCCAGCATCCTGAAAGCCGGCAGCATCCAGGCGCCGAACTCCTGCTTGATCAGATGGCCGGTCTTGGGGTCGCGGCTGGAGAAGAGCGGCGGCGCGAGATGGAACTTGAGCTTGTAGTCGCCCTCGAACTGGCCGGCGAGCTGGGCGTCGAAGGCGGCATCGGCATAGAGCCGCGCCACTTCGTACTCGTCCTTGTAGCTGAGGAGCTTGCTGTAGTTGCGCGCTACGGCCTCGGCCAGGTCGGTGCGGCCGGGGGTGGCCTTCTGTTCGGCCGCGCGCACCTTGTCGACCAGCGCCTTGTAGCGCCCGGCCAGTGCCGCGTTCTGGTAACCCGTAAGGTGCTTCATCCGCACGGCCACGATCTCATCGAGCGTTTTGGCGATGCGCGTGAAGGGAACGACCGTCGCGGCGGGCGCGGCGAGCTTTTCGGTTGCGGCGCGGTCGGCGGCCGCGCGGCGGCCCCAGCGGAAGGCCGCGGTGTTCATGGCGACGGCGGCGCCGTTCAGCTCGATCGCCTGCTCCAGCGCCTCGTGGCCGATCGGCACCAGGCCCTTTTGGTAGGCGTAGCCCAGCATGAACATGTTGGTGGCGATCGAATCGCCCATCAGGGCGGTGGCGATCTGCGTGGCGTCGATGAAATCGCAGGCCTCGGCGCCAGCGCCGGCCTCGATCGAAAGCTTCAGCGTATGCGAGGGGAAGGCGATGTCGGGATGGCGGGTGAACTCGCCGGTGATGGTCTCGTGCGTGTTGACGATGGCGCGCGAGGTGCCGGGCTCGAGTCGCGCGAGCGAATCGTTGCCGGCGCTGACCACGAGATCGCAGCCCAGCAGCAGGTTGGCGCCGCCGGCGCCCAGCCTCACCGCGTGCAGCGCCTCGGGTGTGGCGCCAAGGCGCACATGGCTGATCACGGCGCCGCCCTTCTGCGCCATGCCGAGCTGGTCGAGGACGGTGGCGCCTTTTCCTTCGAGGTGCGCGGCCATGCCCATGATGGCGCCGATGGTGACGACGCCGGTGCCGCCGATGCCGGTGATCAGCACGCCATAGGGCTTGTCGGCGATGGACGGGAGCGTGGGAGCGGGCGGCAGGGCCGGCTCAGCCTTGTCGACCGCGGCCGACTTGCCGGCTTTGCCTTTGCGCAGGCTGCCGCCTTCGACCGTGACGAAGGACGGGCAGAAGCCGTTCAGGCACGAAAAATCCTTGTTGCAGGACGACTGGTCGATGGCGCGCTTGGAGCCGAACTCGGTGGCGACCGGCACGACGGAGAGGCAGTTCGACTTGGTCGAGCAGTCGCCGCAACCCTCGCACACCGCCTGGTTGATCAGCACGCGCTTGGCGGGATCGGGATAGGTGCCACGCTTGCGGCGGCGGCGCTTCTCGGCGGCGCAGGTCTGGTCGTAGATCAGGACCGAGACGCCCTTCACCTCGCGCAGCTCGCGCTGGACCTCGTCGAGCTGGTCCCTGTGATGGAAGGTGACGCCCGAGGCCCAGTCGGTGCCGACGGGATATTTCTCCGGATCGTCGCTCACCAGGGCGATGCGGTCGACGCCCTCGGCGCGGACCTGGCGGCTGATGCGCCACGGCGTGACGTCGCCATCGTGCGGCTGGCCGCCGGTCATGGCGACGGCGTCGTTGTAGAGGATCTTGTAGGTCATGCTGGTCTTGTTCGCGATGGCGTGGCGGATCGCGAGCAGGCCGGAATGGAAATAGGTGCCGTCGCCCAGGTTCTGGAAAACGTGCGGCGTGTCGGTGAAGTGGCTGGCGCCGACCCAGGTGGCGCCCTCGGCGCCCATGTGGGTGAAGGTCTTGGTGTTGCGCTCCATGCCGATGGCCAGCGTGTGGCAGCCGATGCCGGCCAGCGCCAGCGAGCCGTCGGGCACTTTGGTCGAGCTGTTGTGCGGGCAGCCGGAGCAGAAATAGGGCACGCGGGCCATGCCGGATTCGTTCCGCACCTGGCGGCCGCCGCGCCGCTTCAGCCCTTCGAAGCGCTGCTTCGTGCGCTCGCTCAAGCCGGCGAGGCCGAAGCGGGCGACGATCGCCGAGGCGATCTCGAATGGCGTCAGCTCGCCGTCGCTCTTGAGCAGGTGCTGGCCGCGCTCGTCGTGCTTGCCGACGACGACGGGCCGGCGGCCGGCCTCCATGTTGAACAGCGCGTCCTTCAGCTGCTGCTCGATGATCGGCCGCTTCTCCTCGATCACCAGGATCTCGCGCTTGCCGGCGGCGAAGGCCGACGCGCCCTCGGTCTCGAGCGGCCAGACCATGCCGACTTTATAGATCGCGAGTCCCAGCCGTTCGGCCTCGGCGTCGTCGATGCCGAGCTCGTCCAGCGCCTGGCGGACGTCGAGGTAGGACTTGCCCACCGTGACGATGCCGAAGCGCGCGTCGGGGCGGCCGAGCATGACCTTGTCGAGCTTGTTGGCGCGCCAGTAGGCGAGCGCCGCCGGGAGCTTCACCTGGTAGACGCGCTTCTCCTGGCCCAGCCAATCGTCGGGCCAGCGGATGTGCACGCCCTCGGGCGGCAGGTGGTGATCGGACGGGGTGTGGATCTCGAGGCGGTGCGGATCGACATAGACGGAAGCGGAGGAGTCGACGGTCTCGCTCAGCACCTTGAAGCCGACCCAGAGGCCGGAGTAGCGCGACATCTCGAAGGCATGGAGGCCCCAGTCGAGATATTCCTGAACTGACGCGGCGTGGATGATCGGCATGCCGGCGGCGATGAAGGCGGGCTCGCTCTGGTGCGCGACGGTCGAGGACTTGGCCATGTGGTCGTCGCCGGCCAGCGCCACGACGCCACCGTGCCTGGAGGTGCCGGCATAGTTGGCGTGCTTGAAAGCGTCGCCGGAGCGATCGACGCCGGGGCCCTTGCCGTACCACATGCCGTAGACGCCGTCGTAGCGCGCACCGGGATAGAGATGGATCTGCTGTGTGCCCCACAGCGACGTCGCCGCCAGGTCCTCGTTGGTGCCGGGCTGGAATTCGATGTGGTTCTTCTTGATGAAGCGCTTGGCCTGCCACAGGGCCTGGTCGAAGCCGCCGAGCGGCGAGCCGCGATAGCCGGAGATGTAGCAGGCGGTGTTGAGGCCGGCGGCAAGGTCGCGCTGGCGCTGCATCATGGGCAGTCGGACCAGGGCCTGCGTGCCGGTGAGATACACCCGTCCCGTTTCGAGGACGTATTTGTCATCCAGGGTCACCGCTGTTGTCATGGGCAACCTCCTTGACTTGTTATATGGGCACGGTAGCGACAGAATCTTGCGCCTTGCAATCGGGAACGCGGGCCCCGTGCAAAAATGACGTTTTAAGGGTGCCGGGACCCACCGATCATGCGCGCCGTTTCACGGTGTCGCCCGGGAATGAAATGTTGTAATCACCCGCCGCATGTCTGTTCTCGTCACCGGAGTCGCCGGCTTCATCGGGTCGCACGTCGCGCGGGCCCTGCTGGCCCGGGGCGAGGCGGTGGTCGGCGTCGACAATTTCAGCGACTACTACGACCCGATCCTGAAGTTCGCCCGCCTCAAGACGCTGCGCGAGGACCGGGGCTTTACCTTCCTGGAAGCCGACATCGCCGACCGGGACGCGATGGCGGCGCTGGCCGGCAAGCACGGCGATCTCGACCGCATCGTGCATCTGGCGGCCCAGCCCGGCGTCCGCCATTCGATGGTCGATCCCTATATCTACGTGCAGACCAACGTCATGGGCCATCTCGTGATGCTCGAGCTGGCGCGCGGGCTCAGGGACCTCCGGCATTTCGTCTATGCCTCGTCCTCGTCGGTCTACGGCGGCAACCGCAAGCTGCCTTTCGCCACGACCGACAACGTCGACCGGCCGATATCGCTCTATGCCGCGACCAAGCGCGCCGACGAGCTGATGACCGAGGCTTATAGCCATCTCTACGGGATGAGGACGACGGGGCTGCGCTATTTCACGGTCTACGGGCCGTGGGGCCGGCCCGACATGTCACCTTATATCTTTGCCAAGGCGATCCACGAGGGCAACACGATCCAGCTCAATCACCTGGGCTTCATCAAGCGCGACTACAGCTACATCGACGACATCGTGGCCGGCACCCTGGCCGTGCTCGACAAGCCGGCGGCCGCGGCGGGCCATCGGGTCTACAATCTGGGCGCGGCGCGGAGCGAGGACATCGTCCATGTCGTCGCGCTGTTCGAGAAGGCGCTGGGCCGCGAGGCCAAGGTCGAGCTGCGCCCCGGCGAGCCCGGCGACATGCAGGAGACCGCAGCCGATATCGCCGATGCCACACGCGACTTCGGCTGGACTCCCCAGGTGACGGTGGAGCAGGGGATTCCGCTCTTCGTCGACTGGTTCAAGACGTACAATCGCCTGTAACTTGCGCCGAGGGGCGCACGGCCCCATCTCTGGGGACAGCAGGAGTTGAGTGAATGAGTGCAATGCTGGGCGATCTGCCGACCTGGAACCTCGCCGACCTCTATTCCAGCCCGACCGGACCCGATCTCGAGACCGACCTCAAGCGCGCCGCGGTCGAGGCCGAGGCATTCGCCCGGGACTACGAAGGCAAGGTGGCCGGGCTCGACGGCAAGGCATTGGGGGCTGCGATCGCGCGCTACGAGAAGATGTCGGACCTCATGGGCCGCATCGGCTCCTACGCCTCTCTCTATTACGCCAGCGACATGGCCGATCCCGAGCGCGGCCGCTTCTCGCAGAACGTGTCGGAGAGCCTGACCGACATCGGCTCGAAGCTGCTGTTCTTCGGCCTGGAAGTGAAGCGCCTGGAAGACGCCGACCTCGCCGCCAAGATGAAGGCGCCGGAACTCGCCAAATACGCACCGTGGTTGCGCGACCTGCGCGCCTTCCGGCCGCACACGCTGTCGGACGAACTCGAGAAGGCACTGCACGAGAAATACGTTGTCGGCCGCGCCGCCTGGTCGCGCTTGTTCGACGAGACGATCGCGCGGCTGCGCTATCCCTTCCGCAACGAAGTGCTGACCGAGCCGCAGATCCTCGACAAGCTGTCGAGCAAGGACGCGACGGTGCGCAAGGACGCGGCCAAATCCTTCGGCAAGGTCCAGGGCGACAATATCGCGGTGTTCTCGCTGCTCACCAATACGCTCGCCAAGGACAAGGAGATCGAGGACCGCTGGCGCAAATATCCGCGGCCGCAGTCCGCCATGAACCTCGGCAACTGCGTCGAGGACGAGGTGGTGGATGCACTGGCCTCGTCGGTGAAGGCGGCCTATCCCAGGCTCGCGCACCGCTACTACAAGCTCAAGGCCAAATGGTTCGGCGTCGAGAAGATGCCCTACTGGGACCGCAACGCGCCGCTGCCCGAGCACGACGACCGCGTGATCGCCTGGCCCGAGGCGACCAGGATCGTGCTCGACGCCTACGGCGCCTTCTCGCCGGAACTGGCGTCGGTCGGCAAGAAGTTCTTCGACAATGCCTGGATCGACGCGCCGGCGCGGCCGGGCAAGTCGCCGGGCGCCTTCGCCCATCCCACGGTGCCGTCGGCGCATCCCTACCTGCTGCTCAACTACCAGGGCAAGGTGCGGGACGTGATGACGCTCGTGGGCGAGCGTCAT